>JACKHF010000002.1:0-600000 GCA_020639155.1 Phycisphaeraceae bacterium
CGAACCTACGGCACGCACATGGCACGCGTCGTTCCCATCCACGTGCTCAAGGAGTACATGGGGCACTCGAAGATCGACACGACCCAGACGTTCTACCTCGCAGCCGATACGCGCGATGCCGATGTGGCGCGTGAGACCCTGAGCGACTTCCTGACGCCGGGCGAGACTGAGCAGTCAAGACGCACTTCAGACGCACCTCCCGAATCCGAGCCCGAAGACGCCGACGACAAAAATGATAAAGCCCTGCAAGTGCAGGGCTTGGGAAGCGAGGCGGACGGGACTCGAACCCGCAACCACCGGATCGACAGTCCGGGACTCTAACCAATTGAGCTACCGCCCCTCGGATGTTTGCTGGCTCAGTATACCCGTCCAGCACCCGGTCACCCGGGCCGCAAGTGTAGGCGTACCGCTACTTGGGTCAAGAAATCGCAGGCCGGCGCAGTCTGGCGACAATGAACCCTGTGCTGTACAAAAGCCGAAGCGACTTCATCGAGTCGCATTGCGGTTTTCATTCTCCAGACTCACTGAGCCAGGCAGCCCATTTGGCTTCCAACTCGTCTGCACTAATCTCGAATGTCTCGCGGGTTGCAGCTTCAAGAGAGCTGCCGTTGGCCAGCATCTTCACCCAGTCCTGGCGCTGCTCACGCGAGTATGAGTCTGCGATATATCCAAGAAGGTTGTGCCCCATCTCGATCGCAAGCATGCGGTCGGTATCGGACAGCGAGGAGACGTTGCTGAGTGAGGCAAACTTTGGCAGATCACCAGCCTTCAATGGACCACGGACCTTCTCCATGTTCGGCTCAAGATCATCTTCAAACTTTTCACATGCAAACTCGGCAATCCCAGTTGCGATCCACCAAGGCATCTGATCGGCGTGCGAGCCGATCTCGTGCAGTGTCAGCATAGTGAATCGACGGGCGAGATCGGCCTTCAGTGCGTCTTCCTCAATCTCGTCGTTGGCAATCAGTTTCACAGGTTGAGCAGGGTCGATCTGCCAAGGTTGTGTCTCGTGCTTCAGAAGACCATTTGAAAATGCAAAGTGCTTCTCGTTGGGGTAGATTCTGATCGGCACCATCTTGTCGATGCGCGTTCCCATGCCACGTTCAACGTGCCTGCGAACATCGCGCATCGCACGACCAACAGTGCGTTGAAAACCACTATTTTCTTCGAGCGCATAGATGTTTTCACGGTATCCGCCGCGAGCGCGGAACTTCTCGCCGGCATACAGCCACTGCTCACCTGAATCCGTTGTGATTCTGAAAAAGCTGCCCGGAAATGTCAGTGACTGAGGCAAGCCGTCAGTGGTCCAGTTCCAGGTGATCTCTGTTGATGCAATCGCATCTTCGATCGTGACATGCTCCGAATCGATAGTGACTTTGAATGCCTTTGGCGCGCGATGATTGATGTCTTTCGCCCATTGCTCCTGCTCACGCCGGAACCCGGGATCGCCAGACCATACATAGGTGAGGTATGTCTCAGCGTCGCCTGCACGCACGGTCTGTTCCATGGCGCGCACTGTGTCGGTGACCGCTCTGACAACATGCTCGGGTGCTGGCATCTCACCAAGCTCGCCCTCGGTCTGCCATTGGGTCAGGCCACCCCGCCCAAATCCCTTCTGCAGAATGCCGACTTCTTCCTGATTCGGTTCATCGGGGAGCGCGTTGCCTGGCGGCGGTTCTTCATTCTGGGCGATTGCTGCTGTTGCGAGGAACAGTGCTGCGCATGAACCTGCACAGAGAAACCACAGATGACGGTATTGATCAGATTTCATGGGTATGGATCCGGGCTGGGGACGACGAGGAGCGCTCTGGACTGTGTCGGAGCAGTCATCATGATAACCAACTCCGCAGGCAGGTGCTGTGTTTCACTTGTCAGGGAGAACGAGACACCAGAATCGGCATATCTCCGGGGTTATCAGGACGCATTGTGTCCTGCGACTGGCCTGACTTGGCCAGATGCGATGGTGAGTACGCATGTGACTGGCCAGAGATATGGATGCGCACGCTGCTCCCCATCGAATACGAAGGGGTACGTTGTGTTGGCATTGGGTTTGCATCTTCGGATGTGCAACATCTGTTCGCATACCGGAGAAATGTCATGGGTCTGTTTGAACGACTGGAAGCGCGCCAACTGCTCACATCGCATCTGCCGAACGCCCTGTTTATACCGGAGGGGTTCGGATCGTCGTCGATCAATGAGTCTGTCGAGATTGTTGATATCGACTCTTCGTCGTCTGACTGGGAGCTCTGGGCGAGATACGAGACAGGCGCGCGGGATCAGATGATCGCCAGCGGCACAACCACTGGCGGTGAGCGCGAGATGATCGCAATCAGCAGCGTCGGCTCATCTCCTGTTGTCCGTGAGAACACGCCGTACGCCCTCGAACTGCTCTCGACAGATGATTCCGTTCGTGCGGTGCTGAGGCACGACGATTTCGGATCAAGAGCAGGCGAGCATTTCCGAGATGACTCGGGAACAGACTTTGCGCTCCCCTCCATTGTGAAAGATGACGCATCTGCCCGTGACTTTGTGCTGGTCTACAACCCCAATGATGACAGCGCGGAGGTCGAACTTGAGATCGAGAACGAGCATGGCATGACATTCACCTTTGTGAAGGTGGTGGAGGGGCATCGTCGCGCAGGATGGAACATCTCGCAGATGGATACGCTTGCGAATGGAACATACACCGCGAAGCTATCGAGCACGCGAAGCATCGCTGTCAGCGGCACGAGCTACGACCTCATCAATGCAAGCGCAACGATTGCAACCCAAACCGCGAACGTAGCGCTCGCGGGCGCGTTTCTGTCAACAGAGTTCGATGGCGGTTCCAGTCCGAACGACGACACACTTATCACCATACTGAATCCCGGCTCTACGGATGCAATTGTCGATTTCAGGACCATTCTGCATGACTCATCGACACTGTTGGGCGGACCCTCGACGTTCACTGTCAATGTCACCGCTGGTGAATCAACAACGGTCTCGCTCCGCGGGCTCGGATTTACCTCAGCAGATGATGACTTCTCACTGGTGTATGCATCAAATACATCCGTGAGCGCATCAGCTGTGACGGAACGCCAGAGCAGCCTCGTGTTTACAACACCCGAAACCCGTGCTGCGACAGAATGGGTGTTCACGCAGGGGCAGATCGATCGCCTGCGCGGGAATGAGGTTCGCACCGAGGACGTGTATCTATTTAATCCATCCGCATCAAGTATCAGTGTCACGGTGACATGGACATTCTCGAATGGGCAAACGGTGACTGAGACGAAGAGTCTCGACCCGCTTGAGGTGGAAGACCCCGATGGCAGGCTCGACCTGCTGGCGTTGCCAGCGGGCGGGCTTGCCTATACCGCTCGCGTTGTGGCGACAGGCCCTGTTGTTGCATCGCTCGAACACTGGGATCCGATCGGGCAGAGCACAGGCGTGACAAATCTAGGTATTCCAATGGGTTCGATCAGCCTGCTCAGTTCGGTGTTGATCTGATATCTGATGACCTCGTCCGGAGATGTTGAGGGACAAGCAACAGGAAAGCCCGGGGACTGGATCCCCGGGCTCTGTTGTTGACTGGGTTGTTGCAGAACTGGCTGCGTGCCGTTACCGCTTCATCGCACCCAATGCGAGCAGTAATCCACATAACGACACTGCACCGGGTGCGAGTGGCGGATGACGTGCAGCGACAAAGGTATCCCTGAGAACAGTTCTGTCTGCTGGGTCAAGGAGAGAGTTAACATCCTTCGCGTACTCGTTGTTCTCTTCGAAGTGCTCGTATGTGCCAAACACGCCGCTGCCAATAGTTACCAATCCAATGAGAACCGCGATGATTCTCAGTGGAGCTGGTGATCGTCTGGCAATGAGAAGGACGACCGAGCACAATGCGACAGCGCCGCACACGATAACAGGGATCCATTGCACAAACTCGCCTGTGTGCTCCATGAGGAGAAGCTCGCCGATCAGTCCGATCGACGACAGCAGCGCAAGCACAAGGAACTGCCAGCGGCAACTGCATCTCGATGGCGATGATGATACTTTGGTTTCTTTGTCAGCCATGACGATGATCTTACTCTTCGTTCGCACGCGCGATCACGGTGGCTTCAGATTCGATCTGCCTGCCGACATGCACGAAATAGTGCATCATGGCGAGTTTGATCTGCTCCGGCGCGACGGGCAGTGCCTGAGAGCCGCGACGCTCGCCGCGCTTCGGTTCGAAGGTGTCGTGGCTGACATTCTGCAACCTTCGCAGCACGGCGACCTGCTCGGAGGCCTTTGCGTTATCGCCTGCGAGCAGGGCCTTCTCCATCACGATGGATGCTTCTATTGTTTCGACAAGTGACGTGCGTATTGCGAGGCGGATTGCTGCTTCATCGCCGTTATATTTTTCTTTCGCCGCGTTTGCAAGTGGCGCACTCCCAAGCTGTGTCTTTGCGTTGATCAGCGCGCGTTGCAGATTGTCGATTGCTGCATAGGTTCGAGTTTGATCCTCCGCATTGAAATCTGCGCGCTGGAGGAGCCTGAATGCTGCGCCCGCGGACTCCATCGATTCGTGGAATGACGGGGCGTCGCCTGCATTTCCGCCATTGCCTGCGCCTCCGCCCGGGCCGCGCTGTGGTGGTGGGGCGTTTTCGATTTCCTCACGTGTCACGAAGCCATCCTTGTTGGCATCGGCGTTGTCGAAAAATCGCTCAAAGAATGTGCCCTCAACCTCTGCCTTTGAAACCTTTCCATCCCCATCAGCATCGCGCTCCATCATGCGTTCGACGAAGTTTCCTCGCCCGCCGCCACCTCCCGGTCCGCCGGGTCCGCGTGGGGGGTCCTGCTGGGCAAGCGCGGCTGAGGAGATCGAAAGACCTGCAACCAGAGCGATACAGACGGATCGAGTATGCATGATGTGTTTCCCCAAAATGGATGGTGCGACAGCGGCAGGCATGAAAAGCCAAGCCTGTAGATCGTAGAACGACAAAGGTTCGATACTATTTCTTCGGGTCATCTGGAATGTCGAGGGACAGAAACCAGAGCTCGACACACATGGTTCTTCGCAGCGAAGGAGCGAACATGCGTTGGGGCTGGCTCGTTAACCGGTTCGAGGATCCACAGCTTCGGCTCACCCGTGCTCAGCGAAAGCAGGCATTGAAGATCGTTCATGAGGCGTATCTGAAAAACTCACTCTGGTCGTTTACGTTGCTCGCGGTGGTGCTGCCGATCTTTGTCGCGATGGCGATACTCATGCAGACCAGACGCTGGGTTGCTGCGTTACTCGGCATTATGCCAAGCAACGCCGGTCTGCTCATCATCGCGTTTGCGGTGATTCTGGTCTGGCCGTGGAGCGCGTTCATGTACGGTCGGTTCTACGCAAAGCCGTACAGGCGTGCCCTGCGCGATATGGGCATTGATCTGTGCGTGAACTGCGGGTACTCGCGCGAAGGGATCGCAGAAGACCTCCCATGTCCAGAGTGTGGCAAACGGCTCGCTGGTTCCCTCAACTCAGCAGCGGATATGACGTGATACACTTCGCTTATGAATCAACATCGCTTGAATCTGATTGTCCTTTGCTTTTTCGCTGCGCTGCTTGCTTTATTGACTGGTTGTGCGGTCAGCCGTGAGCAGCAACTCGCTAGAAAGGCCGATCGGATCGAGACAAAGCTGGTTAACGCTCAGACGCAGGCACTCGAACTTCCCGTTGATTCCACCCAGCGTGCAAAGCAACTTGAGCATCTTGAGCAACTCCGCACATGGCTGAGTGCTGCGAATATTTCTCGCGGCCAGATCCAGCACTTTACCAGCATCGCGTCGATTCGCACGCTTGCCTACGACATTCTCGAAGAGGCCTACGACACGATCGAGTGGAACATCCCGTTGCTCCCCAGCGACCCGATTCGCAGGATGCCGTCAGGGCTCTCGGCGGATGGATCATTGCAACTTGGGACGGGGCAGTTCATAGCTGCACCACACAAGAACCAGTCGTCAGGGTATATACCGCCAACGATCACGCCAGCACACTGAGACATTGCATGAACGATGACACACCACCATCAGATCGCACTCGGCGAACCATACCAGAACTCCCCGAAGTGCTCCGTGCTCCGTCTGCTGAAGAGCAGCAGATGATTACAGAACATCAGCAGCGTGAGCGAAAAAGACAGGACAACTCAGTCTCAAAGACAATCAGCGATACCGGCAAGGTATGGTCGATCGCTATCGACTTTGGCGCCAGTGTGGTTGCCGGTGTCCTTATTGGCTTTGTCTTCGATTACTTCCTGGGTACAAAGCCGTGGGGCCTGATCACATGGGCAGTGCTCGGTTTACTCTCTGGCTTTGTCAGGTTTATTCGTCAGGCGATGAAGGCGAATCGCGAGCAACTTGCAAAGATGCAGGGCAGGAAGTTTCGAACAGTGACCAGCAGCGATGCGTACGACGATTCACCGGAGAATGAGCCTTCTGGTGCCCGATAGTTTCCCCGGAGAAGTTCCGAGAACTTCATGATGTGGGCCAGAGTGCTACCATCCGCGCCAGCGTTTGGGAGATCGCTTTCTCTCGCCATCAATTCAGCCGAATCAAGGGTCGCAGTATCGTTGGAGTATAACGGGTGATCTCAATACTGGTGCTGACATGTGTGCTGCTTGCGCTGCTGATTATCGGCATGATGTGGCGACAGGCTGCGCGCGGTGAAGTTGACCTGCTCAGCGTGCGAAACTTCTTCCTTGTTGGCTTCATCATTTTCCAGGTCACCGCGACAACAGTCCCGCTTCTGACAGGCGAATACCACGATTGCCCCCCGCCGGGCAATGTGGGCAAGGCTGCGACAATCTATCTCTTTATACTGGTTCTCTTCCTCGTCTTTTTCCTGATGCTGTACAAGCACGGGCTTCGAAGTGAGAGGATTGCCTACAGGCTCGTGCATCGTTTTCCAGCGATCGGGCTGAACGCAACACTGATTCTTGCGGCTGTAATTCTCGGCTTTGCAATTCCATGTCGTTTTATTTTTATTCGATTGCCCTTTATTGGTGCAAACTTCATGTACCTCTCGGTCGGCTTCTTTGCACTTGCAGCGGGTCTTGCAGCATGGGCGTGGGCTCCCAGGCTGATGAATATTGCTGTAGCCTTCCCCGCTGCTGCAATTATTGGGATCGCTGGCCTCGGTTCGATGTCGCAGAGCTTCGGTCGAAGATTTATTCTTGGTGTGCTGATTGCGTGCATCTGGGGCGCATATCACAGCGCCTGGCAACACCTCGGGTTTCGTCAGGCCTGTATCCGATTAATGATTGTAGGTATGGCAGGGGTTGCGTTGCTTGCCTCGTACACATCGGTGAGAAATGCTGATTTCAGAGACCTCAGCGGTGTTGGTGTTGCAAAGGCACTTGCTGGTGGCAACATCAAATCAGGTGTATTGAACCTGCTCTCGGGCCAGTATGCTCCGGCGTTCAGCATGTGGCTGATTGAGGAGCGATTTGAATCAAAGCAGTACGATCTGCTCCACTCTGTGAAGCTCGTGCTGACACTTCCGATACCGCGCTCAATTTATCCCGACAAGCCCGAGGGGCTTGCGATTACTATTCCGCGAGAGCTGAATGTTCGCAAAAAAGCCAAGGAGTACAACGTTGGTCCGGGGCTTGTTGGGCACATTGTCAATGACAATCCATGGATTTCGTTCATTCCCTATGTGCTGATTCTGGCGTTTTCTATCCGTCTGCTCGACAATATGACAACATACGGCAGATACAGTTCTTTGGCGATCATGCCGTGCGGCGTTGCTATTGGACAAATCATCGCGCTGCCGAGAGGCGAGTTGGGTACGTTCTTTGCTGCAGCAACAATTGCGACTGCGGGGAGTTATCTCATAATGCTGTTTGCGCGGGGTGTGTTCCGCCGGCTGAATCTGACCCAGGAAATTCCAGACGCGCCAGCCGAAGATCAACCAGAGTACGTTGATGATCAACCGTACGGGTATGGCATCGAACCCGTGTATTAACGGTTTGCTGTGATATCTGCAACAACCGGCAGGTGATCGCTTCCATTTGCATCGTCAGCGGTAATGCCTATGGCTGCGAGTGCCTTATCGCTCAAACGAGATGGATCGATGACAAAGCTGCGCGCGATAGATGCGCGTGCGTCGCCAACCATCATCCAGTCAAGCCTGCCCGGTGTGAAGTCTGATTCCCAGTCGCGCCATGTGTATGTGCTGCCGTCGCCGAGCACGCGTGCATCCGCAACCTCAAGTGATGTACCATCGTGATCAAGCCCAGCACGCAGTATGTCAAGCGGAGGGCGGGATCCAACGAGATTAAGATCTCCCGCAATGACGCGTGCGCGATCGCTGCCCGTGTCCCATGCAGCGGCAAGGCGCTGGTTGATCGCTTCCGCTTCAGCCATTCGTTTCTGGTCTTCGGGGCTGCCAGCAAACCCACAGCACTTCAGATGGACACTCGCAGCGGAGATGGGGCCGATGGGTGAGTAGATTGTGCCAGCAATCACGCGAAGCGGCGAACTTCCGCCACTCATTGGTGCGTCAGAGACGCTTGCAGCTGTCATCGCGTAGCGAGATGCAATCGCAACGCCGGTCTGCTCACCCTTGATGACGCGCCATGGCTGTGGGCCTGGAGCAAATGCAGCAAGCCAGTTCTCAATATCTTCTGCGGTTCCGTCGTGCCATTCCTGGAACAGGATAATGTCCGGATCTGCCGCCTGAATAAGTGCCGAAAACCCATTGGGATTCTTCACGGGTGATGTAAACAGGACGTTGTACGACATCACGCGCACTTGTCCAAATCCGCGCGTTGGCAATCCCATCTCCACCCCGAGATCGGGCTGCATTGCGGGGAGACGAGCGGAGAACATCGGCGTTGCGCCGATGGCTTCGCCGTTCAGGTTCAGCATTTCAAACACACCAACAACGCGCTTGCCACGTTCACGCAGTTCGGGAAGGGCTGCTGCTTCGCGGGGTATGCGCATCTCGTACCAGTTATCCGCATAGGTTGGCGCAAACATCAAGCCGACGTCGCCATTAGAGATGGGTGCTGTTGACCCATCTGCGTTCAATCGTGCACACGCCACGCCGCGCCCTTGTGCTCCATCTTCGCTGGGCGAGAACACGATCTCTACTTCAGCGCCGATCATTCCCTCATTGCCGGATGCATCTCGTACTGTTGGTCCGGAAGTTGCAAGTCCTGTCTGTGTATCACCATCAAGATCAAGGACAAGGCGCAGCATCCCGTCAAACGATTGCAGTGTTCTGGGTTGTGCGCTCGGTCTGACGCGGAGGTAGAGGTAGTGTTCATCTGCTTGAATAACATCGCTTGCAGGCCACTCACTGGTGTCGCCGTCAACATGTACGACAGCCGCTGTCGTCGGATTGGTGCTTGTGCTGCTGGATGGGGTTGTTGTGCTTCCGTCGCCGTTGCATCCTGCGAGCAGCACACATGTAGCGAGACCCAAGCCCGCTCCACTCAATCGCGTTTGAAGGGGTTGTACTGCAGAACGGAAAAAGGTCAGCATTGAGCACTCCTTGGGGATCACAGATTCATGGCTGAGCCGTTGTGATAAGCGGCTCTGACAACAACCTCGGCTTGCCTCTGCACAGCCGGGGAGGGGATTCTCAGACGTTCTTCGACTCTACATCGGCCGACAGACGGTGTTTCGACCGCACGGAAAGACGTGGAACCCTCATTATTGCGTCTGATTCCGGGTTGGGTAGACGAAGTTTGGACTTACTGCACCAGCCGTCTTAGACTTGGGGCCGCACTTTGCCCGCTTGGATGTGGCGTTTGTGCCGGTATGGAGATATGACGATGATCGATTCGCTTGAAGCAGGCCAGACAATCCGCTGCACTATCAAGGCTGAGCCCCGTCGGCTTGCCTCTGAGAAGACAATCCGCCGTCTGATGCAGATGGATCCCGCAATCAGCAAGGGACTCCGTGTCTCTCAGGCGCGTCGTCGTACCAATCTCCATGTCTATGTTCGTGGCAACCGCGACTGGACCGATCGTGAGAAGTGCCCCAACATCGCGCAGGTGAAAACCGGCGAATCATGGAGCATGGTTTACTCGCCCCTGCTTGCAAATGATCTCAAGAGTGTTGCCAGCTACATCGATGTGGCTAAGGCCTGAACTCATGTGATATGTAAAACCAGATCATCAAGACCCGAATCCTCAGTGGATTCGGTTTTTTCATTTCGCATGGATCTTTTCATCATCTGAACTGAGATCTGTACGCGTACAGATCCTAATCCGGTACGATGCCACGTCAGTTGACAGACTCATCAGAAGAAGGGATGCACCATGTTCGGATTTGGCAGGAAGAAGAAAACAACGACTGAATCTGCACATCTTCCTGGACCCTCAGCAGCTCCTGAGCCTGAAGTCACTCCACCGGCTCCTGAACAGGAGCAAATGTTCCACGATGCTGCAGTGAATGATGCGAGGTTCCCTGAAGCCGCGCAGGATGGAAAGCCCGAATCTGTCAGCGCCAGCACGCTTGCTGAACTCGACCAGAGACGGGAGGCGGTGATTCGTGACAATACTCGCGAGAACATGATCCGCTTCTGGGAAGCTGTGTGCAGTCTGCCACAGTGGTACTTTGCCTCAAGGGCAGATACGTCAGCTCTTGCTCAGGGATCGCTTCCCCCTGTGCTCACATTGAACAGTCAGGAAAGAAACATGGTCGCTTTCTTCTCAACACGTGAGCGTGCATCACAGGCGGCCGCGAGATTTGAACAGAATGCAGGGAACCCGGGTGATCATGCTGTGCTGGGCATGGAAACGCGCAACGCACTTGGTTTCATATGCAGCATGGATCAGGGTATCCAGCATGTGCTGTTTGACGAGGTACCCGGTGTGTGCCAGGGGTTCGGCACAGAACTCAACGTTATTCCAGCGATGTACGCGCACTTTGGATTCATTCCACCGGTTGCGTGTCTTGGTCGCATGGCAGGTCCGATCAATGCAGCAGGGCATCCGCAGATGTTTGCAGACGCGTACAAGGTGCTCGCGCATCAGGATGTTCTGTACATGGTCCAGACTGCGGAGGGCCAGATCGCAATGATGGAGCATCCTAAGGGTGTGGTGTGTCCGGTCTTTCCGGATACAAACTCTGCTGCGGCATTCAAGCAGGTGGACGATAACCGAATCGTTTCATACACGCCGCACGAACTGGGTGAACTCGATGAACTCCTGTCACAGCGAATCGGTGAGACCTATGTGGGGATGATCGCCCACACCAGCACGACACCAATTTTCATTCGTGGCGATCTGTTCCGGGAGGTGCTCGCGGCTGTGCCAAAGTCGCAGAGAGGTGAATAAATGCTCCTCTCATAAGACGTTCTGCGCGGTGATGTCGAGTCTTGTATAACGCGCATACAGTGATGCATGAAAACAACACACACACACATCCGCGTTGCCGTCGCAGGATTGATTTCACTCGGACTGCTGAGTGGAATTGCTGCATGTGAGAAAAAGCCAGCATCGAATCCGACCCCGAGCGGTCAGGATGAGCACGCAGGCCACAACCACGATGGCCATGATCATGGTACGGATGTCTCGACCGAGCAACTGCATATCCAGGATGAGTACACGTATACCGTGCGAGGCGAGATTGATCAGATGCCCTCAGCCGATGCACCGATGTCCGCATTTCGCGTGCATCACGAAGCTATCCACAACTTCGTGAACAGCAAGGGAGACATGAAGGGGATGAACTCCATGACGATGGAGTTCCCGCTTGGCGAACACGTAAGTCTCGATGGGTTTGTTGTCGGCGACAAAGTGTCAATGGATTTCACGGTCACCCGTGAGCCGTGGGGGTACTTTGTGACAAAGCTCGAGAAACTTCCAACTGAAACAGAACTGGTGTTCGGGAAGGCTGATCCGTCACGCATTTCCGGAGAACACGATCACGGTGATGATCAGGGCGGCGAATAGACGCGATGATGTATATTCAGTCCGCTGCATAATCCCACGGATCATGGTTCGTGGGTTTTTCTGGTTGAGTCAGAAATGATCATGAAAAAACCCAGCACCCAGCGGAATCGCCGAGTACCGGGTCTCGTGGGGGCATGGTTGTACCGTCACCGCTCTGGTCACGGAGACAAAGTATTATTCGCTGACAATCTGTCTGAGTTCCTATTCAAGTGAAAAAAAATCTGGGGCGGAAGCCCCCGGTTTGAGGCTGAAAATCCGCAAAATTGCATGATTATTCGTCTCTGGCTGAATGAATGTCGAGCGCGAGGATGTCCTGGGGCTCTAGGCTGGAAGCCCTATTTTCTTCATGACCTGCTGGAGGTCCGACCAGACCTTCCCTCGCGTCTCGGGCGTGTGGTTCCTTAGAACGTACGCGGGGTGGAAGGTCGGCATGACTTGATACTCGACGGGATCGAGACCGAGTCGATCGTCGCGGAAAGTCCACCAGCGACCGCGGAGTTGCCCCATCGCAAGACCTGACTTGAGAAGCAGGTGCGCAGCAGGCTTGCCCAGCGTCACAATCGCGCCGGGGTTGATCACGCGTATCTGATCAAAGAGATACGGCGAGCACTTCTCTGCTTGGTCCAGCGTGGGTGTTGCGTTGTTGATGGGACGCGTCTTGAGCACGTTCGCGATGTACACGTCGCTTCGGCTGAGTCCCATCGCTGCGATCATCTTGTCGAGCAACTGCCCCGACCTGCCGACGAACGGCCTGCCCTGCTCGTCCTCGTCTGCGCCGGGGGCTTCTCCGACAAACATCAGATCAGCATCCGGATTCCCCTCGCCGAAGACGATGTTCTTGAAGTTTGTGTTGAATCCTTTGTGCGGCTCATCCTTTATGTACCGTGCGAGGATGTCATCGAGCTGCGCCTGCTTCGTCTTCTTTGATGTGCGTGGCATGTCGGTGGTGAGGTGCTCCGTGCTGTGTCCATCTGTGCGCACAACAACGTTGATTGCTGGTTCTGGCTTTGTCTCGATGACGCGCCGATTGTCCTCGGTTACACCACTCGAGCTGGTTTCTGCTGCAAATGATCGCGCCTCAGACGAGACAGGGACAAAGTCGACGCCGAACCTGCGCGATGTGTCTGCAGCCTGCGCCGCGATACGAAGTGCTTGTGCGCGCGATGTTGTCATTGCACACCTCGCTGGGTTATCGAGTGATGAGCGTGTCGAGTGTTTTCAGCAGCACGTCGATCTCCGCATCTGTTGTGTACACACCCGGGCTCATGCGCACGGTGCCACCGGTTGCAAATGTGTCGAGTGCTTTGTGTGCGCCGGGAGCGCACAGGAACCCGCTCCGCACGCAGATGCCCGCTTCTGCATCGAGCGCAGCTGCGAGATCGCCCGGTGCCCAGTCTTCTGCTGAGATCGCAACAACGCCGACGCGGTTGCTCACATCGTGCGTGCCGACAATGCGCACCTTTGGATGGTCCGTGAGATGGTCGATGATGCGCTTGCACATCGCTCGCTCGTGGGCGAGCGCGTCGTGGCCCTTGGGATATCCGTCCGCTTCGATCGCTGCGAGCAAACCCACGCATGCGACAGTGTTGTGCGTCCCGACCTCGTAGCGCGCGGGCATCTTCGTTGGCATGGAGTCCTTGCCCGAGTCGCCACCCGTTCCGCCGAGACGTGTCGGCTCGACACGCAGTCCCGTGCTGACAGGTGTCTCACCCGTCGCGCGCTCTGACAGGTACAGCACACCAATCCCGGTAGGGCCCATGAGAGCTTTATGACCGGGAAACAGCAGCATGTCGATGTTGTCAGCCTGCACGTCGATCGGGATGACACCCATCGTTTGTGATGCATCAACGAGCGTGAGTACTTCGGGGCGTGTGTCTTTCAACGCGCGACACACTTCGAGTGCCGGCAGCAGTGTGCCAACGCCGTTGCTCGCCATCATCATCGAGACGAGCACCGTGCTCTCGTTTACGTGCGCGAGCACGTCTTCTGTGCGCATGAGGCCGTCGTTGTCGCATGGCACCTGCACCCATTCGATGATGCCCATCTGATCAAGCAGATACAAGGGCCTGCGCACCGCGTTGTGTTCGAGGACTGTCGAGACGACACGCATTGGCTTTGTCGGCTTTGGTAGATGTGCAAACAGACCCATGATCGCCATAGTTGTTGAGTCTGTTGCGCCGGGTGTAATAACGACACGCTCAGTTGCGGGTGCGTTCATCATCCTCGACAGATGCGAGCGCAGTCGTGAGACGTACTCGGCGCTGCGGACTGCCATTCTGTATCCGCCACGACCAGGCGAGGCGCAGCCAGTCCGGATGAAGTCTGCCATCGCGTCTGCGACTTCGGGAGGCTTGGGCCACGTTGTAGATGCGTTGTCGAGATAGATCGGTGTGTGCGTCATTCGTGCGATGTTCCAAAGAAACGAACAAAGAAATCAGATCAGTCACAATCGTTCACAGCCTGCGCATGCGCCACATCCACGCGCCGTAGTCGAGCGTGGTGTGGATTCGTTCCCGTCTGGATTCCGGCATGCCACGACCGAAGGCTGTATCGATGCGCCAGCGCCAGTACGGGCCTCGTGTTCGAAACCCCGTGCGAACAAGCAAGCCCAGCAGCATAAAACAACCCATGACGAGAGACCACAGACGCGTCATGAATCATTGCTCCCGCTTGAGTTGGTCTGCTTTGATTGCACGGGCTTTGTCACGGGCTGCGGATTAACACGCGATTGTGTGCTTGATCCCAGTTCTGATCCTGCCACCGGCCTGCCACGGGAACCCTTGCGTTTGTTCTTGTTTGAGTTGCGTGCCAGCGACACGGGCTTGTTCTGGAAGAGTGATTCGCCCGATTCTGCATCAGGCTTTGTTTGCGAAGCGGGATCCTCGTTATTCGATGTGTTCGATGGTTCCTTCGCAGCGGGGGATTCCGGTTTCGGAGTCGATTGCTTTTGTGCGGTTGCGGTCTGCTTTGGAGCTGGCTTTGCAGGTTGAGTTTGTTTGGTGGGAGCAGGTGTTGTAACGACAGGTCTGCGCTTCGGTGTGATCGTGACGATCTCGGGCATGTCCTTCGTCCGCCACGCGAGTGTGCGCTCGAGCCCCTCCTCGACACCAATATTTGGCTCAAACCCCAGCATCTTCTTCGCGAGTGACACGTCGGCGCTGGAATGCTTTACCTCGCCTTTGCGCTCGGGCATGTGCTTCGGCTTGATGTTTGCTTTGCGGAGGATGGACCCCATCATGCGCGCCAGTTCGTTGATGGATGTTGATCCGCCGCACGCGATGTTGATTGCCTGACCCCTGGGATCCTGCTCGACCACACCCGCGAGGAGCAGCGCCTCGATGACGTTATCGACATAGGTGAGATCGCGTGACTGCTCGCCATCGCCGTAGATAGTTGGTGGCTTGTCCCCAAGCAGGCACTTGGTAAATGCGGGTACAACCGCAGCGTACTGCGACTCGGCGGTTTGTCTCGGGCCGAACACGTTGAAGAACCGAAGACACGCGGTTGAGAGACCGTAGGTGCGTGACCACGTCCGACAAAGTTCCTCGCCCGCGAGCTTTGATGCGGCGTAGGGGGACATGGGCTTAGGTGTCATAGTCTCGACCTTCGGCTGGGCCGGGTCGTCGCCATAGACGGAGGAACTGGACGCGAACACGACGCGATGGGCTTCCATCGCCTTGGCAAACTCCAGGACGCGGAGTGTGCCCATGACGTTGTTCTCCATCGTCATCTCGGGCTGCTCGACCGACCTGATGACAGATCCCATCGCAGCAAGGTGGAAGACGATCGGCTTTGCCCCGCGTCCGAGGGCGTTGCCCGCGATCCGCATGGTCTCGGTGGACATGATGGTCCCGCGGACAAACCAGAACCGCTTGCCGAAGTCCCGTTCCAGCCTGCGGGGGAGGGTGTCGGTCGAGTTCGCGAGGTTGTCGACGACGACCACGCTCGCACCGAGTTCGACGAGGCGCTCAGCGAGATGCCCACCGATGAACCCTGCGCCCCCGGTCACGATGACCCGCCGGTCGGCGTAGAAGATCCCCAGTCCGCTGTCGTCCTTTGGTGCGTGGTCCATTGGGCGATCATATCGCAGGGATGGCCCGTCGGGTTCGATTTCGGGCCTGAAAACGTGAATCTGTCAGCATCCTGTCGACGCGGATGTCATCTCGGGATCGCTCTGGCGGGATCAGCGACATAGGCTGTCTGCCCCAATGACCCACTCCCTTCCAGCCGGCTCCTTTGTCCTCTCGATCGAGACATCGAATCCGTCCATCGTTGCGCTCACTGATTCTGTTGTGTCGTTTGCGTGTGGGTCGGGTGTCGCGCTGGGGAAGGTCACGGGTGCCAACGAGATAGAACTCGTTGTTGTGGAAATCTTTGAGGCTCGGACACAGGGTGAGAAAACACCACGTCGGCGAGCGGGGTCGCAGATCGATCGCCACGACGATCAACTCATGCCAGCTATCGCGCGCCTGTGCGAGCGGGCCGGTGTGAACCCAGGCGATGTAAAGCTTGTCGGCGTTTCGGTCGGACCCGGCGGGTATACGGGGTTACGTATCGCGATCACGTGCGCGAAGATGGTGTGCTGGCTGAACGATGCGATCTGTATCCCAGTTCCGTCCGCGTTGTCGGTTGTCGCTGCAACAGCGAAGGCCTGTTCGCTGCCTGCCACTGTCTCTGTTGCGCTCGCATCGAAGAATGAACGCACATGGAAATATGGCACGGAGCCAGCGAGCGCGCATGTGACGACGATTGTGCTGCCTTACACAGTGACCAATATTCAGGTGATCGATGCTGACTCATTCGATCAGATGACATCGGACACGCTCATTGCTGATTCGCACTTCCCTGAGCAGCTGCGCGCACGCGCGATCGAACGCGGCGTAACGCTTGTGCATCCGTTGATCAGTCCTGTTGCAATGCTCGATCTGCTCCCGCATCTGCCAGCCGTGAGCCCCGAGTCGCTCGTGCCGATCTACGGACGAGACCCGGATGCGGTGACCCAGTGGCAAGCGAAGGTGGAGCACGAAGCAAAGCAACGCGAAGTATGACCATGTGTGCAAAGCGTGTGCGCAAAGATTGCGCGGTTGTCATCGTTTGGTGGTGTCCGGGCATGACCCTGTCCCGCTGATGACTGCGCCTGGCCTCATTTCGTCGATACGAGCTGGGAATCCTTGTTCTGACAGGAGATCGGCTTGGCGCGACGAACCACGACGCGAAGAACAACCGCCAACGCTCACACGCCCGAGGCGCGTGCAGCACGCGTGCGCGCAGCGATCGACTCAATGGTCCCGCCGTCGGCGCTACTGTCCCGTCTGTTCCGCGTCTCGCGTGCCAGTGACATCGATCTTCACGACATTGTGCGTTTTCTGGAAGCAGACAAAGCGCTCGCCCTTCGTGTGCTGAGTGTCTGCAATCGTCTAAGACAGACAGAACGCGATGAACTCGAAGCGATCCCATCGCTCCGCCGTGCGATTGTGATGCTCGGGCTTGAGCCGGTCCGCGATGCGGTGCTTGCCGTGAGTGTGTACGACTCGATCGAAGCAGCACGCGAGCGGGCGGAAGCAAAGGCTCGCAACGATCACGAATCATCAACGAAGTCACAGCGATCACCCTTCGTGCGATCGGAACTCGACTGGGCAGGGCTCTGGCGTCACACGGTTGCGGTTGCCTGTGCGGCCGAGCAACTCGCGATTGCGCTCCCAGCAATGCATGTGCAATCAAGTCGGGCGTTTGTCATGGGACTGATGGCGAGCACCGGCAAGTTCGCGCTCGATATTGTGCTTCCCGAGAGTTACACGCGCGTGCTCGCGCTTGCTCGCATGCGACTGAGTTCGGCAACCCAAGCTGAGACGGAAGTGCTCGGAATTAACAATCTCGAAGCGTCCGCCCATCTCTGCACGCGATGGAATCTGCCCGATGAGGATGCGTCAGCAATAGGGGCGATTGCATCTGCTGCGGATCCAAAGACAGAACAGCAGGTTGATGCGGTTGCCTTCATTCTGCACTGTGCGCAGATGATTGCGCGCTCGTGCCACCTGGGTTTTTCCGGCGAGTACGACGAACTGACGAGCCCAGCAAAGACCCATCGGTTCATGGGCATCACCGAGCACTTGTGCGATCAGATCACACGGAAGCTCCCTGCGATTGTTGCAGAGCGTGCCGCGCTGCTCGGGATTGAGGAAGCAACAGACACAGAGTTGATGATCGACGCGGTGGGGCGAGCTAATCGCGAGATTGCGTCGCACCATGAGATTGCAGATGCCCACGCAGAACACGCCCATCGTGCGATGAACGTGCTGGCATCTGTTACGCGCACAATCGAGCGGAGTTCGTCGTCGGCCGACATCCATGCTGTTGCTGGGTCAATCCTTGAAGCGTCGGGTGCGTTATTCGGGTCGGACGACCACACGTTGTTTGTCAGACCGACCTTCGGCAACGCGTGGATTGCGCTGCGCCAGAACAAGGACGAGCTGACAAAGCACACACATCCGATTGCCTCGCGCGTGCTCGATATTCAGCATTCATCACTCCAGCAGGACATGACAGGCTGGATTGAGCTTGCCGATCCAGCCATGCTGGGCAGACTCCCGATCAGTGCTGCGCCGTGGTTGTCTGAGATGTATCAGAATGATGCGTCCGCACGTGTGATGCCGCTTGTGTTCGATTCTGATACTGGCTGTTGCGCCTTGCTTGTGCACAAACGTGCATTTGATGATGCGGCAAAGAGAGTGGAACTGCTTCGTGCATTGTCGACTGTGTGGGGTTCGCGCATTGTCGCGTGGTCGCAGATGCAGCAGCTTCAGTCGCAGTCATCGCATCACGCAACATCCATGGTCGAACTTACGTCGATGCAGGATGAGATTCGTTCGCAATCAATGCTGGCAGAACTCGGCAAGGACACCGCAACTGTGATGGAACAGGTCGAGATGCCGGTTTCTGTGATCGCGTATCGCGCAGATCAACTTGCACACGCAACAAACGACGTGCATGTGGAGTCTGTGGCGCGCACAATTTGTGCTGCGGCGAACGAAGTCTCCGCGGTTCTTGAACTTTTGCGTGAAAGAACGGAAAAACTGGCTGGCGATGTGGGGGGAGAGGGATCCTCGGCAAGCGTTGCGCCCCAGCAGGCAGTTCGCACAACCCACACAAACTGACTCAAGCGACGCACCTTTGCAACCGATGCACGGGGGTCGGGTTGCGTTTCGCCCGCGATTCTGTGCTGTGACACGGACGTTGCAGCCACCGATGACATCGCTGGAGCAGTCACGGATGAAGCTGTTCGGGTCAGACAATCGCGACAACGACGCAGGGACAACACCCCCGGTTGGCACGCGCTCAAAGGGGCGAGTGTTGGTCGTGACTGGTCGCAAGGGCGTGTGGGAGTTCGTCAATCAGACGCTGTCCCCGCACACAACATCGATCGTTCGCTGTGGCTCAGTTCGCGAAGCGATCGTGCAGTATGACCCTGATGATTACGTTCTGCTGATCGTTGATGCGAAGTCTGCAGGGTGCATGGAGCGCGCAGCTGAGGTTGCCACACTCTGGCCCGGCATCGGCGTTGCTGTGCTGATGGTAAAGCCCGGACTTGAGGACAGTCTTGCTGCGGTTCGTGGCGGTGTGATAGATGTCATCGATCGTGAGCTTGCAAAGAACACAATCGCAACACGTCTCATCGATGCATTGAACGCGGGCCGATCGAAGCGCACGCACGAGCGCCACATCGACACACTCTGGGCACTCTGCGGTGAGCACGGCGAGTTTGCGCAGGATAACGCGGAAGAACGTCCGGACGAATCGTTCGGCGCACTGGTCGACGGGCTTGTCGACATGTTCGACGAGATGTCGCTGACACTCGATACAACAAAGCAGTTGACTGAGTTCCAGACGCTGCTTCGGCAAGAACTTGATCTTGAGGGTGTGCTCCGCACTGCGCTCCAGCAGTTACTCGCGTGTGTGGGTGCGTGCAACACAGCTGTATTTCTACCGGGCACGAGCGGCGACTTCTCACTCGGTGCATACGTCAACAACGATCTGAACCCAGAGCATCTGGACATGCTGCTGGATGAGATTTCAGATGCGGTTGGTGCCCATGTGGATCATCTGCCGAATCAACTGCATCTCCGCAGCGCGAGCGAGATTCAGCGCGAGCTCGGGATCAGTGATGTGTGGATGGGCGATCGCCAGATGCTACTCGCGCCGTGCAGAGCGGATGGCGAGGTGCTGGCTGTGGTCGCGTTCTTCCAGGATCAACAGTGCCCATTTTCTACAAAGCTGGTCGAACTGATCGAGCCGGTAGCGACGCTGGTCGGATCGCAGCTTGCCCGGGTCGTTCGCGTGCACCATCGCCATCTGCCCAAGGACAAGTGGGGGTCTCTGACTGAGCCGCACAGTCTGGGCGATGATTTCGATATCGCAGCCTAAGTTGGAAAGCAAGTTATTAACATTAGCAAGGCACTGTCGTGTCTTGTTGTGTTCGTATAAATACGGATATCTCCTAGTCATGGAGTGTTTTTGCTGTTGCCTATTCTCGAGTTGTATGCGCTTGTGCATGAAGAAGGAAAAATACGATGTCAGTACCAGACCCAACAGCTCTCGTAACAGAAATTCGGAAATCGCTTGAGGAGGAGGTTCAGAAGTATCGCGAGCACTTAGCCAATCAGGCTAGCAGCCATAAAGATGATTTAAATAAAAAGTACGAAGACCACGCAAGGCTTATTATTAAATCGACAAAATCCAGGGATTCAGCAATAAAAGTCTTTGTTGGAGCTGGAACTTTTGTTTTGACAACATTGTTTTCGGTAACACAAATAACCTCTTGTTCTGAGTTGAACTCAGAGCGCAATAAGTTTCGTGATTACATGGACTCGACAGCAAAGCATGTAGAAAAGAGCCAGGAACAGTTTTATTCATTTACAAAGGATCTACGCGATGATGCAACAAAAGTAGTTATAGAAACGACAAAAAGTGAGTTGATTGCTGTTGGTGTTGAAAAATCGATATCTGATTTTTTAAAAACAGAAGGAAACAGGGTTATTGAGTTACATCTTAAAAAAAGCAAAGACAAAATAGATGTACAAATACTTGATGATTTTATAAAGCAAAATCCTTCATACATGCCCGTTCCAGTGGGAACTGTTATTGCCTCAATGCTTCCTCCTGATAAGTTCGCGTCGTTAGTTGGTGACGTTGAAAAGTCAATCAACAAGAAACAGTGGGTGCTTGCAGATGGCCAAAACGTAGCAGGCTCGACATATGCGAGCATTGCAAAGGAGCTTTTGCAAGGTCAACAAATCTACATGGAACCTGGAAAGGAGAATTCAGTGCCTGATCTTCGCGGCGTGTTTTTGCGAGGAATCAACGCAGGCAGAGATCGATTCGAAGATCCTGATGGCGAGAGAGCAGCGGGAAGTTTTCAGCGGCATGCTTTTGCTTCACATCAACATTGGATGTTTGGGGGTTCGAAAGGAGCAGGTGCCAATAACTTGGGTGCTGGAAACGAATCGCTTCCGGCATATGCCAGGAGTTTCCATCCGCCAGGAGCGAAAAGTACAGATCCTATTCATGGCGAGTCGTATGAAATCTGGTCTTCAACCCAAACAGACGATGCGAGCCTAAGAGGTAAAACAAAGGGGACCGGCGGTGTTGAAACACGTCCCAATAACGTCGCTGTGTACTACTACATCCGCATCAACTGACAAACCGAAAATGATGGCGTATTCAGGGGGCTGGGCAATGGTGCTGTAAGCCTGCTGGAGCGCGTTCGGTCTCTTGACCGGTTGTTCAGTTTTGATACGATCGAGGCTCTGCCGAGCATGTTCGGCAAGCGATAGGCCTTTGTCTGGTGTGCATTGTCACATCCCATTGGGCTGACAGACTCTTGTGCCGTTGTAGCTCAGTGGTAGAGCACTCCCTTGGTAAGGGAGAGGTCATGGGTTCAAATCCCATCAACGGCTTTCTTGGATTGCAGCGGGCAATGGCAGATCGGCGGATGGATTGATGCCGATGAAGCGGAGCCGGGCAGGCTTTTCCTGCGTCTCGGCGTGCCTTTTCCTTGCAGCATGACAATAATCAGAGCCCATCGCGTACCGGTGCTGTATTGGTGTGCGTGGGAGCACGACCCGGACGAGAGTTCAGGTCAGTTGGTGGTCGGTTCGGCGGTGAGGGCACAGGGCCCGACCGGGGGCTCAACACCAGAATCATCGCCACTGTTCGTGGGATGCAGTTGTTTATCTGTAACCCGAACGCGGAATCATCGGAAGAAACGTAGTTGTTGGAGGCAATCAAGCCATGGCCAAGGGCGTCTTTGAGAGAACAAAACCACACGTGAACGTTGGCACCATCGGTCACATCGACCATGGTAAGTCAACACTGACCGCAGCGCTTAGCGCTCGCTCTGCTGTGAAGTTCGGCGGCGAAGCGAAGACATACGCTGAAATCACAAAGGGCGGCACCGTTCGTGACTCCAACAAGACGGTCACGATCGCATCGTCGCATACAGAGTATGAGACAGAGAATCGTCACTACGCGCACGTGGACTGCCCAGGCCACGCCGACTTCGTGAAGAACATGATCACCGGTGCTGCACAGATGGACGGCGCGATTCTTGTCGTGTCCGCTGCTGACGGCCCCATGCCGCAGACACGTGAGCACGTGCTGCTCGCACGTCAGGTGGGTGTGCCTTACATTCTTGTGTTCATGAACAAGATCGACCTTGTTGACGATCCGGACCTGCTCGACCTCGTCGAGATGGAAATCCGTGAGTTGCTCAACAAGTACGACTTCCCCGGAGACGACACCCCGATCGTCCGTGGCTGCTCAAAGCCCGCGATCGAGAATCCGTCCGACGATGAAGCAAACAAGTGCATCGATGAGCTGTTCGAGGCGATCGACAGCTACATCCCGACACCAGAGCGTGAAGAGGACAAGCCGTTCCTCATGAGCGTTGAGGACGTGTTCTCCATCAAGGGTCGTGGTACGGTTGCAACCGGTCGTATTGAGCGCGGTGTTGCGAAGATCAACGACAAGGTGCAGATCGTCGGTATCCGTGGAGAGCCGACCGAAACAGTTATCACCGGTATCGAAATGTTCAACAAGTCCATGGAAGAAGGTCGTGCGGGCGACAACGTCGGCGCGCTGCTCCGTGGTGTTGACAAGGACGGCATCGAGCGCGGCCAGGTGATCTGCAAGCCCGGCTCCATCACGCCACACACCAAGTTCAAGGGTCAGGTCTATGTGCTGACCAAGGACGAGGGTGGTCGTCACACGCCGTTCTTCAAGGGATATCGCCCGCAGTTCTACTTCCGCACAACCGACGTGACCGGTTCGGTGTTGAAGCTGATCGGTGAGAACGGTTCCGAGGCAGAAATGTGCATGCCCGGCGACAACATCACCATGGAAATCGACTTGATGGGCAAGCCCGTCGCGATGGAAAATGGTCTCCGCTTCGCTGTTCGCGAGGGTGGCCGTACCATCGGCTCAGGCACCGTCATCGAAATCATTGAGTAGTTTGCTCAAATAAGACCCCGCTCCCTTGGCTTACCGGCTGGGGAGCGATTTTCATCAATGCGATTCCACTCGATCGGCTTGCCCAATCGATGTGGTGGGAAGTGTGAGGAGCCGATCCGCAATGGCCAAGTCCAAGAAAAAGAATGATGCCCGCGAGTACGTGTGGCTGCAATGCACCGAGACCGGGCTGCTCAACTACCGCACCGAGGTCAATGTCAAGGGCGGTCTGCCCGAGAAGATGAAAGAGGGCATCAAGAAGTACTCGCCGTCGCTTCGCAAGCACACGGTCCACAAAATCAAACGCAAGTAATACCCAGCAACAAGGGCAGCGTTTCTGCTGTCTGCTGATGGTGAGACCACGTGAAACACTCCGTTCCACGTGAGCACGAACGTCGGTAGCTCAATTTGGTAGAGCAGCGGATTCCAAATCCGCAGGTTGCGGGTTCGAGTCCCTCCCGACGTGTTGGACAGTTTGGCCCGCTGGTCCTTCACCACACGTCTGGGACAGGATCGAGGAACACAGCAGCATGTCATTCGGCATTTACAAGCAGGGACAAGGCTACTGGGTACGCACCCTGACTGCGGTGTTCATTGGCACGCTGTTCCTTGCCTGTGCTGCGTGGCTCTTCAACGAAGGCACCACGCTGGCAAATGTGCTGCCGCGTGCCTCCTCGCAGGTGTATCTTGAAAACCCCGATGGAGTTACGCCCAGTGTTGGTGACGTTGTTCACTTCTTCATTGAGGGAGAGAATGGGAGTCTTGAGGAAGCGGGCTCTGCAACGGTGCAGGGCAAGACTGATACAGGCAGCCTGTTGATCGACACAATGTCTGCTGGCGCGGAAGTATCAAACGACAAGATTGTGCGCATTGAAGGCCCGAACGATTTCGCTGCAGTGCCATCTGTGATTCCCGGAAAACCAGTGATCGAGCCGATCTTTATCTCAGGTGGTCTGGCAGCTCTGACGATTCTCATCGGAGCGATTGCCGTTTATTACTACGTTGGCGTCCACAAGAAGTCGTCCGAGTTTCTTATCGCAACGGACATTGAGATGCGCCGCGTAAACTGGTCGACACGCAAGGATGTCATTAGATCGACGGTTGTGGTCATTGTGGCGTCGTTTGCGATTGCAGCATCGTTGTTTTTCGTTGATTTCTTCTTCGAGTGGCTGTTCAGCGCGATGCGAATCCGCCGGATGTAGGCTTATTCCCTTGTGTCCGGGCCTGGAAAGGGCGTTCGGGCTTCATTCGCCGGATTGCCATATCCCTCCTACCATATGCAGCCGCTGGCAAGATCCCGCTGGCTCGGCCCACCCGTGTTTTCATGTTCAGGTTCGATTCCAAGGCCCTCCGTATGGAGACCCACACTGTGGCAACAGAAGAGCACACCACTTCGGAACAGACGAGCGTTCAGACCGAGTCCAGTATTGAGGGCATGATTCCTGCTGGGGAGGCGATGCGCTCAGCGCCGGGTATGGACTGGTTTGTGCTTCGTGTTGCATCAAACAAGGAATCGTCTGTTCGGGACACGCTGCTGCGCAAGGTGCAGATCGAAGGCATGACCCATCTCGTTGCGAGGATCCTTGTTCCGACCGAAAAAACAAAGGTCATCAAGAGTGGCAAGCAGAAGATCCAAGAGACAAAGCTCTACCCGGGATATGTCTTTGTCGAGATGAAACTGGAAGAGGATGGCCGAATCCCGCAGGATGTGTTCTTCCTCATCAAGGAAACCACGGGTGTTGGAGACTTTGTCGGCACGGCCGGCCGACCAACACCGATGAAATCACACGAGATCGAGAAGATGCTTATCGACTCGAAGAAGCCCGAAGAACTCCCGGATATCAAACTCGCGTTTACCAAGGGTGAGCACGTCACGATCAAGGATGGTCCATTCGAGAACTACGAGGGCACCGTCGACGAGATGCTTCCCGAGAAGGGGTTGGTTCGTGTGCTTGTCACCATTTTCGGCCGACAGGCACCAATCGAGATCGAGGAGTGGCAGCTCGCCAAGGTTGGTAGCGAGTAAACGAGAAATCACTCCGACTTCACTGTTGGTTCATCTTGTCACATCAAAGTAAAACCGTGTCACAACGACGCGGTTTTTTCATCGAAACACCGTGTTTTTCTTATGTGAGCATCCTCACTCACGGTGTTCAAAGATGTGACCTACGCTGGCGCACGTTGGATTTGTTGGAGGTGGACTTATGCGCAAACTCAAGCGTCGTACAAAGATCGTCCTCGGTGTGCTCTGTGCAGTTCTTATTGTGGGACTCGTCGTGCTTGCACTCGTGCCGACGATCGCATCGGGCATAGTCAAGTCGAAGGTGGCATCTGCGCTCGGGGCAAAGATCAATGGGAGTGCGGAAGTGGGGAGCGTCAGTCTCTCCTGGTTTGGGCCGATCAGGGTAGAGCATGTCGTCCTGAATGAGCCCGACGGCACGCGTGTTGCGGATGCGAGTGTACACATTGATGCAGGCCTGCTGTCCCTTGCGCGTGGCTGGCTTGCAAAGAGTGTAAACCTTGGCACAGTCACGGTGAAGGGTGATGCGACGGTTTCATACCACGCCGACGGCACGTCGTCCATTGATCGCATTATGAAACCCGGGCAGACAGGATTGGTTCCGAAGAGTCCTCCTGCAAAGCCATCGCCCTCGGGGCCGATTGATCTCCCGCTTGCGATTGCTGGCACAATCGAAGTGAAAGATCTGGTGCTCAATGTTGAACGTCCGAGTGATACCGGCACACACCGAACCGCAACAACAGAACTCACGGGCACTGTGACATTGTCTGCGAACGAAACGGTGGTTGATCTTGCAGGGACGTTCAAGGAAACTAGTGCGCCGAGTTCGGGCACAATCACAATCGATGTTCGATCGACGGATCTGATGCCAACATCGAAGTCCATCGACCCGTTTGGCGCAACGTATGTTGGTTCGATTGATCTGAATAGTGTGCGTGCGATCTGGGCGGACACACTCGCTGGAACAGATGGGCTTGTGGTTGCAGCAGTGGGAGAAACTATCAACGCGAAGATTCAGTACACCGGTGATGCCGTTGATGGCATGGGTGTTGCAACTGTGAACGCACCCAATGCCTCACTTGATGCGAAGATCAAACGCAGTGCGTCAGGCATTGAACTAACGGAGCCTGCGACAGCATCTGTTGCATCTGCAGAACTGATCGAATGGATCGAACAATCAACGGGCAAGCCGCTCATCGATCCGAATCTTGCACAGCTTTCCTCACCACCCCGCGCGACGCTGACGATCAACACGTTCTCGGTACCAGCCAAGGAGGGCAAGCCAGATCTTGCAGGACTGGTGTTGGATATGACAACGCAGGTTGATGCCTTTGCACTGAAACTCATCGGCGAGGGCACTCAGGCTGGTACGTATGACGTCGCCGCGATGAATGTGCGGGCAACGACATCCGGACTCGCTGATGGCTTAAGTGTGACCGGCGGTACCAACGTGAAGAAGGACAACGTGAATGCGGGCACACTCACATTGAACGTGCAAGCGCCGCACGTTGTGAATGCGTCAGGCAAGGTAAATAGTCCAATCGATATGCTGATCTCGGGTGAGGTTGCATTGAACGGTCTGAACACAGCGATACTTGAGCCCTTTCTGGCGCCGCGTGGATTGAATGCGGCGCGCGACATCGGTCCAGTTATTTCGATGTCGTTGAAAGCGCAGGCACCGCAGGCAGACACGCCTACTCCGGTTCAGGTTTCGGTCGCCTCTGACAATGTCGCGAGTGATATCAATGTGCAGTTGACCGGGCTCTCTCAGGGGCAGTCGCAGCAGCCAATCAGCATTGCGGTTGCGAAGGGGTCTCATATGCGTGTAAAACGCCTGAGTTCCGCACTGCGCGCAATGCTTGGAGATACCGGGCTTGATCTGACGAGCGCGGGCTCGGTTGATCTTGCTCTGGAGGTTGACAAGGTACGCTTTGCAAGTCAGCCAGATGGTTCACGTTTGATGTCACTTGCTGATACATCAGCTGATGTCAAACTGACGCTCGGTCAGATCGCTGGCACGATGCAACTGGTGCAGAACGAGACCGTGTCGCAAAGAGAACCAGTTCAGCCGCTCCCCTTTGCGCTCCAACCAACGACAGTGAGCGTGCACACAACAAAGCTCAGCGACGGAGTCAGTATCGATGTTGATGGCGCTCTGGCACTGAAGAACGCTCGGCCTAGCTTGATCAATACAGAACTGAAGCTGACAGATCTTCTTACAAGTGACGGCTCAATCGGCAAAGTGTCGAGCGCGAAAGTGACTGGTTCTGTGTCGATCGAGCAGCTCGCGTTTGATGTGCTCCGCCCGCACCTTGCTGACACGTTTGCTCTGGATGTTCTGCAGGGATTTGGCGATCGAGTGACGGTCAAGCTGTCCCTGACTCCTGAAGAGAGCGCCGTTGGTGTGTTTGGGCTTCCCGCGACGCGAGTTGTGATTGATAGCTCGGGTTCGGTCGGGGGAACCCCGCGTGGCATGATGAAGGGCGAACTGCATCTTGCTGACAATGCTGTTGTCATCAATGAACCTGGTCTGACTATTGCAAACTACACCCCATTGCGCCATTTCGCAGATGACATCGAGACCAGGACGGGCGACGCATTTTCGATTGTACAGATCGGCTCGCACGAGGTGCGGGTACTGAGCGCCCGTGTGCCAACTGAGGATCTATCCGTCGCTGGTATGTCAAAGTCGCTCGCTGCTGCGATTCGATATACACCGTCATCAGTTGTGCTGAGCTCAAGAGAATCAGCCGATTCCCCTACAAGCAAAGTGTCATTGCCTGCGGGTACGTTCGATCTGAGTATCAAAGACGGTGTTGTAGCAACAACTTCAAACTTGACGATGCAGGTAGCTGCTTCGAACGGTCAGAGAACAGAAACGGTTGATCTTCGTGGTGTTGACATCAAGCTCAATATGCCCGCCGCCGCAATAACAGAAGAATCAAAGCAACGAGCGACACTTGCGATGTCGGCGGCTGTTGATGGTGTACAGCAGCAAGCTCAGTCTCCATCAAACGCAAGCACACTGCGGATTGATGGGTTTGCAACGATTGCGAAGTCGAAGCCGAACGGACCGTTCGAGCTCAACATCGGCATCAAGGATGTGCCGTCAGCGCTTGCCGATGGGTTCCTTCATATTGCAATGCCTGATACAAAGATCAGTGCAGTTGAAGCGCTTGGTCCGTTTGTTGGTGTGCAGGTTGATGTGGATGGTGCGTTCGAGCTTGTGCCGCCTCCCGGAATTGATGGTCCTGCTGGAAAGGAGGATCTTGTTTCATCGCCAGCATCGGTGACGGGCACGCTGACACTGGCATCAAACAGATTGAAGACAGTGAAACCGGTGAAGATTGCGCTGAATCAGGACGCTATCGAGGCGCAGCCTTTCAATCTCGCGTGGACAATTACGCCCGCAATGGGCTCGGTGCTTCTACCTGCGTCAATGGGGCTCGCGATTGATGCACCATCGCAGGTACAGCTTGATGTGAGCAAGCTCAGGCTCTCAAGACCGAAGGCGCAAGTTGCAACTATTCCAGCAGTGGGGCCGTTGAAGCCCGATGTCTTTGCTTTGAATATGGCAGTGTCGTCGCCGGCACTGTCACTGAAGGCTCAGCGCATGCTGCCCGGTGCGACAAAGGATGCTGCCCCAATACCCGGCCCTGCGCACCAGATGCGTGTGACCGATTTGGGGTTGGATCTGTACAACAAGCCGAATGGACAGCTGGAGCTTCGAGGGAATGCACTAATCGATGGCAAACCTGCAAATGCAGAAGGCATGAAGGGTATTGCCCTGTGGGGTACACTGGACGGATTCCGAGATGCGCAGGGGATCGTCACTACAGACACAGCAAAGGTGTCAGCCGACATTCTGTTGCGAAAAGTACCGACGCTGTTCGTTGACGCGCTGATTGGTCGCAAGGACATGGCAGCCGAGGCGCTCGGGCCGCTTGCGTATGTCACATTGAAACTGCGCGAGGCAAGCGCGACCAGTGGCTCGGTGACAGCCGAACTCAGTTCTGAGCGGGCAACAGGCGATCTTGCCGGAGTTATTCGCGATGGTGTATTTGTTTCGACCGAGCCAATCTCGTTTACGTTGAAGGAACTTTCACCAGCTTTTACCAAGTCGCTGTTCCGTAGCGTTCCTGTGATTGGCGGCATTACAAAGTCAGCTTCCGAAGATCCAGCTGTGCTGAAGATTTCGAACGTGCGTTATCCGCTTGATGGTGATCTTCACAAGCTGAATGCGACGATGTTCTTTGATCCTGGGACAGCGCAGGTGCAGGCTGGTGAGTCGCTGCTCGGCAACCTTTTACTTCCCGAGCTCCGATCTGGCCCGAAAGTCGTTGGCAGGAAGCTCGACTCTATGACTGTTACCGTTGAGAACGGCATTGCTCAGTACCCCAAATACACCGTGCCGCTGGGTGAGTTCTCGGTCAGTTCCTCCGGGAGCGTTAACATTGCGGATCGAACAATGGACCTTGTGACATATCTCCCGCTGGGCGCTGTTGCGACTGAAACATTGGGGGCCGCAGGGAGCGATCTCAGCAAACTGATGCTGAACCTTGACGAGATCACGCCGCTGCCGTTCCGTGTCAAGGGCTCATTTGCAGATCCATCAGTCAAACTCGATGAAAAGATGCTCATCGAATCTGTTGGTAAGCAGCTTCTGCGTCCTGATCAGATCATTCAGAAGGGACTTGATGGGGCCTTGAAGGATCTGATTGGTGGTGGGTAAGTCCCCGTAGGCGTGACTCAAATGAAAAACCGATCACATGCACATGCATGTGATCGGTGATCAAAGCGGAATGATATTTTATAATATCAGGCTGTGCGGCGACGGCGTTGTGAGCCGAGCGTCAGCATACCTGCGAGTCCGAGACCTGCTGCTGCTGGCATTGGAACATTGGGGTGATCTGTGGGGATGAAGTTCGCGTCGTACCAGCCCTGCTTGTAGTAGGTGAACTTCTTGAGCTTGTCGTCATAGGTGCCATATGTGCCGAACTGGAACGATGAGCCACTCACGGTGTGCAGCCAGATACCAGCAGTTTCACCGAATGCAACGCCTGTCCATGGTGTGTTGCCGGGGTTCGCTGGTGAGTGGTTCTGGATGATGCCAGCATCAATGGTGAAGGAGACGCGACGTCCACCACCTGAGACATCGTTGATGCCTGCGGAGAGCAGGAAGCTGTTATCGACGATGGAGTTTGTGATGAAGTCAGCATCACCGCTTGAACCATCACCATTGCCATCCTTGTAGGATGTGTCACCGTTCACGCCGTTGTATGCGTATGCAGAGACAACCAACTGATTTGAGCCTGCCTTCTTGCCGAAGTACAGGATCGCCATCTCGCCAGCGTGTCCCTTTGGATTTGGGCCACCATTGATGGCTACCCAGAGACCATCGGTCTTGCGATCATCGAACAAGACGTCGAGTGTGAACTCGTTTGTGTTTGTGTCGAAGCTTGCAGACACCGTGTTGAACTTGCCAGCTGCATTGCTGTTACCGCCGTAGGGGAGTTGCCCCTGCGCATTTGCGGAAACGCTGAAGCTGTACACGGGACCAGCGATAGCAGCACTTGCAGCCGCACCAAGTGCTACTGCACCCACGATCATTGCGCGAAACATGATTTCTCTCCGCTCTTTCTCTTTTCTTCCATGACCTGCCGACGACACGAACGGAGCCGCCGGGACCGCTACCCCCATACTGGCGAGTATTAGCCAGCCGAAGTCTACACGAAACCCCGACGAATGCATCTGAAATTGACCATTTTTCCACATTTTTCGAGGATTACACGTCCAATTCGCAGAACTCTAATAGTCCAATAAAAATACTGATTCTTCCAGACCATTTTCGATGGATTTTTTCGGTCACAGTTTCGTATTGGGCTATCATCGAGGCCCAAATTTACCGTGCTGGGGCTTATGTAGTACGGGTGCCACCCATTTTGTCATGCTGGAGATTCGGTATGGAAGCAGGCCTGCTGGGGCTGCCCAACGTTGGTAAGTCCACCCTGTTTAATGCTCTGACGAGAGCTGGGGCACTTGCTGCAAACTATCCGTTCGCCACGATCGAGCCGAACGTTGGTGTGGTGCCGATTCCTGACCCACGGCTTGAACAGATTCGTGAACATATCAAGTCAGAAAAGATCATCCCAGCTTCCCTGCGGATTGTGGATATTGCAGGTCTTGTGCGCGGGGCAGCCACCGGTGAGGGGCTAGGTAACAAGTTTCTGTCGCACGTGCGTGAGGTTGATGCCCTGGTGCAGGTCGTGCGTTGCTTTACAAAGGCTCCAGGCGGCGAGGATATCACTCACGTTGACGGCTCGATCGATCCGGTTCGTGACATTGACACGATCAATACCGAACTCATTCTTGCTGATATGCAGATGATCGAGAACGCGCTACCAAAGGCTGAACGCGCTGCACGAAGCAAGGACAAGATGGCGGTTGCAATGGCTTCGGTCCTGAACCAGGTCAAAGACATTCTTGATGAAGGGAAACCGGCACGGGCCCTCACGCTGGATGATCCCGACGAAGAGAAAGTTTCGCGCCAGCTTGGGTTGCTCACGCGGAAGCGGATTCTCTATGTGATGAATGTTGACGAGGATGATCTTGATGGTGCTGGCGAGCACGCGTCCCGTGTTCGCACACACGCCCAGACTGAGGGAAGCGAGGCGGTTGCGGTGTGCGCAAAGCTTGAGTCCGAACTCGTTGAGCTTGAGGGCGAAGAACTCAACGAGATGCTGGAATCAATGGGCATTGCTGAGCCAGCACTCAACAAGCTTGCTCGCGCGTCGTACCACCTGCTTGGACTTCAGTCTTTCTACACAGCTGGACCAAAGGAAATCAGGGCATGGACAGTGAAGCAGGGCGCAAGCGCGCCGCAGGCGGCAGGTGTGATCCATACCGACTTTGAGCGAGGGTTCATCCGGGCTGAGATCTACTCTGTTGCAGATCTGCTTGAGCACAAGTCTGAGAAAGCGATACGCGAGGCAGGAAAGATGCGCATCGAGGGCAAGGGGTATGTGATGCGCGATGCAGACGTGTGCCACTTCCTCTTCAATGTGTAACGGGCTGGATATGCTTTTGGTCTGATCCCACATATGCTTGCCGGCTCGCAGAGTGTTTGAGGAGCACGCAGGCCACATGCCCAGGGACGAACGAGACACGCGACTCTATACCTTTGATCTTGCGCCGGGTCGTGTTATCGGCAACAAGTACGTGGTTGAGTCGCGCCTTGGTGGTGGCTGGGAGGGCGAGGTGTATCGCGTCAACGAACGCAGGACCGGTGCCCGTCGTGCTGCAAAGCTCTTCTTCCCACAACGCAACGAGCGGGACAAGGCAGTCGACTTCTACGCGAAGAAGCTGGAGCAACTCCGTGGATGCCCGATCGTCATTGAGTACCACCATCAGGAAACCCTGCGCTACAAGGGGGCTCCGGTCTCGGTGCTTATCAGCGAGTATGTTGAAGGCACGATTCTGTCAAAGTTCATTGCTGGACGCCCAGGCAAGCGATTGCCCGAGTTTGAGGCTCTGCATGTGCTGTACGGACTTGCAGCAGGGCTTGAGCAGATCCACACCCGCCGTGACTACCACGGCGATATACATGCGGGGAACGTGTTGATCCAGCGGCGTGGCGTGCACTTTGATGTGAAGCTTGTCGACCTGTTCAATCTGGGAAGGCCGACGGCTGCCAACATTCGAGAGGATGTTGTCCAGTCCATTAAGCTGTTTTATGACATGCTTGGCGGGCAGCGCTGGTATCAGGCCCAGCGTCAAGAGGTCAAGTGGCTTATTTGCGGGCTCAAAAGATCGATGATCGCCAAGCGTTTTCCGACGGCACGGCACCTCCGCGAACACCTTGACACATTTCAGTGGTTCGCCAACGACTAACGTGCCTAGACTTTATCTGATGGCACCCATTGCTTGATCCAACACGCACCCGCCTCTCCATCTGAGAGCTGTCTCGCGAAGCCCCTGTCTCGGCCCGCTCGCGACTGCTGTTGGTGTGTGTCTACCTGCCGAGGATGATTTCTTGAGTTCCCCAGCGGTCTTTTCGCTGGCTGATGGATATCTCATTCCAATGCAACGAACATCTCGCAAGCGTCCCAATGAGTCGGACGGATTTACCTGTATCAAATGTAAGAACCACATTTCTGGCTATGCATCGGGCACACAGCATCGAAACCATTGTCCACTATGCCTGTGGTCGCGACACCTCGACGAGCATCCCGGCGATCGGAGAAGTGTGTGCCGATCGTCCATGCAACCGATCGCGATAGAAGTCCGTGATAACGGTGAGTGGGCGATCGTCCATCGATGCACCGGATGTAATGTGCTTCGGGCCAATCGTATCGCGGGGGATGACCACATTCTGACGCTGCTCGCACTCGCGCTGCGACCAATGGCACAGCCCGCGTTCCCGCTCGACTATTTCGGGCAGTAGCTTTGCGATATATGCAGCACAGCGCGCCGTGTGGTGCGCGTTGTGCTGCGCAGTTATGGTTTGGTTGTTCGTGTTCTGAACAGCCACAATCCTGCAACGAGTCCGAGGAAAATCCACGTCCAGATGAGCAGTAGCGTTGACCAGTCTATCCCGTGGTCAACATAAAGAAACTGTACTGGAGATGAGTACGCTGTCCAGAAGACCTCGTAAATGGGAATAAACTTGCCCCTGAAGTGCGGTGCGTTTGGTACACCCTTTACAAGCACTGGCGGGTACAGCGTGGAACAGAAAACGAGTACCCATGCGCCAAGCACAAGCACCCGCTGAACTCGATTCAATCTTATCGTCATGGTTTGCAACTGTATGTTGCGCAAGATCACCTCCGCTTCAGATCGAACCTGTGACGGTTGGAATCCAGTTTCTCACCCATATACGTGCCCCAGTCTTCGATGAGCGTATTCGAGTCTGGCATATGCAACACGAGGCTTCCCATATAGCTCCCATCGGCTGAAACAAGATTTGACACACTCTCAAACTTGAAGGGGATAGACCCATCTGAAGCAGTTGAGGTTGCAACCATGCGAGGCTGATTCCCTGCTGCGCAGTAGTGTGTTATGACGAGTTTATTTCCATCAAGATGGTACAGGTTGGTCATCTCGGCTTCGGAGTCTCGAAACATGATCTCGCGAACAGCTGAGCCAGCAGCAATGACATCGAACTCCATGGCAAGATGTTCCTGACCATTGTCATCGGTCATATACCAGTCACCTTCAAGTGCCTTGATCTGGTCAAACATGGCGGCGGCTTCGGGTGTTGGCTTGCCAGCAACACGAGCGCCCGTTGCAAGTGTGTCCACGCTGTGCGTGCTCGTGCACCCTGCGAATAAAACAAGAGGGACCGTCGATGCTGTGATAACTCGAACTATCTTCATGAAAAGCTCCTTGTAAGTGAGGGTCTGTTGTCAAGTCTGCAAGATGGGAATGGATCTGCAACTGCTCATCATAGTATCATGTCGATGTTGCGGGTGCATCTGGCCCACTCCGCACAAGGCCACGCACCAGCGTTATGACCTGATTCCACTCCTGCTCATCCTTTGTTTCGCGCTTGGGAATACGGATCACGACGCCGGTGCCGTCGAGCATGAGCGCTGCTTCCTCGTCAAGTGGTTTCAGATTCAGGTGAGAGAACATCATGAGCTCTTCACTGGGCCAGAGCACGATGCGTTCAAATGCACCTTGCCCAAAGATGATGGTGTGCGTGGGCTGGACACAGCAGAGTTGTCCCTCCGAAATAGTAATCTGTGTATGACCGAGATCGATATCTCGAATCCTCTCAGCCATTGCACGAGCCGTCGTGAGCATTGTCTGAGCAACGGCCGCATCAGAGCGAAACAGATTGGGAAACCCATTGAATCCGAGAAAAACGATGACAAAGAATACAAGCCACGTTGAGACTCTCTGCTGGGTCAGATCCTCAAACGTCAGTAGCAGTACAAACAGAACAGCAGCACACACGAGGGAGATAATGCCGAGCTTCTTGCGCGCAAGCACCAGTGAATCCATGTGGCCGACCAGCACCGAAGATGCGAGCGTGAGTGCTGCGTAGTCGTTGCGAGTTATTTGCAGACTCATTGTGATCTTGGGAGGCGGGCAATGCTCTTTGGCACTGTCAGGTGGGTTGGCCAGCATGTGCAAATATAGTCGAATTGTCCTTTGCGTGACTGCTTCGTCAGGATGAGCTAGCTTGCCTGCCAATGTCGTAGAATGTGCTAGTATTGATTGAAACCGTTCTGATGAAGGAAGCCACATGCTTAGTCACAAAGAAGAGACACAACGCCCAATACGTGTTGAGCCGCCGGAGCAGACAGCTTCACTGCTACCAGAACATGGAAGCGTGCTTCTTCAGTTGAAGGAAAGCATGCTCAGTCGACAGCCTGGGTTTCGTGGAAGGTATCCGAATCATGTTCCGCCTTCGTTCAGTTTTCTTGCCGCCGACGAACAGCAGGTGATGCTGGAGTGGTATGAAGATGTGACAAAGCACAACTATCGAGGCGAGGCGGGCCCGCCGCTGATGAGTGCCATACTTGGGTTTATTATGGGGGGCGGGATTCGACGTTTGGTGCAGTGCGGGCATGCGTACGGGAACAGCGCACTCTTGCTTGGGTTCATGATGCGCCGAATGGGGTTCAAGAACGGACTCGTATCCATTGACATTGGCCGACAGTACACGCGATATACGCAAAGATGGATTGATAAGGCTCAGCTGAACGATTATGTCAAACTGATTCTCAGTGATTCGGTTGCTCCTGGTATTGTTGAGCAGGCATCTTCGTGCATGGGTGGGGCGCCCTGTGGTGTGTTTATCGATTCGTCACACATGTACGAACATACGTGCAAGGAACTTGATCTGTGGTACGACGCAATGGTGCCCGGTGGCATGATGTTCCTTCATGACGTGAGTGACTTTGCTGCACAGTGGGATATCACAGGACAAGGAGGAGCGCCGAGGGCAATAGACGAGTGGATGAGAAAGAGGCGTATCGATGTTCTGCGTCTCAATCGCATATGCGCAATGCAGCCGAGCGAAAATGTGTATGCGGATGGATGCGGGCTTGGCATAGTGCAAAAATCACATGTCAGTATTGATGAGATGCTCACGTATGAATCGGATGTTCTGGAACTGCGGTCAAAGAAGTCCGAGTTTCACCAGATCCCATTGCGGTCGATGAGTGGCACCGGCGAAGCGAAGATCGTGGGTCTTTGTGTAAATGGGAATGCAACAAGCATCACAAGGCCTGTTCAAGCCAAGTCCGGCGAGCCGCTTCAAGTGGATTTGTATATCCGACCGAGCGACTCCTTGCAGGAGTGTGCGGTTTCGTACACCATCAAGTATTCCAACAAGTGTGTGTCTGAAGGAAACCACACATGCAAAGCCGAACTTCGGAAAGGTGCATTTTATAAAGTTCGGCTTGAGTTGCCGAGACCTGATATGCGTGCACATGAGAAGGGGTTGTGCTACGTTTCTGTAGGATTGTGCAATACGTTGACCAATCAACACATCTGCTGGGCCGACAACGCGTTTACACTCACTGCACAAGCCGACTCGAAGAGTAATCCCGGCTCGTTCGCGATCTTATCTGTCGAAGAAGTTGTGTAGTTGCTGAAGCGATCATCGTTTCTTTGTTGTAGCTCTTTTTGTTGTGCTTTTCTTTGTCGTTGTTTTCTTTGTCACTTTGCGGGTTGTTGACTTCTTTGTGACAGTCTTCTTCGCAACCTTCTTCGTATTCGTTTTTCTGGTGGCAGGAGCTTTCTTTGAGGTTTTCTTCTTTGATGCTCGTTTGGAACCGTACATCGCGAGATTGTTTTCGTATGACGCGATCACCTGCTTGACAGGGGCGCGTTTTACCGCTGCGCCGATCACGTTGAGTGGGATGTCCTCGATCTTTTTGAACCGAATGCAACTCTTGCCCATGTCCAGGCGCTTCGCGTTGCCCTTCTCGACCTCTTTGGCCCATTGCTGCTGCAGCCATATCGCGCTGTCGGGTTCCATGTAGATCGAGCACATATAAATCGCCATGTGGTTCTTCTGCGACGCGATGCTCATGAACGGCAGCGGCTGCTTCGGGTCACAGTGGTACCCAGCGGGGTACAGCGAATGCGGAACAAAGTACCCGATCATCCCGTACTGCATGCCCTCCTCGTACCCCTTCGGAAGGTTCTTGAGAACGACAGCACGCACCTGCTCGATCGCGGCACGGCGATCAGCCGGGAGTTCCTTCAGGTACTGCGCGACGGTGGTGGCTTTGGACTGCATCGAAGAGTATATGGCACACGCACAAACGTGTAACTTTACCTGTGGGCACATTCAACAGGTACAAGCCTCTCCCATGATACTACTGCAGCGGTCGCAACTCGTTTGTTTCAACAATCTGGAAGAAGCTTGGCAGGAGCATCGGCCTGTGATGGGTGTGAACGACGAGTCCGGTGACTTCCAGCTTGATTGTTGTGCCGTACTGCCCGACAACCTTTTCGATCGATTCGAGTGCCTGACACGGGAGGATCGGGATCGGTTGGTCATACAGAGACGGAGCCTCAGAAATATTGCCGGAGTTATCAAGCATGAATGTCCATGCGCCACTGACCCGGCCCACGCGCCCGGTGCGACGAAGAAGCGACCGGTCCTTTGTGTAGGTGCGCATGGCGGTGGTTTCGGTGCTGGATGATGTTGAACCGGATGTATCAGAACTCGAAGGATCTGTTGCAAGCGCTCGTGGACCGCGTTGTGCCTGCTCAAGTTCTTTGATCAGTGAGTCCACACTCGGATCAAGTTCATCCGGGTCGAGCACGTTTGGCGGCGATGCGATGTTGTCCAAATCACTAGACGATTCATCCTGATTGGTTAGCTGTGGTGAACCAATATCGTCAAGTGTTGCGGGACGCGCAGTTGACGGGAGCAGATAGTTCCAATCGTGGTATACATACACCCTGCCACTGCAGACGAAGAGATGATGCCGCGCACTTGATGTTGCAGCGCCGGACTGACGCGCAAGCGTGTCCTGCTCGTTCATCGTTTCGAGAATGACATCAAAGCCTGGGGATGGCAGCAGGATCATTGGTCGTGGTGTGGTGCCAGAGGCATCGCGCGCAAAGATGATGAGGCGTTCGCCGGTAGCAATCGTGACCACGCGACCGAGACGTGCTGGTACGAATGTGCCTTCAGGGAGGAGCTTTGGCAACTCATATACCGGCTGCTCACCCGGCAGTGTAACTTCCGGTGTCGGATCGGGCTGAGCGGGTTCGGACCCATCCTGCGCTCGTGCGTGCGCAGCTATCACGATGAGCAACATGAACACAGTGATTCGGAGAAGTTTCTGGATACTGGGCATGATCTATTGTTCGTCCGATGCAGAGTTGAGACACCAGAATGTGAGCCTGTCACCCATGGGATGCGTGGAAGCTCAAATCAGGTCAGAAAACCAACGGCAAACCACGATTTCGTAGCTTCCAGGGGTGTGTTGGCATAGAGTTTCGGCCCGTATCAGCGGGGTTCGGCTTGGCAAAGGGACGATTTTTTGAATCGGCCGTGTGCCAGAGTGGACAAATGGGGCGGATTGCAAATCCGCAGGCTTAGCCTACGTGGGTTCGAATCCCACCGCGGCCTTTGAGCCAAGCCGAAAAGAAAACGCAGGAGCCGAATGGCTCCTGCGTTTGTTATTTTACTACACGTTTGCTCGGAGGTCCCAGATTGTGGGGTTACTGGGCAGCTTCTGCCTTTGCAGCTTCTGCTGCCTCGGCAGCGGCCTTTTCGGCGGCTTTCTTCGCTTCTACCTTGTCACGGGCAGCTTTGCGCTCCGATTCCCACGCAGCAACGTCACCGACGCCATGCTTTGCGAGCAGATCGCGAACGGTCTCACTTGGCTGAGCACCAACGGAGAGCCAGTGTTTCACGCGCTCAACATTGATCTCGACTTTGTCGTCACCACGTACCGGATCGTACCAGCCAAGCTGTTCCAGAGACCGACCGTTTCGACGAGAGCGCTGATCGATCGCATGGATCCGATAGAAGGGGCGATTCCGGCGACCAAGACGCTGCATGCGGATGCGAACCACTGCCATTCCTCCAAACATTCATCAAACCACTGCCCGCGCTAGCGGACAGCCCACCACACCAGCGGATTCTGGTGAGCGGCGATTGTAGCAGATCTCCATCTCCGCGTCCAACCGCACCAGTTGGTTGGGGCGGATTGGGCCTGTTCACGGCAATCTGGATGTGGAATTTATTGCTTGGCAATGATCGTGTACTCAGTGAGCGCCGGAAGTCCGATCTCGGCACGGGCGGTATTGGTGGCTTCGATGCTCTCTATTGGTGGCGGCTGGATTCCTCCCTTGGCTGGATCAAATGGGATAGCGGTGCCATAGAGCTGGGCCTTCCCGTCATGCTGGAGTGCTCGATCGACCATCATCGCGTACTGCTTCGCTGGCATTCGCCCTGCAAGCACCTCCTGATGGAATAGACCACGCTCCCGAGTGAAATCGTCGATCTGCGCATGGATCAGCACTGCGGTTATATCCGGAGCCTGCTCGCCCAGTCTGGCTGCGTGTGGGTATCCGAACTCGCGTGTAATCTCGACAATCCGGGCGAAGTTCTTCCGATCAATAGCGGTCTGCAATGACATCAAATGCTGCTCTTCAGACTTTGACAGAGTAACTCCCTCGCGATGACGCCTGATCATTTCCTGCATCTGTGCATCATCATCAAGCGATGTCAGACGGGTGAGTTCGGCCTCGTCTGTTGTGCCCCATGAGACGCTTCGGCGATACTGCTGATCGGTGCGTGTGATTTCCTTCAACTCGGCGATGAGTGTCTGCTTCTCTGTGTTGCTAAGTGCATCAAGACTGTGCGATTGGTTAGTATGTGGTGTTGCTGTGCATCCAACGAACACTGCAGGAACAGTACAGCACAATAGTATCGAGAAACACTGAACACCATGAATGTGAAATCTCGCCATCAGAAACCTCATACAAAGCTATTTACACATGTTGACACACAAAGACACCATGAGGTGTTTCATAACGAAGATGCGCGTGGTGACATCTGTAGTCAGAGGTTCGGCAGTTATTGATCGTCTGGCGGGCCGATTGCAAGTCCGATGATCGTGTAGTCTTCCGGTATATCATCGAGGTCAGCGTCAGCCTGGACCACCTTTGTGTCGCCGTTAGGAGCAATGGTCACAAGTGGGGCGTTGATGCCCTTGCGATTGTCCGCCTCAAATGCCTTGATGCGAGCAAGCCCAAGATCGAACTGGAAGAGCAGATGTCGCAGCGGTCGTCCCCATGGAAAAACAACGCCGGAACTTCCACTTTCGGGTTGTTTTCGTGACCATATAAACCCACGTCCGGATCCGAACCGTTGAGCACCCCAGCGCGCAAGATCATGATCAAGTTCGGCGTTGTCGGTAATCGAGAGCAGCCAGCCGAATCTATCCGGGCTTGCCTGCGATTCAAGCCAGCGAAGATCTGTTGCGTTTCCGCGTGTTGCAGGAAGTCCGATCTCGGCTGCTTCTGCGATGTTCGCAGCATTGGAGTCGAGTAATCGAACAGGTACACCAGCATCACGTAAGGCCTTCGCAAGTTCACGACCGGCCTGATGCGCACCAATGATGACTACGCCGTTGGGCTTTCCTGCTCGTACTTTCAGGAGTGTGGCTACCGGACTTGCAAGCGTCCCGCCGAGAAGAACAGTCACGAAGATAACCAGCACGACAACCGTCTCAAGATTCTGCACATGATCCAGTGTTGCCTGGTCTACTGATACTGCAGGGTGACCCGTGATGGCTTCTGCGTCCGTGTGCGATGTCGCGTGTGTTGTGTATGTTGAGAACTGCAGCGCAACAATGGATGCCATCATGGCAGCAACGATTCCTCGAGGCGCTAAAAACGCAATAAACCATCGCTCGCGGATCGAGAGCGCACTGCCAACCGTTGCACCGAGCGCTGATACCGGTCTAACAACCAGTATCAGCAGTGCAACAAACACAATCTCGCGCCAACTGATGTTAAAGAGACGCTCAACCTCGAACCGGGACGCGAGCAGGATAAACAATGATCCGAGCATCACGGTCGAAATGTTGATCGCAAAGTGCTGGAGCGGTTCGACGTTGGCATGCTTTGCCCGAACCATGATGAGGCCGCACAGTGTTGCTGCAACAAGTCCTGCTTCGGGCGCAGCAAGCTCGCTCAGACCCACGGAAGTCATGCAGCACGCGATGCCGATCAGAATGATTGTTCTGTCACGCCCCGGTGAGGCTGTTGGCACTCGGTTTATGAGGTGTTTACCCAACCATCCAGATGCAACTCCAAAGACAGTGCCAGCGACAAGTGGCTTCACATAAAGCAGCGCGGCTGTAAACCCTGTTTCGTCGGCCCCAGCAAAGTGGCGTGCGATGACCAACTCCAGTGTAGCAACCGCCGCAATAACGCCAATGGGGTCAATCAGGATGCCCTCGGCCATGAGTGCGGCGTGCAGATTTGGTTTGAGCGGGACGCGACGAAGGATTGGCTGGATCACGGTTGGGCCTGTCACGATCAGCATGGCACCGAGCAAAATGGAAAGATCCCACGGCAGCTTCATCACAAATCGGGCTGCGAGCGCTGCGAGTACCCACGTGATGACAGCTCCGATTGTCAGAAGCCCTTGCACCGCCTTTGGTGAGGAGTGCAGTGTGTCTCGATCAAGATGAAGGCTGCCTTCAAAGATGAGCAGCGCGACAGAAATACTGACAATCGCGAGCAGTCCAGCTTCGAGTGAGTCAGAATCAACAATGCCAACCTTGCCTATGGCAAAGCCTGCGAGCAGCAGTGGGAGGATCGGTGGAACACGTAAACGGTTGGAGACGACGACGATCGTTGCTCCAACGCCTGTTGCGATCGCCAGAGATTGGACAGCAAGGCCTGCCATACGGGGCAGAGGATAGGTGATTATGCTGCTGGACGGAGGTGCTGGACTGATTTAACAAGGAAAAGCCCACCCGACTCGGTTGGAATCGGGTGGGCGAACGAGTAGCACACGTGTGTGTGCATGTCACAGGGGGCTGAGATTACGGGCAACCAGCCGCGTACTCGTTGCCGAAGCAGATGTAGTCGAAGATGTTGAGTGAGCCGCTGCCATCGCAGTCGGCGTATGGCAGACCAGCTGCGTATGCATTGCCGAAGCAGATGTAGTCGAAGATGTTGAGTGAGCCGCTGCCATCGCAGTCAGCATAGCAAACGCCGCCGAATGCATCGACGTCATCCTGATCAACAACACAGTCGCCGTTCATGTCAGCTGAGAAGTCAAACCCGACAGCTTCTGCGATGTCGTCCCATGTTGCTTCACCGTCGGTCACGAATGGGTTGCCGGTGAACTGCGCCATGACGTAGTTTGAGTCGTTGGCGTCGATAACACCGTCTGCACCTGTCGGAGCGAATCCGCGGGTTGTCAGACCAGCAGTGTTGGAGATATCAAAGCGTGAGTCACCAGCGGCGTAGGTCTGGCCGCTCGCCCATGTTGTGCCGAAGAAGTTTGCGTTGCCTGTGACTGAGGCTGACGCGTTATCAACAGCTGTGAAGCCCGCGACACGGTTGACGCAACCGGTGGACCCATCGATCACAAGACCGTCTGCCCAGTAGCGGAGGTCTTCTGCATCGAAGTTACCGTCACCATTGCCATCACCGAGAACCTCGATGATTGCTTCTGAGCCGAGTGTACCAGCAATGGAGCCTGTGCCATCGGGTGCAACCCATGCTGGGCCGCCATTGCGTGAGTGCCACGCCTTCATCATCTCTTCTGCGTCGTTGATATCGCGGACGCCGTCACCGTTGAAGTCGTAGGCAATCTTGTTGCGCATGTTGAGTGATGTGCCGTAGAGCACGGTATTGCCAGCCTGATTGATGTAGTTGTCGCCATTGGCAACGCCGTCAGAGTACACGACGCCGGTTGTACGGCCGGGAACGCGACCAGCTGTGTTTGTGTTGAATGTCTGGAACGCAGGCAGACCGTGAACGTTTCCTGACTGATTCAGGATGTAGGTCTGAAGAGCCTGGTTCTTGTCCGGATTTGCAACGATCGGCACGTAGGTCGATGCGGGGTTGGGATTGATCACCGGAACGTTGTCTGTTGCAGCAAACAGGAGGAACTGTGATGCAAGATACTCACCTGGGCTGAAGAGGGTTGGTGAGCCACCGGGGATCGCAACGAATGCCGATGTTGAGCGTGTGATGTTGTTCACGTACGCGGAAACATTCGGGTTTGCAGGGGGCTGAACAGGGTTCGGGTATGCGCCTGTTTCGCTTGGGTCCCAGCCCCAACCGCCGGTGGCGGCGCTATCAGAACGAGGATCGCCCATGGTGGCGATACCGCCCGGACCGATGATGTTGTAGCCGTCAACACCAGCATCGAGCAGATTGGTGAGTGTCGGACGTGCATAGACGGTACCACCCTTGATGTCGGAGCGGACTGCAAGGAAGTCCATGTTGCCAGCGATGAGCCAGCCCGATGACTCGCCGCGCTCGGTACCGGTATGACCAACCGCGAGACGATGGTTCAGTGTGGTGTTGTCCATACGACCTGAGCTGCCCTTGTTCGACGGCTGGAAGTCCGGACCGAGCAGATCGTTCGCGCTTGAGACGGTACGGTCACCAATGTTCTCACCAACGCCCCACGACGGATCGAGACCGATGCCGTTCATGAAGGCGTTGCGTGTGCCCGAGCCGGAGTCGCGGGTGATCTTCATCAGGTTTTCACCGTTGATACGGCGACCCGTTGCAGCAAGATGGCGGAGATCGGACATGTCGATCTCGCTCATGCCGACGCCGTAGTTCACGATCGCACCAACCGGAGCGAGTGTGATTGCTGTATCAAAGACTGTGTGGTCATCCGGATTTGCTGTGTTGACGTTGATGTCGCCGTTGAGACCGGAGAGGGACTTGAGCTTGTTGCTCTGTGAGGCTGCTGTGCCGTCCTTGTTGACAGCGACGCGCGGATTGAGACCGTATCCAGGAGCACCCGGAACGCGGTTGTACTGCTCTTGGCCGTTCGGAGAGACAAACCAGCTAACCGGCACGTCGAGAGCAGCAAAGTTCATCTGGAGACCAGCAACCAGCGGATCAGTGCTTGTGCTGACCTGGAAACTGCCGTCCATCAGTGAGCGGACGGGTGTGCCACCTGGGTTTGCGCCAACTGAAATGGGCTGGCCAGCGCCCTGAAGGCAGAATGCCTCGCGGTTCCAGATCGATTTGTCAGAGAATGAGCAGTTGAAGGTGCCGTTGCCGGGATCGCCGTCGGGCAGTGTTGCGTAGGTGAAACCCCAGTCACGCAGTTCGGCAAGGCCGTTACCTGAGCCGACGATGCGATAGGTCACCTGCCAGTACTGGTCAGGCAGCCAAGGGAACGACAGATCGGTCGGGGCGAGCTGCTCGCCTGTGATGGTGTCACCATCGACATCGATGAAGTCGTTGGTTGATGCGGGTGCTTCGAACAGCGCCTGCAGAAGCGTTGCACCAGAACCGTTGATCAGGAACGGCGCTGTCTGTGCGCTCGCGACGGACGCGACGCTGCCTGCGAGTCCGCAAGCGATGAACTGAATCATCCGTGTATCGTTTCTCATCTTTGTTTTCTCCACTCTTCGAGTCTCTTCTTCGAACATGATTCCCTCTGTCATTCACGAACTGCTGGTGCGCGAGGGATGCATGTCGCACCACAGGGAGGATCTGGATGGACGAACGAGCGCATACAAACCGCGCACAACGCACAAGTGCATTTGGGGTGCGGTCAGGATGCCGTCAACAAAGCACAAACCCGAGCTTTCGCCTGGGTTTGTGTTGATAAGTTAGTTCGGCCAGGGATTTCGCTCAGTATCGACACGGTTATCACCGGACAGGCTGTAGAACTTGTCGCCCCACAGACGTTTCTTCACAGATTCTTCAATCTTCATTCGCTGTACATGTCCATCAACAAACGTGAAGTTTGCCGTATCGCCGGGATGATTGCGGCTGACAGCATTCAGCGTGGTTAGACCGTTGTTGATCAGGTTTTCACCAAGCTTGTCTGCAGGCAGGATTTCATCTGCAGATGGGTAGGAGAATCGTCCCTTTGGTGCAGATGCAAGCGGCTCGTTGTAGACATTCGAGCCTGAAGAAATACCTATGAAAGGCGTGATAGGTCTGTGGCTCTTGACGATGCTGTTTGCAGGATCAGCGAGAGATTTCCAATCATTTGAATCGTGGAACTCGGTTGCGAGAATTGTGCTCGCAACAAGTCGAATGTTTGAGCCACGAACCAGACGGTTCTTTCGAAGAGAGCCGACATTGAACTTGTTTCGCGGGAAAATGGCGGCATTTCCGGCGATGCCGATTCGGGGAACCTGGCGATCAAGAGGGGTTGCCGATCCAGGTCCGTTGCCAAGGTCATTCTTCTGCCAGAACTGCCAGTCCTGTGGTTTTTCGCCGGGATTGGCGCGTGGTGCGCCACGATCAGACGTTGCCGGGTTTTCAAAGGCATTGCCAGCAACACGACCTTCACCAAACAGTGCCCAGCTCCAGTGGATATAGCCGTACCCGAGATTCGGGTTGGTTTGCTGCTGGTCCTGCAATCGCCACAATCCGGACTTGTCGTCCTGCCCGTACACGTAGGATGGTGGGAAGTACTTGTTGTCCATGTCGTACATCGTGACAGCGGTCGTCACCTGTCGCAGATTATTTGCTGAGACCGTTGCCTGTGCTTCCTTGCGGGCACGCCCAATGGCTGGGAGCAAAATGCCGATGAGAAGGGCAATAATTGCAATAACAACCAACAGTTCAATCAATGTGAATCCGAAACGCTTACGGCGATACACGTGTGAGTCAATCATTCAGTTCTACCCCTGTGGTTCGTACGCATGATGTGCGAATGACACGAGTGCATAATCACTCAAGAGGGAACATGCTATTGGAATGTGGTGAGTTGTCGTGTTCAGATCGACATAAGTGCGCGCAAAGAAAGCGTGCAGATTGTGTGTAGGCATGTGTATAAATCATTAAGGAAAAGTCAGTGTTGTGCAAACAAACTCGTCAGTTGCTAGCAAAGATGATGTTGATCGTGTGTCATTCTTAACAATATGAAGGTGGTGCCACGGGTTGTGTTGCAACAGAAAAAAGCGGAAGTCATTACTCCCGCAGATGTTACTAGACATGAAAACGCACCAATCAGAGATTTGCGCCAAGATGTTCGAGTTCGTCGAGCATGTTGACAAGCATGTCATGTGTGACGAGGGGGTTGCCTGCGACGTGCCTGAACGAGTTGAAGCCGTCAACCGAGGCATAGTTAACAAAGAATCTGCCCGATTTCTTCTGCCTCGCGCGAAGCTCGACGTTGATCCGGCTCAGCTCCTTGCGGAGTTCCTTTGTTGCACCCTCCGATGCGAGCCTGTCCCTCAGGCGGACAGGGACATAATCAAAGACAGTGTTTACGCAAGGTGTGGAGTGGGCATCTGGATCACGGACAAGCCTGAACGCTGGGCGATCACGCAGCAGTGAGCGTAAGTCCTTTGCAATACTGAACATCGTATCGATGCGATCATGAAAACCACTGTCTCCTAGTGCCTGCCAGGCAAGCCAGAGTTTGAGTGCATCGACACGTCTGCCGCACTGAATACTCATGTCGCCGAGATCCATGCAGGCATCCTCGTCGTCCTGATGGAACAGGTACTCTGCCTTAAGAGCAGTACACGCGGCAAGTTGCCCGCGACGTTTGACGAGCAGAGCAGAGCACATCAGGGGCACGCCCATCATCTTGTGCGGGCACCACGTCATGGAGTCGGCACGATGCACACCGTCAAGCAGCGATCTTTGCCTCTCGCTCATCAACGCGCTGCCGCCATACGCGCCGTCAACGTGGAGCCAAATCCCGTGGTTTTCGGTGATGTCAGCTATCGCATTGATCGGGTCGTATGCTGCAAGCACCGTTGTCCCTGCGGTAGCAGAGACAAAGAATGGCTGTTCGTCACGAGAGATGGCATCGTCGATCTTGTGCTGAAGATCAGCCGGGTCCATTCGGCCTTCGCTGTCGGTATTCACGCTGCGGACTGAGGCAAGCCCGAGACCAAGGAGGATGGCAGCTCGCTCGATCGAGTAGTGCGCGTCCTTACTTGTGAACGCAACAAGCCTTGGTCCCTTCCCCACGCCGAATCCGAGCCCATGACGGTTTATGCCCGGGCGTGCATTGAATCGGGCAAGCATCATGGCGACGAGATTAGAGAGCGATCCACCCGGTGTGAACGTGCCTTCACCATGCACGCCATCCTCGACGAAACCGATCTTCTCGCACATCGCACGCACGAGTTCCATCTCCATCATCGTGAGGATCGGGGCAACCTCGTACGTGTACATCGACGTATTCAGGACAGCAGTCAGCCACTCGCCAATGACAGCGAACGGGCTGCAACCCGAGAACAACTGGTTCGCGAACCCCGTATGACCGGTGAGCACACTCTGGTCGAGTATTGCTTCTAGGTCATTGAAGATCGCATCGACCGATCGCCCCTTTTCAGGAACGGTCATTGAGACAAGTTGCTGGATATATTCCGGCGATGGGTTCTTTGTGACACATTCGTTTGGATCAGCAAACCGATCAACAAAGCGGGACGCGAGTTCGGCGGCTCGCATCAGAAGCTCGTGCGCCTGAACTGTTTCGCCTGTTTCGGCATCGCGCACCAGCATGAACGGTTGGGTGGCTTCGGTCATGGATGAAGGTGTGATGGCACTCTTCCTGTGCTGGGATGCGGCGGGACAGATCGCATCCGGCTGCCCCCTGTGACTGGCTTTGGGCAGAGTTTGCGAGTTTCGGCTTTGGGATGCCCCAACTCCCGGTCATGTGACACTAGGAGGGTTGACCCAAAGAGGAAAGTGATCCTTGTTTTCAGCCGAAAAACCGGGCTTATTGCATCTCAAAAGCGGCTGCTGTGCCGATGCTCGGATCGGTCCTGAGGAACATCGCTGCGTACCTCCACTGGCGCACGCGGGATGGAACGGGCACCCACGCTGTTGATGTCTCGGTGTACGACTCCCACTTGCCGTTGATCTTCACCGACCCCGTGGTGTACTCCGTGATGGGTTCGCGCACAATGACATCGGTCTCGCCAGCGTCGACGCGAGACCAGACCGCGATATCCGCGCCAAGAGTCGCTGCGGTCAGCGCGATTTGCTGCGGATTTGTCAGATCGTTTGTGGAGGTGAAATGGGTGATGCCGACCGGGGCAATGGCCATGTCCTCGCTAAGCTGGAGCATGGTGCGCAAAGAACTCCCAAGATCGAGTTGCTCCTGATACGTCCACTGGGTCGCGTGGACATCAGATGCGGTGAGTGCATCGTCGAACACCTGCAGCGCCTGATCCATCCGCTTCCACGGGATGTTCTGCACATGCACCTGATCCGGCGTGACCTGCTCTTCGGTCATGCCGTCGGCGAGCGCCACAGTGTGGGTGAAGGGGATCTGGACAGACTGGCTCCACGGCGAGGTGGAACACGCGCCGAGCAGGCATGATGCTGCGAGCAGGCCAAGCAGACGGAGTGGTCGTGGGATGGTCATTGGTGATTGTATGAAATAATGCAAGTGGATCACGTTGCGCAATTGACACCCAGAACTTCAGGATTCTCAAGTGCTCTTGTACACCAGCGTCCGTGTGCCGTCTGCCTCAATGCGTGGTGAACTCTCTGTCATGCCCGCCTTTGTCACGACCCGAATGGACTGGGCGTTCTCTGGCGCGATGGTTGCAATGATCTCTGGAAGCCCGAGCGTGCGATGTCCATACTCCAGCATGCCTCGCGCAGCTTCGGTTGCAAGCCCCTTGCCCCAGTGCGCTGCACGCAGCGCGTACTTGAGCTCGGGCAGTGCCTGCCCATGGGGATGCACAAGCCCGATGAACCCGATCGGTTCGTTTGTATCTGTTCGGTCCTTGAGCACGATCGCGCACATGCCGTAGCCATACCGCTCATAGTTCTCGTGCGTCTTTGCAATCCACTTGACGCACGTCTCGCGATCAAGCGGCGAGCCGTCATCAACCCATCGCATCGCGTCGATGTCGCTGTACACCGCGTGCATGGCATCGACATCGCGTGTGTGCAGGTGCCGCACGATCAGGCGTTCGGTGGAAAAGGGTGTTGGGTCGGACATGGGCAGATCGTACTAGCGAGAGACGAGGAAGAAAGCACTGGACACAGAGACTTCATTCGGTATTTTTAATGTCTCCACGCGAGCAAAAGGAGATGTCTACAAGAGTAGTTAATGTACTTACTCTCGCTTGGCTTTGCTCGACGAGAAGTTGCTTGTCTATTTTATAGGAAGAATACGTATTCTGCACGTTTCCACCATGCGAGACATGTTTCGTGCTCGTATGTGAGTGCGCCAATGGCTATGGTCGGCACCTGAAGGGGCCGTGTGCCATTGATGTGGCGCAGAGTAATACCTGAGAGAAAGAGAATGATGGAGGTTGATATGGCATTAAGTTGGAAGTGCGTCGGTATGGCTGTGTGTGTCGCCGCGTGCACAAGCAGCACGTTTGGGCAAAGCGAGTTTCTTGTTGTTGATTATGATGGAGATAAGATTGTCAGGTACGAGTGGCCCAGTGGCCTGGTCAAAGACCACTTTGTTGGCACTGGCTTGACTAATCTCAATGCCCCGTACAAGGCTGTGTATGGTCCGGATGGTGATCTATATGTTTCAGGAACTTTGAGCAACAATGTCCAAAAATACAATGGCCAGACTGGCCAGTCGCTGGGTGAGATCATTTCGCCCGGTGCCGGTGGTCTCTCTACACCGCTCGGGTTGACCTTCGGCGTAGACAACATGCTGTACATCTGCAGTGGCACCAATGACAGGGTAAAACGATGGGATCCGAACACGGGCGTTGTGAGCGACTTTATTGTGCCGGGGAACAATCTTGACAACCCACACGATCTCGCGCAGGCATCAAATGGCGACTGGTATGTCACGAGTTATAACAACGACAGGGTGCTTCGATATTCGGCATCAGGTGCGTATGTCGAGGATGCGATTGTTGCCGGGGCGTTCGGGCTTGACGGCCCGATTGGGTGCGTGGTCGATCCACAGAATCGACTCTTTGTTGCTTCTGAGATCTCCGATAAACTGCTTGTGAAAGATCTAACGACTGGTGGCGTCTCACAGTTTGTCGCATCGGGTGTTGGAGGACTTGATCGACCGTACTTTCTCTCGCTCGGACCAGAACCTGATGTACTCTACACTGTCGGATTCCGTGGCACTGCTCAGTTTCTAAAGTTTAACAGAAACACGGGAACGTTTCTCGGCACGTATCTGTCGCCGGGTACCGGCGGCCTCTCGAACGGCGCGGTCGCAGTTGCCTTCGTTCCTGATATCGAGCCATGCTACGCCGATTGCGACAACAACGGCAATCTCAACATCTTTGATTATATTTGCTTTGGCAATGCGTACACAATCGGATGTCCGTGATGCATTGGTGATACGGCATCAGATTCGTTCAAATATGGTCAACCTAGGCTTGCGAGCAACGATCCCGCAATCAGGGTACACTTGGCGGACAGGTGGATGTTGTTTGTCCGCCATATGAAGAGAGAGTGAAGAGAGCGAAACATCGGACAAGCGGTGTTTTGATGGAGAGAAGAATGAAACAGTTGGCAACATATCTGTGTGCGTGTGCGATCGGAACAGCGGCGATCGCGGATCCTGTCGCATGGACGGACTGGACCGTTTCACAGTTTGGCACCAATGGCTCGGCAAGTGGTACGCTGAAACTTGCTGGCGGTGACGTGCAAGTCAGTTTTACCGGGCCGGTCTTTGATGGTCAAACATGTGGTGGCACGAACTATTGGAACTACCCAGCGACATATATGAGCACGCTGGTTTCAAATGTCCCTACCGGCACCGACATCATTCAGACACACAAAGCGACAACAACGCCGAACGTGATCCAGTTCTCGCAACCTCTGACAAACCCGGTGATGGCAATCGTCAGTCTCGGACGCGACAACTTCATGGGGCCGATCCAGGTGCAATACGACTTTGATCAGCCGTTTGACATCATCAGCCAGGGCACCGGTGCCTTTGGTAATGGGCCGCTGACAGAACTCCCGGGCGATGTGCTTGAGGGCTTCGAGGGCCATGGCGTGATCCAGTTCCAGGGGACATTTTCACAGATTACGTTCTCTGTTGATGTCGACGAGCAATGGCACGGATTCACTGTAGGTGTTGTTGATGCCTGCTATGCCGACTGCGACGGATCAGGCGTGCTGAACATCTTCGACTATATCTGCTTTGGTAATGCATATTCGGGCATGGACGGCTATGCAAACTGCGACAATAACTGTTCGTTTGACATTTTCGATTACATTTGCTTTGGCAATGCGTACGCGGGTGGCTGCCCGTAAGGAGTGTCTCACAACTGCATAACAACAACAACGCCACCTCGGGAAATCCGGGGTGGTTTTCATTTCTCTGCTTCGTCATGGTGTATAGCACGCGAGGATTCGGTCAGACCGGCCTTGCTGAAGAACACTGGCGGGCGAGTCGCCAGTGGCACTGTGTGTTGCACATGGGCATGGCTTCGAGTATATTGGTGGCCAACGTGGCGCTACATCTCCGTGATGGCACATGGCGCGCAGAACGTGTTGTTTTGGTTGCTCTTTATACGCACAGTGACAACGGCTTGGAGACACGGATGAGGCATCAACATATCGGAAGGGTCGCACGCACGTTGGTCGGGCATGGCATGTCGCTTTTTGTCTGTGTGTCGGGTGCGTCGGCGCAGCTCAATCCGTTCCATGTCGAAGAGGTCATCGGGCACAATACTGGCTCAATGGGTATCCAGTCTGCACTCTGCACGACAGCGAAGTCATTCGACATCCAGATAGATGCGTACGGTCCGGGGCAGTACGGTAAGTCGTACTCCGAGTCCTTCTGTCCTCCGAACGGAATGAGTAGCGGCAGTCCGAGTTACAATATCGGCATCAACACGAACGGTTCCAGTATGACAATCGACATGGGAGGCGGCTTGCTCATCGGCAGTGCCCAGCCGTCGTTTCTGCTATCAGGGTCTGCAGAAACGCTCGGACAGGCTTTGTTTGTGATCGACACATACATCAGCGCTGATTCATTCCTCAGTGTGTTTACTGGGAATAGTCCAAACTCAAGCGCAACAACAGACAATGTCCGTTGCCGGCTGCTCGGGCCGGTCCACAACGTCGGACAAATCTTCTACCCGGTGAACATCGATGTGACGTGGGATCCTGCGGGGGGCGGGCAGCATCAGATTTGGCAGTTTGATACAAGAGAGTTTTTGCCGGGCAGGTACATCATTCGAGTTGAAGGCATACAAAGCAATGTTGAATCCAGCGCGAACGTGAGTATCGGCACGACAACGCAGTTCGGCTTTGCCAGTTCAACGATGATCGTGCCATCGTTCTCGCAGGATATCGATCAGAACGGTGTTGTCGATGCGCTCGACATGATCGCCTGGCTCGCAAACCCGACCGACACTGACGGCGACGGCACGATCGACGCGGCTCCGTATGGCATGGACGCTTCGATGCTTGCCGGCGTCCTTCGAGCGCAGGGCAATCTTGGCGCAGACTGCAATTTGAACGAGTATCCAGACGAGTACGACATCGCAGTTGGTTCTGCAAACGGCGGCAGCGCCGATGTAAATATGAACGGCATCCCCGACGAGTGCGAGCCGTGCTACGCCGACTGCGACGAAAATACGACGCTGACCATCTTCGATTTCATCTGCTTCGGCAACGCCTACTCCAACAACGAGCCGTACGCAGATTGCGACCAGAATAGCACGTTCAATATCTTTGATTACATCTGCTTCGGCAATGCATACGCAGCCGGGTGTCCGTGATACAGCATCGACATCGCGCATATACACGCATCGCACAATCAGGTGTTCGGTGGTGGAGCGTGTGGGTCGGGCATAGGCATCTGGTCAGTCTCTTATTAGAAGAAGCCAACGAATGGAGTGCGAACATGGCAGAGGGATTCTCTGGCCTGCGGATGTACTTGATTCCGGCTCTCGAGTCGAATCGGGCTTGACAGCGTCAGGACTATCCTGTAAAAGGGGTGTATGTAATAAAGGCATAGTGCGAGCCGAGATCGTTTGTTCGACCTGGCGTGCATTCCTTTAGAAATGAGAGGAGCATCCGATGAGAGTTTCAATGTTCAGTGCTGTTGGTGCGATGATGGTTGCTGGTGTGGCATCCGGGCAGGTACTGCCAACGTTGCCGCATACCTTCTTTAACTTCATACCGTTCGGTATGGGCACTCCCGGCGGTGTCGCGACGATGCACCAAGTCTTCGATGCGTCGTTGTTTACTGGTGTCAATAGCGGCGGCCCCGTGGAGATCAGCCACATCGCGTTTGCACCATCCGCTAGTCCTGGCACTACATACGACCTTGGTCAGGTGACGATCGGCATGGGTTATACAAATGCCATGCCCGGAGTTGCTGCCGGTTCGGGCGGACTTGAGATCCCAGTTGAAGGCCCGAGCGGAGCCCCAAACGTCGCTGGGGCGTTGACCACCTTTTATGACCAGCCATTGACGTATACCATCGTCCTCGGTGGTACCGAAGAGTTCGAGATGGAGTTCGCTGGCACACCATTCATCTATGATCCGTCTCAGGGCAACCTGCTCGTATCGATCGTTGTTGGGAACGAAGCTGCTACAACACTCACTGTGTCGCGGGCCAATGGCAGTACCGAATCGAGCCGTGCATACAGTGGCGGCCGATTCACCCCAACTGCGAACACCGGGCAGGCTTCACGCATAAACTTCACGATGGCTCCAGCGAGCAGCTGCTACGCCGATTGTGATGGCAACGGCACACTTAACATCTTCGATTACATCTGCTTCGGCAACGCCTACGCCAACAACGAGCCGTATGCAAACTGCGATGGCAATACCACATTCAGCATCTTTGATTACATCTGCTTTGGGAATGCGTACGCAGCAGGATGTCCGTAATGAAGTGAATGAGATCACGTTGAAGATTGAACCGGGAGTACTGCACTCCCGGTTCTTTGCTTGGGTCTTTGATTTTCAGTGTACTTGCGCACACAGAATGGCAAGCACAATGTTAACTTCAACAACGTGTTTGTCACTTCCACTCAAGCCCCTCGGGGACCGTGTTGAAGTTTTCGCAGCCGGTCTGTGTTACAGCGACCATGTCCTCGACGCGCACGCCGCCAAAGTCGGGCTGGTACACACCGGGCTCAATGGTGAGGACGTCGCCGACAACAAGTTCTGGTCCGTTGCGATCGATCAGTGGCGGCTCGTGCACATCAAGCCCGATACCGTGTCCCGTCCCGTGGACCATTGCACATCTTGAGGGAGAATCTGCCTCTTTCGGAAGTCCGACCTCGTATCCGTGCTGCGTGATGACATCGATGGTTGCCTGATACACCGCGTCGCCTGTTGTGCCGGCGCGTGTCGCGTCGATCGCAGCTTTCTTCGCAGCGACAACCGCCGCGTGCATGCGCACGATCTCATCGGGGATGTCGCCGTGGACGACGGTGCGTGTGCAGTCGCCGCAGTATTGTGTCTTTGTATTGCGCGGGAAGATGTCCACGATGATGGTCTGGCTTGTGCGCAGTGTGCCCGTGCCGCGATCGTGGCAGTCGCCCGCGTGGACGCCGCACGCGACGATGGACGATGAGTCGGCGTACCCGTTCTCAAGGAAGAAGACGTCAACCATGGTGCGGACGCGCTCGCTGGTGAGCGGGAGACCGTCGTGGTGCAGCACGCCGTGGTCGTCGGCGCTTGCGTTTGCGATCATCTCGCAGGCCATCTGCACGGCGCGCTCGGTGACGGATTGCGATTCTTTCAGCCACGCAAGTTCCTGCTGGTCCTTGGCGCGCCGGTCGATGACGCCGAGCGTTTCGGAATAGTCGATCGTGATCCCGCGCTCCCGGATGTGATGCGCGAAGATGAGCGGGAGCGTGCGATCGGACATGACGCGGTCGATCTTGTTGCGGACGAGGAACTCGGCGGTCGCGATGGCGGTGGCGGTCTCGCGGTCGCTGGGGAGTCCTGTGGTTGGCGCAACGTCCGCTGGACAGATGACACTGTCGACGCGCGCGGTCTGCTTTGCGCGATGCATCTCGATATCGCGGATCATGAGTGTTGATCTCAGCGAGCCGTCGGATTGGCGCATGCCGACATACGCAGCGGGATCACCCGCGAGAAACCGGATTCGGTGGTAGAGGGTTTTGTTTGCTGACGGGATGCCCGCAATGAGGATGTGGGATGTGGGTTGCATCGCTGATTGTTGGCGCAATATGCAGAGAATAAAAAGCCCAGGGATTGCAGTCCCCGGGCTTTTGGTTTTGAACAGTCGGATGTGGTCTTACTTGATCTGTGAGAGCAGGTCCTTGACCGCTGCTTCGAGCTGTGCGTCACGGCCATTTACCTCGTCCGATGGAATGGCTGGCACGTCAACGTCGGGCTGGGCGCCGTGGCTCTCCATGTCTGTGCCATCGGGCAGATACCAGCCGCGGAACGGCATGCGCACACGCGAGCCGTCGATCAACCCTGCTGAACCTGTCGAGATCACGCCTCCAAATGTCGCGGTGCCAATCAGTCTGCCTCGCTTGGTTGTCTTGATCGAATGCGAGAATATCTCGGCATTCGAGAACGAGTGCTGGTTCATCAGCACGTTGATTGGGCGCGAGTAGCCATAGATCAGGCGACGATCGCGCGGGTAGGCATCGCGCGGGACGGATTTGGGATCTGCGCCGCGCGGGATGGTGTACGCGTGGTTCGGTGCAGTGAGTGACGAGAGCAGGATATCCGTTGTGGATCCGCCGCCGTTGTCACGCACATCGATAATAAGCCCATCCTTGCCGTGCGCAGCCGCATAAAGATCGCGTTCGTAGACACGGACAGATGCCATGTTCATGCCTTGGATGTGGAGGTAGCCGAGACGACCGCCGGAGAGTTCCTCAACGCGCGCCCGATTACGAGCAACAACATCCTCGTATCGTGCGCCGCTGTCTGCGCCATACGAGGAGGGCACAATCAGTGTGCGGAAGGCTTCACCAGTGTCGCCTCGACGCACATCAAGCAGAATCTCACGTCCGAGAGTGCCTTCCATTGCAGCAACGAGATCGATATTCGGGCCAGCATCGTTTGGTGCAAGTACACGCTGATCGATCGCGGTGATGACATCGCCGATCTTCAGGTTTGCGTTGTCCTCGTCGGCTGGCATCTCTTTGACGATGTGTGCGATCTCATAGCCATCGTGTACAGGCTTGACATCCACGCCAAGATACCCTGTGCGGGAGTTTGGGGGTGAGAAATCGGAACTGCCACCCGAAATACCAAGATGTGATCCGTCGAGCTCACCAAAGAGCATGTTGACCACATCGTTGAACTCGGCAGTCGTGCGCGTGCCTGCAGCCAGTTCCGCGTATCGTGCGGAAATGCCATCCCAATCGAGATTCTTTAGCGTGGGGTGGTAGAACCCGTCGCGCAGAAGTCGAGCAGCTTCACGGAACTTCTGTTTGTGATCGTCTGTCAGGTCTATCCAGTCGGTGAACGACATGGGGTATGCCTTAACAGAGCCGCCGCCGGATCCGACACTGGCTGGTTCTCCAGAGCGGTTGAAGAAGAGCTTTGAGCCATCAAGAGAAACAGAGACCGAGCCAGCGCTTCCTGTCACGATCGATTTGCGGTCACGACCAGCATAGTTGACCGAGTTCAATCCGCCACCCTCGGAGAAAATGATGCGATCACCGCCGGGCAGGATGGCAAGGTTTCCGTTGGATGATGAGGACGAGACGATTCTGCGAATGCGCAGATACGCGTCATCGGTATCGAATGTCAGTGCGTCAGGCTCCTCGTATTCTGCATCGAAATCAACCGGATCGATCATTTTTCGCTTCTTGGCTTCCTTTGCCGCATTCTCGAAGTGCTCCTCAAGTTCATAGTCGGTCATGCCCTCGAGTTCTTTGTCGAGGTAGACCGCGTAGACGTTGAACGAAAAGTTGTCTGAGTCGCGGTCCGAGAGGAATGTGATTACCTTGCCATCGGCGCTGAGTTGCGGCGATTCATCAAGATCAGGATGCATTGAGATGTTCTGTGGCACTGCGTCCGGATCGAGCGCATCAAGGATGAACACGTCGGAGTTGAAGTCGAGATCCTGCACAGAATACACAACGTGGCGGGAATCGGCAGCCCACTGGATGTCCGGCTCATTCCAGCCGGGGAACACCATGCGCGATGCCATTGTCTTCAGATCAAGCAGCATGACATCGCCACGATCGACGAAGTAGAGCAGCTTGCGTCCGTCAGGCGATGGGATGGGGCGGTGTGCGCCGCTGGTATCGATCAGTTTCTCATATGTATAGGTGATTGACTGTTCCCAGCGCTTGCCGTGGTCAATCTTTTCCTTCTTTTTGTCGTCACCCTTTTTGCCAGCTTCTGAATCGGCCTTCTTGTCTTCGTCTTCGGTATCTTTTTCGGCATCATCTGATGCAGGTTCATCCTTCTTCTCGCCTTCTTTCTTTTCGGCTTCAGCAGCTTTTTTCTTCTCTTCAGCTGCTTTCTTCTTTGCTTCTTCTGCAGCCTTGATATGCGGATCAAGATCATCGCGAGTCAGATCAACCGATGCGCGATAGAGTTCCCACTCACCGGACATATCCGATGCGAAGTACAGCCACTGATTGTCCGGTGACCATGCGATGTCTGCTTCCCTGAATGGATTGTCGGTCACCCTGCGCGTTGGCCGGTCATCGGCTGTCGAGCGCAGAAAAATCTCGCCACGATCAACCATCGCAACGGTGTTTCCGTCGGGCGACATTGCGATCTGTTCGGCACGGTTGTAGTTGACGCTTTCCATCGAGGGTGAATCAGTATCACTCGGGATGGTGATTGTGAGTGCAGATGGCTGCGCGTTCGGATCGTTCAGATCAAGTGTGTAGAGCGTGTCCCAGACCACGAATGCAGCAAGGCTCCCGTTTCTTGATGCTGTCAGATCACGTACGCCGTGTGCGATGGTGAGTTGCTCAGCTGTTGGATGGAACGAGGTCAGTTGTGTCAGGCCGCTTGCCTTCTCGCGTCCGTTGTCTGTTGCGCCAGCGTTGAGTCGCCAGACGTTGTTCTGGCCATCGCGAGAAGACACAAAGACGATCGATCCATCAGGAAGAATGTTCGGCTGCCCGTCGTTGCAGTTGAACGAAGTCAGTTGCGTGAATGATCCGGACTGTGTGTTGTACGACCAGATGTCGCTGGCACCGGACCCGCGATACTTCGGTCTGTCATAGCCGTACCGGCCGCGGGTGAAGACAACAGTGTTGCCATCGTTCGAACTGCTTGTTTCAAATCCAAACGCATCAAACACGGGCACCACAGGTCCACCATCTAATGGAGCGGTGTATGTCTTGGCGTGGTTGAAGAGTTCTTTCTTGAGCAGCGCCCCAAACATAACGCCGGACCCGTCTGACGTATAACCGTACAACTGCTCGCTACGGTCGGATGTTGTGATGCGTTTGATTGCGCCGCCTGTTATTCCGGAGTCGGTTGTGATAAGCGGCATCTCGTAGATGTTGCGAGCGCCATCGCGGTTTGATTCAAAGAGAAGACGTGTGCCGTCCGAACTGAACGCGGAACGTGTTTCTGTTGCCGGATGTGATGTCAGGCGTTTCGCTGTGCCGCCGCCTGTTCGGACAATCCAGATATCATCGTCGAATGAGAAGGTCAGCCAGTTTCCGTCAGGACTCAGTGCAGGAAGCGTGGGATACGTCACCACAGAAAGTCCGTCATCGGTCACGCTCGCACCTGCCCATCGGGTTGGCACAACAACGTGATCTGTTTCGGTGGCGTAGGTTCGCGCGAGCGTGTTTGTGGCAGAACTGCACGCACAGCCAAACAATGCCATGCTGAGCCCAAGTGAAACTATTGCGAATCGTGAAGCAGTCTGATCCATCATGCATCCTTCTTGTTCGTTGCCTGAAGCTATGTCAATCGGTCTGGAATGATGACTATTGAGCCGGGAATGAGCCAATCTTGCCCAAACCGGGAATGTTCCGACAAGTGTCGGTTCCTCAGTCTACCTGATTTGGTTCTGGTCTGCAGGACGTGGGGCCTGTCAACTCTGTCAATGAGTACATGCCGACTAGGGTAAACATCCAATTCTGCCGTGTTCATGATCTATTTCAGCGGACAAACGTTGCCTGTCATATACACTGACTGGGTTTGGTTCGGGTGTTTACAGGGAGGGTAACGGATGCTGCTTTACGTCATTCGCCATGGCAAGACGGAGCGCAACTCTGTCACGGGACGTGATGACGATCGAGTCCTCTTGCTGCGAGGCGTTCTACAGGCGCGCTGGCTAGCAGACCGGCTTGTTGCTCGTGAGCATCCGCCAATACAGATTCTCTCATCACCGATTATGCGTGCCTACCAGACTGCCGAAGCTATAGCCGCCCGCTGCCAACTTCCTCTCGTACTCGCCAGCGAACTCAGCACCACAACAGCGCTCGGCAAAGTGATGGAACTGCTCAATACCACATATTCAAAGAGCGATGCGCCGGTTGCCATCGTTGGGCACAACCCAACGCTCTCGAATCTCGTAAGTGTGCTGGTCGAGACACAGGCTGGGTACTTCGAACTGAGTACCGGCGAATGCGCAGTCGTGGAGCTTCGATTCGATACAAGCTCAAACCAGGCATTGATTCATACAGGCGCATGCACGCTGATTGATGTCATGCGAATGCCGAACTGACTCGGCATGTGATGTGTTAAGGACATCCGGTCGCGTACGCGTTCCCAAAGCAGATGTAATCAAACACATTGAACGATCCGCTCCCATCGCAGTCTGCGTATATTTGTTGTGATGCGTAGGCGTTCCCGAAGCAGATGTAGTCGAACACGTTGAGCGTGTTGTTCTCGTCACAATCGGGATAGCAGATCGATGACTCGATCTGAAGATCAACAATCACCGGCAAATGGTCAGCAGCCAGAGCGCATGTGTTTCCTGCAAGCGGGGATCCAAACTTCATGAGCCCGCCAGGCAATGCCTCGTCCAGCGAGTCATATACTTCTGCCTGATACCCTTGAAAGAGCAACGCACCGCTGACGAACACATAGTCGAGCCTTCGTCCCGACGACGGCCGCGTGACATCAGAGTTATCTTTCTGGCGAGCGGGGATCGCAGACAGCGTGACATTCACACCAAGCGCAGCAAAGGGGTTGTTCGGAATACCACCCGAACTCAGCATTGCCTGAATATCCGGTCCGAGCACAAACGATCCGGGTACTCCGCTCGGGACAGAAGTAAAAATAGCTGGCGAGTTTGGCTGCGTGTCAATCTCATCGTTGACATCGCCGCACACGATGAAGTAGTCAGACGCGGTGTCGAGTCCTGCTATCGCCTGGCTGATGCGGATCGATTCTACTGCGCGACGGAACTCGTCCTCGTTCGCTGTGCTTGCCTTCCAGTGTTCGCTGAGGATGTGGACGGGCGTGCCAGCATTTCCGGGTTCAATCACCGCTTCAACAATCCATCGTGTGATATCGTTTGCGCTGGATGATCCTGAGAGCGCTGGTGATGTGTGAAATGTCGTCTGCGTGAACGGCCACTTTGAGATGATCGCGTTGCGGGTTGCGCCGAACGGGTTGCTGCTGGGAACAAGCACGTACTGATACCCCGTCGCGCTTGCCAGCGCCTGAAGGCTGTTGGCGTCGTCATTGTTTGCGACCTCATTGATAGCAACGACATCGGCACCAAGCCTGTTCAATACAGCGACTGCGGCGTTGTACTGGCTGCTTCCCGGAGTGCCAACTGTTTCAATGTTCCACGTGAGCATTCGGAAGTCGACCTGACCAAAGGCTGAATCGGTTGCGAGTCCAGTGACAAGCAACACACAGGCCCAACTGTGAAGCAAACAGAAACGGATGGAAATTGGAGTTTTCACATGCTGAGAATAGCAGGAATCAGCACAATGTCTGTTTGCGATGTATGTGGTTGACAGGAAGTCGGAAGAAACTCCCTGCTTTGGACTTCACCAAGGCAGCGGCATTGAGTTATCGGGCGAGTGTATCGGCAAACCCCTCGCATTTGGAACGTCGTTTACGTAGACTTCCAGACTGCACATGACGCGCTGTGAGTCGAATGCTTGTGCGGGGAGCAAAGCGACTCGCGCGACTGGTATGTTCGGCTGCGCATGCGGGTTGGCTTGGCTGGGGTCAACGAGACGCAGCTCCGATTCGATCGCAAGCACACTCATTGTAATGCTGCACTGATTGACTGGTCGTGTGTGTAAAACGACCCCAGGTACTGGCTTACAAACCGGGTGTCCAAGAGTTCGCTGAACGAACAGGCATGACCACAGCTAGCATGCAAGCCTCATGCAATGAAACTGCATGCTCGTCTTGGGAATCGAGAATGTGTGGTCTACTTTGAATCCGTGCGACGAGTACAACCGTATTGCTGGTTCGTTCTCACAGGCAACGTTCAACTGGAACATTGTAAATCCAAGCTGTGCTCCACGCAGCAGAAAAGCCTTAAGCAGAGGCGTTGAAAGCCCTTTGCCTCTCACAGAGGGTGTGATGCCAAAGTGGCTGAGCAGATAGGTAGCGCTTGGCACGCTTGGAAACGTGGCGTATGCGTCACGAAATCTGTTGCTCCGCTCTGCGTGCTGCTCCCGTGGAACAGCTCTGATAAATGCGAGCGCATCCGATGTTGCACAAAGCTGCATTTGCTTTCCGCTGATTCCAATGAACCCGCCGATAGGAGTGCTCTCTTGCAAGCCAACAGTAACTCTGCCGAGCCAGCGAAGCGACGCGCGCTGGTTCATCAACTTGTTGACAAAGGTTTGTGCGTTTTCACGCCCCTCATGGAGCCAAGAGGAAAAGGGTTCTTCAGCATCAAGCAACCAACTTGCAACGGACTCGGCATACTTTCCTTGCAGTTCGTCAGTATCAAGATTGACTGTTTTCATCATTGGCACTGTCATGCCTGAGCCTTCCATTGTTGTTCAAGAAAGTCAGTCAGCGGCCCGAGTTGCGTCATCCGTTCGGGATCCATGTCTTCGAGGTCAACGGCTTGCCCGAACTCGTCTTCCAATGCGCCCATCATCTCAAGAATGCCCAATGAGTCAATGATGCCCTCCCTCAGCAGGTCATACGAATCGTCAATACTTGATACGTCGACGTTGTGCTGCTCAAAGCGATCTGCGAAATGGATAAGCAGGAATGCGCGGATCTGTTCTGCGGATGGTGTCGTCATGCCTTGTTCTCCAGAGTTGCAATCAGCGCCTTGCGATCCACTTTGCCGTTTGCATTCCGAGGAAACTTCGCAAGTGATCGGTACTCGCGCGGAACCATGTACGGAGGCAATCGAAGCTTTACGCGTTCATCGAGCGAGGCAACGTCGAGTGCGTCTGTTTCAACAAAGGCAACGATACCACCCGCACCGTTCGGTGTTATCGGCCAGCCTACGGCTACTGCTGTTGGAGCACCTGTTTCGTCGATAAGCACGACTTCAATTTCTCCAGGCTCAATGCGGAATCCTCGCATTTTTATCTGGTTGTCGACTCGACCAAGGAATGTCATTGGCTTGCCCGCAGCGGGATTTCTGACAAGATCACCAGTCCTGTAGAAAGTCTCCGATCTACCCGAGATGCGGACAAACGCAGCAGATGTTTTTTCAGGATCGTGCAGGTAGCCAGTTGCAAGCTGTGGTCCTGTGCAGATGAGTTCTCCAGCTTCGCCTGGTGCAACCGGTTTCATATGCTCATCAACAACTATCGCTTCCATGTTGTGGAACGGCTCACCAATTGGCACAGTGCCAAGCTCTGCCTCGTCAGGTGTTTTGTTCTCATCAAATCTGTAAACGGTGCAAGCGATTGTTAGTTCGGTTGGTCCATACAGATTTTCAATCACAGAGTTTGGCGCGGCTTTCTGCCATACTTGCGAGAGCGCGACAGGAAGTGCTTCGCCACAGAACAGGCTCCATCGCAACAGCGGATAGCGATCGGGTTTGACCATCCCGAACTGCTGCATGAATGTCGCGACGGAAGGAACAGAAAACCACACGGTCAGTCCCGCGTCTCGCACAAACTTCCCGGGTGCAACAACTTCCTTCGCAGTGGGGCAGCAGAGACATGCGCCGTGTGTCCAGGCCATGAACATATCAAAGACAGATAGATCAAACGTCATATCAAAGCATTGTGAGAGACGATCCTCATGCGTGATGTTGTACCGAAGCTGGGCAGCGCTCACAAAGGCGTCGACGTTCGCACGTGTGAGCGAGACACCCTTTGGTGCTCCGGTGCTACCCGAAGTGTAAAGAACGTACGCTTCGGGCCTGTGCGGAATCAATGTTGGATCAAACGATTTGGCAGTGTCATGAACTTCATCTAACTCTAATGCACCCACAAATGAGTGCTTCGGGAACTGTGAACGCAGATCTGATGTGTCATCCTTGTGTGGGAGCACGAGAAGCAGCGATCGATCAATGCCTGCAAGAAGCTCTGAGAGTTGCGTTTCGGACCTTTCATCCACAATCACGATGCTGCAGCCCGAGTGATTCAGCATAATCCTTGTGCGATCGACCGGGTATGTCATGTTGAGAGGCACATACCCGTGTCCGCTCAGCAATGCTCCAAGCACGCCAGCAAATGCGGTTGCTGATCGGTGGGCAAAGACGCCAATATAGTGAGTGTCGTCGTTCTTATGCTTGAGAATCGTCAATGCAAACACGGCCGCACGTTCAAGAAGGTCTGTGTATGTGAAAGACGCACCATCGACTTCGAGTGCGGGACGGGACGGGTGGTGCACGCATGAGTGAAGAAACCCATCAATCATGCCAAGAGTTGTCGTGTGTGCGGGGTCAGTCGGCATGGGACGCGTTCCTGTGTCTATATTGGACGATCGTTTCTTTGACGGTCGTGCTGCTACCGAACTTCATCTGACCCATCGAGTGGTATCCGAAACTCATCGATCGAATCTCGTAACTCATCAGGCGATTTGTCCCACCATGCCGACGCGATGATCTCGTTGATGGTTTCCTGTGAAAATCGCGAACGCACCTTGCGTGCAGGATGGCCAACCATGACGGCGTAGGGTACGACATCGGCATGGACAACCGATCCCGCGCCGATCACAGCCCCATGCCCAATAGAGCGAACTGACGGCAGAATGATTGCGCCATGCCCAATCAGCACGTCATTTCCTATGGTGAGTGGCGGCCGCGTGATGAGATCTTCATGAACAAGACCGAGCTTCGGGTTATAAAAAAGTGCATGCGTCGATCGGATGTTCATCGGATGGTTCGCATTGAACGCGCGCGTCGTGATGAAAATAGAGCAGTACCGACCGATGGTTGTGCCAGAGGGGAACGCGAACGGGACAAACGGAGCTCCCATCGTGAACAAACCAACTTCGACACCATGGTATGTGCGGAAGATATCTCTGAGGGTGAGAGAGTAAAACTCGCCACCTTCCAGCTTTGTGATTAGTCTGCGGAGAACCTTGCGAAGCGGTTGAAGTTGAAATCTGTACAAGCGGTACAGAACTGGGCCGAGAAAGGATCTTCTGCCTCGGTAAGTAGAAGATCGTGTGGATGGTGATGAGTTGGCCATGAACAGGTCGTGCTAGTATGGGTATGGTGCTCGGCGTGATATGTACAGCGGTGGAGAATGCGAACAGTATTCCGCTGCCAATTCAAAGCCAAGATACCACAGCCAGTGGAATCATGAAGATATCAAACATACTTGATCGTTGATTTTTCTCTATGTGTGAGTCCGAGTACGATACAAACCGATATGAGTACGTCCGCAAACACAGACCGGTATCGCAGGCAGATGACACTGCCCGGCTTCGGCATTTCGGGACAGCGACTGCTTGCTGATGCGAATGTTGTGATTGCAGGTGTTGGTGCTCTCGGCTGCGTTGCTGCGGATATTCTGTGTCGGGCTGGTGTCGGTTGCATCACGGTCATCGATCGCGATATTGTCGAACTGACAAATCTGCAGCGACAGGTGCTGTACGACACGTCGCACGTCGGTATGCCCAAGGCAATCGCTGCTGCCGACAGGATTGCTCAGATCAACCCTGATGTGCGCACGCACCCGATGATCACGGACCTGACACACACGAACATCGAACAGATCTTTCGCCAAACTGGGAGCACACCTGCGGTAGTGCTCGACGGGACCGACAACTTCGAGACACGTCTGCTTATCAATGACCTGTGCGTGCGCGATGCGATTCCGTGGGTGTACTGCGGCTGCGTTGGCACGATGGGCATGGTGATGCCGATTCTTCCAGCAAAGGGAGAAAGCCATACCGCGTGCTTGCGATGTGTTGTGCCCGAAGCGCCGGCACCGGGATCAATGCCGACGTGTGAGACCGCAGGTGTGCTGGCTGCAGTTGTGTCAATTGCTGCGAGCGCGATGGCAGCCGAAGCAATGAAGATCATCATCGGCAAGCCGGAACTCGTGAATCGTTCGCTGCTTGAGTTCGATGTCTGGAACAACCAACGCAGAAGGCTTGATGCGTATGGTCTCTTCGACGATCAGTGCTCGTGCTGTGTGAAACGCGACTTTGCGTACCTGCAAGGCACGCGGTCATCAGCGGTGGTGGGGTTGTGCGGACGTGACGCGGTGCAGGTGATGCCAGATGGGGAAGGAACAGCCGATCTTCTCGCGATTGCTGCTGCGCTTGGTGCGCACGGCGATGTGCGGTCTCACACTGCATTCACGCATGTCCGGTTCGCAGGTGAGAACAAGTTCGAGATGACCGTGTTCGGGGATGGGCGGGCGATTGTTACAGGCACACGGGACGAGTCGGTTGCCCGCCAGATCTATGCACGATATGTGGGCATGTAGCGGCTTGGGATTTGGCTGCTCCGTGCATACACTCGTCGCGAACAGGATACGCCCACGCAGGAGCTCATTGTGACAGACGCAACCGAGACAACAGCCAAACCCATCGTCAACTTCGAGGAGTTCGCCAAGCTTGACCTCCGCGTTGCAAAGGTGCTCAGTGCCGAGAATCATCCCAACGCGGACAGACTCTTTGTGTTGAAACTGGACGACGGATCAGGTGAGCCTCGCCAGATCTGCGCCGGAATTCGTGGGTACTACGAGCCCGAGCAACTGCTCGGCAAACTTATTGTGATCTGCGCAAATCTCGCACCACGCAAGATCCGTGGCGAGGAATCACGCGGCATGCTGCTCGCTGCGAGTGACGCTGCAAAGGGTGAGGAAGAGCGCAATGTTGTTGTGCTCTCGCCGAGCAGCGATATTGCACCGGGCGCAATTGTGTCGTAAACACGTGTTTACCGAGGAAGCGGAAGATCGCTTGGACGCTCGCGCGGTGGTTCACGATCACGACGGCGTTCTCCCGGTCGATCATCGTCCTGTGGCGGTCCACCGAACATGCCCGGCTCAAATGGTCCTCGCCCGCGTCTGCGGCCGGTTTCCGACATCAGCGCTTCGACCTGCTGATCGATTATCTTCTCACGATCAGATAGAAGCGTGTCGAGTTCATTGCGCATTGCTGCGATTCGTTCTTCCTGGCGTTTGATGTTGAGGCGATTGCGGTTAGTACGTACGTCGAAAGCTTTTCCTATCAATGAACGCAGTTCATCCTTGAATGGTGCAAGGTCAACCGTGGAGTTGTCCGTTCCCGTGGCGCGCCGGACTCTGCTCGCGATGCCAAGGATCGAGAGCCCGACCTTGTGCTCCTCAATATCAAGCTGGCCCATCTCTGGGTCGTGCTGGAGCTTTGCGTAGAGATCACGGAGTTTGTCGTCCATTCGGCGCATCATGCGTTCGGCAAACTCCGGGCTCTCTGCCTGCATTGCGCTGAATCGATCGTGCCACTCGGCGAAATGCTCTTTCATGAACGCATCGCGGATGACTGTGTTCCACTCAATCTCGCGCGGATCAGGACGCTGCAGTAGTCGATCGTCCGGATGGTCACCTCGGCGCTCAGGGAGCGGTTGTCCCTGCGCGGGATCACGCATCGGACGGTTTTCTGTACGGCGATCCTCAAAGCGTTCCCGGACACGGTCAAGTGGGAGCTGGATATCCGAATCGCGGAGCATCTGAAGCACTTCACGAGAAGAAGTGCCGCTTGCCAGCATGTCCTTTGCTCTGTTCAGCGATTGCGCCCGTTGTTCGGCGCGCTCGATCTCCTGCGCAAGCATCTGCGATAATCGTTCCTCTCCGGGTTGTGCTTCGCGCATCGGGAGTGGATCGCGCTCCCGCTGTGCAATCACAGTTGGTGCGAAGCAGCATACGACTGCACACAGAACCGCAATGTGACGTGCAACTGAGATCATCCCATCGTCTCCTCGTCGGTTGATTCGCCCGTTTCCCACAGATCCAGCAACGAGAGCGCATCCGCTGGATCGGTGTTGGTGTCGTATGACCGGCGGGTCTCGTCGATGGATGACGAGAGCCCGTTGTCAAGATCATCGAGCATTGCAAAGACAAACTCGTAATCCTGCTCATAAGCAGCAAGTTGGGTCTCAGTGTCTGGCCCCGTCGGTATGGTTGGCTTCATTTGCAGGAGGACAGGGATCGATACACCGACCAGCACCATCGCAGCAACTGCAAATCCGAGCGGTCGCACCCATGCACGCGAGCGGGTGTGCTTCGTTCGCACGTCATCAATGTGTGCAAGAACCTGCTTCTGGTCTGGCGAGTGAACGGTCTTGATTGCGCTGAGCAGAGATTCGGGAGTGCTTGCACGCTCGTGCGATCCCAGCGCGTCGAGCATGGTCTCAATGCGAGAAACATCCTCGGTGTTGTTATGATGCATGTTGTTTGTTTCGTTCCGTTCCATGTCGATGCTCGTTTCGTGCTGCGAATGCTCGTTCGTTTTTCAATCCTGCTCGTTCATGCTCTCGATGATCGTGCGGAGTTTTTTCAATGCCCGGTGGTGCCTTGCAAGCAGTGTGCCGAGGGGTTGTTCGAGTGTGTCTGCCATGTCCTGAAAACTCATCTGCGCGTGATGTCGAAGCATGATGATCTGCTGGTCTGTCTCGGGCAGTTGTGCGATCGCGTCGCGCAGCTGTGACAGGTCATGAGGATCTGCGGGCGCGTGCCCCTCTCGTGAGCTGACACCCGAGAACGCCACCGGATCCGTCGGAGATGCGTGGCGGGATGTTCTGCGAACCTCGTCGCGGATGCGATTGACCGCGATCCGGAACAACCACGGCTCAAACTTGCCCAGTTCTGCGTACGACCCGGATCGCAATCGCTGGGCGACTGTTGCGAACACGGATTGTGTGATTTCCTCTGCAAGTTCAGCACTCCGCAACCGCGACTTTGCCAGGGCGTACAGCCGACGACCGAACTCGTCCACGAGCTTTGCCCACGCCTGCTCGTTGCCGGCTGCCGCCTGTGCAACGATGGCTGGGTCGAAAGCATGCTCTGTTGGTAGGCTGGTTTGTTCATCTGTCTCATCTGTCCGAGACAATGCGACATCGACCCGCCGAGGGCTGGCGTGGACGTTGGCTGGTGCGACTGGTTCATCCAATGCAAGACCCCACACATGGGTGCAACGAGCAAAGTGCTGGCCTATTGCCTGCGAGTGTCCGGACTCTGGTGTTCTCTCTCAGGCTTGATCGTCACAAACCGTCGAACGTCCGTGTAAGGACAGCTCTGGCTGTCCACAGCCCTATCGTTGGAGATGGGTGAATGTGTGTACACCGTGACTGCGACCATGCCGGACCAAAAGACCGGCGATCGGTATGTTGCGTGGCTGAAAGATGGGCATATCGACGCGGTGCTGCGTGGCGGTGCGACAACGGGCAGAATCCTCAACGTGGTCGAGCCCGAGGGAGCCATCCGGTACCAGACGCAGTACATCTTCCCATCAATGGAAGCCTACCACACATACGTCCGAGAACATGCACCGGCGTTACGATCGGAAGGACTCGAACGATTTGGGCCAAATTCAGGCGTTGTCTTCGAACGAACGGTGGGGCTCGTCGTATGAACTCGCGATGGTTCCAGGCCTGTCCATGCCCATGCCGATCGGGTTTGATCTTCTCGCGGGAGGGGTGTTTCCGCATCGATCGACTGCCCGCCGTGGGCCGCGCCAGACCACGTTCCGCAAACCCGCGACAGCAAAGCGCGGTGCAGATGTGAACGAACTGACCGACGAGCAGTTGGTCGAGGCCCATCGGTCCGGCGATCGGGCTGCGATGCGCACGCTGATCGAACGCTATCACAACGATCTGTATCGATTCCTGTATCGCCTGCTCGGAAACTCAGCGAGCGCCGAGGACGTGTTCCAGGACGCATTCCTGCAGGTGCACCTGTCTGCTGAGACATTCGATGTCACGCGCCGGTTCAAGCCGTGGCTGTACACAATTGCAGCGAACAAGGCACGCGATCTGATGCGTCGCCGGGCGCGACGGTTTGCGCTCGATCTTTCCGCGCCAGTCGGTGACGACTCGGGAACAACATTTGTTGATCTGCTCGCGATCGAGACCGATCCGCCGGATAAGGCACTTGACGATCGCGAGCGCAGCAATCTTGTGCAGGAAGCGCTCAACGCGATGCCGGTAATGCTGCGCGAGATCCTGCTGCTGGCGTACTTCCAGCGTCTGAGCTACGCGCAGATCGCGGAGGATCTTGAGATCCCGCTCGGCACGGTGAAGTCGCGCCTGCACAGTGCTGTTGCAAACTTTGCCAAGCGCTGGCAGGAAGTGCTTGCCAAGTATGACAGCGAGTCGGAGCACGCTGTCAATCAGAAGGAAGAACGGTAACGAAGGAAGTTTCGTCTCGTGCAATCGCACGATTGCGGTTGCGGTCCCAATCGGAAACGAACCCGTCCACGCGACGTGCGTACCAAGTGAGCACCATGAAGGACTCAGCAGACGACATGACACACGACAGCGGGAACAACGATGCTTCACACTCGCACCAGCCAGCGCGCGACGACGCACTGCTCAATGCAGAAGCGGCGCGAGCGCTCGATGCATGGCTGGCTGCCCATGCTGCAGGAATGCAGTTGCATTCGGAGGATGAACGTGGCGCGAACGTTCACTCGTTGATGTCGATGCTGGATGGGGTTTCGATGGAAGGTCGTGATACCCGTATAGAGCGTGCGCTCGATACGCTGGCGATGCACGGCGCATTCGATCAGCACGATGATGATGTGTTCAAGGGGCCGGCGCTCCATCCGCTCGATGATGATGCGCTCTATGCGCTGATGATGGCTGGGTTTGCCCCGTCTCGTGTGCCCGCGAGCCTGCGATCGCGTGCGCACAAGCATGTGGCACTGGCTGATCTTGTGACAGAAGCGGATGTTCCCGCTCCATCAACTCGTCTCGTTGATCGTGCCATAGCAAAGATCGACGAGGCCCAGAACGCGGTTGTTGAAGCCGAACACATCGAGGAAACTCGTGCAGGATGGTTCCGTTCGCGCTTCAGACTGTCTGACATCGCGGGCATTGCTGCGATGCTGGTCATTGGTGCCTCGATCGTTATTCCCGTCCTCGGTCATTTTCGTCGTGAGGGAATGCGTCTCGCGTGCGACAATAACATGGCAACCGCAGGTCTGGCGTTTGCGAGCTACATGAATGACAACGCAGATAAGTTGCCAGCGACACCGCAACGACAGCAGCGGACATGGTGGAATGTTGGCAGCCCAACAAACTCATCAAACTCAGCAAATCTGTACGTGCTTATCAACAAGAACTATGTGCACATCCATGATCTTGCGTGCCCGTGTAATGACCATGCCCGGCACACACTTCCAGATCAACCAGCGTCTGACTGGCTGAGTGATCCGGAGGTCTCGTATTCGTATCGCATCGTTGCGGGTGTGCCAGCAACAGATCAGACTGCTGCTCCGCGGACAATGCTGCTGACCGATCGCTCGCCGATCGTGACCAAGAACCGCCGCGGGCTGCCAGCGCGCCCTGACGAAAACTCAGAACAGCATGGCGGTCGTGGCCAGACAGTGCTGTTTGGTGACGGATCGACCCAATGGCTGACCAGTCCAATCCTCAACGCGGGGACCCCAAATGAGGACAATATCTGGCTGCCCAAATCGGTCGAACTCATGCTCGACCACCTGCGTGGTCGCCAGGATCGGCTTTTGAACGGGGTTGAAGCCCCTGCCGGGACAACAGACAACTTTGTCGGCCCATGAAATCCTCGATTTTGGTCGAAGAACCAGCCTTTGAGTGTACCGAAGTGACAGTTGGGACCGGACGGGCTATCATCTCGGCCCGTCGGAGAGGTCGTCATGCCGAAGAATAAGCCCCACAAGGGAATCTTAAAACGCGTTCGTATTTCCAAGACCGGTCTGGTCCGTCATCGCATTGCTGGACACAAGCACTTGCGTTCCGGGAAGACCGCCAAGCGTCTCCGTCAGATGCGGAATGATCCGTACATGGTTGGCGTCGAAGCAAAGCGCATGCAGAAGATGATCTTCCGTCGACTGCGCGGTCGGAATCAGGCCCGCCGTGATGCGGCAAACTCGGCTGGCGAGTAAAAACACACATAGCGGTCCGTCGGGAATGCAAGTCAGCGATACATCGCTGCTCCGCACGGGTCAGGAGGATTGACCAATGCCACGTGTACGCAAGGGCGCTGCCCGCACTCAGGCTCGCAAACGTCTTCTTCGCAGAGCCAAAGGTTATTACGGTGTTCGCAAGAACCACAAATATCTCGCCAGAGATGCGGTCATACGTGCGGGCTGCTATGCCTACCGCGATCGTCGCAATCGCAAGCGTGATTTCCGTTCGCTTTGGATCACACGTATCACGGCAGCATGCCGCATGCGTGGTACACGATACTCCGTGCTCATGAACGGTCTGCGTCTTGCTGGTGTCAATCTCAATCGCAAGATGCTCTCACAGATCGCAATCGAGGATCCCAAGCTTTTCGATAAGATCTGTAAGATCGGTGTCGACGCGTCGGTTGCAGCAAAGTAAGGTCTAATCAAGCGACTTCTCACGCACGGCTTCAGGGCTGTGCGTTTTTTCATTCGCTGGAGAATGTCACCGGCAGTATCGACCCACATCAAAGCAGTGTGATTGAGAGTCAATCGCAGATAGAATACTTCCACGGAGATCTTTTCTAATGAAACACGAGCCTTTGAAAATCGTTGCATTTGCTGGAAGTGTGCGTGATGGCGCAAGGTCAAGCGCAGGATTGCGTATCGCGGTTGATCAGTTCGGGCACATGGATGGCGTGGATGTTGTTGTTGTTGATCTACGGGATATCTCGCTCCCAATGCCGGGCAGATCTGATGATGACACAACACAGACGTTTCGTGATCTTGTGGAAAGCGCCGATGGCGTGTTCCTTGCAACGCCGGAATACCACGGGTCGTTCTCAAGCGTGACCAAGCTCGCGATCGACAATCTCGGATTTCCAAGTGTGCTTCGAGGGAAACCTGTTGCTTTGCTTGGAGTTGCGGCCGGTCGTATCGGAGCTATCAAGGCGCTGGAACACCTGCGAAGTGTGTGTTCGCATCTTGGAGCACTGGTACTGCCGGGGCCGATCTCTGTTGCGAACGCTGGCGCAATCTTTGATGACAACGGCAACTGCACTGATGCGTCGATCGAAAAAGCAATCCGTGGTCTTGCCGATCAGTTGGTCGAATACGTGCGCACATTCACCGTCGGCAAGTGCTCGCTTGAAGAATCAGCGCGAGCGTAAGACTCTCAATCAGGAGTTGTGCTGTCTGCGTTCACCCACGTGCCGTCCCGATAAAATGGTGCAGCGATTGTCGCGCCGTATCTCGATAACAGTACATCAGGCATCTCGTCAGGATTCGGGTCACGGAGAGGTGCACCGAAGTCTCGTGCGACCTGCGCTGTCCACGACTTGCCAACGCCTTCAAGCAGATGTGATTCAAGCCTGAGCTGTGCAATGAGTTGTTCACGATCAAGCGTGGGACCGGGGTCGCCGCCGCACCACGGGCAGATGCGCGTCTCAAGCCCGTCGTTCCCGGGTCTGCGGATGATGCGTGCATTCCGGCACTCGGGGCATGGCCATTGGCGTACCTGATCCTGCACCCATGTCAGGCTGGATGCATCACCACCGCCAATCAGAAGCATCTGGTTCTTTGCAATGATTGAGGTGACCGCCGGATCCCGCAAAAGTCGTGCTGCTTGCGATGCGTTTCCGGATCGGATGTATCCGAGCGCGGTTGCTGCGCGAAACCCGATCGCGTGCTCACTCATACTACCCGCGGTAGCGAGCGATTGTGTTGTCGTGGTGGGATGTATGATCTCAGCAACAGATCGAAGCCAGTGCGCACGATCGGGCATTCGCTCCGCTTCAGCGAGCGCGATGCAGATACCTGCAAGTCGTTCCGGTGAAGGAGTGCGTGACCCTGATTCGAGCAGATACGCCAGCGCGAGTGTGTGTTGTGCAAGCTCAACATCCTCGCGCGTGACCGCTTCTGCGCTGAGTTCCTCTCCAAGTTCGAGGTACTCAAGGGGCTTTGACGGATCGAGACTGTTCAGACGCTCGCGGAGTTGTGGCAGGCGTTCCAGCACGGGCTGAGATGAGATTTCCAGCAGGAGCGGTTGCGGATCAGCCTCTGGCGCTGGGGTTTCAGGCTGATTGTTCTGGGCTTGTGTTGAGAGTGTGAGCAATCCAGTTGCTGCAACACAGCAAAGCAGTTGCTTGAGCGTGATACTTCTCTTGTGCGCCATGTCACTCCTCATTTATTGTTGGTTCTTCGGTTGATGCAGTGATGCCAGCAGGTATTGCGACATCAACTGCGTTACCCACCACCAAGCCATCATCAAGACGAAGACGGATCATCCACAACTGGCTCATTGCTTCCTCAACGGCGAGCAACTGCCCAAAGATGTGCGATGCAGAGCGGCACTGCCTTTGTGTGGTGACGAGCAGCGACTCGATCTTTGCGGCAGCGTCGGTGCGTTCACCGGCAACGACAATAGCCATGAGTTCGAAAGTTGATATCTGATGTGCCGCAAAGCGCTGCACGATCCCATCTGCCAATCGGAGTCGGGCAATTCGGCGCTGTTGCACATCGTTCGGTGTGAGAGAGAATCCAGCGAGCAAACGAGCGGTGTTCGATTCGTCAAGCCAGCGTTGGTACAACGATGTCGAGGCAGCTTCTGGCGACATCGATGCGATCTCCATCGCGTTCGATGCCGTGTCAGCAAACCGGTGCTCGTATATTACGCCGAGTTTCTCAGCGTACTCGTCAACTCGCCGGGTCGTTTCGTCAGACGCGAGCACTTCCAGCAGCCGGTCAACCAGCGCACGGCGCGCAGCGTACTGCCACTCATCCTGCGATGCACTTGCCAGACTTGTAAGCGTCACCGCTTCAATGAGTTCGGTTGTTTCAGCTGATGCAACATTGACAAACGGCAGTACGGAAAGCAGCCCATTGAGTATGCCGGGGTCGCTTGCGTGTGCAAGCAGGACTGCGCGTGCGGTACGTCGAATCTCTGCGGGTGTGCCTCGGACCGCCTCTTCTGCGAGCACTTCGGCGTTTATCCAGCCAATATTTACGTTACGCAACTCTTCAAGCATTGACACGCGAACCGTGATATTCCGCCCAGCACTCAGGTAACGTCGGGTCCATTCGGCATCGCGGTTCTTTGTTGGATCGTTCTTTGCGTTGGTTTCTGCATCCGCTTTGTTCAGCGTGTCTGAGACCAGATCAAGCTCAAACTTCGCGCCAATCTCGTCTCCCTGCCACAGCCATGCGGCTGCAGCATTGAGTCGTGCGTATGCAACAGCATGCGCGAGCTGCTCATCAATACCTTCTGCATGCAGGAAGCTGGAAGCGAGCATCTCTCTTGTTGTTTGCCATTGCTGCAGCATTGGGCTGACATTCGGCAGTTCGATCATCCACACGTCGGCATATCTGTCTCTGAGTGCGAGTCTGTCAACCTGTGTTGCGTCAATCGGGAGCACCATTGTCAGGTCGACCCCTTCCGCGCTGCTGGAACTTGCGAGCGCCGATGTGACTGCGCGTATGTCGCTCTGCGTCATATCCTGACGGGAAAACCATCCAAGCAGACGTGGTCGTGCAGGGTCGCCGTTCCGCCAGTGCAGCTTCGTAATGAGTGCATCGATTGATGCGTGTACACCCGAATCGGTGTGGGGCTCTGGGCCGGTGGTCAGCAACGTTTCCAGCGCGTGAAGCACAACCTGATCTGCCGCGCCTGCATGCTGTGCTGCTGGCAGCAGAAGAAGCGCAGCATCTGCAAGTTCATGCCAGCTTTTCACATACATGCTCATCTGCATACGTCCGGACGCGTGGGCAAGTACGGTCGGTATCCAGTGGAGTGTTGCGAGCGAGCCGGATTCAAACGAACGACGAGCGCGCGGTGGATCCACGATGCCGGTGCCGTCTGATGTTGTTGAAATGATTTCGCGTTCAAGCGGTGTCAGGCTGGATTCGCGTGAGAGCCGGGACATGATGCCGCCAGCCCAAATCGCTGGTGCGATGTCGGTATCGGTGAACGTGCCATCCGCGATGTGCTTGATCGGTGCTGCGAGGATTCGGACGTAATCAAGGCGATCCCTGCTCCCCGGTGGGAGTTGGAAAAATGCTTCAATGATCTCGTATTGCGCCGAAACGCGCACATCCTCACTTACGCGAAGCCAGCCTTTGCAAACAGTCTTGTATGCCGCCTCAAGTGATGCGAGACGCTTCGCGTCTGGAGGGTTGGCTTCAGTGCTGATCGTGCGTATGGCACGCAGGACACTTTCGCTTGTCACCGGCGCCGTAGGTTGTGCTGGTTGCGATTGTGTTGTGTTGTCAACATTCTCGGGTGTTGATGCATCTGTGGGCAGATTGCCCGATGGTTGCTGGTTCGGTACAGGGACTTGTTCTGCTGCTGGATCAGGAGTTGTATTGGCTTGCTTTGTCGTATTCCCAGAGGAAAACCATCCAAGTCCAGATCCAACAATGAGCACACTGACCGCAAGCACCAAAGCAGCAATGAGTGAGCCGACGGCAATCACGATACCAATGACCCTTCGATCGTCTTCTGTCTCTTCATATCCTGAAGCAATATCGAATCTCTGCGCCTGAACAGATTGTTCAGTGCGAACAACCGGCTGTGCTGTGTGTAATGATTCATGGCTTGCAATCGGAGACGCGTATTGCGCGATGGCAGTTGCAAGATCATCAGCATTCAAACCTCGGGAGTGGGCGATTGCAAGCAGATGGGCCATTGCGTCTCTGCCCCAGCCTCCATGCAATGCAAGCACCTTCGGGATGTCAGCCCACAATGGCGAAAGCGTTTCAGCGGGCGAACGCGCTGGTGGTTGAACGGTTTGCGTTGCAGGTGCTGATGCGGGTATATCTGTTGTGGAAGCGGAACCATCAGTTGTGTCCTGCATGGAAGCTGGCGAAGGTGTGACATCTGATGTCTGAGAGGGTGTCCTGTGGTTCCATTCATTTCGCAGTGTTTCGAATGTTGCAGGATCAAGAAGTTGTGCAGCCGCAGAATGGAGTGCGAGTACCGCTTCACCTGCTGCAGGCGTATCACGATGCGGATGGTTTGCGATCTGCATCAGCCGCATTCGCAGCGCCCGCTGGATGTCCTCTTCGGTGCATGCGTCTGGATGGACATTCAGAAGAGCAAATGGACCGTTCTCGTATGCGCTTTGCCCAAAGAAGCGCGCCACGGGATCGACAGCCGACCGGGATGATGTGGGGCCGAAGGGACCAGTCATCGGGTTTCCTCCGATTCCTGGGCTGGCAATGGTTGCGTCGCGGCCTTATTGATTTCTTGTGTCAGCGTGCGCAGTTTCGTGCCCCATGGTTCTGGACCATAGTCAGGATACAGGAGCTGATGTTGGCTCATAAGCAAGGAAGCACGAGATGCATCAAACATGGCAAGTACACGCAGTGATTCGTATCGCGCCTGGAACCAGAGGTCTGATGAGGCAACGGATCCTTGCAGGATGATCTGCCACGCCTCGTAGGCAAGCTTCGGCTGGTTTACTTTTTCGGCAAGTGCTGCATGGCGCTTGAGCACGTCAAGGCTCGTGTGTCCTGCCTCAATAAGCTGCGCATCGATCCGCATTGCCAGGTCGAGCATGGGCTTGTCACCAGCGAGTTCGTACACTCGTGAAGCAGAATCTGCAACGCGCGCATACAAACCCGCTACAGACGGCTGTTTCAACGCTTCGGCGGCTGGGCCATACGAGTCGATCAGCTTGACTCCAGTGCGCACGACCTGCCGATGTGTGTCTGCATCATTCGGAAGTTTCTCACGCATCCTGATCGCGTGCTCAAAGATCACGCCGGCAGCTATCTTGTCATAAGGTTCCCCAAGAGAGTCAAGCTGGGCAGCAATCGCATCCACTGTTTCCTGGTCACCCTCGTAGAGCGCTATTTGTAAGCGTCGAAGCTCCAACTCATCCTCGGCTTCACTGAGGTCGATGCCATCACGGGTGCGCAATGATTCAAGTAGCGCGAGTGCAGCTTTGGCTCGTGAGATATCCGGTGCTGGCATGCCGGTGACGACGTCGAGCATCTGCCGGATGAGCACAACGCTGTTTTGGGCTGCTGCATCCGACAACTCATGGTTTGCATCGTTCATTCGTCGGCGGTATAGATCGAGAATACGATCGGCCACAGCCAGGAATCGCGTCGCGGAGATGTCGCGCTCGGATCCCCGAGCATGCCGATATCGTTTGTAGAGAAGCTTCGCGACCTGCTGCTGTGCGGAAATGTACAGATTTGATGACGAAGGAACGCCCAGCAGCACCTCAATTGCCTTGTTCTGATCGATGAGGGCATCGGCACCATCGCGCATCACCAGAGTTGCTGCGCGCTCACCAGCGGGAAACTTGGCGAGGAAGACTGCCGCGAGTTCCGTGATCTTCTCCTTGTGATCGCGCCTCGATACGTCCTGATCCTGATCGAGTGAGACAATCGCAAGCCACAATGATTCCTCAGCACTGCCAGCATCAGGATACAGATGGAAGGTTTTTTCGAGATGTTCCGCAGCCTTCGCAAACTCCGCTGCCTGGAACATGGAGATGCCAGCCATCAATCCCAGACCTGGATGGAGTGACGAAAAGCCGTCGCTGTCGTCGGCTGTTAAAGCTCCTGTGAGCGCGTTTGCTGCTTGCGAGAACCTCCTGCGCATTTCGTTGTCCTTGGACGGAAGTTCGAGCGCTTCGCCAGCTTGGATACGTGCTTCCTTTGCATCCTCGAACTGCACAAGCCCGCGCACGTACCGCACGATGAATCCGTCATCGCCGAGCTGCGCTGCACCAAATGTTTTTACGATGTCAAGGACGTTTGCGATCTCGCCAAGCTCAACAAGATCGGCGAGCGCATCGCTGCTGATCCGCTCTACGAGCGGTTGTGCGAGCTTTGGTGTATCACCAGACTCCAGCGAACGTAAAGCTGCGACGCAGATGAGTCGTGCTAGCGCAACATCAAGCGGTCCACTGACCTCCTTGCGCCTCCGATTCGCAGCGCTGTCAAGATCAGACCACCGACCGCCATCGCACAGCATCGTGATGCGAAACATGAACAATTGATTTCGGATGTCGTCTGAGATCTCCTCGTTCCGCTCAACAAGATCAAGCCACCGCAGCGCGACAGAGGTGTTGCCACGCAAAGCCTCGCATAATCCCGCACCCATTGCCGCGCGGGCGACATGATCGAGTCGGAAGTAGCTGACGGGCGCACGCTCAACCGAAGCAGGTTTGCCATCTTGCGCATTGAGCAGCCAGCCAAAGCTTCGCAGCGCATCATCGGCAAGGCGAGGATTTTTGGTCAGCGAACCAAGGTAGTATGTAGACCATCCGGCGTAGTACGACGCGATGGATCGCAAACGCTGCGCGTCTGCAAGTTGCGCCTTCGCGCCAGCCTCGTCCTCAAGCCGAACCGATTCCATGCGTCGTTCAATCAGTTCTACTTGTCGGTTTGTCTTTGATGCCACATCGCGAAAGACCGGGATGGTTTCGTTGAGGATTGCAACAGCCTCTTTGATCTTCTCCGGATCAGCAAGTTCGAGCTTGTTGTTGATCGCGATTGTTTCCGCATACATGTAGCGAGCTTTGGCGAGTGATATGCGAAGATCGAAGGAGTCGGCTTCGGGGACATCGTTGAGTAGTTGCTTGCCAAGCTCTTCAAGGCGATCGCGCTCTTCCGGTGTTCTGGACGTGTCGATAAGCTGGACATAGATCCTGCCAAGTCTGTTTGCAAGAGCGAGCCGGTCTGAGGCGGATACAGATTTCATCCTCTGCCGAAGTTCGGTCGCAAGGGCCCACGGCAGATTGTGATCCTCGAGATACGCCTCTATAGGCGAAACATTATCGCCAAGCTGCTGGCATGTTGCAATACTGGGACAAAGCACAGCTGCGCCTGCGCACGTGCAGAGAAGAATCAGATACCGCGCTGCCCTGTGTGCGTTACCCATGCGGCTCATCTGCAGGAACATAGGTCACCCGAACGAATCCGGCATCTCGAACGGCCTGCAATGCTGTAGCAGCAGCCTGTACCGGAGCAAATCCTGTGACCTTGACAAACACACCAGCATCCTGCGGAAGCTGCTTCAGCACAGATACAAGCTCATCCTTTGTTCGCATGACGCGAGCTCCCATGATGAACGCTGGTTTCCCCTCGACAACATCGACCAGTACGACCTGCGGCTGTATGTCTGAGGCACCTCCGGTCTTGCGTTGCTCTGCTTGAAGTCCCGAGAGCAGTTCGGCCTCAGCAGGGCTCATGGATGATGTGACAATGAAGTAGATCAGCAGAAGGAACACAACGTCGATCAGGCTGGTCATGGGAAGCCGACGACGATGGGGGGTATGTGTGTCGGGGATCATTTTCACATGCCACCACCTTGATCGCTCGTGCCGAGGCTCCAGCTGCGCACACCGAGTTCTGCCAGGCGCACCGCGATCGCGTTGATCGTTGCGCTGGGGCAATCACGATGCGCCCGGATGAGAATCTCCAGCGACTCCGGACTGCCAAGGTCCGTGATCTCGACTTGCACTTTCTGCATCAGGGTGTCGAGTGTGATGGTTTGCTGATCGACCATGATTGTTCCATTGAGCATCACCTCAATGGTAATAACGTTCCGTTCGATGTCACCGACTTCCTCGCCCGGTTCGTCGGGCAGATCCATTGGTGTTCTTGTTGCTTGTGTATATTGCGCCGTATACATGAAGAAGATAATGAGTTGGAGTACAACATCGATCATGGGTGTCATGTCGAATACGGACTGCTCTTTGGATGGACGCGGACGAAGTCTCAACGGTTCATTCCCTGCTGTGTGGTTGGGACAGGTTGCGCTGGGCGCTGTTGTGGTTGGGCAGGACGCTGAGCGGGACGTGGCCCGTTCTGCGCAGGCTGACCACCACGCTGCTGTGCTGCGCGGGCGTCAAGGTGTGCTGTGAGTTCTTCCGTGATGGTGCCGGCATCCGCCGCAAGAGCATCAATCCGGTTTTTGAAATAGGTATGGATAAATGTTGCGGGAATGGCAACAAGAAGCCCGAGCACCGTTGTGATCAGCGCAACGGAGATGCTGCCCGCGAGTTCGGGTGGCTTTGCGAATCCTGCCGAAGTACTGATTTTTTCGAACGCACCAACCATGCCGACAACCGTACCGAGCAAGCCGAGCATGGGGCTGATTGTCGCAATAAGACCGATTCCTTCGACAGATCGATACATCTTTGCGGTTTCTTCCTGCCCGGCCTCTTCCAGTGCGCTGCGGAGTTCCAGCATACCGAACGCCGATCTGCTGCAGCGTGTCAATGCTGCTGCAAAGACACTGGTGAGGAAGCACTTGTTCTCATCGACCTTGCAGAATGCGCGAGCTCCAGCGAGATCACCAGTTGCAAGCAGGCGATCAAGACCTGAAATCACGGTGGGTGGGGCGAGTCGCGAGCGGCGCAGCTGATACGCGTGCATGCCCGCGAGCACAACAAGCACGAACGATAGCAGAATAATGACAAACCCGATGGGGCCGCCCGAGAGCACGTGCTGCAGCAGCGTCTTTGCTTCCTTTGGAGCTTCCGTTTGCAGAGCAAGTGTCAGTGATTGAACAAAGCACAATGCGTTCATGAATCTTCCTTTGTCTGACAGCGTTCGAGTTGCATGTGTCCGTGAGTGTGGCGGTTATGGTACTGATGCTCTGGTCTGTGCTGGATTCCAGTTTCTTATCGGCAGCCAGTGTGTGACCGGGTGTTCGGGGTATGACGAGAGCAGTTCGGTGCGAAGTCGTGTTGCTCCATCCACATCGCCCAGTTCCGCGCTGACAACAGCAGCTTCCGCGAGGGCCAGACCCGTGAGGTATGGATTGAGATGCGGCATCTCCGCCGGAAGTCGCAGGAGTTCAACAACACCCTGCCATCGCGAGTCGACATTGTCTTCCTTCACAAGTGATCGACCAACGGCGATCTGGCACCACGCACGAAGCCAGTCTGGTGGGTTGGAATCAAGCTCTTTCCTGAGCGCGTCTCTTGCAACATCGCGTTCTGATGCCGTGCCAATGCGCGACGCGATAATGTTGTGGACAAGCCTGACACCCGGTGGATCATTCGGTGTCAGGGAGGGAAGTGTTGCACCCTCAAATCCTGATTCGGCACTTGCGCCAGCTTGGTACATCTGCTGCAGGGTGATCGCAGTGGATGAAGTCACATCAGGGCCGGGTCTTGCGGACCAGCCTTGCAGTGAGGGAGAATCAAACCAGACCGGTGGAAGCAGTGGGCACAAATGAAGCTCATCATCAATCTGTAATGTCCATGGAGTCAGTGTGAAAGCCGTGTACGCAGGTTCGTCAGTCCGTTCCGCTTGTCTCGCTGTAATATCGACCAGTTGTAACCATGCGTCTGTGGCTTCGTTGAGCTCGCCCTGACGCAGTTTGCTCTCGAGTTTGCCTGAGAACACGATGACTGCACTCTCGCTTGTCCGATCAGCGTATTGTGTTGCGAGCGAATCAAAGAGTGGTTCCGCGAGTGTAACATCGCCTCGTGACAAGCGTGTGCGTGCGCGCCAGAATGTAGTGGCTGTTGTCGCAAGCTCGCCAAACGCAGCTGCGTTGCTGCCAGTGACATCAACACAATCGCTCAATGGCATCAGCACCTGCTCCGCCTGTGTCCCAGCTGTTTCATTGGGATTGATCGGTGTCAGCAGAATACCATCAAGAGAGATTGACTGAATTTCGCATTGCGCCGGCGCGTAGCCACCACGCAGCAGCACACTGCTTGTCTGTGCGTGTGCGACAGATGTCAACACAACCAGGCTGAGACAAAGGAAAGAAAGCCGACGATACATGCTCATCCGTCAGGCCCCTTGACATGGTGATACGTTCCACCGGAATCGCGTGCAATCTTCTCCATCACCGCCTGTGCTCGCTGCGATCCAAACGTGATGCAGTGGATCGGAATCTCGAACCGCGCATTGAGCTTGGCAACATCATTCGCGACACCCTCGTTGAACTCGCCATCGGTCATGAAGAAGATGGCATCCGGTCGCGGGCGAAGCTGAAACGATGTTTCAAAGGCGCCGTATGGGTTTGTTGCGCCCTCGGCCTTGATACGTCGGATGAGCCGCACAGCCCAACCGAGGCCTTGCTTGGAGGCGTCTGTCCACTTTGTCTGGCCCCCAAGTGGATATGGGCCATCGGAGTACAGACAGATAAAGAACTTTGCGTTCTCATTCAAACCCTGAATCGATTCAATCAGTTCAACCTGCAACTGCTCCAACTTTCCCTGCACGCTCATCGAACCGGAGATATCAGCGATGTAGGCAAATCTGCTGCCGCTCGCTTCAACACCGAAGAAACTCGCGGCTCCCGAACCTGTGCCACTTAACGCACTCTCGCCGATATCGCCCGAGCCGAGAGATTCAGACAAACTCTCCAGTTCACCTATGTTGCCGGAAAGATCCGTTGAAAGGTCTGTTGTCAGTTCAAGATCGGGTGTTGATTCCGTGACAAGCTCGGGCACCTCCGGGGATGTGAAGTCCATCGCCTCGGCGGTCAGTGCATCAAGTTCTGCGCTTGTCATGACAGCGAGATCAATGCCGCGGGAATCGACATCACGCGCACCGGGTGCTCCAGATCCGAAGATCCACAGAGCTGCAACGACCAGCAGAAGCAGGTGGAGTACCAGCGACATGGCAATACCAATCAGGACAGCTGGTTCCAGAATCCGTTTACGGAATGATTCCCGCTTGGGCAGTGCAGCCGGTGGCAGTATGGTTTGTTCCAGGCCGTCGGCCATGCACACTCCTGTTGTGGTTTCCAACCGTGTTATATCGGCGTTCGCATTGTCGGTTGCCGATCTGCTCTACCAATCCGTTCGCAGCAAGTGTTGGATCGGTTGTGTCACACCACCAAACACAACTTTGACGTACCAGCCGCCAACGAGTTCCAGTCAAAACCCAAACATGCGGTGCGATGGTACATATGTGATGACTCGTTGTATTGCGTCATGTGTCAAAGCAGATCTGTATGACTCGCCTTTAGAGATCACGGGCTATAGGGTCTGCCGCGACAGATCGGCGTGTCTCTGCGCTGATCCCGGGCTATGACTGGAGCATGGAGCATATTGGATCATGGATAGACCAAAGTTTACGCGTGTCCTTCTGAAACTCTCGGGCGAGTCTCTGTGCAAACCGGGCGGGCACGGCGTCAATCCTGAAGAACTTCGCACCATCGCACAAGAGGTCGAGTCTGCCCACAAAACAGGGGTGCAGATCGCAATCGTGATCGGTGGCGGGAACATGATCCGTGGCGCTGATCTTGCTCAGGCAGGATTGATCCAGCGGTCAACCGCTGACTACATGGGCATGCTCGGCACGGTGATGAACGGGCTGGCGCTGCGTGAAGCGCTGCAATCGCTCGGCGCGGAGTGCCGGGTGATGTCAGCCCTTGAGATCAAGTCAGTCGCTGAACCGTTCATCCGGGGACGAGCGATCCGGCATCTTGAAAAGGGGCGAGTGGTAGTGCTCGTTGCGGGGACGGGGAATCCGTACTTCTCGACGGACACCTGCGCAGCATTGCGTGCTGCTGAACTCAACTGTGAGTGCATCCTCAAAGCGACCAAGGTCGACGGCGTGTACTCGGCCGATCCCAACAAGGATCCCAGTGCGCAGCGGTTCTCGACACTCACCTTTGCAGAAGCGATCGAGCGCGATCTGAAGGTCATGGACACCGCAGCCTTTGCGATGTGCCGGGATAACCGGATCCCGATCATGGTGTTCAACTTCAAGGAGTCGGGCAATATCGCCCGGGCGGTTGCATCGGAGCCGATCGGCACGCTGGTTTCGATGTAGCACAGCATGTCGCGCCCGGAGGGGACAAACACCCCGGTGTTTCATATACTTGCGTCGGACGGGCACGATGCCGTCCGTTTCATTGTCCATGAGGAGAAATCTATGTCAACCGATCCAGACACTATCCTGCTCGAAGCAGAAGAAGCAATGGCCAAAGCAATCGATTATCTCGATCACGAGATGCGAGGCATGCGCACAGGCCGTGCATCGCCTGCGCTTGTTGAGTACATCAAGGTCGAGTACTACGGCTCGCCGACCGACCTGAAGCAGATTGCTGCGGTCTCTGTGCCCGAAGCGACGCAGCTTCTCATCAAGCCGTTCGATGCGACCTCGGTATCAGACATCCGCAAGGCGCTCGAGGCAAGCGATCTCGGGCTCAATCCGCAAGTCGAGGGCAAGCAGATCCGTCTGAATATCCCGCCGCTCTCACGCGAGCGTCGTCAGCAACTCGTTGGACACGTCAAGAAGATGGGCGAGGAGCAGAAGGTCGTTGTTCGCAACGCACGCCGCGACGCGAACAAGCACGCCGAAGCGCTCGCGAAGGACAAGGACGCGCATTTCCCGGAGGACGAGCTCAAGACATTGAAGGACGAAATCCAGGAACTGACCAAGAAGTACGAGGGAATGATCGATACCAAGATCGATGCCAAGAGCACCGAGGTCATGGAAATCTGATCATTGATCGCAAGGAAATAGAAAAACACCCGCGCGTTTGTGCGGGTGTTTTCATTCTGTTGATCATGTCATTGCTCGTTGATTACATCGCCGAGCCATACCCCATCATGCGGCGCCATGCGCTGATCTGCCCGAAGTGCAGCATCGGGTGCGTGCTTGTCAGGAACGCTGCGAACGAACCGAGCGTGGGGCAGATCTGCTTGATGCGCCCGTCGCGCGGGTTCTCCTTTGCGAGCACAGACTCCTGCACGGTTGCAAGGCGCTCAGCAAGGATGGTGTGCCCCTGTGTAAACACATCCATGATGACGTCGCGTGACGGATAGATCGTGCCATCGGGATCGTCGTGGCACTCGTTGCCGGGCTCGAACAAACCCGGGAAGGTGTCAGGGATCACAATCCCGGATGCGTCGAGTTCGATGAGTCCCAGCAGGCGCGGCGGGTAGATCGCAAGATGCCCAAAGATAAACGCGGGATGGTTCGTGTTGACGACCTTGCCATCAGCGATGGGCTTGCGAGCAAAGTGCTCGTCCTTCACGCCATCAAGCATCATGCTCCCGAGCCCGAGCACCTGGCGCGCGTTCTGGGCTAGGACATCCGCGATTACTGACGATGTTGCTGTTGTCATGATTTCTCCCGTGTTCTGCTGTGCTGTTGAATCGGACAACCCAACCTTCGCATATGTGTATGGCGACTTGGTCGGGCTGGAATACTGCGTGCTGGTTGGATGCCTTGGCGCGAACCGGGGTGACCGGTGATTTACACCTTCGGGATGAGATTGTGCGTGGTTGCAGCGATGCCGCAGAGTTTGTAGAGCACGCGAGCGCCCACGTTCGCGTTCCATTCGTTGTCGTCATAGGTTGGGCAGACCTCGACGAGATCGAATCCGACGACTTGCTTTCCGGATGCAGCAAGCGTTTTGAGGAGCAGTGTCATCTCGCGGAATGAGAGCCCGCCGGGGACCGGTGTGCCCGTGCCGGGGCACAGGGATGGATCGAGCCCGTCGATATCGAAGCTGATCCAGACATGCTCGGAGAGGTCTGCGACGATCTTCTGCATGATGGAGCGCAGTGTTGCGCCGTCAGCGACTGCGTTTGCGATGTCCTGGTCGTGCCAGACGCTGATCGCTTTCCCTTGAGACTTTGCGTACTCGCGCTCCTGCTCGCACGAATCGCGTATGCCGACCTGAACCAGTCTGCCGATCGTGGGCACATGTTCCATAACGTTGTGCATGATCGACGCGTGTGATTGCGCGAACCCCTCGAACGCAGGACGCAGGTCCATGTGCGCATCGATCTGGAGTATCCCGAGCCCCGTTTTTCCCGAGGTTGCTAGATGTGCAGCCGCCGCTTCGATCGCGCCGAGCGGGGTGGAGTGATCGCCCCCGATGATCCCGGGGATATTCCCGTCGCGGAGCGCTTGCCCCGTCCATGTGCGCACGAGCATCTGCACCTGCTCCGATGCGTCGTTGACAACCTGCAACGCGTGCGCGTGCTCCCCCGAGTGATCGGGATCAACGCCGCCCATCTCGATGATGGGGAGCGCAGCACCACGGGCCTTGACGGACAGGTCGGACACACCATCGGGCGCATCGTCCATGAAGATGCCAGCTTTCCAGACAGAACCGAACGAGTGGTCGTACAGATCGACCTGCATCGATGCGTCCATGATCGCGTCCGGTCCCTTGCTTGCACCGCCGCCATACGAGGTTGTCGCATCGAACGGTACGGGGAGCAGGTGGATCTTTGCGTTGTCCCTGCCGTGCGGGAGCCCGAAGATGCCGTCGCCCGTTGCTGCGCCATTCGGATCGAAGTCTGCGATATCTGTCATTGGCATCCTCGTTTTCTGCGTGAGTCCGATGGTATGTCGTCCGGTGTTCTACGCTGGGATGTAGTGAGTGTGAACAACAGACAATCGGGCAGCTACCTCTCAAAGGTGCGTGATGCGAGCAGCCTGTTTGCTGGCGCGTTTGGTGATCCGCCAGCAGCAGCGGCTGTAGCGCCGGGGCGTGTAAACATCATCGGCGATCACATCGACTATTGCGGCGGGACGGTGCTGCCCATGGCGATCAACCGCTGGACCGCAGTTGTTGGTTCGTTGCGGGATGATGGCATGATCAGATGGGCGCAGCAGCCGGACGACGATGCCGAGCGCGACGAGGATGGCAAGGTGATCGTGCCGATCGAGACGCACGCACAGGATGAACCTCGACCTGAGCCCGGCTTATCCATGTCGTATATTGCTGGAACAGTGCAAACGGTGCTCGACGAGATCGGACAGTCTGGGAAGGGGCTGGATGTCGTGCTCGCGTCGAACGTGCCGATCGGCGCAGGGCTTTCCAGTTCTGCTACGTTGTGTGCCAGTGTTGCAATGTGTGTGCTGAAACTGACCGGAGCAGAGCTTGATCCACAGCGTGTTGCAAAGCTATGCCAGCGGGTCGAGCACGAATGGGCGAGTGTGCCGTGCGGGATCATGGACCAGTACGCGGTTGTGCTGAGTCAAGCCGGCCATGCGACAATGATCGATTGTGCGCGTGACGATGTGTCGCATGTGCCGGTTCCCGATGACATCGGCTGGCTGATTCTCGATACGGGCACACGAAGATCGCTCGCTGACAGCGCGTACGCGGACCGGCGGGATGTGTGCGCTCGTGCCGCAGAGAAGTTCGGTGTGGAATACCTGTGCCACGCGAGTCTCGACGATGTGAATGATCCATATGCGAGGCATGTGATCTCGGAACATCATCGCGTGAGAGCAGTTGTTGATGCCATACAGGCGAGAGATATGAAAATAGTGGGGCAATGCATGATCGAATCCCACGCATCACTCCGCGATGACTACAAGGTCTCCTCACCCGCACTCGATCGAGCAGTGCAGGCACTATGCGCTATGGACAGTGTGCGCGGTGCACGAATGACCGGCGCTGGGTTTGGTGGATGCGTAATTGCTGCTGTGCAGAAGGACAGCATGGAAGTAGTAATCGCAAAAGTCAGGGATCGCGTGCTTCACACGATCAGCCCGCGCGCGACTGTGTTTGCAGTGCATCCTGTAGACTGTGCTCGCTCGTTATGAGGTGATATCGCGGAGTGTCAACAGTTCCGGTCTGGCGAACCCGAGGTCTTTCAGTTTCTTTATACCATCACTCATTTCAAGGCGTGGGAACGGTTTATCGGGGTGGAGCAGCTTATCAACCAATGCTCGCCCCATCGTCATGCCTGCAAGCGCGGTCTGCGATACTCTGGATTGCGAGAACGATGTGGATCGCAGCAGCATCGCGGTGACATCGTCGTTGTCGTCAGCGCCACCACGGAACTCGTTGAGCTTTGCAAGCAGTGACGGAATGAGTGATGTTGGGTTCGGATCGAGCGTGTTCATCAGATTCACAAGTCCCTGCTGACCAATGAACTCTCCGAATGGGGAACGTGCCTCGATCATCGAATCTGTATAAAGCAGCATAAGATCGCCCGGCTCCATGTTCACGGTTGTTGCGGTGTAGGAGACAAGATCCGTAATACCGAGCGGAACATTGTTGGGTTGATGGGGTGCATTCACGGGCTGGGCCAGCGCTTCACCAACAATAAACTCCCATGCTCCTGTCTTTGAGCGATAGAGCAGCGGCTTTGGGTGCCCAGCGTTGCACAATATCATCTGATTGGTTGGAGCCCAGTAGGTGGCAGCGACAGCGGTTGCAAAGATGCCCGCTTCGGAGTGGGCGACAAACTCACGATTGAGCCCATGCACGAACCGTGTCATGTTCACCTGGTTCGAGTGTTTCCGGAGCAGCGATGCAAGCGTCGATGTGACCTTTGCGACACTCTTGCCGTGCCCCGCAACATCAGCGACAAGAAGCCGCGAGATGCGCCCTGTGGCACAACTGGAGAGATAGTGGATATCTCCTCCTGCGTCTTCAGTATGGTTCTCGGTCTGTATGTTAGGGTCAGCAAACGGTTTGCTATAAATCCAGGCATCCAGCCCCGGCATAACGAAAGCCGTATTTGTCGCAACATTGCCACCCCACACCTCCAGGCACTGCATATGCCGTGCTTCAATGGATTCGTCCGTTTTGGGGGTTTCTGCCATAATTTCAGACGGGTGGAGGGTACTGGTATCCGGTTTTCCGATCAGCATTTGCATGGATTTTGCTCTGGCAGCGGTGCGATGACACTGTGTCAATTGGATGGGGCAAGCAGGAAAGACGTGACGCTGCAAGCTCGCGAAAAAGAGATAGAGGGTGGAATTTTTTCGGGTGGTTGTGTTTCTTGCACGGATCTGGTGTATTCTTTTGCAGGTGACTCTGCCGGATTGCACAGGCAGGGGCCGAACCGACGGCGATTTTGGCCCGGGTCGAGACGGTTCAGAGCATGATGCGGGCACAGGATCGAGATAACGATGAAACTGTATGTTGGGAACCTGCCATTCTCGGTAGGTGATGATGAACTCCGCCAGATGTTTGAATCACACGGTCAGATCGATTCCGCACAAGTTGTGATGGATCGCGAGACCGGTCGATCGCGCGGGTTCGGGTTTGTCCAGATGAACGATGATGGCGAAGCAAACGCTGCAATCGAGGCGCTCAATGGCTACTCGATGAATGGTCGCGCGCTGACAGTCAACCAGGCACGTGAACGCGCTGAACGCCCTAGTGGTGGTCGTGGCGGTTACGGTGGCGGCGGTGGTGGTCGTGGCGGCTATGGTGGTGGCGGCGGTGGTCGTGGCGGCTACGGTGGCGGCGGCGGTGGTCGTGGCGGCTACGGCGGCGGCGACCGTGGTGGCTACGGTGGCGGTGGCGATCGCGACTGGTAATTCCACCAACATTGCAAACATAAAAAGCCCCGACTCGTATCGCACGAGTCGGGGCTTTTCATATTCATTCAAACAAAGAGATTCCTATTTTTCGCTGTTGTCGATGTCTACACGCTTGTAATCGTCAAGGCGCTTCCGCCAAGAGTTCTTGAGCGTTTCATAGGCCTTGATGTCTGCTACATCTGCACCATCCGATGGCGGCGTGGCCTCAAGAACGTTGATCGCTTCTGTCAGCATGTCGATTGCTTCTTCGGCTTTGCCGTCGACGTGCTTCGCCATTGCAGATGCAGCAAGGACACGCGCGTCTGACTTGCTGGCCTTCAGGACCGCTTGCGAGATCGCGATTGTTACGATGGCACGTGCGTTTTCATTCTTGGGTTCGTATGTGAGCAGCGCTTCTGCAACATCGGTCAATACGGGCGCGTTGTCCTTGTATGTCGATGTCACGAGTTGCTTCGCATAGACAAGCGTGTCGCGTGATCCGGGCGATTTCTGTGCAAGAATCGCTACTTTCTTTGCAGCCCATTCACCGAAATACTGTTCATCGATTTTGAGGATACCGTTTGCGCCAGCAAGTGCGCGTGTCCATTGCTTCGCTTTGATCGCTTCGTTCGTTTTCTCGATGATCGGTGCTGCTTTCTCATCGAGTTCTGCATTCCGTGCGATGTGATCAGTGACTTGTTTGCTTCCAACACGTGTAGCATATTGGCTGGCAAGGTTCTGGACAATGCCGTCCATCTGCATCGGATGGCCCATCCATGCGATCCTGCCATCATAATCAACAACGAAGGCGGACGGAATGCTGTTGCGTCCTGCCGCTTTCATCCACTCGATCGCCATGGCGCCATGTTTGGGATCGTTCTTGTCGATCACCTTGTCTACAGCAACCCGGTACTGCATCAGATCGCCGCCCGACTTCCCGCGTGTCGCTCCACTTCCATTCTGCATGAATGGTTTCACTTTGCGTGGATCGTCCCAAATATTCACGCCAATGACGACAAGCCCCTCGTCCTTGTACTGCTCCTGCAACTCTGAGACGTGCGGCATGCCAGCGATACATGGGCCGCACCATGTTGCCCAGAACTCAACAATGTAATAGTTGTCTGAACTGAACTCTGTGACAGGTTCGCCCTTTGCCCATGTATCCACGGAAATGGCGGGAGCCTTGTCTCCAACTTTGAGCGATTGGGCGATAGCTGGCGAAACAGCAACAAGGGCCACTGAGCAGAGTGTGAACAATGTATTTCGAATCAGCATGCGCGATCCTCCAGATGGATATGAGTCTCAGTGTATTGTACAACAGCGGACTGGTGAATCAGATTCCGATTTGTATGAAAAAACCGCCCAGCACACACATGCCAGGCGGGTAGATTTCGGACGTATGCATCACGTCATTACATATTCTCGCGATAGAAGCGGATGCGGCCTTCGAGCTCCTCTTCGAACGTGCCGCCACGTGCGAACGAGCACGCGCGCTCCTGAATGCGGAGCGCACGAACCTTGTCACCCATGTCCCAGTAGACCTTCGCGAGTGTGTCCAGTGCTGCTGGATTTGTGTTGTCGGTCGCTTTGCATGCGAACTGTGCAGCACGGAGCGCAAGATCCAGATCCTGTTTCTCTGGCATTGCTTCGGGATCAACGATTGTCCACGCAATCATGTTTGTTGCGAGCCAGCTCTCATTGATTGTTGTGCCGAGCACAGCGTTGCCCAGTGCGTAGGCATCAGAGTAGTTCTTGTCTTCCATCATCGCGATGAACTTCTGCTGCGCGAGTGTGCCAGCCACTGTTGCATCCTGCTGTGCAAGTTTGACGATGGCATCAATGCCCTGCTTCGTTTCGCCAGCAGTGAAGAGTTTGTTGATGTCTCCGGTGCTGAGCCCTTCCTTGCCGCGTGCTTCTTCAGCGGCCTTTGCCTTTGCAGCAGCTTCTGCACGTTCGGCAGCGGCTTTCTTTGCAGTTTCTTGTGATTCCTTGAAGTCGTTGCTTGCTTTCTTAATGTCCCATGTGCCATCAACGATTGCTTCGAGGGGTTTGTCCATCTGAGCAGGGTGTCCGACCCACGCGATACGGCTGTCACCATCGACGATAAAAGCGGTTGGGATGGAGTTACGTCCCGCTGCTTTCATCCAGTTTGTTGCCATAAGACCGTTGCGAAGATTGTCTTTGTCGTGCTTTTCTTCGATTGCCACGGTGTACTGCATGAGCTCATTGCCGCGCTTTTCCATGAACGGCGCGACAGCCTTTGGGTCCTCGTAGGCATTTACACCAATCACACGCACACCCTTGTCGGCAAAGTTCTTTTGAATCTCGGAAACGTGCGGCATGCCAGCGATACACGGGCCGCACCATGTTGCCCAGAACTCGACCACATACACACGACCGGATTCAAACCCTGTGATCGGATCACCCTTCACAAACTCGGCAAGATGAAGCTCCGGTGCCTTGTCGCCGACAGCGAGGGTGTCGGGGTCGCTGAGCTTGGGGGTCTGTTCCTTCTGCTGAGGCTTTTCTTCAGCTTTCTTCTCTTGTTTATCATCATTCTTCGCAGCTTCCTCAGCGGCCTTTTTTGCACGCTCTTCGGTCGCCTTCTTGCGATCCTCTGCGCGTTTGATACGCGCAGCTTCAAACTCCTGCTTTGCAGTATCAATATTCCATTCCCCAGCAACGATCTGCTTCAGTGGCTCGTCGATGCGGGTGGGATGTCCGATCCACGCGATGGTGCCAGTGCCGTCGATGATAAACGAACTTGGGATGCCGGTCTGGCCCGCAGCATTCATCCAGTTCTTTGCCATCAAGCCGCGACGGATGTCATCGGGATTGTCCTTTGTTTCGATTGCGACGGTGTACTCCATCATGGAATCGCCCGAAGGTTTGCCGTCTCGCTCCTTCATGAACGGCTCAACGTTCTTTGGATCGTCCCAGATGTTCACACCCATGACGTGGACACCCTTCTCCTTGTATTCCTTCTGCACTTCGGACAGATGGGGCATGCCGGAAATGCACGGGCCACACCATGTCGCCCAGAACTCGACGACATGCACACGACCGGACTCAAAGCCTGTGATCGGTTCGCCCTTTACAAACTCAGCGAGATGAAGCTCTGGCGCTTTGTCACCAACAGTGAGTGTCCAGCCGTACTCGTCAGGATCCGCTTTCTTTGTTTCTTTCTTTGCAGTGTCAACTGCAGCGACAATCTTGGCTGGTTTTACAGCTTCAGGATCCTTGACAACCGGCTTTGCTTCTTCCTTTGACTTAACAGCGATATGAGCCTCGGTGCTGCCAGCGGGTTCGTCATCGCTGCCGACTGTCACAATTGTGCCGCCAGTCGTGCCGGAATCAGTAAATGTCTCATCACCATCAACTGCAGAACGAAGCTCATCGAAGAACCGCTGATGATGCGGGTTTCCAATCCAGACAACATTTTCATTGCGATCAACGATAAAGGCGACTGGAGCGCTGGGGCGTCCTGCAGCCCACGCCCACTCATCGAATGCTTCACGATCAGCATCGCATCCAACGGGGAACTTGATGTTGGTTTTTTCGCAGTTTGCAAAGGCTTCGACGGATGCTTCAGGATTCTTCGCGCACTCCATCGACGCGATACCGACAACGTTCACGCCGAGTTCTTCCTGTGCACGGTTCAGAAGTGGAATCGCTCGCTGGCTGACCGAAGAGTTTGACTTGAGGAACGCAACAACCGTGACCTTGTCGGAAGAGAATGCTGGTGAGTTATCACAATGGAACCATTTGCTTGCTGAGAGATCAGGTGCACGATCACCAATATGCAGATCATTCATACCCAGTGCGGAGGATGCAGCCAGAGCAGAACCCGCGACTGCACAGAGTTTCAGACTGCTAAGACGGTGTGTCCGATTGATGGTCTTGCGTGACATAATCTGCTCCGTGAAAATCGTGGTGTGATGTGGTGCGTGGCGGATTGGAACGCTCTCCTCAACAGAGCGCCCAGCACATCGCGCACATAGGATACACGATGTACAGCCTTTGTTGGCTGTTTCTTTGCTGTTTTGACAGTTGGAAGCAGGAATTTGTGCTGAATCTGAATCTGCTGGGTGGTCTCAGGACAGAAGCAGGTCACTTTGGATGGAACGAACGAGTCTCATTGTGAGTTCGTACTGTGTTGATGTCGGAACAGTTGCCCGAGGCGATCCGTAATGGTTCGTACTATGATCGGGTTCATATGGTTGGCTCTCTTGAACAATCCCGATCGCACACCATTGTGCTTGCGCTACTTGCGAGCGTTCTGCTGCATGCTTCCATGGTTCTGATAGCGTTCCGGGTTCCAGCGAGTCTGGTGGTCTCCTCGGATATTCCCGAGATCGCCCACAACACCCAACTCGTCAAACTCGGTGAGGCCAAGCCCTCTCCAATCAAGGTGACATGGCTGGGCGCTACCGAGGAGAGCGAGCATCAGGTAACGAAGTCGTCGACAACACAAATGGAACAGGACATCGGGGGCGAGCTTTCAGAGTCTGTTGAGGTAGAGCAATCACAAGCAGAACTGGTGCAGCAAGCAAAGCCGATCGACATTCGGTTGACCGTGTCCGCTCAGGCATTGGCAGAGGAACTGGCAAAGACGACCGATGTCATGACATCGCTTGCTGAGCGGCTCGCGCTGGCTGTCACAAAGCAACTGGCAACAGCTCAGGAACAACTCGAACAGCAGCGCAACCAAGCTGAGAAGGAGCAGGCGCAACGGGAACGTGAGCAGCAACAGCGGGAAGACGCCGAACGCACCGCACTGGTTCAGCAGGCAAACCCCCCTTCCGGGAATGAGGGGCCGGGGAACGGTTCTCGTGAGTCGGACGCATCCAGCGAGAATGAACCACTCCGATGGGAACCCGGAAAACCGTTGAGCGCCGAAGGTGTCCGAATAACAACGTACAAGCCGAAGTTCACGACAACAACACTCCTGTCAACAAGCCCCTCAAACCCCATCGTTGATATCACGTTCGGAAGCAATGGGGAGGTTGTGCGCAGAGGTGTGAGGTTCGTCGGTCGGGGGACTGGATACCCCGATGTGGATCGACCGCTCATTGAGGCGATGTACCTCTGGAAAGCGACAGGCCGAAAGATAGATGAACTCCGTGAAACGGAAACCCTGTCGATAAAGATTCTGGTTATTCTGAGGTGAGATGTCCATTCCTGCTTTGACATCAAGTCAGCCAGTGTTGTCGTGCATCGCGTGCACGATTTTGGCCTACTCGTGTGCTGCACAGGTGGGTACTCCAAAGACGGTGCCACAGGGTCTTGGCGATATCTCGCCGATTGATGCACCGCTGTATGTCGATCTCTCCGTTGATCTTCGTCAGGAGGATAACTGGTCGAAGGTGTATCGTGGCATCCGCATTGATGCGTTCGGACGCAAGATTCCATTTCTTGCGAGAAAATCCGGTGCTGTGACGGCGGTCTTTGATCAGTCAGAATACGCGCTACTGCAGCAGGAAGATCAATCGTATGTGATGGCGCTGCCACCGCTGGATACCACGTATTACCTTGGCGATCTGCCTGACAACATGACAATCGATACGTCCGGATCGTGGCTCGGATGGTACGAGATGTCGAAGTCCGAACGGCAACTCTCACCAATGACGCAGGAGCGGCGCGTTGTGCCTGTGCCACGTGATCCGTGGGCTGAAGTGAAGGCAACTGAAGCTGCTGCAGAACAGAGCGCTGATCGCCCGGTGTATGAAGTGCCGGTTCGAGGCTATATGTCCGATCCTGCGTATCGGCAGGAACGTTTGAACCAGCTTATTGATCGTGCAGCACGTGCAGAACAGAACTTTCTGCATCACTCATGACGCGGTGGGAGTGTTGGTTTGATCGAGATCGGCGTCTCACCTCGCAGTCGCAGCGCAAGGTCTGTAATCACCCTGCCATCCCAGACGATCTGGAAGTGCGATGCGATTATCCACCCGCTCACCCAGTAAGGCAGGTGCCCCTGAGGGTACGTTCTTCGTGATCCAACAATCTTGTCCTCAAGAACAGCGTAGCAGACGAGTTCGTACTCGTTTCGCTTGAGCGCTTCATCAAGATAGGTGAGCAGCTTTGAACCGCGGGTCATGTCGCGAACCGCGGATGATGTTGTACCGAAATCTGCGAGTACTGCGCCAGTGTGTGGCGATGCAAGCGTGTAAAGCGTATGGATACGAAGTCGCTTTCGTTGATTGCAACGGCATGTTGAGCCGCAGGAGCATGGCATCGGATCTGTTGCTGCCAGCCGGGCGACGATACCTCCCATCGAGTATCCGATGACATCGACCTCGGTTGTCCAGTTTGGATCGCTGCTCGGCCAGTGTTTCTCAACGTTTTTCACAGCACGCTCAGCTAGATCGGGGATCGATGTCGCAAACGGGTAGGACATCACAAGGATCTGGTCATCTGGAATGTGGGCAAGCGCCTGGAGACGCACCCCAAGCACATCGGCAGCGATCCATGGCGATCGATACCCGCTCAGAATGACCAGCGGTCGAGGTCGATCAACGTGCTCCTGCTCCATCCGGAGCATTTCTTCCCTGACCAGTTCACGGGTTGCAGGAAAGTCCGGATTCCAGTATGGCACGGTGATACAACCCTGCAGAGCACCAAAGCACAGCACGAGCAGCGGAACGCGAAGAGATCGGACAGCGTGGTGGAATACCCATTTCAACAAGTTGCTCCAAACTCAGCACTTTGTTATCAGGAACATCGGGTGTATCGCAACTTGCTTGCGCAGTGTACTGTTTGTGGGATCCGATGCATCCAACCGATGTGAAACGAAACCCACGCAATCTCGAATCGTATGGCTGGCAGACCGCAAACCAGCAGTGCAGTGTGGAGGACATGTGATGACAGACAGCATTGAAACACCCACAACACTCCTACATCGCACCGGACGCTTCGGCAGGCGCATGATCGCGTGGGCGACCGCAGCGGGCTTTGCGTTGATTGCTGGTTCTGCCTTTGCGCAGTCTGATGCGCAGAAGACCGACGATCAGACTCCTGATATTGCGCCATTCATGCAGGTTGTGGATGATCCGACATCTGTTACCATGCAGATGGCTGTCAGAACTCTGGTTCCTGCAGATGGTCAGGGTCCGACAATTACATTATTTGCAGCGATCCACATCGGCGATCGGTCTTTTTACGACGCCATACAGCAGATGCTTGATGCGAAGGACCTTGTCCTCTTCGAGGGTGTTCGACCGACTGGCGCTGGCTACATCGCGCACGAAAAGGACATGACCGAGCGCGATCGCAACGAGTTCACAGAAAGACGCATGAAGTTCCTCGGTTCTTCTGTTGTGACATACAAGGCATCTCACCGCGCATATCCAGAGACACTCAACGAGCTTTCTGAAGGTGTTGATGAGCGTATCGGGCGTGTTATTGCAGGCATCGGTGAGGATGCCTGGGGCCATCAACTTGTGTATGAAAGAGATCTGGAGACAGGCACGTTCGAGCTGCGCAGTGCTGGCTCCGATGGTGAGCTTCACAACAACGATGACATCGTGATCGATCCAGCGTCTGATGGTGTCTACGCGATGGAGACAGATACAGAAGGCATCCAGACGATTCTGGCTGAGAGCCTCGGGCTTGTGTTCCAGCTTGATGCGATGGATGAGTCCGGGCCGAACTGGCGCAACTCTGATCTATCGATTGATCAGGTGATGGAACGTCTTGATGAGGCTGGCGTGACAAGCTTCGAGCTCATGGACACACTCCAGGGTAACACGATCGGCACGAAGATCGCTGGGTTTTTCCTGAAGCTGATCGGCAAGAGCAAGACCATGCGCGAGACCGCAAAGCTTGCTCTCGTTGAAATGCTTGGGAGCGCAGAAGATCTGCTCGGCGCACTTCCCGGCGAGATGGGCACGCTGATGCAGGTAATCCTCGAACAGCGCAACGACGTATTGCTTGCTGATGTTGCACATGTGATTGAGCACGAGCCAGAGGTGAAAAATCTCGGCATTATCTACGGTGCGGGCCATCTTCGTGACGTGCAGGCACGGCTTGAGACCGAGTTCGGTTACGTCCACAAGAGCGACGAGTGGGTCGATGCGATGTCGGTTGATCTCAAGGCACTTGGTATGACGCAGAAGCAAGCCCAGTCCATGCGGACCATGCTTCGCAGGCAGATCAATGCACAAATGAAGATGCTTGAGCGCCAGCGTTAATGCCAATGTGTCCCTGAGCTCAGAGCCAGCCGAGTCTTGTCAGATCCTCAACAGGCTCAGCGAACGAGCACGAACCAAACGACATGCACAGACGCTCACGCGCGTGGGCAATCTGTTCGACCGAGATGGTTCGATCCCGCCACGATGCGATATTGTCATCAAACGAGAACGCACTTGCGTCGGTCTCGTTGAGGATCTGCATGTAGACATCCGGTTCCAGTCTCAGTGCGTGAAGCATCGCCGCGCCGAGGAACAGATTCACAAACCCGTGCATCGTGCCGCAAGGCGGGTTGTCCTCGTATGTGAGCCTGTACTCCGCACGGATCGGATGATGTAGTCCGGCGGTTGCTTTGAACGGCACATTTGCCAGTGCGCACGCAGAGACAAACGCCGCGACAGCTTCTGAGGTTGGAAATGCATCTGGTGTGACACCGCCCGTGCGGATCTTGGCAGCGCTCTCGGTGCCCGCAAGCGCTGCGATCAGACCTCGCGGATCCTGCCTCCAGTTGATCTCAAAGAACGGGTACACATCATCGGGGATCGTGTCGATCAGGTCATCGATGTCTGCTGAACTGTCAAGTTTCGTCTCAAGTGAATCGATAATGGCAAGCCCGTGCTGCTCGATCGAGTGCTTCTCGTTGAATGCGTTGATCGTTCTGACGCACTCGTCAATAGGTAGATCACCAACAAGCGTGATGCGCCACGGCTCACCTATGTCAGCATGCTCACGGTAACCGCTGGTGGCGTATGTTCCCGGCATGAGTGCGGCGCCGTGCGAATCAAGATGGTCAATCTTTGACGCGGGCCAGACAAGACGACCCTGCATGAAGGCGTGGGTACCCATGCGATCGCGCGCAAAGTTCTCGACCGTGGTTTGGGGATCGAGCTTTGCTGGCGGAAACATGCCAGCATAGTCAACAATGCCAGCGACAAGTGCCTGCATTGATGCTGAAACGGACGATGGGACGTGTGCCTGAGCTGATTCCATGCAGTATCATACACGCACAGAGACTACTTTGAGTCACGCTCCTGGTGGTATGAATGAGAGGCTGTTGCAGGCTTGCCCTCATCTGCATCAGGCGTGAACGCCTTTGACGACAGCAATCTACCGTCACGTGCAAGGACAAAGCGCCACGACTGCTGATCCGACGAACTCATCGGTGGTGCAGCCTCGATAACCCATCCGAGATCGTTCCACTGTGCGTCGAAAGTTGCTTCCACCGCCCATGTTGCCTGCATCTCAAGTGCTGCTGTTGCAACGCGCAATGCGTCTGCTTCTGAGATAAACCGGAACAAGCGTTCAGTTGTGAGTGATGGATTCACGTCAGCAATCCACATCTGGCTCGATGGCTTCTGCTCACTGCCAACGCGCTCACCCCGTTGCGCTGTCCACATCATGTACCTGCCATCCGGGCTGAAGACGGGCAGCACATCCGCGCCGTTCGCATACGTGATTCGCACACGATCAACATCGGAGACACGCTGGCCTGATGAGAGCTTCTCAGCATCAAAGCGAACTGCAACAACCTCGTAGTTAAAATGCCCAACCTCGCTGGACGCGTAGACCATGTACTCGCCTGACGGATGCCAGTATGGTGCCCAGTTGACGTTCGGACCGTCGGTCAACTGGTATTCCGCGCTTGTCCCAACAATTGCACCGGTGTCGTTATAGACAAGATCAGAGACATACACCTGCAGCATGTCGTTGCCGCGACGATCAGATCGGTAACAGATGCGTTTCCCGTCCGGCGAAAAGAAGGGCCCGCCGTCGTACCCTGGTGCGCTGACAAGCAAGCGATGTTCGTTCTGCTGCGTGTCGTACACCCAGATATCAAGGTCGTGCTTGCCGATCAGTTCGCTGCGTTCCTCGTTCATCTGCGCATAAAGGATGTGCCTGCCGTCCTTCGACCAGCTTGCCTCCGCGGTATATCCGGGAAGCACAAAGCGAGCACGGGCTGGCTCGCGCAGCGTGCCGTCGGATGCCATCGTTGCGGTGACGATGTCCATCTCTTCAGGGAATGCCCACGCGTATCGGCTACCATCTTTCTGGTACCCTGCCTTGCCGTTGAATACTGGTGGCACGATTGTTGATGCGAAGAGCACCTTGTTGTGCTCGATTGGATGGAACCAGCCGCACGTGTTTGATGAGCCTGGCTCAGACAGTCTGCGGATGTTGTTGAGCCCTGTGATGACTCCCTCAGCGTCATGGCTGAAGTTGGCAACGTACATGGAGTAGTGCTTGTCAGGTTCTGTGCCCGGTGCAGGCACAGGGATCGCCTGAAAGATCACCCGCTCCATGTTCGGCGAGAAGTACGCTTCGCCAGCTTTCATAAACTGTGCTGCAGAAGTAAGTTGCGTGTGATTTGTCAGGAGCGGCGCCTCAAGTGAGTGCCAATCGAGTGGAGGTTGTCCTGGGGCGCCAGAGATATCATTATGCTGGCCGGTTGCATTGCTGGCGACAAGCAGGGATGCAATGACTGATACAGCAAACGGCGTGCATTGGAAGGCACGATTCATATGATGGACCCCTCCTGTGACGAAAGACCGACCTTGTGAGACGATCAAAGCCGTCTCAGCCGATGTGTATTTCGGGTGAGGATAGGCGTGTCCAATGAAAAGTCGTATTGAGACCATGTCTCAACAAGAAAATAGTGGATATTCCTGTCGTCTTTGGTCACAGACTGACAGCTGGGTTGTCGTTGAGAAACCGGTTGGGATCCCAACCGGCACAAGCGCTCGACTCGATGACACATCAACCGTCGTGGGGCAGGTTCGAGAGATGATCCCTCCCTCCACGGGGCCAATGGTGGTGCATCGGCTTGATCGTGAAACATCGGGTCTGGTCGTGGTTGCGCTCGATCCGCATACGCATGCAAACCTTTCAAAGCAGTTTCGTGATCGTCTCGTATACAAGCGATACAGCGCGATTGTGCTCGGTACTCCGTTTGAGCAATCAGGTGCGGTGAGACTGCCGATTGCAGACATGCGGGATGTGATCGATACCGAACCGGAAGGTGACGAGCATGTAAAGCGCGTTGTACATCGTGCTGGAAAGCCCGCTACAACGTTCTGGCGAACAGCTCCGTGTAACTGCACGAGTGATGATCTTTCTGTCCATACACATATTGCGCTTTATCCAATCACGGGAAGAACCCATCAGCTCCGCGTGCATTGTGCAACGGGTTGGGTATCCGGTGGGATTGGATGTCCGATTGTGGGTGATCCGCTCTATGGAAGGTCCGGGCAGGGGCATCGCATGATGCTGCACGCGAGCGCACTCTCGTTTATCGATCCAGCAACAGATGAACGCGTGTGCTTTGAGTCAGAGCCACCATTCAGATGACTCTGATTGGCGGGGACTGATTGTGCGTTATGTTGCACGCAACAAGGGCGGCGTGGAACTCACGTGCATCATGCTCGGTAAATGCGTGGGAGTCATAGCTGTCTGCGTCAAGGACACCGATGCAGGTGCCGTCTGCCTCAAGAACTGGTATGACAAGTTCTGCCTTGTCTCTTGGATCACAGGCGATGTATCCCTTGCCAAGATGCGCTACATCCGTTACGACAAGCGTCTGTGCTGCTGCCCATGACTGCCCGCACGCACCTTGCAAACCAATGGGTGAGCATGCAGGTTTGTTGCGGCGATGTGTCAGCAGCATCTCAGACGTGTCATTGCTGATGACATAGAACCCGATCCATGAGATGTTACGCCCTGTCCCCAGCTGATCATTACCAAAGCAGTTCCATGCTGCATCGCAGAACAGTCGCATGCGTTCATCGTGCGACGCGCCAGCAGCGATCTTTGCAAGCTCTGATCGGAACATTGAAAAATCCCGAGCGGACGATGTCGTCTGCGCGGGATCAGTATCGCCTGTGGTTGTCATGGCAGAGTTTAGAGTGTTGCTGAGGTGTAGGGAAGCAGACCCATGTACCGGGCACGCTTGACAGCCTGTGCAATCTGGCGCTGCTCCTTGGCTGTTGCGCCGAGACGCTTGCGCCCGTAGATCTTGCCGTTGGGGCTCATCATGCGACGGAGTGCGTCAACATCCTTCCAGTCGCAGTATGCCTTGCCAGCACCGCTGGTCTTAAGGAAACGGGTGGGCTGGCCAACCGGGCTGAAACGCTGCATCTTGCTCATATCGAAAACACTCCGATCCGTCGTGGACTGTGGTCTCCGGGGATTGGTGTCGGGACGACCGGCACCTGCCAGAGACGACGGGCCGCAATGCTAGGGCCTTGGGCACGTAGGCTCAAGTTGTGTGGAGCAGCGGACGGGTTCTGGGCCTTTCTCAGACCTTCTCGACGGGCTTGCCGACCGGCTTTGCCTGTGAAGCGTGCTTGGACCGGCGCTTGGACCGGTTGATAACCCCGTCGAATGCGACAGCACCAGGGCCGAACAGGAACAGGATGCCAGCAACAGCTGTCAGGACGCCATTTCTGATGATTTGGCACCTGCCATCGGTGATTCGAGCTTCGCACGGGAAGTTGATCTTCCCAAAGCATCCACACTCGACGTGCTCACCACTCTGGACAACCTGCACGATTGCCCAGATAAATGTTCCGAGGAGTGCCATGAGCAGGAACGCAGATGCTCGCGTGCGGAGTCCGAGTATCAGCAGTGCGCCGCAGATCGCTTCGGTCCACGGGATCGCGTACGTGAGAATCGGGATCATGTGGTCGGGGACAATGTCGAACGCCTTGATGGACGTTGCAAAGTCATTGACCGGCGTGATCACCGCTGTGTTTTTTACATTCGGGTCAGCAAGGTTTGGTATGACATCGGGTCCAAGCTTCTGGTATGCAGCGAAAAGAAACACACCACCAAGCGCGAGGCGAAGCACAAGCAGGAGATATGACATTGGACCGTTGTTTCTCACGCAGACAGACTCCGGGGTTCGCTGATTGTTTATTGCACGGGGTATCCTGCGGCTTTCCACGCTGGGAAACCATCAACCATGATCTTCAGGTTCGGGAATGAGGAAACCAACTTTTCTCTGACAATCACCGATTCGTCACATTCGCCGCCAGAGCAGTAAATCACTGCGATCTGCTCTGGATCGCCCTGCAGGAATGTGAGCACGTCTCCAAAGTCGCCGCTTGTGACATTCTGGACCGTCAGACGGAACGCACCAGCAACAGAACCCTCGTTGAAGAGCTCTGTGTGACGAGTGTCGATAAACAGAGCACCTTCCTCATACAACTTGTATGCTGCTTCAAGTGAGATGCCGCCTTCGACACTTGCTGGGTCGACTTTGACGGTTGGAGTGTTGGCAGGATTTGTTACCGGTATCTGTGGGTCAACCTTGGGGGTTTCTGTGTTGGTTTGTTCCGATGTAGCAGGGTTTGTTGTGGAGGGGTCGGTTCCCTGCTCTGTGGGAGAGCCAGTATGCTCAGGAGGTGTCTGGTTCTCTGCTTCGGTTTCTGTTTCGATATTCTGGGTGTTGTTGTCTGGCTGTTCAACGAGAACAGCTGTTGGCTTTACTTTCACGGGGCGCGACATCAGGTTTGCCGCACTGACAATAAACACTACACCGATGATCGCAAGCACAGTCACAACGAACGAAACAACGTGACCAGGACGGGTTGAATGTGACGTACATTTCACTTGTTCTCTCCCGTTTGTGGTCCTACGGGTCCGGTTTCCACCGGCTTACGTTCCGGGATGGCGATGTTGCCGAAGTACGAAACTTCAATCGGTGGTTCGCCAGGCAAGTCTGTCACAACCAGCACCTTGCCGCGAACGGGCCCTGGACGCGATGTCGGGAATGGCATCGAGATATCGATACCCTTTGGAGTTTCCTCGGTGTCAGCGGGCGATGTCGAGAACGCAAGCGGTCTGCGGGATGTACCGTCGAGCACAGCCTTGATACCAAAGGCTTTTCCTTCGGGGTGGAAGACAACAACAGACTTTGTGAGATCAGATCCCAACTCAATGTTGTTGCCAAGGCGGATTGACTTTGTGTTGGCGCGGAGATCGCCGAGTACATCACCCTCGAACGGGATGGAGAGCAGCCAGCGTGACTCATCGTTCGTGCGAATGACAATGGACCCCCGCACATGACGGGCCTGAGCGCCGCCGGTGTAACGCAGGATCAATGCCTGATTCCACGCCTCACCAAACTCGGTGTTGATGCGGGTGCGATCACCAACCGTGACATGAAAGTCAGGTTGGCCAGTGACACTCGCGCGTTCCACCGCGAATGGAACTTCCTTGTCCGGGATGTCCGTGCTGATGATGTTGACCGTCCATTCACTCTCGCTGATACGCTCAAGTTGTCCAACGGAGAGTGCGACAGGATCAAGCGAGACCACCGGCTGAACGAATGCCTTCACGGGCAGTTCGATCTTCGGCCTAGAGGGATCATTCGTCATGATCGTAACGGTTTGTGTGTTGTCGCCGGACTTACCGAGCGGATTGAACTTGATTCTGATTGTCGAGCCTTCGCCGGGCTGATAGATCGCACCATCAATCGGTGACCCCTTCTTTGATGGCATTGTGATGCCGTCGATCTCGGGTTCGGTGCAGCCGCACGTTGATGTGACTGAGAGAATCCGCAAGGGCGCGGTGCCGTTGTTCTTGAACACGAACGATGCGGACTGGTGTTCTGTGTCAAGTATGCGTCCAAAGTCGAACCCGGTTTCGGATTCAAACTCAATGTGCGGCAGCGGTGTTGGCGCTGGCGTCTCGTCTGACTGCGCAATCGCAGCGTGCGGTGTCAGCAGAAGTGTGGTAGCGCAGCACACACCAAGGACGAGTGGCGCGGCTGCACGATGCAAGCGTACATTCATGAGTGAACTCCAGTTGGAGCAGCGTATCGAGCACACGATTGATGCGGGATCAGTGATCTGAATCGCGTCCGGTTGTTGTCGGCTGAACAGTTGCTGGCGCAGTCGTTGCAGCCGTCGCGGGTTCCTGCCCAATGTCCTTCACGTTGCCAAAGTATGTCACCGTGATTGGCGGCTCATCCTTGACGTCTGTGAGAATGCTCAACTCGCCAACCTGTGTGCCCATGCGTGCGTTTGCGATAAGTGTGAGCTTGACATCGAGCACGTCGGGACGATCTGGATCGGGCTGGACGACGGTCCACTGGACGGTTGCGTCGTTCGGCGTTGACTGGCGTTCCTTCACATCAACAACCTTGAAGTCCCGACCGAGACGGTGGGTGAGTCGAACGGTGCGCGTGAAGACAGACTCCGGCTGCATGGCATTGCCAAGTCGCCACTGTGTCATGTTGCTGCGAACATCACCAAGCACCATGCCCGTAACCGAGACAGCCTGTGTCGGGCGACGTTCGTCGTTGGTAAAGAACGTCACGTTCCCGCCGATACGTCCCGGGCTTCGTGTGCCATCGAGCGTGACAAGTGCGAAGACTTCCGTGATCTTCTCGCCCTTTTCGTTTTCAATCTCGGTTGTGTCGATGATCTCAACCGAGATCCCATCGCCCACATTTGCTGTTGCAGAGGTGACCTTAAATCCGGGCATGCGACCGCGGATCGTGACGGGCTGCGAAATCACAGCACCCTTGTCGATGTTCTGGAATGAAACAAACGTAGGATCTACAGAGACAAGCGGGAGGATGTGTGCAACAACCTGTATCGGGACTCGCTGTTGTGATGGGTTGTCGGTGTAGATGTCCACTGATGTTGCCTGCGGACCTTCGTGCTTGCCGTTTGGGTCATATGTAACTGTGATCTCACCAGCTTCACCGGGCTCATAGACCGTTTTATCAAGCTCTGGTGTTGTGCAGCCGCAGTGTGCCTGCACACGTGTGATAGTCAACGCTCCCTGACCGGTGTTTGTAAACGGGATCTTGCGCGTGACCTTGTCCGTGTCCGGGATGATGCCAAGATCGAGCACATTGTCGTCAAGATGCAACTCGCCAGCCGGGCCGGTGGGGACCGGAGTGCCATCGTTTGGTGTTGTTTGCGGCAGTGGTGTGACGGTGGTCGGAGTCACTGCTGGCCTGGTTGGACCGGCCGGCTGGAGTCCCTGCGCAAGGCTGCATGTTGCAAACCCGGTGCTCGCGAGAATGAGACTGACAATCTGCTTCGTGTTCATGGCTGTACTCTCGTATTTCGATGCAAACGCTGGCACTGAATGCCGTGAAATGTGTTTGAAACGCTCCCTTGCTCTCGGACGTTTGGTGGAAACCCTGTCAGGTCGATGTCATCGGACATGACAACACCACGTTCCACCATGAATCATCCTTGCACAAGGGAAAACTTCCCTCGCGTACAGGGTATGCGAAATCTGTTGGGTTTGGTGGGAAATTTCATCTGCGCAACGACGTTCCGAAGGTCCGAACTTCAACCAACCGATGCCCGCGGATAGACCGGGGCATTGGATCCAGATACGTCATTCTGATGCATCGGAGTGAGAATTCCGGCAAGAAATCCGTACAAAGCCTGATGAACGTCGTCAGGCGAGGCTGCCGTTCTGATGGCCTCTTTCAGGGCTTTGCAATGTCCTCCGGCAATGTGTTTGCCCATAAGAGATATTCTCTGGCGGATCTGATTCATTGCCGCTCGCTCAGACCGATAACGTAACATGAGATCGAAGAACCGACGAATCATCTCAATCTGCGCTGCATCGCTTGGCTGTGCCGGGACAGCATTGCCCTGAAGATGTGCCCAGCAGTCCCGGAAGATCCACGGCTTTGAGAGGGCACCTCTTCCGATCATGATGCCATCGCAGGTAGTTTCGCGCAGCATGCGCTGTGCAGCTTCGGGTGATGTGATGTCGCCATTCCCAATGACGGGCACTCGATCGCCTACGTGTGCGCGCACTGTGTCAACAACACGCTTGATCCCAGGCAGATCCGCCTCGCCTGAAAACTTCTGCTCTGTTGTTCTGCCATGCACTGTGATGGCTGCTGCGCCACCATCGATCAACTGGCATGCCAGCGTGCCTGCAACATTGCGTTGCTTGTCTTCCTCTGTCCAGCCGAGACGCATCTTGCATGTGAGTGGGACGGAGATCACACGAGTCACCGCCTCAGCAATGTGCATTGCGCGCGGGATATCGCACATCAGCTTCGAGCCGCCGTCCTTCTTTGTGACCTTGTCGACGGGGCATCCCATGTTGATGTCGATGATCGTTGCACCGTGGTCCTGCGCCCACTTGGCACCCTCAGCCATGATCTTTGGATCTGATCCGTAAAGCTGCATGCAGATCGGCGTGTCAAAGTCGTTGGTGTGCGCAAGCTCAAGGCTTGTCTGTGTGCCGCGCAGGAGCCCCTGTGGGCTGAGCAGGTCCGTGCATGCGAGCCCGACACCGCCCTGCTCGCGACAGATCGTTCTGAATGCAAGATCGCAGTACCTCGCGATCGGTGCGAGCAGCAGGTTGGTTTCGAGTTGGACATTGCCGATGCGCATGAAAGTGACTTGAGTTGCTAAACGGGGTGTGCGGATGAAAGTCTGTGCTGTGGTCAGTTTGCGTTATAGCCATGATCACGGGTTAATAAGAGCCGCTTCCAATGAGATTCTCTAAGCAGCACATCATTTTCAGTTGCTCGTGTATCTGCTGTCTCTAATACTCCAAACTGAAAGCAATCTGCATGTTCTGGCCCTTGTTCAGTCAATAGTTGTTTGAGTTCACGGTTCCCTCCATGCCCCGTCTTTGAATACTGGCTCCATCGACCCCATATGCCATGCTCGCCAACTGCACTGCCAATATAGAGTTTTCCGGTCTTTGTATCAGTGATTACATACACGCCGGCAACACTTGAGAGCGCACTTTTCCACGAGGGGGTTTGGTCTTTGACAATAATATCGAGGTGTTGTTTGCTCAGCAACGTCTGCATATATCCTGGAAACTCAACAACCCGCAAGCGATCTTCCCGAATGTGAGAGACAGCAAGCAAGTGGGACCATTTGTCTGCATTTGGGTACGAGTTTCTTCCCGGTCTCTTAAAATAAACAACTGCTCGACCGAGGAGGGCATCTGTGCTGCCGCGCCGGGAGGTCGTGTATACGTAAATGCTTTTGTCCGGCCTGTTTCGGCGTGCCCTCTCTGTGTATCCCATGACATCATGAACTCCAGCAAAGAGCCAATAGTTGGGTGATGGGAGTGAGATGAGTGACAGGACAAGTTTGCGCCCAAAGTTACGCTTTGTTTGGCTGCGCTGCCATTCATCAAACTCGCCTGCAAAGTAAACATTGAGTGGGTCATCGATGCCAGTTGATCTTGCAAGGTGTACTTTGCAGTCTTCAGGGATGATGGTTGCGTCAAGTGATTGCAGGAGATCAAAGAGCAGAAGAGGGTGAGGTTCCTCAGTATGGGTTTTGGAGCTAGCCATAATCAATCCTAGTTATCGAGTATTCAGATTAAGTGGGCATGCAAGAGTGGGCTGCTGCCTGAAAAGAAACAACACCCCGCGAAACGCAAGGGTGCTGACATCCGGAAAACTCATTGGCATCGTCGATTAGCGGCGACGGCGCGTTGCTGCGAGCAGCCCTGCACCAGCAAGTGTGAGCGTGCCCGGCGCTGGGACAGCTGGAAGCTGGCCGCGGATTTCGCCACCGGGAAACGCTGCTGTGTGCAGGTTGATGTAGAGATTGCCAGCAAAGAGATCTGCCTGGAATGCGCCGATGGAAATGTCATCAAGCACAAGGCGAATCCCGAGGCCATCGTTCACCCAAGCGCCCTGCATTGGAGTCAGACCAATAGCAACAGGACCTGATACTCCAGCGGGTGCTGAATGCAGGTGCGAAGCTGTGACGTTTCCGAGATCGATGCCGTAGACATGCACATCGAGATCGAAGGTCATTGTGGTTGTGTCGTAGAGCAACTGACCAGCACCAAATGCAGGTGAGTTGTTCGCAGGCACTTCCTGTGCGCCGCTCATGCCAAAGTTAAATGCAATCAGGTCTGCAGATGCAGTACCCGCAAGCACAGCGACAGCAAGTGTTGAGATCAGCGCACGGGGTGACATGTGAACTCTCCAGTTCTCCAATGTGAAACGGTTGCAACGACAGTGGTTGCTGTTCCAAACATGCCACAGATTCAGGAGGGTGCCAGCAAAACCGGAAAAAAAGTCCGAGATTGATCTCTTGTGTCACAACCGGGATACTCTAAAATAGTCCAATAACCAAAATTGCTCTTGTCTCTTGGGATATTGAGATTCTGTGGTGTGTTGGTGTCCCAACAGGTTGCGAACCTACCCTCGTGCGTGTACCAAGTTCTCCTCACGCGCCGGTATCTGTTCAGCAAGATCATGCCGTTGCTTGCTGCGCTGGCGGTGATGCTGATCACAGCAACCGAACTCGTGACCTGGTCTGTGATGGGCGGATTCCTGAACCACTTGATCAAGACCAGCACGAAGTTCACGGGCGATGTTTCCATCCAGTGGCCCAGCGCCGGGTTTGCTCACTATGACGAGCTGATCGAGATGCTCGAGCGCGAGCCCGAGATCCGGATAGCGACACCCGTCATCCAGACCTTTGCGATGGTGCGATTGCCCGAGGGGCGCGTGATGCCCAAGCAGGTGTGGGGGATTGATCCTGATTCGTTCTCGCAGGTTGCAAACTTCAGAGACTCGCTCTGGTGGAAGCCGATCACAAAGGCGCATCCTCGAGACTTTCAACTTTCAGATCCCCGGTTGAACCCATTGTCAGAAACGATGTGGTTGTACGAACGCGCCAACGACAAGGAGAGCGGCGTTGTTGTCGATCCAAATGCGACATGGGAGGACGTGTTTCAGGCTGGTGTGACCATGTCGCGCGTCGAGAAAGATACGGGGCGCGCTGTTCCTGCTGCGGTTGTGGGTATCGAGGTTCTTGGGTTTATGGCACGCGAAGGGCCGGAGTTGTATCTGCCCGGGCAGCGAACACAGCTGCTGCCGGACGGGACAGAACGCAAGGTGGCGCGATTTGGGCCGATGGAGCAGATCACAGTGACGATGTTCCCGGTTGACTCGATCGGTCGGCCCCGCGAGGTAGTAAGCCAGACTGTGCCGATTGCCAATGAGTTCCATACAGGCGTGATCCAGATCGACAAGGAAGTGGTGCTGTTGCCGCTCTCGCTGGTGCAGCGATCGCTGCAAATGAACGAGGCGACGCGCAGTGTGATTGATCCGATTGCAGCAGCGATGGGAAACTATGACGCGCAGACGACCGAGATCGATCCAGCCCGTGTGACCGATATTGTGATCCGAGCAGCAGACGGGTACAACGAGTACGACGCGAAGGAAGCTGCTGAGCGCGTGTACAAGGTCTTCGCCAGCAACCATATCGGCCAGGTGCCTGACACAGAGAAGATTCAGATCTCGACATATGAAGAGCAGAACGCCTTTTTCATCAGTGCAGTGCGCAAGGAAACCGCGCTCGTGATGTTCATCTTCGGTGTGATCTCGTTTACGAGTGTGTTTCTGGTGCTGGCGATCTTCTGGTCCATGATCTCAGAGAAAACCAAGGATATCGGCGTGCTCCGGTCAATTGGTGCTGGCAGGAAGGGGATCGCTGGACTTTGGATCAGTTATGGATTCCTGCTTGGCATGATTGGTTCTATGTTTGGCGTTGTGATCGCGATTCTCATTGTCAGAAATATCAATCCGATCAACGACTGGATCGGCAAGACGTTCGGCAAGGGAGCGCAGGTGTGGAATCCTGACACGTATTACCTGCTGAAGATACCGAACGAGGTTGATCCCATGAAGGTTGTCGTCATCTTTGTGGTTGGTGTGTTTGTGTGTGTGCTGGGATCGGCGTGGCCGGCGATTCGTGCAGCACGCATGGATCCTGTGAGATCACTGCGATTTGAATGATGGTGTGTGGACCTGCGAAACGAGACTGATGCGTGGCTGAACCGATACTCAAAGCAACTAACTTGCACAAGACCTACAAAATGGGCAAGGTGCCGTTGCAGGTGCTGCGCGGTGCAACACTGCACGTGAATGAGGGCGAGTGTGTCGCGGTACTCGGTGACTCTGGTTCTGGGAAGAGCACGCTGTTACATCTGATCGCGGGTCTTGATCGTCCCGACGCAAAGCCCGAGCCGACGATTGTGTTCGATGGTTCGGATATCGGTGCCATGTCGATCGCACAGCGCGATGTGTATCGGGCGCAGCAGGTTGGGATTGTGTTTCAGGCGTACCACCTGCTTACGGAGTTGACCGCGCTGCAGAACGTTGTGATTGCAGGTATGGTGCGCCATGGGTTCGGCTATTGGGGAAACCGTCGTGAGTTGACACAGCGGGCTCATGAGCTGCTTGACGTCGTAGGGCTCGGCGAGCGAGCTGGTCATCGACCGGTTGAGTTGTCCGGTGGCGAGCGTCAGCGAGTTGCGATTGCCAGAGCCTTGATCAACCAGCCGCGACTTCTTCTTGCGGATGAGCCGACAGGGAACCTTGATGAGCAGACGGCTGGCAGAGTGCTTGAGATGCTGATGCGCGTGCGTGAGCAGCAGAATCTGACGCTGGTCATGGTGACGCACTCGACAAGCATTGCATCCCAAGCCGATCGGACCGTTCGTATCGAGTTTGGGCAAATTAGAGCGAGTGAAAGTGAGTTCGCCTCGGTGATTGGATGAAGCCAGAGAAAATTGCACACTGTTTGGTCTTTGGAAGTATGATTGATTGCCTGAAGATCATTTCAGACGTGAGGAAGCCTGATGTATGGTGGATACTATCAATGCTTAGCCTTGTCTGAATACACGTGAGGTGCCACGCTGTTGGATGGTGCGCGAGAACAACACGTTATTGGTGAGACCCATGCGGGGGCGGGTTGTTGCAGAAGCCGCGCACATTCTCATTGCGCGGCTGATTTGGATCGTCGGGACATCGAAATCGTCGGATTGTCGGGGGATCCGGTTCGCGTTGATATTGCTGAGACGGGTGATGGAACCCAGTTTGTGTTTCTGCACGGTCTTGTGGGACTGAACGAGCACTGGGAGACGGTTGTCGGGCTTGTGAAGCACCGCGTGCGATGCACCATGATCGAGGTACCGTTGCTGCAACTGACCGGCAAGGACTGCTCGATTGACGGTGTTGTGTATCTGACAGCAAAGCTGCTGCAGTCGGTGAGCGATTCGCCGGTGGTGCTGGTTGGTAACTCGTTTGGCGGACATGTTGCGACGCGTCTTGCAATCGAATATCCGGAACTGGTGCAGGGATTGCTTCTGACGGGCGCCTCTGGTGTCATTGAAAAGTCGATGGTGTCAGACATCCAGATCCATCCGAGTCGCGAGTGGCTACGTCGCAAAATTGCTGAGCTGTTCTATCGGCCCGAACTGCATATGCGTGAGTCGGATCTTGATCGTGCACATCAGGAGCTTTCGACGAAGCTGGGACGGTTTGCGATGGTGCGTCTGAGTCGATCGGCTCGTCGGAATCATCTTGGAGATCAGCTTTCACGTGTGCGCGTGCCGACACTGCTTATCTGGGGCAAGCAGGATGTTGTAACGCCGCCGGATGCTGCGCAGCAGTTTCATGATCGGCTACAGGATTCCAAGCTTGTGTGGTTTGACGAGTGCGGGCATGTTCCGATGATGGAGCACGCTGAGGCATTTGCTCGCGAGATGCTTGCATTCGAAGAAACGCTTCGCAGCAACGAGTCGATGGCGCACTCACGCTGACACGGATCTCGTCCGTGCTGTGATTGATTCCTATGCAGGTTATGTTGTGCATCATTTGGAGTTTCACTTGTCTCAGAGTGTCGTGACGCATCCGCCATACAGGCTTACCTCACTTGTCGGCGTTGGTCTTGGCGCGCTGCAGACGGTACGTGCGGCACGTCTGGCAGATGTCGATCATGTGCGAGAGCATGCTGGGCGTATGCAGCTTCGGCAACTTCGATGGTTGTTGCATCGTGCATCAGCGACTGAGTTCGGTCAGGAACACATGTTTGGCAAAGCCGTTGGGCTTGCAGGGCGTGAGATGCTCCGTGCGTATCGGGATTTGGTGCCTATTGCAGACTGGTACGCATTCAAGGACCAGATTGCCCGCATGCGCGAGGATGCGGAACCAGACGTGCTGTGGCCTGGGCTTGTCCGAGACTTCTGCCAGACAAGCGGCACAACAGCTGGCGACAAGTTCATCCCGGTGACGGAGGAGATGAAAAAGTCGAACTTCAAAGCTGCAAGAGATATCTTCACGCACGCGATGAACTTTGGAATCTCGCTCCCCGGAATTATGGGGGGGAAGTGTTTGTTTCTTGGCGGGTCAACCGCGATGACCGTGAGCGACAAGGGCGTTCGCACCGGCGATCTTTCCGGCATTGCTGCAACACAGATCCACTGGCCACTTTCTCGGATCTACTCACCTGGTTCAGGCATTGCTCTGATGGACAACTGGACGGACAAGATTGATGCGATGGCCAGACACACGATTGATCAGGACGTGCGCATGGTCAGCGGCATGCCAAGCTGGATGCTGGTGCTTATTGAGCGGTTGTTTGAAGTTGCTCGCGAACGCGGCCAGTATGTCAGCACACTAAAGGAGATCTGGCCGAACTTCCAGTTGTTCGTGCATGGCGGTGTGAAGTACGGGCCGTTTGATGCTCGGATGCGACAGATGTGGTCCGGAGGCACAGAAGACATCCCATATCGGCTTGAGTTATACCCGGCGAGCGAGGGCTTTGTTGCTATTCAGGATCAGGCGCACGATCCCGGGATGCGCCTGCTGACCGACCATCGGAACATGTTTGAGTTTGTCCCACTTGAAGACATCGATAGACCTGATGCACCAGCGTTTCTGTGCGATGAGGTGGAAAAGGGGCAGAAGTACGTCGTTGTGCTGTCAACATGTGCAGGGCTGTGGCGATACGTTCTTGGCGATGTTGTTGAGTTTGACACTGTGCCTTCGCTGTACGAAGGAAACAGACTTGTTCGATCTGGGGATGGTCCGCCGCGGGTTCGTGTCGTGGGTAGGCATCGGCACTTTATCAATGCGTTCGGCGAGAACATCATTGCCGAGCATATTGAAAACGCTGTAGAGCGAGCAGCGCGTGTGCTGGCCGTCGAGGTTGGAGAGTTCACCGCTGCTCCGGTATACAGCGCCCAAAGACGGAAAGCAGGACTGGAACTAATTCTTGAAATAGAACAGGCTTCCGCAGTGCAACTTGAACACTTTGCCGATGAGTTTGACAAGGCGATCAAGTCACAAAATGTCGACTACACAACCAAACGCAAGAGCGATCTGAGTATGGGTCCACCAATCGTAACACCGGTGCGAATGGGCGCATTCCACGCGTGGATGGCATCGAAGGGAAAGCTGGGTGGTCAGCACAAGTGTCCGCGCTGCGCAAACCATCGTGATATTGCTGACGAAGTGCGGACAATAGCTGGTATAGGTGCTATGGATTCGAACTCGGTTCAGTTGGAACTTGTTGCGCGATGAGCAGGACGACAACCCCAGCACTGCTCACGGTTGTGTCGGTGATACGTGCTGATCCGCTGGCAACCGACCAACACTTTGCTTCAATCGAACGGGAACGGGCACACGCATCCGAGACGGGATGTCAGACCGATCATGTGATTGTGCGTTGCATGAAGGAAACCAGTGTTCCACACGCAGTTAACGACGTGCTGCGCCAGGCTTGCGGAGTGTACGTGTGTGTGTTGTTTGACAGCGACTGCTTTGAGCAGGGGGCGCTGCGATGGGCGTGCGAGACTTTGCAGCATGAGAGCGATGCTGGTGCGATTATTGGAGACTGCAGATTATCAAACGAGCAAGGCATGACAACATGGAGGCCTGCGCCGATCAGCGAGGTTTCTGCGGAACTCATCGCAAAGCCGTTGACCCATTGGTTTGCAGGACGATGTCTCGTTGGACCGGAGGTTGTGTTTCGGCGTGAGACCGCACTTGCGCTGGGTGGATTTGACGAGCAGCGAATGATCGCGTTTGACTATTCGTTGTGGCTATGCATGCTGCTGGAAGGACACCGGTTGCAGAAGCACGCTCGCGCGTTTGTGTGTCGCATGGAGTCGGATAAACAGCCCGGGCCGGAGGTCGGCGATGCACTCCGCGATGTTGCACGAGCTGGGCTGGGACTATTGAGCGACAAGCCACAGAACTGGAGAGCAGATGCGGTTCGCGAGCACACAGCGATCAGTATCCGCTCGCAAGCACTGGACATTGTTGAAGCGAGAATGCGTCTGATCGAAAGTAACTCGAATATGGAGTGTGGGTCGGTTTCTTGTGCTCACGTTGGTGTTGACGCGCTGCTTGAGGGCAGGCAAAAGCTGCTCAAGCCCCACATGGTTGATACTGGTCGGCACGTGCGATCTGCGCTTGGCAGTGCCGGCATTCGTGGACCGCGAGTTGCGATCGTCGGATGTGATGCTGTGACATCGCGAGATCCAGTTGAAGACTGGTTTGATCGCGGCGCGTCTGTTGAATGTGTGGAAGTTCTCGATGGCAGCAGCGCATTCGATTGCGTTGTGCTTGATGGCGCACTTTGTTTGCAGCAGAATCCGGAGATTTTCCTTGATCGTGCATGGCGAAGTGTTGCGTCGAACGGGTGCCTTGTTGCACTCGGTGAACTTGGTCCATGGAACGATCTGGATTTGTACATGCATCGGCTTCGTGGTCGTATGCGGGAGCGTTTGCTCTGGACGACGGATGTGTTTCTTGATGTTGACGCGGACGAACAACTGGCTCACATCTTTGGTGCTCCAGCACCCGTTTCCTTTGATACAGACAAAGATGCAACAGCATGGCTTCGGCTCTTCCCGGGATGGCGGGGATGCGATGTCTTTCGGTTGATGCAGGAGATTGCGCCAGCATCCGCATTACGACTTGCGCGCAGGTACGGGTCTATCTGGTTCCATCCTGTCTTACCACTGCCGTGGATTGCTGCGTTACATGTGCCTCAGCAGGATCTGTGGCAGGTCGGTGTGTGGCAGCATGTTGGATAGGCGGTGTACAAAAACAGCACGGGAGCAGCTGGCACTGCTCCCGAGGCGAAGAGGCCTGTGATTTCGGATAGTTCTTATCGACCTTGAGAACGGAGTTCGCTCTGAACTGCGTTCAGTCGCTCCTGTTCCTCGGGTGCCAGACTACGAGCAAGCTCGGGCAGACGGTCAAACCTGCTGATCGCGTTCCGAGCATCTGATGGCTGACCAAGTGCAAGATACGCCTCAGCAAGTCCTATTGCAGCACTACCGGAGGATGTGTTGAGCGTCATGGATTTCTCAAACTGATCGAGCGCATTCCGCGGTTGATTGTTACGGAGCATCGCAAGCCCGAGTGTATCGTGGTATGCGGCGAGTTCCTGGTTTGGCAGGTTCAGTGTTCGCGCCAGGTCAACTGCGCGTTGGGCAACCGTAATCGCTTCAGAGAGTTTGGTTCCTCTCGTGATAAGCAGATAGGCGAGGTTGTTCATTGCCTTGGTGTTGTTTGGCTGGATCTCAAGCGACTTGCGATATGCATTCTCCGCTTGATCGAGTTCGTTGAGAGCCTGATGTGCGGCAGCAAGCATGAGGTAGGCCATGTCCGGCTGTGACATGGACTCAATGTGTCCATCGAGCATGGCAATGACATTTCGCAGATCACCTGATCCGTCTGCTGCATCAATGCTGATCTTGTACCACTTATCCGCGATCGCCAGTCTGCCATCGGGAATCTGTGAGAGAACTGGCTCTGCGCGTTTGATCCATGTGCGTGCTGCTTGTGTATTCTGGGTGAAGACATTTACAGCGGTCAGATATCGCAATACCGCCTGGACGTCCGACGTGTTTTGTGGCCAGAGTGCTGCGGCAGCGCCGTCGGTGTCTCCGTTCTGTGCTAGAATAACACCAAGAAGATAGATCTTGTCCTGATCTGAGTTTCCAAGTGTGCGGATACGTTCGATCCACGGTTTCATCTTTTCATATGCTTGCTTTGGATTCCCCAGCGAGCTTTCGATCGAGGCAAGGAAGCAGTCTGCTTCCATCGACTGTGCACCGAGGATCTTTGCCCAGCTCAGCCCGATCGTTCGAGCCTCTTCAAGCCTGCCAATCACTTGTAATGTGCGTGCAGCGAACTCCTGCGCACGAGGATCGGTTGGTGCAGCAGCAGCAGCGGCGTGTGCTGACTTTGCGGCATCCTCAAACTTTTCAGCATCCATCTGGAGGATTGCGAGCACACGCCACCCGTCAAAGTTTGTTGGCGCGTCAGCGGTGATTCGTCGAACCTCAAGCAGTGCAGTGTCCTTTGAAATCTGCTTCTTGAAAAGGCGTTCGAGTGTGCTGAGAAGCTGAGTTGTCCCGGGCAACTCGATACTGTTGCTTGCCGCGGCTTGCGCCATGTCATATAACGCAGCAGCGAGCGCATCGTCATTCCCACTGGCAAGTTCAATTCTTGATAGTATCCGCTTGAGCTCAGGATTATTTGGATGCTTTGCCAGTGAGTTTACAACGATTTCCTTTGCCTGCTCATAGTTCTTTGACTCGATCTCCAGCCGCGCAAGCAGTGTTGATGCAGCGATGAGGCCTTGTTCATGGAGAGGCTGCATCGTTTGCCTTGCTCTATCGATCTGGCCGAAGCGGTTGAGGAGTTCTGCATATGCGATTGTGCGGAGGTAGTTCGGCGCATCATTCGGGAGTCTGTCAAGAACGCTCAGACCTGCATCAACGCCACGGTCAAGAGCAGCAAGATCAGCTGCGATCGCGAGCATGCTTGGCAGCGGATCGCCTTCACGTGCGAGGAAGGTGTCAACAATCTGTTGTGCCCGAGCGCGATTGTCGCGGCGCATGACATTGCGAATGAGTTCGAGACCTGCGGTTTCATCGCCGATCTCGACTCCACGCAGGAGATCAGGCTCGGCTTCGTTTGTCATTCCCATTTGTGATGCGAGCAGGCCGCGTGCGACTGTCAGATCATCCGGAAGTATTTCGATCTGCATGAACAAACGCATGTAGCGTTCGGCTTCGGTGCGCTGGCCATCAAAGAGTAAGAGCTCAATGAGTCCGGGATAGGTTGCAATGCCCTGGCCACCCAGCTCTGCAGCAGCACGATACTGCTCGATGGCACGGGTTCTGTCACCCATCCTCAGCCACGCGTCGCCCGCGAGAACGCGTGCATCAATATTGGTGGGATCGTCCCTGAGCACTTCTGATGCATAGCGGGATGCTTGAGCAGTATCAGCTTCTGACTTTCCAAACAGCAGCAACTCACGTGTCTTATAGACGCGCCATCCGGTTGCGTTTTCACCAGTCAGCTTGCGTAACCGCTCGATTGCTTCGCCGATGTACTCGCGCGAGTTCCATGAGTTCTGATCGCTGAGCAGGGCGAGTTGTGCGCCGATGTCGTCGGGCAGCTTTCGAGATGCCTCTACAAGCGCCATCTGTCCGGATGTTCCCGGATTGAATCTGGATTCAAAGATCGCGCTCAGCGATGTGACTTCGGCTTGTTCTGTGAGCTTTGCCTTGGCAAGCGCATCCTTCAGTATAGCTCTGCCAGCTTCAACATCGCCACGGTTTGCAACATCGACGGCGCGTGCGAACGCAACGGCGGCGCTGTCCGGATAGAGATCACGAGCACGATCAAGCAATGCGGTTGTTATCTCTTCGTCATGCTGGCGAGTTTTGTCAGCAAGTGACACAAGCACAAATGCCTCTGGAGGCGGATTGGTTGTTGCCAGTTCTCTCGCAATGCGAAGTCCACCTCGGATGTCGCCAGCAGCGAGCAATGCACGCGACTGAAGTGCGACAAGTGATGGGGGGGCATCTGTGATCTCGGGCATGATTGTGGAGAACAAACGGGCAGCAGCGACCTTGGTCGATTGTGTTGCGTCAATGCGTTCTGCACGTTCAACATGCGCAGCCATAATGATGGTGATGCCACCAGTTGTTGCACCGAGCTTCGGGTCGATGCGTGCAAGCTGGATAACGCCGAGCGAGTCGCCCTGCTGAAGGCGCACAACTGCGAGATCGCGCCGTGCGATGTGCCATGCTGGGTCGATGGCAACTTGCTCAAGATGCGTCCTGGCCAGTGCGGGCTCGTTCAGCGCTTGAGAGATTCTGCCTTCAAGAAGGTTCAGCAGTTGCGGGTCAAGGTCGGCGCTCTTGATCTGATCAACCAGTTGTCGGGCAGGGCCGATCTCGCCACGTGCAAATGTGTCCCAGGCCTGGACAAAGATCAACCAGTCAGGAACCTCGGGGTCCGATCTGGTTTTCAACTCGTTGAGTGCGGTTTCCCGCACGTTAGACGAGTTCGTTGTGTTGTTGGCACCAATGATCAAGTAGATCAAATCGACTGGTGTTGCATCCTTGATCCTTGCCAGTGCGAATCCAAGCCCTTGTGCGAAGAGTTCTGTTTCACCCTCCTTGTAGGCACGTGCGATAGCTGTGAAGAGCATCTCTGGTCTATCACTGCTTGTGGTGATGACACGCTCAAGAACATCGTGGGAATCGTTTGTGAGTTCCGGCTCGATTGTTCGCTCGACGGAGAGTTGGTTGAGCACGAGCGTCAACTCGGCCGGATCACGAGGAGGTATGGCTGCAGCTTTCTTGGCCATCAGGACAGCACGATCGTTATCACCAATGCTGGTAAGAAACTGTGCTTGTGTTGACCAGTAGGACGCAAGTGCCCCAAACTTTGGCTGCAGTCGCTCGATATACTGCAGAATCTTCTGGCGATCCTCACCAACGATATCCATCAGCAGTATGATGCGCTGATGGACTTCAAAGTCATCAGGGTAATACTCGGCTGTTTTTAGCTCGTTATCGAGTGCTTCGGGAGCCTTGCCCGTCGCGTTGAGCGCTTCTGTTCGAACAGTCAATGCTCGCTTGTTCTTAGAATCGATTGCGAGCAGACGCTCTGAGATATTGATCACTTCAGAGGCACGACCCAACTCGCTATAGAGAGTCAGCAACTCTTCCATGATGTCAACGCGATCGGGCGCGAGATCGAGTGCTGCACGAGCAAACTGTGCTGCACGATCAATGTAGTTTACACCCTCTGTCTTGACGTGCTTGCGGGCGAGCGCCAATGAGAACAGTGCATCGGGATTTGTTTTGTCCTTGCTGACGTAATAGCTGAGCCGGCTCATGGCGCGAGGATAATCACCGGCATTCAATGCGTCCTTGCCTTCTCGCAGGGCATCGTCCATGCCGCGATGCTTCTGGAAGTACCAGAGTCCACCACCGATCAGGCCGATCAGCCCGAGCACAATGGCAAGCTTTGCGAGTGCGCGATATTTTCTGTTCCGTCGTGAGGCCATGGATGTCTCGTTCGCGAGTCTGTGTGTGCTGCCCACAGGTGGGCCGATCTGCTCTATGTATCAGAATATCGTCTTAAATGTCTGAACAATGATCCAAATGTCCAGACGCCACGATTGTTGCTGGACATACTCAAGATCGTATCGAATCCATTCCTGGAAATCGGTTTCCGGTTCTCGTGTTCTTCGGACCTGCCATAACCCGGTTAATCCGGGGCGAACCGACAGCCTTGCATCGCGCCATGCGGGGCAGAACTGATTCTCCTTGTCGGGGCTTGGCCTCGGCCCAACAACGCTCATCTGTCCGAGCAGGATATTGAAGAGTTGCGGCACCTCGTCAAGCTGGGTTTTGCGAAGGAACCTTCCCGTTTTGAGAATGCGAGGATCGTTTTCAGCGTAGAACTGTGGTCCGTCGCAGATATTCTGCGCCTGAAGCTGGGCTTTCATCTCCTCGGCGTTGTTGTACATTGTTCTGAACTTCAGGCATGGAAACGGTTTGCCCTGTCTTGATTGACGTATGTGGGTAAAGAAGAATGGTCTCCCATCTTCGATATAGATTGCGAGCATTATCAATGGGTATATTGGGATAGTGAAGAGAAGCATTATCAGTGCGAATGCAATATCAAAGAGTCTCTTTGAAACGCGGTACGCCGACCTGCCTCTGAGGGTTGGGAGTTTGTTCCAATGAGGTGTAAAGACAAGGTCCCACTGGACAGGTGGCTGTGTTGGCGGCTCTCTTGTTTCATCTGCAAGCAGGAGTGGACCGATGACCCGAGCGACAGGTTTGATCTCGGTATTTGCACCGATCCACAGCGGTCCGGCAAGACGCGCATCGCTCGCGATTGTTGCAGATTCGTGCACCCACACGCCGGGCTGGTATTCGTATATTCCCTCAAAGACGGACGAAACACGATGCCACTTTGATCCGGTTGTGCTGAGCCATTCGAGTACGTGAATGTTCTCGTGAAAATCAAAGACGCGCCCATGAACGCGAATAGCGCCCCGTGCATTCGGCTTTAGCACAGTGCCCAGCACCTGTGTGCCGTGCGGACGATGCTCTGACTGCGCCCAAAGCTCAGCGAGAGGCTGATGTGTTGTCACCCAGACCTGCGCAGTGGTGGCGAGTTGGCCCGCATAGCTGCGAGCAATCTTTAGGACACGGCCTTCGTCATCGGTATGAACCGATTCGTGGTACAGGTCGGTGCTGTCATCGACAATACGAACACGAACTGCCGAGAGGTGCTGCCAGTGGAGTGCTGAAAGCACGCTCTGCAGCTTAAAGTCAACGACTGCAGTGCGTCCAATGAGCAGAAAAACCTTTGGGCCCTTCTGCACTGTATCACCACGTCCAGGTCTGACAACCTGGATGCCGCGTGATGCCCAGTACCGATCGTGCAGATCAAGACAGTTTACACCCCACAACGTCCACGAGGGTGTTGGGGTTGCCTGTCGAGGCTGATGATTCACGAATGGTATGTGTGAGGAGATGGATGCCAGCGGCTTCACTCCGTGGTGTCTTTGGTTGCGTAATCAGGCAGGCGTGAGATAAAAAGCGATCGAAGGTGCGATCGTGCCGGATCTGTGCGTCCACCGACAGGAATGCCGATCGACCGAGCACCGATACTGACGGATGTGACGCTCTTGGCAAAGTCTTCCGGGATGGCACGGTTGAACACGACACCCGCGCAGCGTGCGCCGATTCTGTTGAGGCGTTCAACCGCTGCATGGAACATGCGCGAGCGTTGACCTCGACCGACAATCATAATGGTCTCGTCTGAGCATATGCACGCGATGTTCGCTTCGAGCGATCCGAGGATTGGCCCGGTATCGATAAGAATCGTGTCATAATGCTGCCGTAGATCGTTGATCATCTCACGGAAACTTTCGGCGCTCAATCGTTCCGGTGGGAACTCTTCGTCTGCCCCTGCGGGGAGCATGTCCAATCCTTCAACCTGTGTTTTGCGCGTGAACGAGACAGGATCCGAGCTCTGGACAGCTTCAGAAAGTCCCTGCTCGCCGCGAGCACGCAGATCGGTGGTCAGACCGCGTCCAATGAGGTCAGCATCAAGCATAAGCACGCGATGGTCCGAGACCGCAAAGGAAACACCGAGTGAGAGTGCAACACTGGTCTTTCCATCTCCAGGGCTCGGGCTTGTCAGTGTGTAAACAGTGCATTGTCCGATGCTGCGCGGCCTGCGCGAGACAAGCAAGTTACGCAAATAGTGAATACTCATCTCCGCCAGTTCGCGGGATTCCGGATCATCCTCTTCAATAAGTGGGAGTGACCCAAGCAACTGCGCGGATGACACCTGTCCGTCAACTTCGGTGATGTAGCGCATCGATCCCTTGATGAATCCGTATGTCCACACAATAAACATGCCAAAGCCCATGCCTGCACATGCTGCAGCGATTGCCAGAGGAATTCGTCGATCCTTTGATGGATGCAGTGGAAGGTTGCCGCGATCCTGCACGTCAATCGTGCCTGTTCCTGCTTGACTTTCGAAGTTGCGCTGCTGGAAGCGTGAGTTGACAAGGTCATATTCATCCTGAGCCTTTTCCATCTCAGCGGTCAGATCTTTGGCGTGGGAGATCTTCTCATCGAAATCGCTCAACTCCTGCGCGAGATGCTGACGATCCTTCTCTTTCGCGATCATCTGTGCTTCGAGTTCCTGCGGCGACCAGAGCAGAGTGCGTTTATCAAAGGGTACCTTGATGAGACCGTCTTCAATCGCGCGCACAATGCGCTCGCGGATGCGTTCGTTGATCTGATCCAACTCAGATTGTGTCCGGATGACTGTCTGGTTTTCGGGTGTCAGCACAGCGAGTTGTGCCAGCAGTTTTTTCTCTTTTTCAAGTCGGAGTGCGAGCAGGTTCTGGAATGCGGGCTCCGACTCTGCAAGTGTGAGCTCGTACTCCGAGGAGTTCACACTGTGATCCGGGTCGCCTGCGCCGCTGATCATCGCGTTTTTCATCAGACCAATTTCGATTTCTGTCTGCCTGAGCTGCTTTGACTTGTCCTCACGAAGTTTGATCAGATCATCGAAGCTGTGTGGTTGTGTCACCGTCTCAATGCGCTCTTTCAGGACTCGTACTGACTGGGAGAGCTGGTCGCGAAGTTCCCTGATTTTCGAGAACTCGTTGTTCTCTCTGGCGCCGGACTCGTCATTGAAGATAGTTTCATACGCGTTGACCATTGCATTGCATGCAGCAAATGCAAGCTGCGGGTCTTGATGTTCCACAGCAATCTTGATGAGGGTTGATTCACGCTTGGGTGGAATGACACTGATTGCGCGCTCGAGCTTTGCAACGCCTTCCAGACCTCGGGGCCATCCCTTGCTGATGAGTTTGGGGTCGCTCGCGGCTTTTTCCTGCACGCGCCTGCCGCCGAGCATTTCTGCCTGAGCTGCAACAAAGGGAGGAACTCCACGGATATAAGTACCCTGATTTCCTGTATCGAATATGAGTGTTTCCTGCACCGGTCTGACGTAGATTGTGCCAACACTTTGGTACATTGGCTTCACACTCATGTAGCCAATGATGGATGCGGGAATGGCAAAGAGCGTGCCGAGGATCATTGCTGGCAGGTATCTGCCGCGCAACCCACGGTTGACAATCTCAACCGGCGAGACACTGCTGCCTGGCGTTTCAGCCGCGTCATATTGCATCTGGTCCTGATTAGCTGCAGAAATCACGATGGTATCTCCGTCTTCTCTTGAATCGGGCCCTTGATGATGGCGCTGATCGCTGGGTGGATGGTGTCAAAGACCTGCTGGATAATCTGCTCTCGAATCTCTTCACTTATATTGTCGCTCAGTACAAGCTGGATCTGAGCTGAGCCAAGTCCGGCGATGCGGCGATCGCCTGAGATTTTTTCAATCGCACGAATGTCCACCGCGTACCGCTCTTTGCCGGTTGGGCGCGCGAAGAAGTTGTACACAATGAGCTTCTGCGCAGGGATCTCATTCTCGCGTACGAACCTGTATCTTCGAACGACATCGGGCGATGCCAGAAGATCTGCCCTATACAGGTTGGCTGGTTGTGGCGCATTGATGTCGTCTGATTCGACTTCCCTGAACCCCTGCCCTGGATAGCAAACTGGAGGCCAGTGCCCAATCATGTCGCGCACATCCTTGCAGTGGACGATCAGCAGTGAAAACCCGGTGTTGGTCGTATGATCGATATATTTACGACTCAGAACAACATTGGGCTGGAGTAACCGTCTTGCGGGCTCTGTCATACGAACGTCTTCGCCAACCCACGGCCCAATGTGGTAAGGGATGTCATTGACAGCGTGCTCGACGGAGAGCATGTACTCTTCAGTGCCCTTGACGTGGGCTGTCCCAACACCGCCATGGAGAATGGAGCCCAAAAGTACGAGAACAGCTGCACCAATTGGTGCCCAGTAGGCAGTCCCCTGTCGATGTTGTTGCTTTGAGTTCATGTGCGATCCAGAAACTTAACGTCTAATGAGGGTGCTATGTTCATCCTGCATCGACATTGTGAGGGTCAACCGGTACCTCAAGCCAGCGGAGGAATCGTAAGAAACCCCAGAGCAGGATGAGTGCGAGTCCGAGAACTGCCCAGCCGCCGATGTCGTGGACCAGATCGCCCGTTGATTCGTGCTCTGCATACCCGTACACAATCGCTGTCGGTACGAGTCGCAGCACGTTCACAACGATTGCAATCGCGGGGCTGATCGCAAGGATAAGGGCCCGCACATTGTTCCGCATGGGTACAGAGAACACAAAGGCGTATGCGACGATGGCAAGGGCTGACACCATTCGCATGCCATCGCATGCGTCAACCACCTTGACCTCGTGCCCATTGACTGTGAGCACGTTCCCATCACGAGTCACGGGCAAGCCCATGATATCAATCAGGACGTGAGCACTTGCTGCGGAAGCCCGTTGCAGCGGTATTGATATCTCTTGGCGCAGTGTACCAGGTACCGGGAGCAGAAAGAGCAGTGCGACAATGGCTGGCATGAACTGACGAAGCAATCCCGGGCCGAATGTTGTCAATCCTGCGGCGAGAATCATGCTGATTGCACCGAAGTGCCAGAGGATGTCTGTGCCAGTAGAAAAGCCGAACAGTGAAATCCCGTAGCCCGCGAGCATGCAGAGCGGGCCGAGCCATGTGGGCCGCCATTGCTCATGGCGCACCCTCCCTCTGCGCAGATAGGCAAGCCAGAGCGCAACAGGGAGCGCGAGCAGCACGTGCGACTGTTCCTCGTTATGCCAGCCGAGATCCCAGATATCTCGCAACGCTGCACGACCGGCATACGCGGCGACCGCTGCGAAGGCGAGTGCAATGATGCCGAGTGTCGTAAAGTGGCGTTGTGAAGTGTTGCTCATGCGCGTCCGCCTCTCCGTCGGGCAAGCAGGAACTGATCGTCCGTTACTCTCCCGTTCGGGCCGATGAGAAGATCCTGGAGCATTTCTTCCTCATGTACTCGCGCACCGGGAAACACAATACATCGTGCAAGAACTGCGGATGATGGTACGTTCGCTCCTGCCATGATGTAAGAACCAGGGGCTGAAGCATGATTGCTGATTGCGGTGCCATCCGAGTGCATCACACCGTGTCCGTCGAGCGCCCGCATGACAAATCGGCTCGACGAGATTTTGACACTGGGTATGGAACGGGTATTGTGCTGCATCCTGCTGAGCTGCGCCATTGCTGCAAGCAGTGAAGCGCGGTTTCGTATCTGGAGTGAACTGCCCAACGGGACACGGTGCGCAAAGACTCTGGCATTCTTCTTGATATGCTGCGCGAGCCACTGCTCTTTCAGATCGATGTATCCGCGCCGCGGAATTGAATCCAGCATGGCTCTGTGCGTGATAGTGACTCCCACCGGCTGATCTGTTGCGCTGGTCACGACGGTGACATCGTGTGCGCGGTCGATGTGCGATGCAATCATCGGCATCAGGTTCGCAAACAACACCCTTGTGCTTTCCAGCACAACGATGAGTGTGTTTTCCGGGAGATCTTCGCACGCATCGATCAATGCCCCAGCAGGTCCACGGTATCCGTCACGGTCACGCAGAATACGGATGCGATTCGTTTCCTGCACGGAGGTGGGTGCTGGTGCCTCAGGAGCCAGCATAACTCGTATTTCGGTTGGACATGTATTGTATGAATCCGGGATTATGCTCGCCCAGTGTTGGAAGAGCGTGGTCTTTGACGCAATCTCAAAGTCAAGCAGGTGCAGAGGTGTCGCAAGCGCAAAGGGTTGACGAATCATGCTGCTGGAAAGCAGCACGAAGACTACATTGCCCTGTAGCGACTTTGATAAGCTCACATCACGCTCTGTGTCGCAAGTGGCTGCTTGTGTTTCTGATTCAGGCATGAACAGATAGTTACGCCGTCGGTTCCGGCGAAGTGTCTGTCTCGGGATTCTTTGGCGTACGACCAAGCATCGCATCGAGGCGCGAACTCTGGCGTGTCGGTGCGAGTTTCTTTAAGTCGAGCAGGCGGAGCACATTGCTTGCCTTGTGTGTCCATGTCTCGGTCTGCACACGCTTTCTCCCAGCCGAAGGATCGTGCGATTGTTCAATTGCTTCGCGAATTGCTCGAACAAACTGCGTTGTTCCGGAAGCCGATGTCACGAGGCCGCGATAGTGATCCAACTCAGCAAACGGAGTCGAAACAATGGGTCTGCCGACCGCCAGATACTCCTTCAGTTTGATCGGGTTGCACGCTTGAATCCATTCACTCTGGTTCCATGGCATAATGAGCACGTCGAACGCAGCCATGTATTGCGCAACCTGTTCATACGGTTTCTGCCCGAGCATGTGGACATTTGGCAGGTCGCACCATCCATCGGGCAGAGTGCATCCGCCTACGAGCACAAACTGCATGTCACTGAGTGATTGCGCAACCTCAACAAAGAGATCAGGATCAAAGGTGTGGCTGTCAATGCCTCCCACGAATCCGACGCGTGGTCGAGCGATGCCGCACACATCTTCCGGATCAGTTGCGCCGTACTCGACCTGCTTGCGATTCTCGTCTGCGGCAATGCCAGCCTTTTCAAAGTTGCGATAGTCCACGCCATGGTCGATGAACTCGGCGTGGCTGCACTCGTGCTTCTCCTGTTCCATGAGCGAGTGCGAGCAGTAGAGCGTTACATCTGCTTCAGCCTTCAGTTTTCGGTCATACCCGCGAATCAACGCGGGATCTGCGCCCTTGAATGCCTCGAATCGATCGGTACGCTGATACATCAGGCCGACGTGCTCAATCTTCTCAGTCATCGGCTGGGCTGTTGGCACGGCGACCCAGAGAAGCGGGTTTTTGATGCCGGCCTTCTTCATTGCCCATCGGACCTGAATTGGAAGCATCTTCTTTGAGAACGTCGTAAACTGCTTTCCGGGAAGGTTGACAGGGCTGAACACCCAGAAGTTGTCACGCACCGGAACAACACCACGACTAATACTCTTGAGTTTGCGCTTGATGCGATGGAAGAACATGCTGCCGCTGCCAACCTTTGGCATGCGCATCCCGATCGAGTTAATGTAGAGCACCGGCATGACCGTGCTGAACTCGCGCATCATCTGGAGATCGTAATGGCCTCGATTGTGGTACCACCAGTCGACGCCGCCGAAACACACGACACCATCAAAGCGCCCGAGCGATGGACCTGTGCCAGTGCTGATCGGCGTTGAAACGCTGGGGGATTCGTAGGATTGAGCGTGTGCGTGCATGTGGTCAATATTCCCGTAATAATCTGATCACGCGTGGACCAGACGGTCTCCCATATCGTCAGCAAACTGACGCATTGCGTCGCGAGTATCCACAACCAGTGTTCCTGATCGTGCGATGAGGCTGTAATCGATGCACGCGTGGGCTGTTGAGATCAGCACCGCGTCGTAAGAGGCGACATTGTTTTCTGTCAGGTCGATGCTATTCATGCCGAGATCGTGCTTTCGTACCGGCAGTGATACCGGAACAAGCGGATCGTGATAGTCAACCTGTGCATCAAGCTCGCGGAGATGCTCGATAAGTTCAAATGACGGGCTTTCGCGTGTGTCGTCGACATCTGGTTTGTACGCAAGACCAACCACCAGCACACGCGACCCAGCAACAGACTTGCGTCTTCGGTTGAGCGCGAGCGTGAGACGCTCGATCACATACGCGGGCATGGATGTGTTGACTTCACCGGCGAGTTCAATGAACCGTGTCGGGCGACCAACTTCCTTTGCCTTCCATGTCAGATAGAACGGATCGATCGGGATGCAGTGTCCGCCAAGCCCGGGGCCTGGGTAGAACGGCATGAAACCGAACGGCTTCGTCGACGCTGCACGGATCACTTCCCAGATGTCAATATCCATCTCAGTCAGGATGGTCTTCATTTCGTTGACCATCGCGATATTTACCGCACGGAATATATTCTCGAGCAGCTTTGCCGATTCCGCGACTTCGGCGCTCGAGACAGGGACAACATTTGCAATCCCTTTCGAATAGAGCGCAGTCGCAAGATGCGTGGACGTATCATCAAGTCCACCAACCAGTTTCGGAATCGTGCTCGTGGAATGATCCTTGCGTCCTGGATCCTCTCGTTCGGGGCTGAACGCAACGAAGAAATCTTCGCCGCTGCGCAGTGACTTGCCGGGTTCGCCAGCCGCTTTGAGCATGGCGGGCAGAAACTCGTCGCGCGTCGTGCGCGGATATGTCGTGGATTCGAGCGCGATCAGTTGCCCCTTGCGGAGCGTCTTGCCGATCTCAGTAGCAGAGTTTATAACGTAGCTGAGATCGGGCTCGTTGTGCTTGCCAAGAGGGGTGGGCACGCACACAAGAATCACGTCACACTCACCGAGGCGCGAGAAGTCTGTTGTTGCGTCGAACCTGTCACTGCGTGAGAGTGATTTTGTCATCTCATCGCCAAGATGCCGCAGGTAGTTCTGCCCCTTGGCCAATGCTTCGATCTTTGATTGATCGACATCAAATCCAAGCACGGGCAATCCACCACGATGCAATGAGTCAGCAAGCGGCAGACCGACGTATCCCAACCCGATGATGCCGACCTTTGCCGTATTTGTGTGTATGCGCTCCATCAAGTCCGTTGCGGTTGATGAGGCGAGTGCTGCTGGTGCTGGTTGTGTATCGATCATGTGCGTGACCTTCTCGGTAATCGGCAGTTTCTCGGACGATTCCTCGACTGCGCGGTGGCGATATGACATCGGTTTGTGCGTGCTGGCAGTTTTACAGGTGTCCGGTATTGATGAATGCGCGAACGGTTTGGATCAGTTGATCCGATGCGAACGGCTGGATGCGATCCGTTGCAGAGAGCGAGCCGAGGTTATCGAGCGCTTCAGCCAGTTCTTCCGGCGTTTCGGCGACCTCAATTCGACCAAGTTCACGGAATCGTTTGGCTGTTGCAACCTGATGGTCGTTTCGGGTTTCGTTCAGATCACCACGGCGTGGCATAACGAGGATCGGCTTGCCAACCTGAAGGGCAGTGAGGATCGATCCCATCCCCGCATGCGCAACAAGCACGCTGCACTGTTCGACCTTTGTGCGGAACTCTTCGGGCGACAACAGATGTGACCACTGCATGTGCGACGGTGTAAACTCTGTCGTACCGATTTGTGCGAACACGTCATCACGGCTTCGATTGTGTGCCCACGCATCGACCGCACGTGTCATGCGATCGAAAGGCATCTGTGCTCCAACGGTAACGAAGATCATGCTGTATCTCTTCTTGTCGTTCTAAACAACCGCGCCGTGATATGCCGGACCATCTTTCTCTGCAAGATGCGGCCACTGCGTCAATCTGGCATTGGCGTGCTTTTCGACGAGCCTGCATGTCATAGAGACTTCTTCAACGTTTGCGATACTGTCAATCCAAAGTGTTCTGGCTCCAAACAGTCTACCGATGCGGAAGGCAAAGTAACCGGGTGCGGCACCTGTTGAGAGAATCACGTGGGGACGAACCCTGAGAATGATGATGAGGATCTGCAGTGCCATCTTGATGAGTTTAAGCTTGCTCCAGCGCGTGCCGTCCGAGATCACAAAGAGCGTATCGTTCGGAATATCCTGCTGGTACTCCTTCCGAACTGTTGCGTAACACACACGATGTCCATCAAAGGCTGGGCGGAGCCGGAGCATTTGGACCCAGTGTCCGCCACCGGAGGCAATCGCGAGTATACGTTTGGGCTTTTCGGTACTCATCGTTTGATGTTCTGCTTCATGCGGTCAAGTAGTTCGCCGTATGTGCAGATTGTCAGGTCTTCTTTTCTTGCAAGCTCAATCAGATCACGAGTCATGTGGAGCACATAGTTTCGTCGTTGTTCCGCGTCATCTCTGTGACTTCGATCAAAGTCGTGCATCAGGACAACACCGCCATGCTCAGACCGCACTCGTTGGACAACCTGCGCAGGGTCACCAAGCGTTTTCTCCGTATCACCCGAGTCAATCGTCCACCAGCACGGTGTAGCTTTGTACTTCTGCATCGTACGGGCTCCTGGCGCGAGCAGTTTGCCGTACGGTGGTCTGAACAAATTCGAGGGACTGAGCCATTGCTTGAGCTGGGCATGACCTTGTTGCAGATCGTGTGTACTCTTCCATGGCATAGTTTTCCACGCGTTCAGATGGTGCTCTGAATGCGAACCGATCTCATGCTCGTCTGCCTGTATCTGGTCAAGCAACTCGGGATTTTTGCATGCCCGAGACCATAACGAAAAAAACGTTGCGTGGACCTTGTACTCGTGCATCAGGTCAAGTAACTGCTGAGTAATGATGCTGTCCGGGCCGTCGTCATATGTCAGCACAAGCAGTTTGTGTGCTGCGGTAAATCTGCGTATTCGATCCACTGATGCGAGCTTCGATCTGTGCGGTAGTACTACTTCGTGCATCAGTGCAACGGTGAGTATCAATACGATGATGATTCCTGTCACTGCCCAGATCATAATGCCGTGCTAGTTACTAGGGAAACCGCCGTACGCGACCCATGACTTTGTCAGACCGTAAAATTTCTCTGCCCACACAGTTCCGTTTGAGAAACAAGACACGATCTCGTTTTTTTGCATGAGTCTCACTTCATCCACGAGCGCCTTTGCTTCATCTCTATTCTTACATGGGCCTCGCCAGCCGCAACGGAATCGGCGCAAGAGTGCAATACGAATGGACTTGGGCATCCATTGCCATCCCGGCACATGAAAGTGCGGTTCTATTGGAAACCAGAAGTTTGGAGTCTGCACCCAGTAGCACTTGGCGACACGCTGCACTTCCATTGCCATCTTCTGTTGGTTCTCATACGTGAAGAGATGCTCGATAACAGAGTTACTAAATGCGACATCGAACGAGTTGTCCTCATACTCGGGCATGTGTGTGGCATCGCCTGCCGATGGCGTGATGTTGCTGTGCTTCTGTTGCTCTGCTTGAAGGTTGAGCAGCGTGATCTGGAAGTCGTCGTTCCCTGCGATCTTTCGCATTTCCCAGAATCTATTAGTGCCACCAATATCGAGAATACGAATAGGCTTCGGAAGCGTTGAGGCAAGCCCGAGGAACTTCTCGAATCGTGCTGAACGCATACGGTTTGAAAACGAGTCTGATGATTCAACATCTGCGAGTTGCTGCAGCACAGTCATAACACGTTACCTCACTTCCATGCTCTATCGACGTGTGCCCATTCGCTGCGCCGCTTCCAGACCTCCGCCCACGACTTTGAGGCGTTTGGTCTGCCAGACAGAGAGCGTGCTTTTTCGACAAGATGTCTTGAGAATGGCCACAGCATCAGTAACTTTTTACTGAGCCATCGGGTGGTGGGAGGCATGTGGCGGTGCAGAAGGTGCGTCTTTGCTTTCAAAAGCCTGACTACCTTGTCTGCTCGGACAGGCTCTGATGCGCCGCCATAATGCACGATTGTTGCATCAGGACAGACAATCGGATGGGCATCAAACTTGCTTGCTCGAAGGCAGAGGTCTGCTTCCTCACCGTACATGAAGAATGCTTCGTCAAGTCCACCAAGCTGCTTCCAGAGAGACGATGTCACCAGTAAAAAACATCCTGTGACGATATCGACCCGCCGAGTGCTGTTTCTCTTCCACCCGCCGTATGCCTCTGAGTTAAAGAAACCGGAACCCTTAAAGATCGAACTGAAACCGGAGGCCTGCGTCAGCAAACTCCACACAGTCATCTTGCGCCAGCATGACGTCGGGTTCAGTGACTTGTCTGCAAAGACGGTGCGTCCTCCCCATATCTGCTCGTGAGGGTGTTCACGCGAAAACGCGACAAGCCGATCGATAGCGTTATCCAGAACAATAGTATCCGGGTTGAGCAGCAGGATGAGGTCTGCGGTTGCGTGCGCTGCCGCTCGATTGTTGCCACCCGCAAATCCATGGTTCTCGGTCGAGCGGATAAGTTGCACATCTGGAAATCTTGAAGCGATTGCATCTGCCGAACCATCTGATGAGTTATTGTCGAGCACAATGAGTTCGTATGGTAGTGTGGTTTCATCAATGACAGACTGGATGCACTCTAATGTGAGATCTCTTGTGTTGTAGCTCACAATGATGATCGAGACCGTAGAGGTATTTTCAAGACACGGTCTATCTTTATTTATTGAGATTTTGTCTACCATAAATGTTGAAGGCATGCTGTTTTATGCTGGCTGTGTCGTTGCGATTGATGGCCCCGTACTGATTGACTTGTGCTCTTGAGGAGACGGATTCTTGCGAGTGCCTCGAACAACCGCCCTCACTGGACGCAAGGACATTGTCATTGCAATCAGAAAATAGTACATAATCATCTGCCCGCCAAACAATCCAACTGACATGCTCGCGACAAGTATGGCGATGACAGTGCAAGCGAGGCAGAATGCGGTGACTCTGTGGGACTTTGATGTCGATTGTTTGTAGCAACGAATTGCGTTGCGAATAGACCCAATAGCCGATCCGCAGTAGAGTGCTAGACCGAGCAGGCCGCCGTTGAGTGCAACGATGATAAAGTTGTTCACAACATCGACATGCTGGCGGGTGTCGATTTGCTGCCCCCAGTGGTGCGGGAAGTTTGAGCCAACACCAACAGCCCAATACTCTCCGAGGTTCGCCCATGCAACCTCAAGGAGTCGCGTTCTATACCAGCTGGTTCCCTTGTTCAGAGCAAGGTAGTCGATCAGGTTATAGAAGTGGCGTGTCGACGCGAACTCGACAAAGACTGATGCGGCAATGAGGCAGCCAAGGGCTGGATAAATAAGACTTGGAAAGTAGTAAAATGAGCAGAGAATAATCAAGGAAACCAGGCCCATCATTGGGCCGCTAGACAAACTGCTCAGACATCCGATCAATGCGAATAAGATAAAGCAAAGATGCAGCTGCTTTGACTTTGCATAAGGCCGTAAAGCCCAAAGTATCCCGGTAAGCATTGACATCATGATGCCAAAGTAAATGGGGTGACTGGCGCTTCCGAATGCCCGAAGCATTCCGAGCCTGTAATCAGGATCCTTCACAACCCAGATCCATGTGTGATATCGGATCAGTGTTTGGTATGGAGACCGTGAGGTAAGAGCTTCCATTGCGCCAAGAATACCAAGGGTAACAGCACACAATGCCAATGGAAAAATAAGCGATCGAAGATCGGCCAGTGTTGTAAACGCAAGTCGAGCAGCAAAGTAAATAATGACAGTGTCAAATGCTCGACCAATCATCTCGTTTCTAAAATCCGGTTCGGCATTCGTTGTAACCGCAGCGACAATATTCCAGAGATAGTGAAGAATGATGAGAGCATCTGGCCACGACCATTTGACGAGTTCTTGCCGACCCGAAAAAAGCAGCCGCATAAGCACAACACACGCAACAATACGAGTTGCGGACATCTGGATCGGTCCCATCGGTATGCGCAGATATTCCGGCCAAATCAGGAGCGACGCCACGATAAGCCCAGCAGCTGCGCCTGGACGCACAATTACAGCGCAAAGTGAGAATAGCGCGGCAATGGCAATAGTGGGACCAACCATGGTTTAGTGTGTTTGAGAACTGTTCTGTGTTGTCATGCTGGGCGACGAGAGTTCAACTGGATGTTTTAGTCCCTTTGATTTGATTCGTCGAACAGTGCCAACAATCGATTGGATCCGCTGTTTGAACGACAGCTTTGTTATCCAGAACTTGAACATGGGAAATCCCGTGTACTTTGGAACGGGAGCACCCCATACCCTCAGGGCGAGGAGGCGACCCCAGTTGTTTGCTCGCGTAACGAGAATGTTTGGTTGTGACTTTGGGAGCAACGTATTGTCTTCTCGTTCAAGTACAATGTACCCCGCGTTTGCAGCTGCGAGTAGCACATCCAATCCGCGTTGTGTTCGCGCAAGAATGAGTGAGCGACCTGGTTCATCTCGTGTTGGTTCACGATGCCACGGATCTCCGACTGCGATGTCGGCGAACTCTCCTGTATGATCTGGGCAGATGTAGCATCTCCACTGCCGATATCGCTGTAGAAAATCCCACGAATCCGTGTACGACATAGAACGTGACTGAGCCTGCCCACTCTCATCGGTAAAGTCCACTACCCAGCGACCCGGCCAGCCGTTTCCACGATATCTGAGCCCTGTGATGGATTTCAGATTTGATACGCCAGCTTTCCTGAGTAGATCAGTTGTTCCTTGGGTCGAAGGTGTGCCAGCGCAGAAGAAGGCAATGGTCAGTGCCAGATTAGCATCAAGAGCAGGACGGAGTTTTCTGGTTTCGTTTGTTGCGGCTACATCGCATGGTTTTCCGATGAAAACACACGGCCCGGTTGCATGCTCAATCTGCGCAAGCCCATCACACGGGCTTGCTGGCGCATAACGCGATCCGGTTGTTTTCAACAGCATGTCGCGCGTTGTGCTGAGTGTTGTGGTGTTGAGATACGGTGTCTGGTCGTCGGCCTTGGTGTGTAACACGCCGTGCATTCCAACTTGTTCAATACAGTAGAGAGCGAGTGCCGTGGCAACGCCTCCACTTGAGCCTGCATTGCGTACTTCGCTATCAGCGGCGTAACCTTCCCACACTTTGATGACTGGGCCCCACGCATCGACGAGCGAAGTATCGTAAATGGGGTTACTTTTTTCGAAGGTGTGTTTGAGTTTGTAGCCTGGACAGACTTCAAGTGCTTCTGCTTTTTCAGCCTCTGAGCTTTGCTGGCGCAACGGTCTGCGTCCAAGCGAAGGAACGTCAGCCATATGAAACTGACTTGGATCAATATACGCACAAGCACCGCATCCAGTGCATAGCTGATTTCGTACAACATCATGAACTGACAGCACCGGAAGTTTCATGCTCGGCGATACTCTGCAGTTGTTGCTGTAACATCATTGTGCGAAAGCAGTGGATGTTGTGACACCGGACTGGGAAGCGATTCGGTCATCCATTTCATGTGAGACGCCACTTCTTCTATTGACTTTGTCCACCATTCACTGCGGAGAATGGCGCGCTGTGCTCCCGTATCAAATCGGTAACGAAGTAACTTCGCAGGATTTCCAGCTACAACGGCAAAGTCAGGGACATCACGCGTGACAACCGATCCTGCGCCAACAACTGAGCCAATGCCGATTCGTGTGCATCCGGGTGTGAGAATGACGTTGTGTCCGATCCACGCATCGTGATCAATTCTGACATGTCCTGACTGGATTGTGTCCTGAGAAACAAATCCCAGATTTCGGTTGTAGAAAAAGGGATGCATCGACAGCCGATCCATTGGATGGTTCCTGCTGAAAACGCGCACACCTCCTGCGATGGACACGTACCGACCAATCATGCTTCCGGTTGGAAATGCACCGGGCACAAAGCAGTCTCCGTAGCTGTATGCTTCGATACTAACACCGGTATATTGCATCATGATCTGTCGAGCAGTCTGCGAAAAGAACTGCCCCGCCTCAAATCTGTACGCAAGCCGCATCGCTTTGGCGCGAGTTCGACTGCACATCGCCATGGTCGTAAGTACGCGGCTGAATGTGCACAGTTTCAACTCCTCAGATTTCGTATCAGTAAGAGTGCTGCGGTGGGTTGATTGGGCGTTTGAAATAAACCTCATGATCGAGATACCGTATGGCCTATTCGCATTCGATGACGAAGAGAGCTATAAACTGATCCGAGATGCGAGCGAATCTGCGGAAACAGTGCGGCGAACGCCAGTGTACATCCAAATGACGCCAATGTAACAGCAGCGATCTGAACAAGCATGGTAAGCAGGTCTGAGTGAGACAGGCTTTGTGAAAGCACAGTTCGAGATGCTGCATATGCGCACAGACAAGTGGCGGTTACAAGTGCGAAAGGAGCGAGAAATGTTCTTCGCGGAACGTTGCATTGATGCGAGCAAAGCAGACTGCACAATAAAAATGAAACTGCTTCGCCACCAAGCCCAGCCCAAGCAAGCCAGCGAAGGTCCGCATGCTTGAGAGCAAAGTATGCAACTGGAATCAGGGCAAGCGATCGTGCGATGTTTGTATAAAGAGGGATCATTGTCTTTGCGGTTGCCAGTGCGACAAGCGTTGGTGATCCCCGCATGAGTCTGATGCCTGTCATGGCTCCAAAGATTGCTGTGTACACCCCCGCGTTCGCGTACTTTGTGCCATAGCAGATGGTGATAAGAGAACTTCCGGCAAGCACGAGAATGCAGGTGACGCCGAGGGAAACTGCTGACACAGACTGCATGGCAAGAGCGCTCCGCGACCGAAGCAGTGTCACATCAGACTGTGCCTGCGACAGCCATGGGAGTAGAGCTGACCCGAGTACCTTCGTTAACACAAGTGATGGAAGCAATGCAACAGTGAACGCAATGTAGTAATCCGCAAGTTCTTCTTCGCTGTAGTTTGCTCCGACGATAACCTTGTCCCCCTGCAATGCTGCAAAGAGCAGGATGCCATTGAGCATCAACGGCCATCCAAAGCGGATTGCTCGCATGCCATATTGCCTTGTCCATCCGAGTGAGAACCGTCTCTTCGCAAGGACATGGCTGAGCACGAGCATGGAAGCGGTCTGCCCAAGAATCAGCCAGATCATCGCCGCGTAGCTTCCGGTGATCTTCACTATCGGCCACGCAGCAAGTGCTGTGAGTATCTGTGGAAGTGTGTCGGTAACAACCGATGGCCAGTATCGCATCTCCCGCTGTACTCGTCGAAAATCGAGATGCATCAATCCACGCATAACCGGAACAAGTGCAAGCCACCGATACGCCCACGTTGTCTGGGGCTGTTGAAAGAGTTGTGCAATGAATCCTGCAACGACAAATAGCACCATGCCGCTACACAACCCGCGTACAAACTGGATGAACTGAGCTGTGGCTTGCATATCCGGATCGTTCCCGTCCCGATCCTGGACCAGCAACCGATCAACAGCCATGTCACTCATCAACTCTGCTGCAGACATGGTGAGTGCAAATGTCGCAGCGATGCCGTAGTCACCCTTTGTCAGCAGGCGAGCGACAATCAGATTGCGTGCAAAGGATGCAGCCTGTGCCCCGATCTGCCCGATGGACAGCACTGCAGCACCCTTCAGAATCTTCGATCGCGAACTCATGTGTGCGTTAATGTGTGGCTATTGTGCCGAACCATCTCTGCATACAGATGCAACAAGATCCATTTGTTCGTTGGCTGTTGCAATAACCTTTGGGAGATGCTGATGTAACGATTGCTTACTTGATTCACGCTCAAGCCAGACATTCCACAGTGCATCGACCAGTTCTGGCGTGCCGAGTGTTGTTGGATCTACAACTGCTGCACCGACACCGCACGTTTCAAACACTCCAAGTGTCTTTGGGCTGTAGGAAATAGCAGCCGTTGAAACACCTGTGCTGAGCCCCGCAATGGTCGAGTGCATTCGAGTACCACAGAACCAATCGCACCGAGAGATGATCCACTTCATCTCGTTCTGGTCATAGTGGGGCGGGACGACAGCAACTCGGTTGGCAGCATCACTGCCGAGTTGGGCGACAAGCTGTTGTTCTATCTGATCGCAGGCGTGAGGGTCGGATTCAAAGTGTCCCTGTGGCGTGATGACGTGTGGCACAAGGAGCAGGTTGCACTCCGAGTGTGACATCAACTTTGCGAGAAATGCCATCACTGCGTCCGCATAGTTTGCAACAAACTTATACCGCGACGCTGCCCTCTCTGGATCATTATAAATCAGACCGCTGACATTAAACCCAACGACACTTTGTGCTCTTTCGGCAGCATCAGATGTCAGCCAGTTGTGAATGCGCGATGGCAGCGGTGTCTTTGGAGGCTTGGGTTGCAATAGAAATGCAACGTCGACACCAACCAAGTGCCTGTGAGGATCGAAGGCTGAGCCAAGCAGATCTTTGAGCACATCGTACGACCGCTCATCGCGAGCAATAGCGATGGTTGCGTTTTTGACAATATGTTCTGCCTGCGCCTTTGCACCATGATCTTGAAAGGGGCCATAGGTTTGTGGGAGCAATACCAGAGGGAGTTTGTTTTCAATCGCGATCAGTTTGGGTGCGATGACATAACCATATCGCCAGATTCCATAGAGGTCAGTGAAACTGTCTCCACCTGAAATATCCAGTACTGCAACAGCATGCCGTACTCGCTTCGCCGGTCTTGTCAGCCACGGTGCGTGCCGGACACAGAACCGGATGTTGGAGAGTGAATCGCTGCGGTAGAATGCCTTTGACCAGCGTGCGCCGCATGCATCAACGCGGTTTGACTCCATTGATAACGCATCAAGATGCCTGATGCCATGTGTATGGTCATATACTGTCGTGCAGTATCCGTACAATCGCTGCTGCAACGCTTCGATAACCGAAACAGTGAGCGCAGAAACACCGAGATTGCTGGTGTCAAAGCCGCCACCGAATAGCGCAAGATGTTGTTGTGCTGATGCTGTCATGCAGTTACGGGGATAATGGATGGGTTGGGGATGCCTCGGTTGGCTATTTGAGCGAACATCGTCAAGTCTCGCTGGGCTATGGCTGCCGTAAGCAGCGTGCCAAAGACACTTGGAGTATGTTTCGTTGTACTTGCGAGCTCTTTTCCGCTGCCGGCGATGAATACGTCTCCAAGCGCGTGCTTGAGATTGTCAAGCAAGGTGTGGATGGATGAATCCTGTGCGAGCAAAGTCGCGAGACGATTCTCCACTGCTGGTCTACCGTGATGTTTCTTGCGTAACCGACGAGTAATCTTCCTGTACGATGTAGCTGCTTTACGTAACCGAGACACATCCGGACTTGAGTTTGCGAACGGCACATTCAGTGCATCGGGGTGCAGCGTTCGAATCAACTCAATCTGACCTTTTCTTCCTGATCGCTCCGCATCGCACCATGCAAGGTACGCTGGTGAGAGCAGCGGAGCATGAACGCAATACCACGAGTCCGATGCCCAAAGCACCGGCGCGCCCCAATGCCGAAGGCGATTCGCGCCGTACCACCGATTCCCAGCTTCGCGCCATGATGTTGCAAGTGACCGCAGCTGCGATACACACGAATCCATGGTTGCGTTGTCAAGTCTGTTTCTTATATCTGGCTGAATGATCTGTGTTGTATCAATCTGCGTCATCATTCGGGTTCGAACCCATGAGCGTTGGATACGAGGGTGTCCACAGAGAAAGTCGAATGGCGTAGAGTAAAACCCGCCAGCATACTCGCCGCCAGCTCCCGTTATCTGCATCGTTCGATGTTGCTCGATCATGCGGTAGACAGGCGGCAGCCACCCGTAGTTTACTGTATTTGACGCATAACCACTTTCAGTGACAAATCTTTCAATATCTTCAGGTGTTGGATCTGGTATATCAGCAGGATGAATCGTGATGTGATTTATTCCAAACTGCTTGCACAGATCTGCAGCAGTCAGGACGTCGTGATTATCTGCATCGCCGATAGTGAGTGCGTGCTTTGGCAGCTTGTTTGCTGCAGCACAAACTGCAAGATTCAATCTGCTGTCGACACCACCGGTCAACTCAATTGCAGTCACTGACGGATCGATCATATCGATAGATGATTTGAGCTGCTCGGCTATATTATTTGTCATCATGTCATTGATGTGGTCGGGGACGGTTTGAAGCGAGCCATCATGGCAAAGAAGAAGCAGGTCAGATTCGGAGGGGCGCTGGACCGAGGTGAAAATGCTTCTCGACCCAGTGCGGTACCCAAGCACGAGATCCTCATACATCGATCGCACATCAACTTCTGACTGGCACAGCGCAGCCAGCCATGCAGGTTGACTAGCGACAAGCCGAGCATTGTTCGTTTCTGCGAAGAACACTCGCCCGAGCCCGCGCTCGCCGGGTTTGATACGAACTGCGACAGATCCTTGTGCTACTGATGGCTCAAATGATCTTGTCGGGAAGCACGCTGACTGAAAAAAATCTGGAGAGTCTGACCACAGGGTCCATCTGCAACTTGAAGACAGCGTTACCGGATTGAGGCCAACATAAGCCGCAATCCGCGCAGCACAATCATGCAGATCTGTCTTTGCGTTTGTGTTTGATACCGCGAGAAAGTGCCGCATGTATGTTTGTACGGAGTGCCGATCAGTTGCCGAGCACTGCAATCGATGACGATTCAAACGGACCGATGCTTGCCGGGATCTGCCGCTTCTTTTTCTGAAGATTGCTATTTACACGAAGATTGTTTGTAATTCTGTGGAGCAATGGCGAGTTTGATTTCAAACGATAATCACCCGATGCTGGATTCTCGAATCGCGGATCGCCAAATGAAACGTCGTTGCCTGGGTACTTGCCACCGTAGTAGTTCTGATTGGTGTAATGCACATGCCCAACATTGACATTAGAGCCAAGTGGTTCATTTGTCATTGCCATGAAAACGCTTGCGTCAATCGATACGTTGCGCAATGTCGTGTTATTGTTGCTTTGGGCCCACCGGAACGGTTGATCGGGGACAGATAAGTGCCAGAACAGCAGATGATTTGTTGACACTTCCCACCAGGACCCGGCTGCAGATTCAGCATCCTTGGAAATATGAGAGTTTACAATGGCAACATTGTCCATGCGTGAGCCATTTCCAAAGACTTCGGCAAAGAGACCCTGATTGTCGAAGTTGTACGCTTCCACGCCGTACACAATAACGTTTTCGTAGTCATCGCTGTTGAAAAACCAGTGGAATACATCGCCGTGAAACTGCGGACAGCCGCTGCCATCATACTCGTCGGTCTTTGAGTTCACGACAAATGTCGAATCGCCAAAGGGGCTGCCTGAAATGTCCTTGACGATACAGTTTCTGATGAGTGTGCCGGACCTGATGCCGTTCCTGTTGGCTCGCACCTCACAGTTGGTAAAGTGTGTTGCAGCCCACCATGCTGCACTGAAGAAACCTGTGCCTCCACCGCCAGTTCCGGGCTCGCACTTGCCCGGCCCAGTCAGTGTACAGTCGTCAACCCACAGCAGGTCTGTTGCCGAACCTCTGAAGATATTTTCGCCGTACACACTAATACCACGGAGGGCAATCAAGGGCAAACGCATTGAAGATGCTGAGCTATTGATAATGACGTTTTTCTTCTCGGCCCCGGGTGCTGCTGTTATGACAGGCCATCGGTTTACTGCGACAGCATAAGGGTATGGTGCAGGCCCCCATGTATACGTTCCCTCTTGCAAGTACACTGTTCCGCCATCACATGTTCCTGATTCCTGTGTCATGTATTGCAGCGCACGAATCGGCTGGCGGAATGGCTTTGCCTGTGTGCCATCGCCGTTGGTATCACTACCATTGGGCGAACAGTATGCGATGGGAGTCTGAAGGTGGTTGCCAACGTTGGTCGAAAAATACAGAGAGTGGTTACCATTTTTTAGATCAACACCCGGCTCAACTTCCCCACTGAGCACTCTTGTTTTTCCTGCGTTCTTTGGATACACGATTGCCCTGATTTCGTGCAGTCCGTCACTGAGATTGCTTTCGGGATTCGTCGGGTCAATGAGTACGGTGTACTCCCACACATTCGTGCGCGGGTTCAGTTGCATCTCGTTGGCGACAACAGGTTCTGTGCTGCCATCGAGATAAAACTCGACCTTGTCGATCCCATTGATGTGGAATGCGACGATACCGATCGGGAATGGCTCATTGATTGTTTGAAATGGTACAACATCCCAGCGAGCAATCGCTTTCGCATCCCAGCCGCTTGAGGATGTGTTGCCAATGATCGTTGATTTTGGGAACGAGCCGAAGCTGCCGCTGCCAGCTTTCAAGAGATCAAAGTTACCCGTGCTACCGCTTGTGCCTGATCCTCCGCTTCCCGAGGATGCAGTGCCAGAGCCAGATGAACTACCTGAACCGCCACTACTTGATGGTGTGCCACCACCTCCGGCGCCACCGGACGAACTACCGGAACCACCGCTACTCGAACTGTTTCCACCGGAAGAGCCTGCACCGGGCTGCGAGTTTGTTTGCGCTCCGCCACTTGTGGTAGAAACGCCGCCGCTGCCGCTATTTGTTGAGCCACCTCCCGAGACAGTGCCAACCCCCGATGCGCTTCCTGAACTTCCTTGTGATCCGCTGCTCGCAGATGTCCCTTGATTCTGGCTGCCAGACCCACTTGCTGGCAACGGTCCGACTGGTGAACCGGATGTTGATGCAACACCTCCAGATTGTGATGAGTTGGTGTTACCTCCTGAAGAGGATGTTGCGCCCTGATTGTTCTGCGATGCCGGAGGTTCCTGGGGTACTCCTGTACCGGGATCCTGCTCGGGATTGTTGCTGGTGGGATCTGGAGTTTGAGTATTGCCGGTCGTGCTGCCAGCACTTCCACCAGAACTGTTGTGCGCAGCGCCGCCGCCTCCGCCACCACTTGAACCACCGCCCCCGCCACCAGATGCACCGCGGCTTCCGCCACCGCTCGATGGTGCCGAACTGCCGCCACCAAAGTGGAACGAACTTCCCCCAGAACCTGATCCGCCTCCCGATGCTTGTGTTGCAACAAACTCGATACCTCTGCTGGCACGATCAAGCGATTGGCCCACAGACGTTGGGTCATATGCATCGAGCGCGGAGAGCGGTATCTCGCGCGAGGGAAGCCCGGTCAGCGAGCCGGACATGACCTCATCGTCACCAACAGCAGCGATGCGCATGGAACGATCAAGGACGGCATCATCAAGTCTCTTCAGGGCATCAGCAATGGAACCGGTTCTGGAACCTCGAGGATGTTCGATCAAGCCAGGATCGGACATGCGACCGCGCTCACCCCTGTTTCCAATTTGAAACTGCCAGTCGCTCATGGAACTCGCACCAAACCCGCGTGCAACGAGTTTGCCATCAACAAATCGACGCGAGATATCATCTGTCAACATTCGCCCGCTTCCATCCCGCTGAGTGAATGGGCCGCGATCAGTCAGCATGCGGAGCACGGCTTCCTCGCCGGTCTTTGGCTGCGTGCTTTCTGAAGGCGTGTTTTCGGGTGCCAGAGTATCAGATTCAGCGGGCTCTTCAGCAGATGAGAAAGATGCAGGAGGCGGAGGAGATGTAAGAGCGGGTGGTTCGAAGAGTGGTTCTTCCGGAATGGCGGAAGCTGTGCTGTTCAGTGCGAGTACAGATCCGCACGCGAGCAGAAGTGCAGGGACAAACGCACGGCTTTGCTGCACAATATGTGCAGGAGAACTATGTGTGCGATCTGATAAACGTGAACGTGATGTGTTCATGGCGTACTCCGAATACCTCGGAGCGTGTATCGAACAGGCAACTTCCCAACTGGTGCCCGATCCAGAGGGATGCGCAAGTTCAGCCTTGCTGCCGTGCGTTTGTCGTTACAACACGAATAATCAATATAGATTGCATTTTCGTTTTCATGTATGAGTCATCATCGCAGCCTTCGGCCGTGTGGCGCGCAGCGTTATCGCTGCTCACTCCCGTGCTCGGCTGATTGTCGCCGGGCTGTGCCCGACATCAGATCGGCATGATCCGTGGGTCGGATCATGCGGTCTGTGCTTTTCGTGGCAATGTGCTCGATAATCCGCCGGGACGTGCCTGCTTCAGTTCCATCTCGCTCGCTGGCAGGTGATCGGGTGGGATCACTTCGAGTGATGCGGGAGAGACCTCCACACATGCCGACTGGCCGAGCACATGCACCTGCAGATGCACCCAGCCCGGTCTGGATTCATCGATGACAACTCCCGTCAGCCCTTCGAGTGTCCCGCGTGTGACGCGAACGAGCGTGCCCGGTTTGAGACCGGGGAACAACTCGAGCGTCTGTCCTGCATCAATCGCCTGCCGGATGTGTGAGAGCTCGCGTGCGAACCGGACCTGGTCCGGAACTTGAAGTACTTGCGATGCGCGCTTTGTGCCGAGCAGTTTGAACGTGTCATCGCGTGTGCCGAACAGGAACACATATCCGTTGAACAATGGCTGATCGGTGACGCGCATCCGATGGGCGTACTTGCGCTCGACACGGATCATTGGCATGTAGAAACCGATCGAGTTGTTCTCCAAAAACTCAGCGATCAGCTTCTCCTGCCTGCTGCGCGAACGCACAATATGCCAGGATTGTGCATCAGCAGATCGAGTTTCAGTCTCGATGAATGACCGGCTGTCCCATGCGAGTTCGGGCAGGTTGGCTGACCACGACTCGCCGAGTTGGCGACACAACGCTGCATCAGTGCTTTGTGTGTCTGGATTGGACGGGTGAGCGGCCACGGTGGGTTCCTTCATGCATCGAGTGCAGAAGCGGTACATCGTATGAGACTTGAGCAGAGAGTCACGCGTGCGCTCCATACTGCTTTGCGTAATACTCTCGATAAGCACCTGACTTGACGCGCTGCCACCACAAGGGATTGTCGACGTACCACTTCACCGTCTGCTCGAGTGCCTGGGGCCACGCGGATCTTGATGCGCTCCATCCTAACTCGTTCTTGATCTTGGACGAATCAATCGCATATCTTCGATCGTGGCCGAGTCGATCCTCAACGGGACGGATCATTTCTTTCCCTTTGCCCATGATCTCGAGTATGGAGTGTGTCAGTTCGAGATTGGATCGTTCGTTGTTCGAGCCGACGTTGTATGCCTCGCCCTTCTTCCCATTGAACAACACCGCCAAAACAGCCTCGCAATGGTCGTCGACATGGATCCAGTCTCGCACATTCCTGCCATCGCCGTACAGCGGTACCTGCTTGTCCTCAATGAGATTTGTCACAAAGAGTGGGATGACCTTCTCCGGAAACTGGTACGGCCCGAAGTTGTTCGAGCATCTCGTGATGCACGCGTCAACCCCGAATGTGTGTGCGTACGCGCCGACAAACAGATCACCAGCGGCCTTGCTCGCTGAGTACGCACCGCTCGGGTTGAGGTTCGTCTGTTCCGTGAACGCGTTCTTCTCGTCAAGTGAGAGTGAGCCGTATACCTCGTCCGTTGAGACGTAGACAAATCGACCGTTGGTGCCGTGCGTTTGGCGCCAGGCTTCCAGCAGTGTCTGCGTACCGAGTGTATTGCTCTCTACAAAGGGCCTTGGATCCATGATCGAGCGGTCGACATGGCTCTCGGCTGCCATGTGCACAACCGCATCGCAGCGTGCGCACAGTGTTCGCATCAGTTCGCCATCACACACGTTGCCATGCACAAACTCATAGCGTGGATGGGACTCAAACTCGGTCAGGTTCTCAAGATTCCCGGAGTATGAGAGACAGTCGAGGTTCACGATCTGCAGATCGTTGTGGTGCTCCAGTGCGAATCGCACGAAGTTTGATCCAATGAATCCGGCCCCGCCGGTGAGAAGCAGTTTCATGCGGTTGTTCCTCGCGCGATCGTGTCTGTGCTGGCATGTATCTCTCTGAGTACATCGGCTAGATGCTGCTGCCAACTGCCCATGGGTCCGAGTAGTCTTTCGGTTTCGGTCAGATCCAGCACACTCCAGGCGGGACGCTGTGCTGGTCGGGGAAACTCCGCTGTTGTGCAGGGATGGACATCACATGCTGCGCCGGTCAGCCGAACAATCTCGCGTGCGAACTCATGCCATGTGCATTGCCCGCCATCGGTGACGTGGTACGTGCCGGTGGCGCCCAGTTCGACCAGACGAGTGAGGCAGTCTGCAAGATGCTGCGCACTCGTTGGCCTGCCTGTCTGATCAGCAACGACCTTCAACTCGGGACGTTGTGACGCGAGATCAGCAATCGTGCGAACAAAGTTCTTTCCCCACGGAGCATACAGCCAACTCGTACGCGCGATGATGTGCGAGCACTGCTCGCTTTCGATCGCAAGTTCGCCAGCAAGCTTTGAGCGTCCGTACGCACCGATCGGTTGGCGCGGGGCATGGACCGGATATGGCTCAGCAGCATCACCATCAAAGACGTAATCTGTGCTGACATGCACAAGCACTGCGCCAGTAGCATTGCACGCGCGGGCGATATGTCCGACACCTGAGCCGTTGATCTGTGTTGCTGCTGCTTCGTTCTCTTCTGCGCCATCGACATCGGTCCATGCCGCACAGTTGACCACAACGCTCCAGCGGCCATCGATCAGATCGCGAACGTGGTCCTCATCGGTCAGATCAATGTCTTCGCGATCGACACCGGTGTGCGCAATCTGCCCAGTCGACAACCGCTCAAGCATCGCGCGACCGAGCATGCCCCTGTGTCCGAGCACGAGCCACGGGCGTGAGCCCGGACCGGATGCGATCCGTGTAACACCATGTTGTGCGTTTGAACTGCTCATCGATGCTGCACGGTCCACGAAAACTCTATGGGAATGTCGAAGGATCGGCGTTCTTCATCCGGGTTTGCCAGGTCAAACGCGTGTGTGACGTAGTACAACAATCCTGCGGGGACATGCCCAACTGTTGCTGCGCCGTGCCACAGCGGCGGAGGGATGACAAGCGTGCCCGGACGTTTCTCTCCGATCACGATCGACCACGTTGCATTGTCAGACTCACGATGCACGCCAGCCTTGATGTGCCCGCTCAGGCACATCCAGAAGTCGGTCTGCTTGGCGTGACGATGCCATGCCTTGATGACGCCGGGATACTGCACCGAGTAGTTCACCTGGCCCTCCGGCGACATCACGCCGAGAAACTGGTTCATCAGTGACCAGCCGCGATCATCTGTATACACGGGCGCAGGAACAAAGATCGGCTCAAGCAACTGCTTTGCCTTGTCAAACGCTTCCGCGATGGAGCCGGTGAATGTCTGTGGTGTCTTTGTCATGAAATGGTCCACACGTGCATGGTACGCAGACGGGTATATGCAAAATCAACTGACGAGAAACCTGAAACGTGTTTGTGCGATGAGCAGGCTGGCCGCGTACGCGCCGATGAATGTCAATGTGACTGTGATCAGCCAGTGGATATCCGGTAAGGCGATGTGTACTGCGGCTGCAAACAATGGCCCAGCCAGATATACACCAAATGCCGGAGTGCACACTTTGCGAAGGAATGGGATCTTCTCTGAAGTCACAACATAAGCAAGTGTCGTGACGACGAAAGCACAGAGGTAGTACCACGAAGCCAGACCATCAAACGCAAGTGCAAGCACCAGCATGGCGCAGCTCACCGCGCCGAGCCACAACAGTGGCTTTGTGCTTCTTGGATTCGGTGATTTCAGCAGGATTGCAAGCCCGACGCCGAGCGGTATTGATGGCAGTGCGAGCAGCCACTGGGGGAGTGGCTTTGGGAGAGAGTTTACACTACCTATATATTGCGCATGCAGAGCAAGCATAACGAGGCCTGTAGCAAACGAGAACGCTGCGAACGAGATCGTGTGACGACTGATCAACTTCGGCACGCCGCTGATGATCAGCAGTGAGAGACTCACAAATGCAAACGGCAGAAACCACAGATGCAGCGATGGTCCAGCAAACCAGAACTCGATAGACCCAATATCTGGCAGAAGTGTTTCGTGCGCTTGCAGCGAACGAAGTCCCATCGCAGCGAAATACACTGCGCTCCAGACAAACCACGGGAGCATGAGGCGTTGTGCACGTTCGTTTACGTGCTCGCGAACAGATTGGGCACGGTTGTATCGCAGTCCAAGAATGGGGAGCAGCAGCAAAAAGCAGAACAACCCGGTATGTCCAGCGTGACTCATCAGTGTTGGTGTTGCTGGTTCATGGAACATGAGAATACCAAACGCTGAAACGAGTCGAAGCACGTCGACCAGTGGTCGGTATGTCCGAGCAGCGCTGAGATGGCGCTGGTGATCAACTGCATCCGTTCCCTGTGTCATTATGCGTTGGATGGCGTGAACAACTCACGCTGGGTTTCCTTTGCTGACTCGGGCCGGGGTTGGCCATTCGCGCCGGTTTCCTGCACGAGCGTTGCGGCACGATACAAACTCGGGAAAGTGCCCGCATCCGTCCACCATCCGTCGAGGATGTCGTGTGTCAGATCGCCACGCTGAAGATACGCGTTGTTCACATCAGTGATCTCAAGTTCGCCGCGGCCCGAGGGTTTCAGTGTCTTGCAGATTTCAAAGACATCCGAGTCATAGAAGTAGATGCCAATGACAGCGCAGTTGCTCGGCGGATCCTTTGGTTTTTCGATGATTTCAACGATCGGTGAGTTCGACGTGCCGTCCTCGAAACGAACAACCCCGAACCGCTGAGGATCGGGCACTTCTTTCAAGAGGACCTTTGCGCCGGAGCGTTGTGTGAAGAACTCGCCCGCAGCACGCTTGATCGAATGCTGCACGATGTTGTCGCCAAGGATGACGCAGATCTTTCCGCCGTCTGCAAACTCCTCGGCAAGTTTTAACGCATCTGCAATCCCGCCCTCACCCTCCTGATAGGCGTACTCAAGATGATGGACACCAAGATCCTTGCCGTTCTTCAGGAGTTTGAGAAAGTCCCCCGCGTGATCGCCGCCAGTGACCACAAGAATGTCATCAATACCGGCATTGACAAGGCACTCGATGGGATAGTGGATCATCGGCCGGTCATAGACCGGCAGCAGGTGCTTGTTTGTGACGAGAGTTAATGGCCGGAGTCTGGTGCCGAGCCCGCCAGCGAGAATCACGCCCTTCATTGCTGTCCACCCTTCCCTGATCCGATTGCCAAATCCTTGGGCTATCGGAACTTCGGACCGATTGTACGAACGCCCCACCCGAGGGGTTCGTTGAGGTTCTTTTCAACATTGAGGTCGGGGAGATTGGAGTGTGATCGTGAGAAGCGATACATGGACCTATAACTGAGTGGTGTTTTTCGTCCAATGTGCATACACGCTCAGGCTTCAAAGCTGATCGGTGCTCGCGTCGCGCTGCCTGATTGCCCATAGCCAGCCGTGGGGCGGCCATACGCACCGAGCTTCGCTGCCGGGTCTTCTCTGGAGGGCCTTGTTTCTGCGCCTGATGCATGGACGGGTTCCTCGCCACGCTCTTCACGGAGCTTGTCCATCAGCATGACCCATGTCTCGCGCTCGTACTCAAGCAGTTCAATAACCGCATCAACCCGCTCGGGTGACTTCTGCAGGTTTGCTTCAATCAGCTCGTTAAACATGAACGTGTACACCGCGCGGACCCGCTCGCACAGCAGCGGATCATGCTCGGGACGCATTGAAGCAATCAGCTCTGTGATAATCTCTCGGCACTTGGAGATACCATCAAAGCTCTTTTCATAGTTCTTCTCTGCGAGACCGTCACGCCCGTTCCGCGCAAACCGAATCGCGCCTTCCAGCAGCATCAGCCGGAGTTCTTCCCGGCTCGCCGTCATGACGCGCGTCCGCAGATACGCATTGGCACCCTGATCTGTAGCTTGTGACATATGGTCGTTCATCGACGCTCCAGAGGGCCAACTTCATCCGATATCAACGCCCGTTTGCAGTTATCCAAGCGAACCAAGTTGCGCCAGTGCGCCCTGCTGTCCCTGCAGCCGAGCAATGGCAGACTCCATTGCCTGAAACTGCGCCTCAAGAATTCCACGACGGATCTCGAGACGTGCGTTCATGCTATCAATGCGACTGTTCTGCGTCTCGATCTGTGTGTCGTATCCCTTGTTTTTGTTTGTGAGGATACCGTCGATCGAATCGATGTACTTGACGGTCATCTCCTCGAACAAACCTGCAAGCCCAATGGACGAGAAGTTCTTGCCCGCATCCGGATTGCTCACGAACACACCAGGCAGGATTTCTTCCGTATTGTCGAGCGAGAATGTGTAGTCAGAGAACAACGCTCTCACAGATTCCATGTCCTCATCCATTGCAGCCTGCAATCGGGCTTCATCCAGAACAGCCTTGCCGCCCTCGCCGATCTTCATGCCAACGTCAAGGAACGAGTCGAATGTGCCCGAGACCGAGTCAATGCTGCGCTGGAACAGACTGGTCATCTCAGCCCGAAGCTGGAGCATAGTCGAATCACCAAGCAAAGCGCCGCGTCGCTCCGTTTCCTCGTCGTAGTCCATCAACTCGTCCATACGTTCCAGGACATCGTTGAATGCGGTAATAAACTCGTTTACCTTCGTGATCATCTCCTCGCGATTCTGTGACACCGTGACGGTCACAGGATCGCTCGAAGTCTGTTTCAGATCGATCGTCACGCCGGGGATTGAGTTCTCCAGCTGATTCGTTGTGCTGGTGACGAGCACCGCCTTTGCTGGATCATCAGAGCCAATGAACGCAACCGCGTTGTCACCCTTGTCCATGGTCTGCAGATTCAGGTTGAAGCTGCCCGTGTCGAGAATGAAACGGCCAGTCTGGCCGGTTGCTTTACTCGAAAAACTGAGTTTGAACGGCGATGTGCTGGACCCATCATTGATAACGCTTGCTGTTATGCCGACATTCGCGTCGTTGATTTTGCTGATCACATCATCAAGTGTGTCGGTCGGGTCAAACTCGACATCAACCTGGAACGAGCCGTTGATTGTGCCGAGCCCACCGGCAACATCTGCTTCACCGAGGAGGTTCAGTTTCTTTGCGATCGCACCGTCGATCTCCTCAACGGTGATTGTCCCGCCGCCACTCGCGATGTTATCCTCGTAGAGTTCGATGCCATCGCCCTGCGCATTCATGCGCGCCTTGACCTCAAGCCCTCGCGTGTTGATCACATTGATCAGGTCGCCGATAGTCTTTGTATCGTCGGTGACTTTCACTTCCGCGCTCGCGCCGGTTGAGTCGATGATCCGAAATGATCCAGTACCAATACCGCGTCCCTGATTCAGGTCAGCCAGCTTTGTGCCAGCCGTGATCCATGTGTGATTCAGGTTCTTTGCGGTGACTGTGTCAGCCGCGACACCAGTGGGGCCGGTTGAGATGCCCAGCGCTGCCGCAGTGTCATTTCCACCCGTGCCGGTAATGATCAGATTTCCGCCACCACCGGTGTGATCCGTGATGATCAGTCCGGTACCGAGATCATTCAGCGCAACAGAAACATCGCCAGCCGAGGCAGTTTCAATCGCGTTGATGATGTCGGTGACCGAACCATCAAGATCCAGCGCGACGTTAAAAGTGGATCCATTGCGTAAGGTAAAGTCGATGCTGCCGTCACCGAGATCGCCGCCACCAATTAGATTGCTCGTAAGTGTTGAGTTCAGCCCAGCAAGCAGGCGTGTGCCAGTGACTGTGCCGCCAGTGACTGCACCGTTTGTCAGAATACCCAGATCTGCTGCTGTGTTGCCTGATGTAAGGTCGTTTTCGGTGATTGTGATATCGCGTCCGCCAGAATCGACAATCTCTATGCCTGTTCCGGCTGCGTTGATCTGCGCTTCAACATCTGAAAGATCGGCCTCAGCCATTGTGTCGTTGATACGCTGAATCAATGCGCCAATGGTCTTGACAGGCCCGCTTGTGATCTCACCTTCAGAATCGTAGAGTGTGCCGAGCGAGATCTTGACGGCTGGTTCGCCAGCGATCTCAATGGCGAAATCGTGCCCATCCTTGACATCTTTTGAGTACACGCCATTTCCGTCGTTCAACGCGGAGAGCGCAAGATCCGTATGCACACCATAGACAGCTGTTCCTGAAAGTGAGCCGGTTGCTGTGCCTGCAATGCCAAGGCTGTTTGCCGTAGTGTATCCGGCAGCATTTGAGACAGTGATCGATCCACCCGAGCCGTGCTCCAGTTTGAAACTCGTTCCATCCGCGGATGCGGTGATGTCGAGTCCTGCGCTATTGATCTTGTCGATGACATCGTTGACCGTTACCGCTTTGGAAAGATCGATTGTCTCAGAGTTTGTACCATCGCTGATGATGATCTTGCCACGGGAAATTCCCTGGCCATTGTTCAACTCGGAGAGGTTCACATCGCGATCAAGACGTGCTCTGGCATCCTCGAATGAGAATGTTCCCGCGTTGATGCCCGTTGTATCACGGTCAACAAACCCCTTCTGAGAGAGCATTTGATGTGTTGAGACGAGGCGATCAACCAGTACTTTGTACGAACCGGGTACAGCACTTGTCCCTGCGGTTGCCGTCAGAATCTCTTCCTTGGAGCTGAGAGCGCTGTTGAGGTCGAAGATGTCCTCTTTTCGGAAAGCGGAAGCGGCATCCTGCAGCGCTTTCATGCGCGTGTTGATCTCAAGCACAGCCGACTGCTGGAACTGCAACTGGACGATGCGCTGCTGGGCGAGTGCCCTTGGTCTGGCTTCGATCGCGAGCAACTGCTGAATGATGCTGCCCGAGTCAATTCCAGAGAACAATCCTGTCCCGAGGGAGATGCCACTCATATCTGCAAGCCTCCTGCGGTGTAAGAATCACTGAAACACCGCATCGATAGGATCGGCTTAAATCCGCGGTAACTTCGTGCGGACGCTCGCGCATAACAACGTGGACCTGAGATGCAGACCTTACAGCCTGCGTGGTGCGCATGAAAAACCCACCGGACTGGGGATCGCGGTGGGAATGATCGTCCGAAAATCGAAGCAGGATCTCAGTTGCTCAGCATATAGCTCTTCATGATGAAGCCGTCCCGAGTGCGCTGCATCTCGCTGACACTTGCACTGAAGTACTTCTCGAGCAGTTCCTTCTGAGGAACCGCCTCAAGAACATCCATCCAGCGCTGTGTACTTTCATCAGGCTCGCCCCACATGGGATTATTCATGTTGTTCAGCGATGTCTCTGCAAGCTGGGTCAGCATATTGAGTTGGGCACTTCCATTCAGATATGAGTATCCCATCGCGCGAGGAGAAAGCGACGCGGTAGCACGCTGAAACTCAGGCTCGTCTGCCAGTGTTGCTGCGCCGGGGTTTGCAAGTCGGCGCAGCGCGTTCTCCACCTGTTCCTGCTCACCGATGAAGAAGTAACCGTGGCCAACTCCAAAGGCAATATCTGCTGCCATCAGAGCTGCTTGAGGAGCAAGATCAAAGATCATGCCACCCTCAAAGTCGCGACCACTCATCATGCCCTGCCCTGCGCCAAGATTCAGCAGATTCTGGATCACAGTGACATCGTCTGACGGAAGCGCAAACAGATTTGCGGCAACAACACCGAGGTCGGCGTCCTGCTTTGCATACGACGTTGAAATGATCTGGCCGCCCATCGACTCAAATGCTGGGCGCACGATGCCCATAATCTGCTGCACCATCATGTTGGCCTGCTGCTGATCCTGTGAGAATGATGTCGCAAAGTCTGTTGCGATCTTCTCCACGATGTCTGCAAGCCCGGGCAGGTCGTATGCAATGGTCATCACAGAGACCGCATCTGCACCAACGAATGCCGGTGGTTCAAAGGCCTGCTCGGACTTTCCAGCAAGATCAAAGATGCCCTGTGGATCATCTGACGCGAGATAGAAGGTGTTTGTCATCATCGATGTGCCATCATCAAGCTGCATCGACACGCTCAGTGTTGACACACTCTGCAATCCAAGCCCGCCAAGCATGCTTATGGGCGACGGCATGAACATCTCGTCATCGGGTGCTGGCATGAACTCTTCAAAGATTGGAGCAAGGTTCACATACATCCACAACGGCGGATTATCAGGATGATGCGCCATCGCATCTGCAAACTTGTCAGTTGAGCCGACGGAATCAACATCCTTGTTATCAAACGCATCGAGTGCATTGAGCATCTGCTGCTCGTCGGTAGCAAACAGCAGTGTGGATCCATTCCACGCATAGAACTCTTCTGTTGGATCCGGCGGCACATACTCCTGCCCCATCTGGTCCCACCATTGGAGTTCTTCGGCGGTTGGCTCCGGTGGGTGCTCTGTCAGATGCATGATGGTGACGCCGTGGTAATCGTCCTCTGACATTTCAACACCACTGTCAACACGCTTGTCAATTGCAGCTTCAATGACTTCCGAGATTGTGTCCTGGTTTTCACCAAAGTCAGCCATCATCAGGAAGAGAGGTGTGCTGTAATACTCGGGATGGAATGTCAGCGAGAAACCCACCGCGCCTGTCGGCAACGCAAGATCATCGGCACCGAACCCAAGATCTGACTCGGCCATGGACTGCTCTATTTCAGCAACGATTGTTTCTGTAAGCACCCTGACAAACTTTTCAACAGCTGGTTCTTTCATCATGTCGCCGAGTGAACCATCGGAAAACGATTCGTGCAAGGCGCTGAGGTTGGGAATGCTGACCACAAAGGCAGCATCCGCAGGCGCGATGTCCTGAATGGTTGGATCAGCGAGAACGCTTGCGGTCATGCCTGCAAATGCAGCAAGACCACATGCGGTTGCCAGGCATGTTGTGTTGAAATCGCGGATCATGGCGGTCTCCTGCACAGTTACCGAATCAAATCATCAGGTATAGCTGTGCTCAGTGTGTCTTGTGAAAACGAAACTGTAACTACCGGACTCCCTCGCCGGTGGCATCATCAAGCATCGGCGGCGTTCCAAACTTCGATCGCGAGGGGGGTTCGTTGTACGTGTATCCGGAGTTTGGATTTTCCTTGTCATATGCAAACGCATCACGGTTTCGAAGGAAATCACGCAGGTACCGGGCTGGAATGGCAAATCCAAGTCCCTCGCCAAGCGGAATCTTCATGTTTGCAACGCCAATGACCTCGCCCTTGTCGTTGAAGAGCGGGCCGCCGGAGTTGCCGGGGTTAATCTCCGCAGTTGTCTGGATGTAGGTTAAGCCTTCAAAGTTGCGCTGTGTCGTTGCAATCACGCCACGAGAGAGTGTGCGCTCAAGGCCAAGCGGCGATCCAATGACGAACACGCTCTGTCCAGCATCAAGCTTTTCCTCAGCCTGAATGTAGACAGTATCAAACGGTTCATTGTCGTCGCGTGTCATTTTTATGAGCGCAAGGTCCACATGATGATTGACCGCGATTAGTTCGACGTTCTCGATAATAGTGCGTCGAAACTCAAGAGCAGTTTGTTCATATACCGTGCACTTGATCTTTGTCTCGCCCTGCACAACGTGAGCATTTGTGATTGCGTACCCGGAGGGATGGATAATGAAACCTGATCCAAGTCCGGAAGGCGTTGACACCATGATGACTGCGCTGCCCAACTCCTTGGCAAGTTCCAACGGTGCTCGCTCAGGGAGATTGATAGCTGACGAAAACAGTTCATCCTTTTTTACCTGCTCCAAGCCATCGGTTCGGCCTCGCTCGATCCTGCTGATCTGCGATCGTGGCACATCAAGCACGGTGATCCCAAGATCAACCCAGACGGTTTCCTCGTTCTCCTTGAGGATCTGGCCAACGACCTCGTTGCCATCAGAGAGCACAATGCGGTCGCCCGGAGGCGGACCGCCATCCTGTGCAGCAGCGTGCTGTGGCCCAAGAACCCCGTGGCATACGAGCACTGTGCATGTCAGCAGGCACTGAGAGAGAAACATACGGATGGTGCGATGCTTCATGCGGACTCCAGAGCAAGGGGCGAGCATATTGCGCGGATTTTTCCTGCCAGAGCAGACACTGCCTGTCTGTGGCGGATTGATTGAACTCCATCCGATGTTTCGGCTGGATACCCCGATCTGTTCGATCGCGGTCCTAATAATAGATGCATCGATCGTGTCAGCGTGCTATCACGATCAAAGTCGTACCCATGTGCGCAAGAACCACCGAGGAGCCCGTCTTATGCCAAACGCTTCAGCCTCTCGTGCTCTCAGACCCCATGCAACGCGCATGCTTTTTTCGATGCTGGCACTGGCCTGTGTTCCACAGGTGGTGTCAGCACAGACAAGCGACACCCTTGCTGAGTACTTCGGGTTTGATCCGATGCGCGTTGTGGCAATCGGCGAGGGATGCGGGCCAGCGGTCGAGGGCGATTTCAATGATGACGGTCGGATGGATCTTGCTGTCGTGAATAACCGACGCAGCAGGATCGAACTGCTGATCACACGTCAGGAGATGCGCAGCGAGACCGAACGCCGCTCGCAAGCGAACGCAAACGAGATTCCGCCAAGCCCCTGGTACGACAATGTTCGTCTTAGCGTGTCGAATCGTATTACAGCAGTTCTGAGCGGTGACGTGAATCGCGATGGCAGGACCGACATCATCTGTGCGGGCAGCGATCCTGCCGAACTGCTCGTATACAGACAGGCCAGCGACGGATCGTTTGCACTCGCGCAGCGCATGCGTGCGAAGGGACTCGCGAACGGCACATACGCAGTGACACGTGCCGAACTGTCCAACGGTCGATTTGAGGTGCTCGCTGTTATTGATAGTGAAGTTCATCGTGTTGCGATTGGAAGCGATGGCAGGCTGCAGGAACCGGTGTCTGTTGGAGGCGATGCGATCGGGTTTGTCATGAGCGAAGATGTCACCGGCGACGGGATTGATGACATCATCGGCGGAGCCACGGATGACAGCGCTCCGGTTCGTATTTGGCCACGATTTGGTTCGGACGGCACAGGTGTCGGTGCAGAACTTCGTTTCTCGCTCCCGCCGGTCAACTCGATCTCTGTTATTCCGTTCGAGGATCGCAAAGCGGCGTCGCTCGGCGTGATCGAACGCGCAACCAGACGTATGGTCTATCTTGATCTGGTGCAGGCAAACAGTTCGACCAGCCTCGTCGATGATTCAACAAGTGCAGCAGTCTACACACTCCCCGGCGCAGACGTAAAAGATCGATCGATCGCTAGCGCGGATCTGTCCGGCGATGGAAACAACGAGATTGTGGTGTTCGATCAGAGCGCAAACACAATCGAGATCTTTGCAGCAAAGCCGAACGGTGAACTCCAGCATGTTTCCTCCAGCCCAACATTCAAGCAACCAAAGCAGATCGTCACAGGAGCCTGGTCAGACGGGAACGATGCGGTCTTTGTGCTCTCTGAAGCGGAACGCACGGTTGGTGTTTCGACGTTTGATGACGGCAGATTAACATTCCCCGAGCCGATCACGCTGAAAAACTCCGCAACCACACCGGTTGTCATGTCGCGATTCAGTGTGGGAGAGAACGATCTGCTCGCTGTCGTGACGAAGGACCGTCGCGATTACGAGATCGAACTTGTTGACCCGTCGAACACCGCCGAGTTGAAGCCCGTCACACTCAAGGATGTGCGCCGGGATCCAGCTGCGATTCTGCCCATTGATATCGATGCGAACGGCACGATCGAGCTCCTGCTGCTGACACCAGGCGAGCCGATGGTTGTTGTGCCGATCGAGACTGCCGATGGGAAGTCAACGCTTGGCAGTCCGCTGACAAAGGACACGATGCTCCAGTTCGGTCTCGTTGAAGCAGCAGCGCCCGCGAACACCCTTGCGTACGACTTTACCGGCGACGGCCAGACCGAGATGCTCGTCGCAGATGCGAACTTTGTTCGTGTTTGCAGATACGACAACACAAAGGGCTGGCGCGTCATCGAACAGTTGTTTGTTGATGATGCAACGGTCAAGCTGACAGCGCTCACGATCCTCGGCGAAAAGAACGATCCAAGCATTGTTGCGTGGGACAGGGACGGCAAACGCGTCGTTGTCTTTGCACGCGATGCAGAAGGTCGCTGGGGCGTGCGCAGGATGATGAACCTGACAGGATTCGACGTGGCAAGCATGCAGGCGTTTCCGGGCGCTTCCGGCACGCTGCTCTGCGTGTCGGATGGTGCAGTTGGTGTTGTGTCTCTGGGTGGCACGATGTGGTCGCTTGAGGAGTTTGCCTCCGCACGATCAGAGTCCGATGACCGGTTCGAGCACGACATCATCGCGGGCGATATCAACGGCGACGGGTACACCGATGCTGTAGTGCTCGATGCGTCCGAACGCATGTGCTCAATCTACTCGTTCAGCGCAGCTCGCAAGCTCATCTTCGCGACCGAGTTTGAGATCTACCAGTCGCGCCTGTTCACGGGCGGCGCGAGCAGGCAGTTCGAGCCCTCGCAGGCGATCATCACGGACCTCACGGGCGACGGGAAGAACGACATCGCGATGATCTGCCACGACCGCGTGCTCATCTATCCGCAGGCAGCAAAGTGAGCACATCTATCGAAGTCGATGGCATCCAACTCGACACCGCGCTCATCGAGAGCCAGATTGCAAAGCATCCGAACAGACTGTTGTTTGTGACGATGAGCGGCGCACATCTGTACGGGTTTGCCTCGCCGGACTCTGACTATGACCTGCGCGGAGCGCACGTGCTCCCCGCGAAAGAACTGCTTGGGTTGCATCAGCCTCGCGAGACGTTCGATATCCTCGACCGCGATCTCCCGATCGAGATGGACATCGTCACGCACGACGTTCGCAAGTTCTTCTCGATGCTGCTGCGCAACAACGGGTACGTGCTCGAACAGATCTTCTCGCCAATCGTGCTCTATGCTGCGCCGGAGTTTTCGGAACTCAAGGAGATCGCTGCGACCTGTATCACGCGAAACTGCAGGCATCACTTCCGCAGCTTCGCGAAGCACCAGTGGAAATCGGTGGCGGGCTCGTCCGCGGGGACGGTCAAGGGACTGCTCTACACGTACAGGCCGCTACTGGCGGGGATCCATCTGATGCGTGAGCACCGCGTGGAGTCGAACCTGCGCGTGCTCAATGAGTCGTTCGGGCTCCCGTTCATCGACGATCTGATCGCACAGAAGATCGGAGGCGAGGAGAAGCAACTGCTCGGCAGTCTCGACATGCAGTTCCACGAGCAGGAGTTCGAGCGTTTGCTCGGAGAGCTCGAATCAGCGAGCGAATCGTCCGGACTCCCGGAGCACGCGCAGGGGCGTGACGCGCTGAATGATCTGCTGCTTCGATTGAGACTTGCGACACTTCAAAGTTAAATCAAGACTTTGTGCCGGTATGCCACTTCTTCCCATCCCGGATCACGCGTCGGTAGAGCGTGTCTCGCTCGACGGGCTCGAACCCTGCTTCGCGGATGGCTTTTTCAAGATCCCACACGGTGGTTTCCTGGTGCGTTGTGCTCGCGCCGACCTTTGTGATGTCGTACCAGACGACCGTGCCGTCGATGTCGTCAGCACCCGCCTGGAGCATGAGCTGACTCATGGGGAGCGTCTGCATGATCCAGAACGATTTGACGTGCGGGAAGTTGTCGAGCATGAGCCGTGCGATCGCGAGCGTGCGCAGGTTCTCGAGTCCTGTCGGACCCGGCAGATGCTCGAGCTTTGAGCCGTCGGGGAAGAATGGGAGCGGGATGATGGTCTGGAAGTATCCACCCTTTGCGTTGAGTGCGGGTGTGGGCTGGCTCACATCGTCGCGCATCAGTGTGACAGCACCGTGTGTGTCAGGCATGTATCCGAGTCGCACAAGCGCTTCGTCCTGCGCGGTGCGGAGCATGTCCATGTGGACGAGCCGCTCTCTCTTTTCTTCGATGTGCCCGTACAGAATGGTGGCGTTCGTGTTGAGCCCAAGCTCGTGCGCGACGCGATGGACGTCGAGCCAGACATCGGAACGAATCTTGCCCTTGAACGCCTCGTCATGGACGCGATCGTCGAAGACTTCTGCGCCGCCGCCCGGGAGTGATCCGAGCCCGGCTTCTTTCAGTTGTTCCAGCACCCAGCGGATGCCCGCCTGCCGATCGGATTGCTTGTACTTCTTCGCGATCTTCGCAAGATGTACGACCTCGACAGCGGTGAACGCTTTGACGTGCAGATCACTCCCCATTGCGCGCGCGGTGTCGCGGATTGTGCGCACAAGCTCGGGGTAATAGTCCCAAGGGAGATACGGATGAAGGCCGCCGACCGAGTGCATCTCGGTCGCGCCGGATTCAACAGCTTGTCTGACGACCTCGCGGACTTGGTCCATGTCGTGGGTGTACGCGCCGGGCTCGTCCTTCTTTCGCGCAAACTCGCAGAACGTGCACGAGAGTGCGCAGACGTTGGAGTAGTTGAGATGCCGGTTGATGTTGTAGTACGCGGTCTTGCCGTGGAGTTTTCTGCGGATGCTGTCAGCCATCTCGATGACAGACCAGATGTCCGGCGTTGCGTAGAGCGCCTCGCCATCGTCGAGCGTCAGACGCTCGCCCCGCTCGACTTTGGAACGAATAGCGTCGAGCCGAGGATCAGCGACAACTGAACTGGCACAAGCAAGCGGTGGGGCACTCGGGAGCGTGGTCGTGGTGGTCATCGCGTGATTGTTCGCACCGGAATCAACAGTGTGGAGCATGTTTTCAGATATTTTTGAAACTGGCAATGTGGCTTAATGTTCGTCCAGTGTACCCACAACCTGCACGGATGCTTCAACGTGGATTGCGTCCAATACGCCCCTGCAGATCTCCTCGTGCGTCAGCCAGCGTCTGGCGTTGTTCTCCTCCACCCATCCAAGATAGACCCTCCGGTAGTCGATTCCCCCAGCATCAAGAAAAGTATCAAACTCGATCGTTTCACGCTGTGTCCACTGCGAACTCGAAAGCACGTGGATGAACACAGGCCGACTTCCTCCCTCGCGACACAGGTCGAGCAGGCCTTGCACCACATCGTCATTGCCCGAGTGGATCCACGCGATTGTCAGCGCTGGCTGGCCAAACCGAGCTATAGCTTTTTGGATGTCGGCGAGGAACGCTTTGGGATGCTGGTAGTCGGTTGAGATCGGATGGATTCTGCCAACTCCGCGTTCACTCAATGAGGTAAGTTTGGCTTGATCGCGACCGACGACCGAGACATCCCAGCCTCTGCTGGCGAGTTCGATGCAGACACCCGCGAGCATGCCCGAGCCGCCAGGAACAAGTGCGTGTGGATGAGCCATGATGGATCATTCGAGCCTGAATCGCTCTCTGTCAGTCTGGCAGGACGTGGACGAGGTATCGTGTTAAAAACCTGCTTCTGATGCCAGAAATGCGGTTTTTCAGTGTGAATTCGGGTCTGGTTGGCTCTGTATCACCTCAGCCAGATTTCTGCGACTGGCACAGCAGTTGCATCCCTCCTTGCGGACTATCGCGATCAGCAGGCCGGATCGACAGCCGAGTCCGCTCATCGAAGGAAGGAAATCGCATGTCGAAAATCATCGGTATTGACCTTGGTACAACAAACTCCGTCGTGGCAGTGATGGAAGGCGACACGCCGAAGGTGCTGATCAACGCATCGGGCAATCGCATCACGCCGTCGGTCGTCGCATTCACCGACAAGGGCGAGCGCTTGGTCGGCCAGCCCGCTAAGCACCAGCAGGTCACCAATCCGCAGAACACGATCTTCTCGATCAAACGCTTCATGGGGCGTCGTCACAGCGAGGTCTCCAGCGAAGAAATGCGCGTGCCGTACGAGGTCATCGGCGGCGCGGAAGAGTTCGTGAAGGTGAAAGCCCGCGACAAGGAATACACGCCACAGCAGATCTCCGCGTTCGTGCTTCAGGATCTGAAGAAGACCGCTGAAGACTATCTCGGCGAGAAGGTCGAGCGCGCGGTCATCACGGTTCCCGCGTACTTCAACGACTCGCAGCGTCAGGCAACCAAGGACGCTGGCGAGATTGCTGGTCTGAAAGTCGAACGCATCATCAACGAGCCGACAGCAGCAGCGCTCGCGTACGGGCTCGATCGCAAGGCCAACGAGAAGATCGCGGTCTTTGACCTTGGTGGTGGTACGTTCGATGTCTCCGTGCTCGATGTGGGCGACGGCGTGTTCGAGGTTCTCTCGACCAACGGCGACACGCATCTTGGCGGCGATGACTTCGACCAGATGCTCATCGACTTCCTCGCGGAGGAGTTCCGCAGGAAGGAAGGCATCGACATCCGTAATGATGCGATGGCGCTCCAGCGTCTGAAGGAAGCCGGCGAGAACGCCAAGAAGGAACTCTCAACATCGCAGGAAACAACGGTGAATCTGCCGTTTATTACCGCGAACGAAACCGGTCCGAAGCACCTGCAGGTCTCGATCACCCGATCGAAGTTCGAGTCACTCTGTGCATCGTTGTTCGAGCGCATCAAGGGCCCGTGCCTGAAGGCGATCTCCGACGCGAAGTTGAGCGCCAGCGACATCGATGAGGTGCTGCTGGTTGGCGGTTCGTCACGCATGCCGAAGGTCCAGCAGATCTGCAAGGAGATCTTCGGGAAGGAGCCGAACAAGAGCGTGAATCCCGACGAGGTCGTCGCGGTCGGCGCAGCCATCCAGGGCGGTGTGCTCGCGGGCGATGTCAAGGACGTGCTCCTGCTCGACGTGACACCGCTCTCGCTCGGTCTTGAAACACTTGGCGGCGTGATGACAACGCTCATCGGCGCAAACTCGCGCATCCCGACCGACAAGACAGAGATCTTCTCGACGGCGGCTGACAACCAGCCGTCCGTGACGATCAAGGTCTTTCAAGGCGAGCGCCAGATGGCAGCGGACAACCGTCTGCTCGGCCAGTTCGATCTTGAGGGCATCGCTCCCGCGCCGCGTGGTATGCCGCAGATCGAGGTGAAGTTCTCGCTCGATGCCAACGGCATTCTTGAGGTCACCGCGACAGACAAGGGCACCGGCAAGAGCGCGGACATCAAGATCACAAACTCTGGCGGTCTCGACAAGAACGAGATCGAGAAGATGAAGGCCGATGCCGAGGCGCACGCCGAGGAAGACAAGAAGCGTCGTGAACTCGTCGATGCCAAGAACAAGGCGGATTCCATCATCGATCAGACGCGCAAGGCGCTGTCCGATCATGGCGACAAGGTCGAGGCGGACACACGCTCGAAGATCGAGAGCTCGCTCGCGAACCTTGAGGACAAGATCAAGGGCGATGACCTCGCAGCTATCAACGCTGCAATGAAAGACCTTGAGAATGTATCGATGGAACTGGGCAAGGCTGTGTACGAAGCAGAAGCTGCCAAGTCTGGCGGCGCAGCAGGCGCTGCATCAGAAGCAGAGCCGAAGCCCAACGGCGATGCATCGTCCTCGGACGATGTGATCGATGCCGAGTACGAGGTCAAGGAAGAGCGGTAAGAACCGCAATATAAACGAAACATGACACGGGAGTCTGCGGCCATGCGGGCTCCCGTTGTTCTTTGTCAAAACATGAGAGATTTGAATTTGATTGCCATCTCATGTGCAGCGTGTGCGCGATGGCTTCGCATGTTCTTTTCTGTTGGTGAAAGCTCTGCTCCAGTGTGCGCGTAGTCAGGCGCAACGAGAAAGAGCGGGTCGTACCCGAAGCCGTTGCCGCCGCGAGGCACGATGTGCGATGGGGTATCTGTGTCGTTTTCTGGAAACCCGATGCGTCCTTCGAATGTGCCACCAGATGTTGCGAGTATGTTTCCATTTGGCTGTGCCAGCACCATCACGCACACGAACCGTGTTGAGCGCTGCTCGAACGCAATACCATCTAACTCCCGCAGCACGCGCTCGTTGTTCTTCGCATCGCGCTCGTTGCGTGACATGCCCTCGTCGCGCCCGTCAGTGCAGTAGTGACTCGAAATGACGCCGGGCTTCCCCCCGAGCGCATCGATCTCGATCCCCGAATCGTCCGCGAGACAGACCATGCCCGTCTGGTCAGCATACGACAGGGCCTTGATCGTCGCGTTCTCAAGAAACGTGGTGCCCGTCTCGTCCGGCTCGATCCAGCCCGAGTCAGGCGTGCTGCACTCAGCCAGCGAGACGACATCGATCCCGATTTGAGCAAAGATCGCGCGAAGCTCGTCGACCTTGTGCGGGTTGGCTGTTGCGAGCACGATCGTGTCAAAGTCCATGCCGGATCGTTGCCCCCTGACTCTGCTCTGGCGAGGAGATATCCCTTGATTGGGAACGACAGATGATGTGCCGGATTGATCGCACTACACTTGTGCGTGAGTATCCAGACGCAAACGAAATCGTCCGCTGCCCAGCGATTCCAGTCTCTCGCCCGTGCGATAGGTGTTGATGCGCATCCGCGTCTCGTGCTGGATGCAACCGAATCGACCGACAGCACCATTGTCAGTTTCAGCCCAGCATCGGGCGAGCCCATCGCGGGTGTCAGGCTCGACGATGCTGCAAGTTACGAGAAAACGATCACAGCGGCGCATGAATCGTTCAGAAAATGGCGCGAGGTTCCGGCGCCAGTGCGCGGGCAGGTGGTGCGAGCAATTGGCGACGAGCTGCGCAGGCTTCGTGAGCCGCTGGGCGAGCTTGTCTCGCTTGAGGTCGGCAAGATCAGAGCAGAGGGCATCGGCGAGGTGCAGGAGACGGTCGACATCGCAGACTTTGCGGTTGGCCTCTCACGACAGTTGCACGGCATCACCATGCCGAGCGAACGCGCAGAGCACCGTATGTTCGAGCAGTGGCTCCCGCTCGGGCTTGTTGGTGTGATCACCGCGTTCAACTTTCCCAACGCGGTGTGGGGATGGAACGCGATGCTCGGCGCGGTGTGCGGCGATGTGGTGGTGTGGAAGCCGTCGTTGCTTGCGCCACTGACAGCCCTCGCATCAAACGCGGTTGCGGATCGCGTTGCAACAAACATGGGGCACCCCGGTGTGTTCAGGCTCGTCATCGGTTCCGATCAGGAGATCGGCGAACGCCTGATCGCTGACAAGCGACTGCCCCTCATTAGCGCGACCGGCTCATGCAACATGGGCAGGCGCGTTGGCGAGGTTGTTGCGGGAAGACTTGGAAAAACGCTGCTTGAACTTGGCGGGAACAACGCGTGCATTATCGAGAAGGACGCGGACCTTGATCTCGCGGTGAAGTATGTTGTCTTTGGTGCTGTGGGCACTGCTGGTCAGCGATGCACAACCACACGCAGGCTCTATGTCCATAGTTCTATTGTTGATGATGTGACCTCGCGCATCGTGCGTGCGTACGAGACGGTCCGCATTGGTGATCCGCTCGCTGAGAGTGTGCTGATGGGCCCGCTAATCAACGATGCAGCGGTGCAGAACTACCTGCACGCGATAGAGCAGGCGAAGCAGCAGGGCGGCTCCGTGCTGGCCGGTGGCGAGCGTGCTTCGGGCAGTTCGCTTGAGGGTGGCAGCTTTGTCAAGCCCACCGTCATTCGCGCCCCCGCATCGAACGCGCTCCCGATTGCGATGCACGAGACATTCGCGCCGATTCTCTATGTCTTCAGCTATGACAGTCTCGACGATGCGGTCGAAGCAAACAATAGTGCCGATCAGGGATTGTCCAGCGCGATCTTCTCGTCGTCAATGCGAGCAACAGAACGTTTCCTGAGCCCGTCGGGTTCGGGATCCGACTGCGGGCTCGCGTATGTCAACCTCGGCACAAGTGGTGCGGAGATCGGCGGCGCGTTTGGTGGCGAGAAGGATACCGGCGGCGGGCGTGAGTCCGGCTCGGATGCGTGGAAGGCATACATGCGCAGGCAGACCTGCGTCGTCAATCGTTCAAGCACATTCGCTCTTGCTCAGGGGATCAGGTTTGAGTAACGACACACCCAATGCATCATCGGATCTGCTCGCACAGCGCGTGATTGCGGAGATTGAAACCGGCATGATTGTCGGCATGGGCACGGGGTCTGCTGCCGAGCGCGGAATGCACGAACTCGCGCGCCGCGTGCGACAGGACAAGCTCAAGGTCGCGTGTGTTCCGTCGAGCGATCGCACCGAAAAACTCGCAACAGAACTTGGTCTGCCCCTCGTTGATTTCTCGAAGGTTGAGCGGATCAACTACTTCTTTGGTGGCGCGTACGAGGTCGATACGCAACTGCGTTTGCTGAAAGGTGCTGGTGGAGCGATCACGCGCGAGCGCATGCTCTGCTGGGCCAGCGATCGAAATGTGTTCATGCTCGATCAGTCGCGTGTGGTCGAACGCTTGGGGTCATCGACGATACTTGCTGTTGCGGTGATGGCGTTCGGACTTGCGTCCATTCGCGCAGAGTTGCGAAACTTTGGACTCAATGGCGTGATCCGACGCACGCTCGATGGCAAGGTCTTTATCACCGACAACGCGAACCTCATCCTTGATGTCACGCTTGAGGAGCAGGATCTTGACAGCCTTGCGACGCTGCTTAACTCGATCCCTGGTGTGGTCGATCACGGGCTCTTCATGACGGAAGCAAACGATGTGTTTGTCGAGATGGACACCGGCGATGTTGAGCACCTTGTTCGGTGCGAGGACGAGCCCGCGAGCGAGTCTGCAGAGGTGAATGCGTGAAGTGGTTCTCTGTGTGCGCACTCGCGCACATGGTGGTTCTGTCGTGCGTAATGGTCTCGTGCGCAGCTGCGATGCAACAGACCACGCTTGATCATCCACACAATACAACTGAAACGTATGACGAACTCGATGGGCTGGATGAACTCGTTGCATCCGGCCGGATTCCGGGTATTGCTGTGCTCGCTGCGAAGAATGGTGAGATTCAGATTCTTGATATTGCTGGGATGCGTGATACCGAAACCGGTGATCCGCTAAAGACCGATGACCTGTTCCATCTTGGCTCGTGCACGAAGGCGATGACAGCCACACTTGCAGCATCCATCATCGAGGATGGTTTGCTCTCGTGGGATACAACGCTCGCGAAGGCGCTTCCCGGTCTGGTTGATGAGTTAGACCCGTGGTATCGCGATGTGACCATCGAACAGTTGCTGCATCATCGCGCCGGTGTCGCCGAACGCACGGACCGAATGTGGGAGTTCGAAACATTTGCTGCGATCCAGCAGTTCGAGGGCACACCAACAGAGATACGCAAGCAGGCTGTGCAGTATGTGCTGTCAAAGCCGCCGCGCTCGCGCGACACAACACGCATGGAATACTCGAACGTCAGCTACATGACGGTGGGGTACGTGCTTGAAACCGTTATGGAGAAACCATTCGAGCAGCTCATGCACGAGCGTGTATTTCTGCCGCTCGGTATGACATCGGCTGGGTTTGGATTGCCACAAGGGCAATCGCAGCCACGCGGGCATCATCAGACACATGACGGCTTTCTACCTGTTGCAGCCGAGGACCAGAACAAGGCTTCACCGGCATACTCACCCTCGGGCGAGGTGCACGCGACGCTGCACGACTGGTTTTTGTTTGCACAGGATCAGATGCGTGGTTATCGCGGTGAGCCCGGCACGTTGCTTGCGCCGGACTCATATAGAAAACTGCACGAGCCACCAACAGGCGGCACCTACGCGATGGGCTGGTACAAGAGAAGGCAGGCGTGGGCGAATGTGGCTTTAACACACAACGGCACAAATGTGACGTTCTACGCGGTTGCAACGCTTGCGCCAGAACTCGACGCGTGTGTGCTCGTTGCCACAAACTGCGGCCCACCGACCGCGGGACGTGCGTGCCGTGATGCGCTCAGGCTTGCGATCGACCAGTTGCAACTCAGCGGGAAGTGAGATGGGATTTTTCTCGAAGCTCTTTGGAAAACCCGGGAATCCATGGCGGGATGACGATGCCAGCGAGCATGCGCATTCGGTCATGCTCTCATTCCCGGACGATGTCTCGCGCTGGCCAGATGGCGCACCGAGAGACTTACTGGAACTTGATGACTTGCTCGAAGCCGCGCTCGAGAAATCAGGCGCAGGATGGATTGATGGTCATGCTGTAGATGGCGATTCGATTGAGATTCTTATACTGGGGAAGGATGCCGACACGATCTGGGATGCGATCGCTCCGGTTCTTGAGCCGTACCCATTGCCGAAGAATGCATTTGTGCTCAAACGCTACGGTGAGAACGATGACGCGCGAGAGGAACGGATCGATCTGCACTGGGAGGGGTGAATGTATTACAGCCGAGCTTTATGACGAATGGTTCTGCTCACTCCAGAATCGCGTCCAGTTTGCATGCTGGAATCCGTTGATCGCATCCTCGGTCCACTTGGCTTTTCGAAGTTCGTCGGCGAGCACATGAAGATCAAAGACCGAGTTGATCCCATCAGGAAGTTTCTCGGTTGAGAATCCGCCGTCGATGTCGCTCCCGAGTCCCACATGATTTGTTGTGCCGTGAATTGTGCAGATGTGCTCGATATGTGCACGCGCCATGTCAACATGCGCACGTGCGACATCAAGCTCGGCTGGGATGAGGAATGGTGAGCAGAGGTTGAGCCCGATGATGCCTCCCCGGCGACCGATCTCGCGGATGGTGTCGTCGGTGAGATGGCGTTCGTTCTTCCCGTCGATTAATGCGCGGCAGTTGGAGTGTGATGCGATGACCGGCGCATCGGTCAGTTCGAGCAGATCTTCTGTCGCTCGCTGCGAGAGATGAGACAGATCGTGGACAATGTTGAGTCGGTCCATTTCCTGCACGAGCTCGCGTCCGATCGCGGTGAGTCCGGCGCTCCCGTCGATCGCGGGTCGTGCGTTCCCGGCTGCGTATCGCGAACCCATCGCCCACGCCATTCCGATGGTGATGACGCCCTGATCCGCCCACCATGCCAGTTCGCTTGGTTCGCGGATAGGGTCGGCACATTCCATGAGAATGCCGATGCGAAGCGGAGCGGCTGTGCTCGCTGTCTGCTCCCCCCGACGTGGCATCAGTTCGATAAACCCGGCATATCGCCATGCGTGATATCGTGCAAGTTGAGCTTTGCCAGCATTGTGTGCTGCATCCGGATCGTTGGCGGTATATCCAACAGTGGGATACTTTGCGGTTTGCCCTGCAGGATGAGCTTCAGTGAAAATCGTGCCAAGGCACATTGTTACATGTGCCTGCCGCATTGCAGGCAGCGTGATTCCTGCAGGCGGATGCGGCTGCATTTCAGGTCGCAACTCAGCTGTCATGTTCCGGCCGCACTCGGCAAGATAGGCCAGATCCAGATGGGCATCGAACCATTGCGGCGTTGCGTTGTGGGAACTCATATGTCAGCATAGCAGGCTGGCACGCTACCATCGAATGCTGCCCGAACCGGGTGGTACAATGAGAGACTCACGCAGTCTGGCGTGAAAGAGATGGGACAGTTCTCCAAAAGGATCAGGCATGACAACGCTTCAGACACGTCCACGAAACGCACTGACACACTCAAGAACCAGCAGGCGCGGCGAGATCGGTGCGGGATGCATCGGCTGTATGGTGGTTGCTGGCATCCTGCTCATCCTGCTAATCGTGGGTGGGTTCTACGTCCGGGCGAAATGGAAGGGCTGGGTTGTCTCCGGCGTTCGCACCGGCGTTCAGCAGGCACTTAACGAATCAAACCTTCCGCAGGAGCAGGTCACCGCATTGCTCGGTGAGTACGACCGTGTTGGTGAGAAGTTTAAAAAGGGCGATATCGGATTTCAGGAAATCGCGGATCTTGGTGAACAACTTGCAGACAGCCCAGCAGTGCCGTTTGCTGCAGTGAAGGTTGTTGAAGCAGTGTACCTTCAGCGATCGACGCTCGATGATGCACAAAAGGCGGAGATTCTTCGATCACTTGAGCGCTATGCACGAGGAATCAATGAAGGTACCATCAGCCAGGACTCAATAGAACGTACTCTGCAGCCGATTGCTGTACGAACAGGTGATCACAACTGGCAGGTCAGAGAACCGGGTGTCGTAAAAAATGATGACCTGATCGACCTTGGGAATCGGGCCAAGGAAAAAGCCGACGAAGCGAACGTCCCTGACGAGCCGTTCGAGGTTGACCTTGTCGGTGAAGTCAGGAAGATCATTGACAGCGTGCTTGGCGAATCGACAGATGGCGGAGAGGGTTGACCCGCTCATATTTATGCAGACTTTGTGAAGTTCAGCTACCTGCAGACCGGACCGAAAAGTCCGGTCTGTGTGCTTTCTGGCGAATAACCATGCGTGTCAACATGGTTGTGCCTGCATACCCTTGAAGCCCCCAACGACGTTGTTTCGATACAAGTCCGTTGCCACCCCCGAGTTGGAGTGTCAGCATGCCAAGCGCCACTGCCCGAGTCGAATCCAAAGCTATGCCCACAGCCACACCATCGTCAGGCACGCGTCCAAGCGACGCGCTCAAGAACGACGTTCTTCTCGACTGGCTGCGCCAGATGCAACTCATCCGAGAGTTCGAAACGCGCACGATGCAGGCCTATCAGCAGGCCAAGATCGGCGGGTTCTGCCACATCTATTCCGGGCAGGAAGCGTGTGCTGTCGGCACCATCGGTTCGGTGAGTCACGACGATCCGGTCATTACTGCGTATCGCGATCATGGCCATGCTCTGGCGCGTGGCATGACACCCCGCGCGTGTATGGCTGAGATGTATGGCCGTGCTGCTGGATGCGCCAAAGGCAAGGGCGGCTCCATGCACATGTTTGATCGTCCAAATCACTTGTACGGTGGTCACGGAATCGTCGGGGCGCAGACACCACTCGGTGCCGGGTTCGCGTTTGCAGCAAAGTACGAACTCGAAGTGCTCGGCAAATCGCTCGACGGCTCCCCCGCAAAGAAGAAGGTGTGCCTGTGCTATCTCGGTGATGGTGCGCTGAATCAGGGCGCGTTGCACGAAGCAATGAATCTTGCGGGGCTGTACGGTCTGCCAGTAATTTATATTGTTGAGAACAACGGCTACTCCATGGGCACATCCATCGAGCGTGGAACGACAGAAGCGGACAACCTTGGTGCGAAGGCAGCAGCCTACGGCATCGACTTCCTCAAGGTTGATGGCATGGATATTCGCAATATCTATGACCACTTCCGTCCGTTCGCAGAGAACTGCCGCGAGAACCAGCGTCCCGGCTTCGTCGACCTGAAGACCTACCGGTATCAGGGCCACTCGATGTCCGATCCGCAGAAGTACCGCACGAAGGATGAGGTTGAGCAGTTCAAGGAGAAGGACTCCATTGCTGCGCTCGCATCGCACCTCATGCGTGCAACAGCCGACGGCGGACGCGCGTGTTTGAGCGAGGACGAGTGGAAGAAGCTGCAGCGGACCATCCGCGAGCAGGTGCTCGACGCGGTCGACTTTGCTGAGAACGCGCCGGATCCGGATGTCGAGCGTGAGCTGTTCTCTGATGTGCTTGCAAACCCCGTCCCGAACATGAGCCCGGCAGCGGAATACAACCACGGCGATACAAATACGCTGCTCTGAGTTTAAACTTTGATCGCGCAAAGACTGCGCATCACGTGCGTGGTTGTCTGTTGCGCAGCTCGAACTGTTGCAGAAGAATCACAGCATGCTGATCCTGCCGACCAATGGAGCATGAGCGCGCCAATCGAACTGAAGCAGCCAAGCGGTTCTCCTGCCAACCTCGTTTTGACGTACCACTATGTCAGACCTGAAAACTCGGACGGTGTGACGGGGCTCACGCCCGAGCAGTTTCGCGATCAGCTCATGCGCGTGCAGCAGCACTACACGTTTGTCACATTAGAAGAGTTTCTGGCATGTGAGGCAGAGGGTGAGACTGGGTTCGGACTGATCACGTTCGATGATGCAGTCAAGGACCAGTGGAAGTATGCCCAGCCGGTGCTTGCGTCGTTGCAACTTCCCGCGGTGTTCTTTGCACCGATGCGTCCATTCTCGCACGAACCCGATCTTTGGGTAACGCAGCACCTGCTCCATGCGCTTGCGGAGGAACTCGGCTGGCGCGAGCTTGAGCATCGTGTCGAGAGCATCATCGGGCACATCGAGATGTCGCAGGACCAGATTAACCAGATGAACTCGCTGTACCACTACGAGGTGCCCGAAAAACGGATGCTGAAATGGTTGATCGCGTTCGGTATCAACGCGAAGCTTGCAGGATCGACACTGCGCGAGATCAACGAACGTGTTGGCCTGCGCGCGCGCGACTGGTTCATGTCAGAAGAGGAACTGGTGGCGCTACAAGACATGGGCCACGCCATCGGCGGGCACGGATTCGACCATGTGCCATACACAACACTCACACCGATGCAGCAGGCATCGGACATGCATCGGGCGCAGCGTCTGATGGCAAACATTCTCGGTGCGATGCCGCGTGCGCTGGCGTACCCATTTGGAAGATTCGACGAGCACACTCGGCGCATCGCATCGCAGTGCGGATACACGCGGTGCTTCTCAACAACCGAGCGGATCGACGCGTGCGCACTCGATGATCTGCTCGACACCATCGAAGCAGCACACACACAGAAACTGACAGGAGCAGCAGCATGAGCGGTATCGAGGGAAAGCCAACCAGAAAACCAATCACATGCGCTCCCGTTATCGAGCCCTGCCGCGATGCGCAGCAGCTTCGCGACTACATCGAGACGCACTGGCGTGCCGGGCATGTGCTCGCACAAGACGAGGCGATGTTTCGGTTCACATACATGACGCCGTTCGTTGATCGGAACCAGTTCCCGAATGGTATCAGCGTGCTCGGTGCGTACGACAACGCGGGTAACATGCAGGGATTCCTTGGTGCGATCATTGCGCCGTACCCGAGACCGCGTTCGTTCTGGCTTGCGCTATGGCACGTGCTCCCGGAACTGAAGGGCACGGGCACTGGCGGCGCACTCCTGCGCGAGATGCAGACGCTCGCGGTAGGGGATGGTTTTGATGCGCAGGCAGCAAACACCGGCTGGATTGGCACGTTCGGTGCTGGGCCTGAAGCACTTCCCGTGTATCTGACTCGCGGGTACTGCGCGCGCGCGGGACGCAGATGGGTGTTCGATCCGAGTACGAACGAAGCCTCATCGATTCCTTCGATCCAGTGCGAGTCCGCGCCGAGTGAAAACGCGCCGTCACCTGAGTGGTTTGCGCATCGCTATATAAACCACCCATCGTTCGACTACGAAACAACGCCGAACGCTGTATTTCGCACGGAGACGAACTCGTGGGGGCGTGTGACGCACGCCTGCTGGCTTGGCGCCAACTGGGAATCCGATGTGAAACGTGTGTATGAACGCGAGAGTGCGATAGCTCAAACGAATGGACAGTCGTATCTGCTCGACGCGTGGTCGTTCACGTGCCCGGGCAGGGGATGGTCGCTTGCGCCGAAGGAACTGCCGAGCCTGTTCCATCCTGTCGATGCGCGCGGCAACACAACATACGCGGTCGGGTTCCCGTTTATCCCGTCGACGATCCACAAGGGCGACTGCGATCAGGACAGACCGAACCTCGTGCAACAGCTGCGCGAGATCAATAGCGCTGCGTAAGTGAAATCAGTGACGGAAGTGGCGTATCCCGGTGGTCATGCAGACCACGCCTTGCTGTGCGCACAGATCGAACGTGTCCTGATCGCGCTTTGAGCCACCAGGATGAACGATCATCTTCACGCCCGCGTCGATGAGCACCTGCGGTCCATCGTTGAATGGGAAGAACGCGTCAGAGAACGCAATTGCGCCTTGTGCAAGTTCGCCTGCCTTTTCGACTGCGATCCGGCACGATGCAACGCGGTCCATCTGTCCGGCACCCGCACCAAACAGGCGCACGCTGTTCTCGTCCCAGCCGCCGATGCACACAGCGTTGCTGGAAAGCGCACGCCCAACGGTCTGCAGAAACGCGGCTGCGGCGAGTTGCTCGGCATCGGGGATCGGCCCTGCTTTGTGCTCCCACGATGCAGGGTCGGGCACGACACGATCGGAATCCTGCGCGAGCATGCCGCCGGGCAGGAACCTGAAGTCGACGTGTGAGCGAGTGTGATCAATCGTGCCTGTTTCAAGCAGGCGGATGTTCTTCCAGCGTGCCTTGAGTCTCTCGACAGCATCCTCATCGAATGATGGCGCGATGACGACCTCAAGAAATACGTCGTTCTCGCACAGTCTGGTTGCGGTCAGGTCATCGAGTTCGGTGTTGACAGCAAGGATCCCGCCGTAGGCTGCGAGCGGATCGCACGCGATCGCGCGATCGACCGCGACACTGACTTGTTCGTGCAATGCACATCCGCACGGGTTTGTGTGCTTGACAACGACTGCGCCTGCACGCTTTGGTGAGTGTGCATGGAGCGCGAGCGCGAGCTCAAGTGATGCCGACGCGTCGTTGAGGTTGTTGTAGCTCAGTTCCTTGCCGTAGAGCTGCGTTGCGCCCACAACGCTGGGGCCTGTTGCCTGCGGATCGTGATAGAGCGACGCGGTCTGATGCGGGTTCTCGCCGTAGCGCAATGTGCCGGACTTTGTGTATGTGAGTGTGATGCGTTCGGGCAGATGAGCTGCGTCCGTTTCTGTGCCCCTGACCTGCGATCCCATCCACCTGCTGATTGCAGCGTCGTAGCTCGCAGTGCGTTCGAATGCTGCGAGCGCAAGCTTGCGCCGCAACTCGTGTGTTGTGGATCCATGATGCTGCTTGAGTGAGTCGAGGACTGTTTCGTACTGCGCAGGTTCGGTCACGATCGCGACGTACCGATGGTTCTTTGCAGCGGATCGCACCATGGATGGGCCACCGATGTCGATTTGCTCAATCGCATCATCCCACGCGACGTTCGGCTTTGCAATCGTCTGCTCGAACGGATAGAGGTTGATGCAGACGAGATCGATCGCCTCAATATCGTGATCTTTCATCGCCTGCGCGTGGGACGCATCGTCCCGCACCGCGAGCAATCCGCCGTGGATCTTCGGATGGAGTGTCTTGACACGCCCATCCATCATCTCCGGAAATCCGGTGACATCATCGACGGAGGTAACCTTCAAGCCGGCATCTGCAATGGTCTTTGCGGTACCACCGGTGGAAATCAACTCGACTCCCATTGATATGAGCTCTCGCGCAAAGTCGACAAGCCCTGCTTTGTCGCTGACTGACAGCAGGGCTCGCTTCACTTTGACGAGGTTGGTTGATGCGCTGGTATGCACGTGAGAACCCGATGACGATACGGTCGATGTGTGCGTTGCCATGCGTGCAGATGCGCTCCTAAAGAGAATCGTTTTGTGTGCTCAGAACTGTGGGATGAGCCGTGCGATCGCGCCAGACTTGCCAATGACGATCAGTGGTCCATCAGCAAATGACGTTGCCAGAACTTCGCGTGCGCCGGGTAGCGGTACCTCACGAATCACATCGCCGTATTCCGCATCCATCACTGTGATACCACCGGAGTTCCAGACCAGTATCGTGTTCCTGCGCTGTGCCACAACAGTGCCCTCAACTTCAGTGCGAGACCAGAGGACATTGCCTTCAAGTGCGTCGTACTTTGTCATGCCCTGTCCAGGGACGGTGCAGTATAGTGCTGCTTCGTGGTACGTCGGGGCAAACTCAAGCGGATGCTGGGTGCGCACGCGCCAGATCGGCTCGCGCTGACCTGGAGCAAAGCAGTACAGAGACTGATCCTTGCTGGCAATGAACAGCAGTCCGTCGCCTGTGATCGGATCCGCGCCCGGACCTGCATAGATCTTTGCACGGCCAACAGTTGCACCGCTGGAAGCGTCCATAGTCAGGATCTCACCTGACTCTGAGACTGCAGTTACTGTGTTGCTGCTGACAACGAGCGGATCGTGCAGTACTGGATTGTCTGTGCCGTTCGACCAGTATGGAGCATCGGATTGCAGCAGATGAGTGCGAATCGCACCGGAGGAGGTGCCAAAGACAAGTGTCCCGCCAGCAATTGCTGGGCCTGTCGAAACAATGTGTGCAAGTTTCTGGCGGATAACAAGATCATGGGAACTGACATTCACCCCGAAGATTTCGCTCTCGGTTGTCACAAAGATGGTTGGTCCAACGCGGAACACCCCAAGGAAGTCCGAACTGGTCAGTCCAACGGGCCTGTTCCCCTTGTACGCGCCTGTCTGGGCATCAAGGAAAGACAGGTTTCCAGCTGTGTCGAGCACAGCGACAATGTCGTTATACTCACGAACAAACTTGATACGCTCACCTGCGCTGAGGAACGGAGCGCCACGCCAGTCGAGTTGGTATCCCATCTGCGTCGCTGAGTCCGCATTTACACCCAACTCATCAAACGCGCTGGTCGTGTCGATTGGCGGTGGGGCATCAGCTTCGATCCGCGTGGTGCCACCCGAGCACCCGAGCAGGCTCACACTCAAACCTGCAAGGCATGTGCAGAGGAGCGCGTGTCGATAGTGGGAGAAAGAGCGGCGGGCAGGATGACACATGGATGGCTTCCTCAGCGTGATTTGGTTCGAGGCAAGGGGAAATCGCCAGCAGAAACCGGCGGAGGGGTGGTATTGTACGGCTGGAGGTCGATTCCGGCTCCCCTTTGTGCCAAGATCATGTATGTTTACAGGTCTCGTCCAGACTGTCGGTTCGGTTGTTTCCACTGAGCAGCATCCTGCTCAGTCAGGGGCTGTACGTCTCATTGTCCAGCCGAATACCGCCGATTCCTGCACGATCCCCGTGCCGTCGCCCGGCGATTCCATCTGTGTCTCGGGCTGCTGCCTCACACTGGTCGAGGCAAACGCTGTCGGCTGGGTGTTCGATGTCATCGCTGAATCCATCAGCAGAACGTGGTTTGCCACATTGAAGCCCGGCATGAAGGTGAATCTGGAGCAGTCCTGCACCCCGACCACCCTCCTTGGCGGGCACATTGTGCAGGGCCATGTCGATGGGCTCGCGACGGTTGATGCTGTCTCGACAAGTGATGGCTATCGGGTTCGACTGTCGCTTGATAACGAGCTCATGCAGTATGTTGCGCCGAAGGGGTCGGTGACGATCGATGGCGTGTCGCTGACGGTCGCCTCGTTGTCGGTTGCAGAGCGATGGTTTGAGGTGGCACTCATTCCTGAGACGCTCGTGCGCACAACGCTCGCGGATCGTGAGCCGGGTGATCGGATCCACTTCGAGGCCGACTGCATGGTGAAGGCTGCCGTCCACTGGATCAGGCATTACGCGCGCACGTTTGCGTCAGACTCTGCCGATTGAGCCCGATCTCCCGATAGACTTGTCTATGCGTGTGCTCGGCATTGATCCTGGTCTTCGAATCACCGGCTATGGGTGCGTCGAGACGCGAGAGCGCCAGGACCAGATCACACTGATTGAAGCTGGCGTGTTCAAACTGATACACGGCTCAGACAAACGACCTGTCATCGATCGGCTGCTCGAGCTCGATGCGGATCTGTCGTCGCTGCTCGATCGTGTGAATCCCGATGTTGTCGCGGTGGAATCACTCTTTGCGCATTACAAACATCCGACGACCGCGATCACGATGGGCCACGCTCGGGGTGTGATCCTGCTAGCGATCCGAAAAGCACAGATCCCGCTCGTAGAACTGAAGCCGACGGAGGTGAAGAAGTCACTCCTGGGGTTCGGTCACGCGTCAAAGTCACAGATGCAGGCTGGCGTGCAGGCTGCGCTGTCGCTAGCTGAACTGCCGACACCCGCTGATATGGCAGACGCGATCGCGATCGCCATGTGCGCTGCCCATCGGCAGGGGTGTGTAGTGTAGCGTTCGTAATACCAAATAATGAAAACTCGGTAGTGTATTATGAAGTGATATGGTTACTGTATATAGTATTTCTAGATTATTATCGTCTCCTGCGCGACACGAGAACAAAGCCACCAATCGCACACAGACTTGCGCCCGGCGCTGGAACAACATGGATCACAGCCGAACCGTGCTGGAACAGACCGAGTGAGACAAGGTCCGGGCCACCTGCTGAGCCAACTGTCTCATATACAGCGAAAATATTCGTGTTTGCAGTTGTCAACAGAATATCACGCGCTGTGAAGTCCGTCGTGGACCACGTTGCTTCCCAAATAGGAATTGGGTTCATCCAGTTTGCGGTACAGCCAATGTTTATTTGGAAAAAGTTCGCGCCAACCACGCCGCCAGCCGTAGGCACACCCGGCTCGAATATGTTGCACAGATTGGGTGGCCCAATCGGTTCAGGCAATGTGATATTCGAGAACATCCCATCGGGATCAGAACTGAGAAGATCAAACTCACTGTACGCGAAAGCAAAGTAGTTGGATGGAAAGTACGCTGAGATGCGCACAGTGGCTTCAGGGTTGTGTGCTGAAACATTTCCCCCGATCACCTCAACAGTAAAGCCGCACATTTCAGGGGATTGCAGATCTGCGAGCGCAGACTGCGATAAAAGCAGTGTAACTGCACAATATATTGCCAGCCTCGTTCTGCGCACTGGTCATCGTCTCCTGCGCGACACGAGAACAAAGCCACCGATCGCACACAGACTTGCGCCTGGAGCTGGAACAACATGGATCACAGCCGATCCGTGCTGGAACAGACCAAGTTCGACAAGATCAATTGTGTCAAGTGTTGCGCTCGAGTTTGCATATACACGGAACTGAACTGAGTTGAGCGTCTCGACAGAAACACTTCTCTGATCGAAGTTGGTAGTGCTCCAAGTAGCTTCCCAAACTGGGATCGGATTCATTGGGAGCGCTGAGCAGCCAATGTTGACTTGGCCGACAACATTGCCGACTACTGCGCCATTTTCTGGGACACCGGGTGTGAGGTATGCACAGTTCGGCCTTGAACCAAGCGGATCAGGAAACACGATGGATTGAAAATGACTTTCATTGTCATTTGTTGCAACGTCAAACCATGACCAACCGAACGCCCAGTAGTTGTTTGGAAAGTATGCCGATATGCGCACAGTCACTTGTGGGTTGTGAGGCGAAACGGTTCCCCCAATCACTTCGATCTGCCAACCACCCATCTCCGGAGACTGCAGATCAGCGAGCGCTGACTGCGATGCGAGCAGTGCAACTGCGCAATATGTTGTCAGTCTCGTTCTGCGCACTGGTCATCGTCTCCTGCGCGATGCACACACAATACCACCAATCGCACACAGACTTAGACCCGGCGCTGGAACAACATGGATGACAGCCGAACCGTGCTGGAACAGACCAAGTGGGATAAGGTCCGGGCCACCTGCTGAGCCAACTGTCTCATATACAGCGAAGTATGTTGTATTTGCGGTTGTCAGTTGAACATCGCGCGCGGTAAAATCCGTCGTGGACCACGTTGCTTCCCAAATAGGAATTGGGTTCATCCAGTATGCAGTGCAGCCAACAGCATTCAACTGAAATGTAAATGCATTAATGATCCCGCCATTGGATGGGCTCCCGGGAAGGAATGTGTTGCATATTCCGGGTGGTCCAATTGGTTCAGGTAATATGATACTCGCGAATGTCCCATCAGGATCGGTGCTCTCTAGTCCAAAATCTGCCCATCCAAACGCAAAGTAGTTACTTGGAAAGTATGCTGATACCCTTACCGTAACTTGTGGATTGTGTGCTGATACGTCCCCGCCGATCACTTCGATTGTGAACCCGCCCATCTCCGGAGACTGCAGATCAGCGAGCGCTGGCTGCGAAACAAGCAATACGACTGCGCACCATGTTGTCGGCCTCGTGCTTTGCACCGATCATCGTCTCCTGCGCGACACGAGAACAAAGCCACCAATCGCACACAGACTTGCGCCCGGCGCTGGAACAACATGAATCACAGCCGAACCGTGCTGGAATAGACCGAGTTCGACGAGGTTGGGACCGCCAGCATGACCAACTCCCTCATACACTCCAAAGGACACTGTGTTTGCGGTAGTCAATAACACATCGCGCGATGTGAAGTCCGTCGTCGACCACGTCGCTTCCCAGATGGGAATAGGGTTCATTGGATTCGCTGTGCAACCTACGTTAGCTTGAAAAGCACCTGCACCGATCACGCCTCCGCTTATTGGCAAGCCTGGATAAAACGTGTTACATATCCCGGGTGGTCCAATTGGTTCGGGCAATGTGATGTTCGAGAACATACCATCGGGATCAGAACTGAGAAGATCAAAGTCAGCTAATAAAAAAGCAAAGTAGGTCGATGGAAAGTATGCTGAGATGCGCACAGTGACTTCAGGATTGTGTGCTGAGACGTCCCCGCCGATCACTTCGACTGTGAATCCGCCCATCTCTGGAGACTGCAGATCAGCAAGCGCTGACTGTGAAGCAAGCAATACGACTGCGCACCATGTTTTCAGCCTCGTTCTGCGCACCAGTCATCGTCTCCTGCGCGACACAAGAACAAAGCCGCCGATCGCACACAGACTTGCGCCCGGCGCTGGAACAACATGGATCACAGCCGATCCGTGCTGGAACAGACCAAGTTCGACAAGATCAAAGCCACCAAGCGAACCCACTGTTTCATACACAATAAACCATGGCGTATCAGTAGTGGAAAGCACAACATCGCGCGAGGTGAAATCAGTTGTCGACCATGTCGCCTTCCAGATTGGGATCGGAGTCAATGGGTTAGCAGTACAGCCGAGTATATTCGATTGAAATGAAGATGCGTCTGTGAACCCTCCATTGGTAAGCGTGCCTGGCGAAAATGTGCTGCATACTCCTGATGATCCCATCGGGGCGGGGAGATAGATGTGAGAGAATACACCATCAGGATCTGTACTTTGCAGGCTATATTGTGACCACCCAAATGCAAAATAATGCTGGTCTGAAAAATATGCTGAAATCTGTACAGTGATTCCCGGATTAGTTGCTGAGACGTCCCCGCCGATCACTTCGATTGTGAACCCGCCCATCTCTGGAGACTGCAGATCAGCAAGCGCTGACTGTGAAGCAAGCAATACGACTGCGCACCATGTTGTCAGCCTCGTTCTGCGCACTGGTCATCGTCTCCTGCGCGTTGCACACACAACGCTGCCAAGCGCAAGCACGCACGCGCCTGGCGCTGGAACAACGTGGATCACAGCCGATCCGTGCTGGAACAGACCAAGTGGGACAAGATTGGGTCCACCGGCATTACCAATATCTTCATACACACCAAAGGTTTCTGTGTTCGCTGTTGTCAGGACAATATCTCTCGGAGCAAAGTCTGTCGTGGACCACGTTGCCTGCCAAATTGGGATTGGATTCATTGGGTTTGCAGTGCAGCCGACCGCGTTAAACTGAATAGCTCCTGCATCTATTAGTCCTCCATTAACCATGGTACCTGGGTAGAATGTGCTACATATTCCAGGCGGTCCCATAGGTGCAGGAAGCTCGATATTCGAGAACACCCCATTGGGATCCGAGCTGACAAGATCAAAGTCGGCTCCACCGAAAGCAAAGAAGTTGCTTGGAAAGTACGCCATAATACGCACAGTGATTTCAGGATTGTGTGCTGATACGTCCCCGCCGATCACTTCGATTGTGAATCCGCACATCTCAGGGGATTGCAGATCTGCAAGCGCTGACTGCGATGCGAGCAGTGCAATCGCACTAGGTAGAACGCCTAATTTCATTCTCTGCTCCTCCAGCGTGCAACGTAAATACCCATAATCACTATACACTGGTATGGCGTTTGTGCCAGAAAAAACGGGAAGGAAGAGCCATGAAACTGCGTACTGCTGTGATCGGACTGGGCGTTGCTGTGTTCGCTGGGACTGCCGCAGGGCAATCATGCACCATCGTGCCAACGACTCCCGACCACGAGCGGAACCCCTTCGCGTTCAACGTGACAAACTCTGACGCGGAGATCGCCGTCGGGCACACGTGCATCCTGACGTGCTCCAACGCGTACCTGCGCCTGCTCGATAAGTCGGGGCAGCTGCTGAGCACACCCGGACAGGCAAGGATGGCCGACTACGACGATCCAACGTCGACCGACCCCGCGTTCTTTGCGGTGGAACATCCATCCAACACACGCGAGCACGCGCACATTGCTGATCCAGTGGTGTATTACGATCAGGAGCACCACAGATTCTGGGTGGTTGCGATTGAGTGGAAGGAAAAGAATATAATTAGCTTTCCGTTACCATTTAACTATGCTCACGTGCAGATTGCGGTTTCAACCACAGACACGCCCGCGAACTGGATGAACATCAACAACACGAACAACACCACCGGCAATCCCAGCGGGCACTGGTACAAGTACGATTTCTGTCTGTGGGAGGAGAACGGGAACTGCTCGAACCTGCACGGCGTTGGTCACAACCAGACAATCTATGTGGACGACGACACACTGTACATCGCGTTTCTTGACGACGAAGGTACTACAAATGTTAAAAGCACGACGCTGATGATGGTGGACAAGGACACGCTGATGAACGGCACCGCAACGCAGACCGATGCGCAGTTCATCCAGCTCAAGAACATCGACGACACGTGGGGGCACGCGCTGGCGGTGGAGTACGACGCGTGGAACAACACCGATCCCGTGTACACGATCGTGCCGGAAATCAACTCGCAGATCGCGTTTGGATTCCAGGACACACTGACACTCGGCGCGATCACGAAGAGCTCGACACTCCCGCACACGTACGCGTACGAGAGCACGCCGGTCACGGGCGGTCTGCTGCCCGAGTGGTTCAATACAAGAACCAATGCTGCATCGAACGGCGTGACACTCCCCACAGGCACGCAGGGAGTCACCAGTCGCTCGATCCTGCACGCGACATACCGATCGGACCCGATCGTGGGCGGCAGACTGTGGACGTGCCATAGTGTGTGGCCGGTCGATCCGAACTCGGTCGCCGAGCCTGTGCCACTGGAAGAGCGCGTCGTGCGCTGGTACGAGATCCACACCAACGGCTGGCCGATGGATCCGAACGCCACGCCCTTGGTCGCGCAGGTTGGCGAGATTGCGCTGCCCGGCGGCGACGCGTACGACCCGAGCATCGCGGTCAACGCGTTCAAGGATGTGGTGCTGACGTGGACCGAGGGCAGCCCGACGATGAACCAGACGTTCAGGATGGGCGTGCATCAGGCGGGCGACCCCGCGGGCGTGCTAGGCACCACATGGACCATCGGCGCGAGCCAGACATCGAACTATCTGAATCCGGCGGACTACTCCGGAACGAATGTCGATCCTGCGAACTGGTGCCAGTTCTGGGGGCACTCAACACTCGGCGCATCGAACCAGGACTGGGAGACCTACGTCGCGCGTGTGTGCATGCCGCTCTGCCCGTTCGACTGCTACGCGGACCAGGACGACGACGGCGATCTCGACGTGATGGACCCTGTGACATTTGCAAACTATTACAACGCGAATGATCCGAGCGCCGACTGCGACGGCAACGGCGTGGTGGACACGTTCGATGTGCTGTGCTTTGACGCGCTGTTCCAGGCCGGCTGTCCGTAGTTCGTTTGAGTCTTACTGCACCACCGCCTCATTGGAGCAGATACTGCGTTGATTGCATCTGCCGCTGAGCCCCCGGTGCTGGTGCGCGGGGCTATGTTGTTTTACACGGATGCTTTCGTTGCGCAATCCGTGTGCCAATGTATTCAAGTGAAACCTGCCGACCAGTGCAAGGAAAAGTCGGGAGCAGGTGTGGATGTCTGTGTGAGGGTGTTGTGGTATTGCTCAGGTGTCAAATGCAGAATGAGCCAAGAGCCATAACGAGATGACGTGATCAAATCACCGACAACCGGCTTCTCCATCACTACCATAGCCCCATGTCAGGAGTCGGAGAATCATCCAAACCATCCCGGGCCATCGTCGCCCAGATCCTGCTCGTGGAGGACGACGCTGACCATGCTGAGGTCATGGCGGACGCTCTGCACAAGCCCGGGCATATCTGCACCATCGTCAGCGATGTTGCTGGCGCGATGGACGAGTTGCGTGGCGGCACGTTCGATGTCGTTGTGACCGATCTGCGCATGCCCAACTCGGGCGGCGTGAGCGGGCTCGACGGGCAGGTGGTTGCAAGTGACGGCGGCAACGCTGGGCTGATCGTGCTGCAGGCTGCGAGAGCGCTCCAGTCGCAGGCTGAGACGATCATGGTCACAGCCCACGGCGACGTGCCGACTGCGCGGTCGGCGTTCAAGGAGGGCGCGTTCGACTTTATCGAGAAGCCGCTCGACCTTGAGGTATTCCGTTCGGTCGTCAATCGCGCAGCCGAGACGGTGCTGCTACGCCACGAGGGCGACTCGATTGGTGAGGGGTTGAGCGAACTCGTTCAGCACGATGGGTTTGAGGGGATCATCGCAGCGTCCGAGCCGATGCGTCGCATCTTTACGACGATCAAAACAGTTGCGCCGTCCAAGCTGCCGGTGTTGGTGACCGGCGAGAGCGGAACAGGCAAGGAACTGATTGCGCAAGCAGTACACACTAACTCTGATCGGAGCGGGAAGCGCTTTGCGACGTTCAATGCAGCGGGTCAGGCTGAGAGTTTGCTTGAGGATCAGCTCTTTGGGCATGTGAAAGGCGCGTTCACCGGCGCGGACAAGGAACGCGCGGGCGTGTTCGAGTACGCCAATGGTGGAACGTTGTTCCTCGACGAGATCGGCGACATGCCACTGAACATGCAGGCGAAGCTGCTGCGCGTGCTTGAGAGCGGTGAGGTGATTCGGCTCGGTTCGAATGATCCCCGCCATGTGGATGTGCGGTTTGTCAGCGCAACGAACCGCGATCTTGAGCAGATGGTGCGCGACGGCACGTTCCGTCAGGACCTGTTCTTCCGTATCAAGGGGGCGCACGTGCATCTGCCACCACTGCGCGATCGACGCGACGACATCCCGCGCATCGTGCGTCATGCGCTGGCAAAGTTTGCAGATCAGCTCCGTCCGGGTGCTCCAGCGCCAGATATCACGGATGCCGCGCTGCTGCGCCTGACCGCGTTCGATTGGCCGGGGAACGTACGAGAGCTGTTGAATGTTGTGCAGGGCGCGGTGGTGCAGGCGATCGGATCGGGTGATGCGAACATGAAGGTCGATGTGCAGCATCTGCCTGAGAACGTCAGGCCGCCTGACGACCCGGTAGAAGCAGGCGAGGCAGGGCATCCCGTGGGATCACTCGCGGGGACGTCATTGGAAGCGATCGAGAAGCGGGCCATCCGAGAGACACTCAAACTCACCGGCGGGAACCGCGAGCAGGCAGCAACCTTGCTGGGGATCGGCGAACGCACGCTGTACCGCAAACTGAAGGAGTATGGCTTGCGGTGAGTATTGAAATGTTCGGTCGTGTTGCCCCAATCAACTGGTTCTCAGCCATCTGGCGTTCTGAAGAAGAAGGTCGATAGATATCAGGAGCCGAGCAATATGAGTCTCTCCCGCAGAACAGTGACCAAAGCTTCCATTGCGTTGCTTTGTGCAGTATCGCTTTCCGGATGTGTGAACTTTGGTGGTGCAGCGAAGTTCAAGCGCGAGGTGCAACTGGTGGTGGAGTCGGCGGGCACGCCGGCGCAACTCGATGTTTCGTCCCGAAACGGGAAGATCGACGTCTTCGCAGGCTCGCACGCAACATTCACTGGCAATACCACTGACACGATTGTCATCGATGCTGTGATCAAGGCGCGGACACAGGAGCGTGCCGATGCGACCCAGATTTCTGCGAAGACCAATGCAGAAGGTGTGCTTGAGGTGCGCACGGTGTGGCCCGACGGTAGAGCGCTGAACAGCGAAGGGACAAGCTACGTCATCAACATGGCTCAGTGTGATGGTGCAAAGATCCATAGCAGTAATGGCTCGCTCCGTGCGTTTGGCACATCGGGCATGATTTTGCTCGATTCTTCCAACGGATCAATCCGCGTCGAGGACCATGCGGGTGATGTGAATGCCGACACATCCAACGGAAGCGTGAAACTGATCCGAGTTTCAGGAAGAGCAAATGCAGACACCTCCAACGGCTCAATCGAGATTGTGCTGACACCCGACAATCCGGGGCCATTGCATGCTGACTCAAGCAATGGGAGTGTGAGCATTACGGTCGGCCCCGCGTTTGTGGGCACACTCAAGTGCAACACGTCCAACGGCAGGGTGAATCCCAATATCTCGTCGAGTACAGATACAACGTGGAACTCATTAAGCAAAACCTCCGGCGCACTGATCATTGGCAATCCTGAGCCCGTTTCGATCGTGAAAACATCGAACAGCTCGATTACAATCAATGTCGAGAACGACTGACCTTTCAGCACAGCTTGGCGAAGGAACCACACAATGACAGAACCACAACGACAGCCGCCTGCTCCGGGCTCGTGGTGCCACATTGAGATTCCCGCGAAAGATCCTGCAGTCCTCAAAAAGTTCTATGGCGACATCTTCGGGTGTACTTTTACCGATGTGCCCGAGATGGATTACACGCTGTACCATGCAGGGTCTAACTTTGGTGGCGGCATCTGCAAGCTGCCCGATGGGGCGCAGCAGGGGATGATTAACTACATCTACGTCGAGGACATCCCCGTAACCTGCGAAAAGATCAAGGCGGGCGGCGGTGATGTCGTGATGCCCGAGACCCCCGTTGGGCCGGTCAGCTGGTTTGCGATCGTGAAAGACCCCAGCGGCAACCACTTTGCCCTGTGGAAGAGCAATCCGGCTGCACACGGCGCATAAACAAAGTTCCATGTCCAATCGATGTTCTATCAGCGCGTTCGTGCTGATATCCTGTGTGCATGAAAACTGCCACGTCTGCCATCCGGATCGACTTTGCCAACTGCATGACCGAGCGTGTCGGTGAGCACGGGCTTGATCCTGTGCTGTTCGATGTCGACAGCACAATTTCGCGATCCGTTCGTTCGATCACCGAAAAGCTGAATGCTTCACGCGGTTCCGGATGGGAGCGCTGGCGCGATCTGCACCGTGATCCGATGCGTTCGGATCATCTGTCGCAGGTGCGCGATGCGGTCGATGCGTGCAACAGCGCGTTCCCGGATGGTGTCGAGAATCTCGTGGTGCTGGGGATTGGCGGGTCGGCGCTCGGGAACATCGCGCTGCAGGGCGCGCTGCGATCACCCGTCCACAATCTCCTGCCCGCTGGATCGCGCAAGGGGCCAAGGCTCTTCGTGCTCGACAATGTTGATCCTGTTGCGTTCGGCGAGGTGATGACATTCTGCGATGCGCCGACGAGCATGGGTGGTGGGGGTGGTCTTGAGAAGACTGTTTTCAACGTCATTTCAAAGTCGGGCGAAACCGCCGAGACCGCTGCGCAGTTCATGATCATCCGCGATATGCTCAAGGCAAGATTTGGCGATGCGCATCAGAAGCACATTGTCGCAGTGACCGATCCTGCAAAGGGCACTATGCGCACGATCTGCGATGCCAACGGGTATCGCACATTACCCGTGCCCGAAGGCGTCGGTGGTCGTTTCAGTGTGCTTTCGCCGGTTGGACTGTTCAGTGCAGCAATGTGTGGGATTGACATCGAAGCATTGCTCGACGGTGCAGCCGACATGGACGAATCGACGTGCAACCCGGAACTATTGAAGAATCCGGCAGCGCTGCTCGCAGTAATACTTGTTGAGTTCGGCATGTCCAAGGGCAAAACGAACCATGTGATGATGCCGTATGCGAACCAGTTGTATCTGCTCGCCGACTGGTTCCGACAGTTGTGGGCCGAGAGTCTCGGCAAGCGAACCGATTCCGTGCAGGGGCTTGACCACGTCGGGTTCACGCCGATCAAAGCGCTCGGCGCGACGGACCAGCACTCGCAGGTGCAACTCTACCGCGATGGACCGAACGACAAGGTGTTCTGCCTCGTCGAGGTTGAACAGTTTGCGCGTGACGTACCAATCCCGACAGGGCTCGGTGTTGAAGCAATACAGTATCTCGAGGGATCGGACCTTGGCACGCTCCTCAACAGAGAGCGCCGCGCAACCGAGTACGCGCTCGTCGAATCGCAGCGACCCAACTTCACACTCACGTTCCCCGAGGTGAACGAACGCACAGTTGGCCAGTTTTTGTATTTGTGGGAGATGGTGACCGCGTATGCGGGAAGACTGCTGGGCATTGATGCCTACGACCAGCCGGCGGTTGAGACCGGCAAACAAGCGACATTCGGGCTCATGGGACGAGCCGGATACGAAAACTGGAGCATGCGCGTTGAGCGCACACTCCAGAAGTTGCAGTGGACAGTCTGATCGCTAGCTTACGGACAACCTGTTGCGTAGGCGTTGCCGTAGCAGATGTAATCAAACACGTTGAGCGTGCCGCTTCCGTCACAATCCGCATATAGATCGTTCACAGCGTATGCGTTGCCGAAGCAGATGTAGTCAAACACGTTGAGTGTGCCGCTGTTGTCGCAGTCTGGATAGCAGATGAGTCCCTCGCACTCATCGGGGATTCCATTGCCATTCACATCGGGGCTGGTGCCGTTGGTGATGTCAGTTGCATCGGGGACACCATTCGCGTTGCAGTCATTGTCAAAGGCATCAAACGCATTCATGATGCCGTAGCCCCACACAAACTCTGGATCCGGCACGGCTGCGCCGAGTGGTTGGGCGGTTGCAAACAACATGCTTCGCATTTCGGAGACGGTCCAGCCCGGTTGTGCTTCGATCAGACATGCAACCGCTGCGGCGACAAGCGGTGTAGAGAGCGATGTGCCACTAACCTGCGTCAGATCAGAATCGTTCGATGGTGAGACTGTCCATGTGTTGCTGCCACGAGCCATGAGTTCGGGCTTGACGCGTCCATCAGCGGTGGGGCCATCGGAGCTGAACCCAACCACTGCGTTGTTGCTGCGAACCGCACCGCAAGTAATCACCTCGAATGCGTCAGCGGGGGCAATAAGCGAACTTGTGCTCGGGTTTGAGTCGTGCCCCTCATTGCCCGCAGCGGTGCAGCAGAACATGCCGTTTGCAGTTGCAATATTGACGCCGATAGTAGTAACAGCCGTCACGCCGTTAAGATTGCTCTGCGAGTACCAGTCGATGTATCCGAGTGAAGAGGTCGCCATATCACCACCGTTGTTCTCAATGAACTCAAGGCCCGCGACATAGAAGTCTTCTTCCTGCTGATACTCATTTGTGATATCTTCGGTCTTGCACAGGATGAAGGAAGCGTCAAACGCGCCGCCCACCATGGTGTTGGGAAGATACGATCCGATGGTGCCGAGGATGTATGTGCCGTGGTTGTGCTGGCCCGGATCATCTCCGGGTTCTGGCGCGGTGTTGGGATCGTCATTGACAAAGTCATACTCGGCGAGCACATTGACAACATGCCCTGGCTGGTTAAACGCATCGTGTGTGCGTTTGAAGCCGGTGTCGAGAATACCGATGATAACACCCTGCGCCGTGTGTCCAGCATCGTGCAGCGTGATGAGATTGATCTGATCGAGCTGTGCTTCAGCGTTCCCGTAAAACGTGCCGTCAACTGTCGGTATGATCAGTTGATGGTCGTTTACTTCGATCGGTTCCACACCGACTGAAACGCCGACCGGTTGCACTTTGGTGACGTGTGCGAGAGCTGCGATCGCGTCGATCTGATCCTCGGTTGCATTGACGCTGATCGCGTTCAGCCACTTGCTTGTGATCCGCTGTGTTGCGCCCGTGGTCAGCACTTCATCGATGTACGACTGGTGCACTGCCAGATCGCGTTCGTCGAACAGACCAGGTGCGGTTCGGCGCAGCTGGCGGCGTGCGATCATGCGAGTATTTGATGTCTGTTCGAGTTCAGCGAGTGCCGCATCCATAGCTGGCCCGGGCTCGATGCCCTTGTCCAGAAAGAACACCCAGTACGCAATGGGTGCAGAATCGTGTGGGTTGGAACTGGTTAGTAGCGGGAGCGATGATGATCCGTGAGAAAGGTTGATAGCAGCGCCAGATGAGCCTGCAAACGCAAGAATGGAAAAAACGACAGCAGAACCAGTTCTCATGGCACAACCTCCGGGGTTCCAGAAATGACGCGATACCCGATGAAGCAGACGGGGAATCGCGGATATATGTGTGTCCGAGCACATACTGCTCGCTGTTCCATCTGTCGACCGATCAAATGCCGCCATTGCGGGGAAGTGCCGGTTCGATCTCAAACAGCAAAGCTGCCCGGACCAGATGAGTGTAATCGAAAACGAGGAGAGGTTTGATCGGTTTCTGGAAATCAGACGAGAATAGTTGACCTGCATGTCGTCAATGCAGTTATTGGACCTTGATTGAACATTGACCATCTTCGGCTGTCGATCAATCGGCGAGTAATCTCGTTTCACCGAGTGCTATTCTGGTCGCAAAGAACGGGCTCCTTGTATATGATGATCTGTCGGCTGACTCTTGCGCCGATGCGCTGACTGGCAACGGTGCTGTCGGTTGGTGAACTGTTGTTTATGGAAACAGGGACGTTTCTCACGTTCCACCATCTGAAGCAACCACCAGGTTGGGAGGGTGGCGTGTCCGGTTCAGTAGCGACTGAGCACGCCTGCGCATCGACATTCCCGACGGTTTGCTGCACGAAAGCAGGTCAATCACATGTCAGACGATGCAAAGACACTCGTAAAAGATCTCGTTGAATCCGGTATCCACTTCGGCCAGCGGGCTTCCGGCTGGAATCCAAAGATGGGTCGGTTTATCTACGACAAACGCAACGGCATCCACATCATTGATATCAAGGAAACGGTCAAGGGGTTGCTGCTCGCGAAGCGATACCTTTCTCAAACCGTTGCGTCCGGCAAGGATGTGTGCTTTGTCGGCACAAAGCGCCAGTCCAAGGATGTGCTCCAGGAACGTGTCGGCGAAGTCGGAATGCACTGGGTGACCGAACGCTGGCTGGGTGGCACGCTGACGAACTTCCGCACGATCCGCTCACGTCTGAAGCGCTTGGAAGAACTCGAAGCAATCGAAGCTCATGACAACTTCGCAAGTTATTCCAAGAAGATGGAGTCGCAGCTTCGTCGCGAGATGATGAAGATCAAGCGCAACCTTGAGGGCATCCGAAAGATGGACAAACTGCCCGGCGCACTTGTTATCGTTGATGTGATGCGAGAGCTGACGGCCATCAAGGAGGCACGCAAGCTTGGCATCCCAACGATCTGCCTGATTGACACAGATGCCGATCCGCAGTATGCGGATATCGCGATCCCAGGCAACGACGACTCCATGCGTTCGATCGACGTGATTGTCCGCGAGTTGTGCAAGGCAATCTCCGAGGGCAAGCAGCAGCGATCTCCCGAGGTTGCCAAAGCTGGCGGAGATGAGGATGGAGCACGATCCAGCGAACGCCGCCGCTCACGTCGCTCACAGTTCCGTGCGGACGACCCTGCTCCAGCACCCGATGCGGGCAATGAACCCGAGCCCGCATCCGCAGGCTGAGCATCAGCCGTCAAGAGCTGCGCAATCGCGCGTTTCAACAACCAGACGAAAACTCGGCTGGCGTGGTTTTCATCATCACCAAACCATGAATCAGCCCATCAAAGCGAAGAATAAATAACAGAATGCTGCGAGTGACCTGCTCCAGCAGAATGAGTTAGAGAGGACTCGATAATGACGATTACCGCAAAGGACGTAATGAAGCTCCGCAACTCCACCGGGCTTCCAATGATGGACTGCAAGGCAGCGCTCGGTGAGGCTGGCGGTGACCTTGAGAAGGCAGAAGAGCTTCTCCGCATCAAGCTCAAGGGCAAGATGGAAAAACGCTCCGATCGTGCCGCTGGTGAAGGCTGCATCTCTGTTGCGGTTGATGCTCCCGGTGGCGCAGCAGCAATCATCGAGCTTCGTGCGGAGACCGACTTTACAGCCAAGAACGAAAAGTTCTACACCGCAGCACAGAAGATTGCTGAGGAAGTGCTTGCAGGCAACGGCGACAATGCCAACCCGTTGATCGAGGATCTTCGTATCTCGACCGGTGAGAACATCTCGCTCGGACGTTCGAAGAAGATCACGGGCACAGCAGGCTCATCGAAGTTTGGCGTGTATGTTCATCACGACCGCAAGACCGGTGTTGTTATTCACGCCGAAGGCGCGGATGAGGATGCACTGAAGCAGGTGTGTATGCACATTACAGCGAACCCTGTTCGCCCGCTCGGTGTGACACCGGATGACATTCCCGAGAACATGGTCGAGAAGGAGCGCAGCTTCCGTCTCGCGCAAGCGATGGACTCGGGCAAGCCCAAGGAGATCGCCGAGAAGATCGTCGAGGGTGGCATGCGCAAGTTCTATGAGGAGGTCGCGCTGCTTGAGCAGCCGTTCGTCATGGACCCGAGCAAGAAGATCAAGGAACTGCTCGGCGACGGTGCGAAGGTGCACGAGTTTGTCCGCTGGCAGATCGGCGAGACGGATTAACACCTAATCGTCATAGTGAGAGTTACTCAAAAGCCCGCGACATATGGTCGCGGGCTTTTTATCTCTGAACGTTATTTGTCCAGCGATGTGTCTTGTACTGGGCGTTTGAGAATGGTGTACATCCCAAGAAACTGGTCGAGTGTCGATTCGTCTGCCCATTCAAATCGCTGTGCCATTGCTTGTGCAGTTGGTGTGTCGTCAACGTTCCACTTAATGACCTCAAAGCCGATACCTTCGACGAGTGTGCGATCGAACGGAAACTCGCCAGTTGCCCACGGCATGTACTGTTCATCAGGAGGGTTCTGGGGTGGGTATATGTTGTACACGACAAGCAACCCGTTTGGTTCGAGTGCATCGAACATATGCTGAAGGAAAATCTCGTCATTGACCCCAAGATTAATCACCGTGTGTGGATCTGCCTCACGCTGCGGATGGATATACCCGAGCTTCAACGTATTCTTGGAAATGATCAGGTCATAGCCGGTGCCCACAGCATCGTTGATGTGTTGCTCAGCAGGGTACCGGCCGTACAACAGCGAGATTGAGCCCGGTGAGCCGTTCGTGTTTTCAATGCTCCCGGTATCAAGGGGATCGCTGTATAGTGCGCGGAGCAAGTCGAGCACCTCCAGCCCGACGCAATGGGCGCCGCAGCTTGCCATCATGCGAAGATGGCCGATGCCGCCAAATCCGAAATCAAGCACGCGCGCATTTTCAAATGATTCGATGCCATGCTGTCCAGCAAGATCGATCATGCGAGCATATGCGATCGGTGTGCCGTATCCGGTAAAGTAGTAGAACTGCTCGTCATACTCACGCTTCTCGAACCCTTCCCGAGCCAGATCGTCTGCATTCCCATATTCCGCTTCTGTCATCGCGATCCGTGTCTGGCGATTCCAGTAGACTGTGCGTGGCGTGTCCAGTAATGGGAGATCGGATGCCGCATCAAGAAACGCTGTGCCAAGCCGAGAGTCAACAAGATCGCGAACTGCTTCGGTATTCTGCAGGATAACCTCGACTGCTCGTGGTTCTGAATCTGGCTGTATATCTGGTTGTGCGTTGGCAGTGAGTGTGCAGCACATCAACCCAATCATTGTTAATATTCGCTGCATTGGTTCTCCTTGGTCTGTAGGTGGAGCAAACGCAAAACCGATTGTTGGTATTCACTTTGTTTCAGAGCAGCTTCAGAGCATTTGTTTGAGCCACTGCCCGGTATAACTCTTGGTGTTCTTCGCAATGGTCTCGGGCGAGCCCTCCGCGACGATAGTGCCGCCGCCATCGCCGCCCTCGGGGCCGAGATCGATGATCCAATCTGCACACTTGATGACATCGAGGTTGTGCTCGATGACAACGACGGTGTTGCCCGCGTCGACGAGCATGTGGATAACGGAGACGAGCTTGCGGATATCCTCAAAGTGCAGACCGGTTGTTGGTTCATCGAGAATGTACAAAGAGTTGCCCGAACCCTGGGTGTACGCGCGTGGATCGTTCTTTGTGCCGCCGCCCTTACCGAGTTCTGTCGCGAGCTTGACGCGCTGCGCCTCACCGCCTGAGAGTTGCGTCGAAGGCTGACCAAGTGTGATATACCCGAGCCCGACGTCGCGCATGCACTCGGTGAACCGGACGATCTTCGGATGGTTCTCGAAGAAATCGATCGCGTCCTCGCACGTCATGTCGAGCACGTCAGCAATGCTCTTGCCGCGGTAGAGCACTTCCAGTGTCTCGCGGTTGTAGCGTTTGCCGTTGCATACTTCGCATGTGACAAAGACATCGGGCAGGAAGTGCATCTCTATGCGCTTGAGCCCCTGGCCCTGGCACGCCTCACATCGACCGCCACCGCGCTCTGCGGGCACGTTGAAGCTGAACCTGCCCGGCTGATACCCGCGGACTTTGCTCTCGCGCGTCTGTGTGTAGACCTTGCGGATGTCGTCGAAGATGCCGGTGTACGTCGCAGGGTTAGACCGAGGTGTGCGCCCGATCGGCGACTGATCGACTTCGATCACGCGATCGATCTTGTTGATGCCTGTGATGCGCGAATGCTGACCGGGCTTATCGCGCCCCGCGTGCAGCTCTCTGCGCACCGCTTTGAGCAGGATCTCGTTGACAAGTGTGCTCTTGCCCGAACCCGATACGCCTGTAACGCAGACGAGCCCGCCGATGGGGAACGCTGCATCGACGTTCTTCAGGTTGTTCTCCTTTGCGCCCTTGACGGTGATCGCCTTTGATGCGGACACCTTGCGCCTTTCTGTTGGCACATCGATGCGCTTGCGACCAGAGAGATACTCGCCCGTGATGGAACCCGCAGTATTAATAATGTCATCGACTGTGCCGCACGCGGAGACGCGCCCGCCGTGCACGCCGGGGCCCGGTCCGATGTCGAGTATGTAGTCGGCGGCACGGATCATGTCCTCGTCGTGCTCAACAACGATGACGGTGTTTCCGATATCGGTCAGATGACGCAGCGTACGCACGAGTCGATCGTTGTCGCGCTGGTGCAGACCAATCGTCGGTTCATCGAGCACGTAACACGCGCCGACCAGTCCCGACCCGACCTGTGTTGCGAGCCTGATGCGCTGCGCTTCGCCGCCGGAGAGTGTCGCTGTTCTGCGATCAAGCGAGAGATATTCGAGCCCGACACTCGCGAGAAAACGCAAACGATTTCCGACCTCGCGGACGATCGGCTCAGCGATGTGCTGCTGTTCGGAATCGAGCTTCAGATTCTCGATGTATGCGAGCGCGTCGGAGATGTTCAGGCGCGCAAGCTCCGCGATATTGAGCATTGATCCGTCGTTCTTCGGCCTGCCAATGACTGTTTCGCTGCACGCGCGGTTCGTGTCAGCCTTGTGCGCACTTGTCACGACGACATGCAACGCTTCGATGCGTAATCGATCGCCGTTGCACACGGGGCACGTCTTCTGCGTCTGAAACTGGTGCAAATGGTCCTTGACCCATTGCGATTCGGTCTTGTTGAACCAGTCGGCGAGCATCGGCATGACACCCTGCCAGTTGATGCCGTACTTCGTGTCCTTCTTGCCGTCGGTCCCGTGCATGAGCAGTTTCATGAGCGCGGGTTCGAGCGTGCCAATGGGTGTCGTCGGGCTGATGCCGACGGTTCTGCAGAACCGCTTGATGACTCTCGGATACACCATGGCGCCGGGGCCGTTGGCTTTCCATGGCGCGACACCGCCCTTTGCGATCGGGCGCTCAGGGTCGGGTATCACAAGTTCCTCGTCAAACTCAAGCATGGACCCGAGACCTGTGCACGACTTGCACATCCCGTGCGGCGAGTTGAACGAGAACACGCGCGGCTCAAGTTCCTCGAGCGCGTACTCGGGACGTTTGGGGTCGGCAAACTTCGAGCTGAACGCGTGATCAGTCCATGTTGCTGTGTCGCCATTCTGTTCCTCGATCGCGATGATGACCGAGCCGTCGGCAACACGCAGCGCTGCTTCAACACTCTCGGCAAGGCGCTGGCGCGACTCAGCATTCACAGCGATGCGATCGATGACCGCTTCGATGGTGTGTTTTTCGTATCTGCCAAGATCGAGCGGGTTCTCGTTTGGTTCAGTGAGCACGTCGCGCAGATCGTGGATGGTGCCGTTGACGCGAGCGCGTTGCCAGCCCTGCTGCGCGTAGGCTTCGAGGACATCGCGATGGAATCCCTTCTTGCCGCGCACCGTTGGCGCCAGCACGAGGATGCGCTTGCCTTCAGCCAGTCGCGACACGCCGTCGACAATCTGCGACGCGCTCGTTGCGCTGATGGGTGTGCCCGAGCGCGCGGTCACGGTGCCGTCGCGCTTCTGCTTTGTGGGTGCCCATGAGTACGCTTTTCCGCATCGCGCAAAGAGCAGACGGAGGTAGTCGTAGATCTCTGTCGTTGTTGCGACGGTGGATCGTGGGTTGTGCGCTGCGGAGCGCTGCTCGATCGCGATGGTGGGAGGGATGCCCTCGATCTCGTCGATGTCTGGTTTCTTCAGCTGATCGAGAAACTGGCGCGCATATGCGGACAGGCTCTCCATGTACTTGCGCTGACCCTCAGCAAAGATGGTGTCGAACGCGAGGCTGCTCTTGCCTGATCCCGACATCCCGGTCACGACGACGAGCTTGTCGCGCGGGATTGTCACATCGATGTTCTTGAGGTTGTGCTCGCGCGCGCCACGAACACGGATGACTTTCTCATCCTGATGTACAGCACCCTTCATAGCAGGTCGGGGTTCGATCTGCGAAGCTGCGCGAGAAAATGACGCCTGTGTCGTCGCCTTCTTCGTGGAGACCTTTGTTGTCGAGGTCTTCCTGGTTGATGTTTTCTTCTGCCCAGCGCGTTTGGCCACGGATGCCATCTCCCTCTCCCATTCACCAGTCTGCAGGTGCGAGGCGGATGGTAGCGACCACACAGACACCAAACCATTCCCGAATCTGTCGCTTTGAATCCAGCGATCGCGCAGTTTCTGCATCCCTCTCGAGTGCTTTGTCCAATGTTCACGATGGTGTGGAGGTTCGTCCGATCGACCTGAGCGGATTCGACGGATCAGAACGAGCCTGAGCCCGCGCGGGTTGGGCCTGACCAGGAACAACGAACGGAAACACCATGGCCACCGCAACGACAACCGCAACACCCGACAATCGCCGCATTCATCCGCGATTCGATCTGCCGCCAGCATACTCACCCATCTCGGTGCGTCTGATGGACTCGGACATCTTCACGCTGGATGGGCACGCATACGACATATCCGAGGGCGGGCTCTGCTTTGAGATCGACCGCCCCATCGCACCCGGCACGCAGGTCGCGATCCGCATTGACATGCCGCCGCTCCCGCTTACGGGGCCGCAACTCAGCGTCTTTGTCATTGGCAACGTCATCTGGATTGATGACGACGACGCACCCGGACCATCACGTATGGCTGTCGCGTTCTCGTACTTCCCGCGTGCTGGCGACAAGGAACGCCTCCGCGGTCTCATCCGTTCCGGGCAGTACCAGCGCAAGGCTGCATAACAACCCAACCAGACTCCTTTGCTGCATGCGGACCGGGCACAATGTGTCCGGTTTGCTGTCAATTTCACACGGTTCGCATATCGTCCCTGCATGTTTGTTGATACAGCGGTCATCAGGGTGCACGCGGGCAACGGCGGGAACGGGTGTGTTTCGTTCAGGCGCCAGAAGTACATCCCCAAGGGCGGACCCGATGGCGGCGACGGCGGCGACGGCGGATCTGTTGTCCTCCAGACAGACAAAGGCATCAACACGCTCGCCGATTTCCGAGGCAAGGTCGATTGGCGCGCTGACCACGGTCAGGCAGGCATGGGATCGCAATGCACCGGTGCAACCGCAGCAGATTACGTCATCCGCGTCCCAGAGGGCACGCTCGTCTTTGATAATGAGACCGGCGAACTCATCGCAGACCTTGGACCTGACTCCAAACACACCGTCGCGCGCGGCGGTCGTGGTGGGTTCGGCAACGAGCATTTCAAGACGTCAATAAACCAGGCGCCGCGACGCGCAGACCCCGGCGAGCCCGGCGAGCAGAAAGAACTCCGACTCGAACTCAAGCTCATCGCAGATGTCGGCATCATCGGATTGCCGAACGCGGGCAAATCGACGCTGCTCTCTGCGATCACACGCGCGCATCCCAAGATCGCCGACTATCCGTTCACGACACTCTCGCCGCAGCTTGGCATCGCAGAACTCGACCCAGAGCGCAGACTGACATTCGCCGACATCCCGGGATTAATCGAGGGCGCAGCAGACGGCGCAGGACTCGGGCATGATTTCCTGAAACACATCGAGCGCACGCGCGTGCTGGTGCATCTTGTGGATATCGAGCCTACGGACAAGTCAAACCCGGACGAGAACTACCAGAAGATCCGCGCAGAACTCAGCGCGTACTCGCAGGAACTTGCAGAGAAGCCCGAGCTTGTGGTGATCTCAAAGACCGATCTGATGCTCGACGAGGAACTTGATCACGAGATCGCGGTGCTCTCGGGCAGGCTCGGCGTGGAACGCACCGAGGTGATGTCGATCTCGAGCGCATCGGGCAAGGGACTGAAGGACCTGCTCGAGCGCGTGTGGACAATGGTGCGCGAGAGCTAGGTTTTTCCAAGTTTTTACCACAGAGGACACAGAGGTCCACGGAGAACGGGCTTTGCTGGGTGCCATGGTCACGCGAGCGTGACCATGATGATGCGCTGGACACATAGCGCACTCAAGTGCGATAGTGCATACAACGCTCAGGAGCGCGGCGCGCAGCAAAGTTCAGGAGCGTGGGGCGTCTCGCCCCACGGGACAGTTGCTTCCGTTTCCGGGGCGGGACGCCCCGGGCTCCTGTGTTGTTCGCAGAGTGCCACTGCTTTGTCGCATCGCAACAAGCAGTGCAGACATTCAAGCCCATCGCACTGGTACTCGTTTCACGAGATACCAGTGGCACCAAGACATCATGGGTGTGCGAGCCAGGCTATGCACAGTGATGAGCATCTTGCGAGGATTCGCGAGCTTGTGGGGTGGTGAACCGTAGAGGCACTGAGACACAGAGAAGTGAAGACGAGATGAATGTCGTCATTCCCGCGCACGCGGGGATCCAGCTATAGAAATACTCGAACGAAATCTGTGCGCAATCATTGGTCTAGTATAGTTTCAGTGAAATCGCTTGTAGCGAACTGTAATATAGGAAAATGGATGCTATGACCACAAGTTTGGTGATAATAGCTCTATCAATCATAGTAATCATTGCGATTCAGGTTCATGCGCATCGAAAAAGCTATGCATTACTGAATGAGATGGTGGACCAGGGATGGTCGTCGCGTGTGCATGGTGACCATTGTGCAAAGCAATGTAGGCGTAGTCTGGTTAAGCAGCGATTTGCCTCAACAATAAAAAGGCATAAATCCGCGATCCGCACAGCTGGTAGTTATGAACTCTACTTCGAGTGTGGAGAGATGGTAGAGGAAGTCATTACACACCAGACGTGGTCTTATCATCTATATATCTGGCCAAGGACAAGCGATATTCCGTTGGGGTTGTTTGATGGTGCCCGAGTCAGGGCGATTCCAGCAATCAAGTTTGCGAAAGGTCTGCTAGTTGAAACAGATATGGCTGGCAAAGCTCCATCTCTTACCGCGCTGTCCGATGTGATCAGTAAGCATCACGAGCGAAAGGCAGTGTGGGACTGGGTTATCTGCGTGCACGACAAATATGAGTGCTGCTTTCTTATAGTTGAATCAGATGTGCATAGCGCAAGCTTGATTGCAGAATCTGTGTTTAGTGTATTGTCCGCCACCCAATCTGAGATGCATTAGTTGTTTCCATATTTGTCCCGTGTTTAATTCACTGACATGCTGTTTTACTCAAGTTCATCATGGATCGTGCTTAAGTTCTCACGCCAGGTTCGGGGTCGCTGTTATCTCGCAGACATACAACATCTGACCCTGTGTTTGCGCACAGAGCTCGTTGATCATGATGTACAGAACCGGATCCCCGCTTGCGCGGGGATGACGCTTGGCTTTGTCTCCGTGCTGTCTCTGTGTTCCTCAGTGTCCTCTGTGGTTCATCTTGCTTCCCACCCGACAGAACAGCCCCTGAACATCGCGATTTCCGTGGCGTATAATGGTTCGAACCCGCTCTTTTCCGGAGACCGTCCCCATGGGAATCGAAGCCGCACTGCCCACTGACATGATCCTGACCACGCAGTTGCAGCGTGTGATCAACTGGGCCCGCCGGTCGAGTCTGTGGCCGATGCCGTTCGCGACAGCGTGCTGCGGTATCGAGCTGATGGCGACAGCGTCCAGCCGGTACGACCTTGCCCGGTTCGGGGCTGAGGTGATGCGGTTCTCGCCCCGCCAGTCTGACCTGCTGATCGTTGCCGGGCGCATCGGGATCAAGACCATGCCGGTGCTCCAGCGGATCTACCAGCAGATGCCCGAGCCGAAGTGGGTCATCTCGATGGGAGCCTGCGCCTCGACGGGTGGCGTTTTCGACACCTACGCCGTGGTTCAGGGCGTTGATCAGTTCATCCCAGTGGACGTGTACGTGCCCGGGTGCCCACCTCGACCCGAGCAGTTGATCGAGGGCGTGATGGCCATCCAACGCCACATCGACAAGGAAGGATTGCCCCCGTCCGGCGGGAAACGGGCTGCTCTGAACCTCGTGGTGGAGCCGAGCCATACGCCGAGACCCCAGCCTGTCGGTTTGACGATCGGGAAGTAACGGCAGGAGTAAAGAACCCGTCAAACCTGAGGACGGGTGAAACAACTTTCGTGCTGATCGATGTTCTTTCTCAAGTCCGATCAGTTGACGAGTCGATGGATCTGTGTAGCATCATGGCAGCCGATTCCAGAATCGGTGCCGGAATCACGAAGTTGACACACCCATGGTATCCATGAATCCCAAATCCAAAGCAGCGAAATGCAAAGGCGCGAATGACGCTTGGGCTTTCCGTTTGGATTTGGATGATGCGGCATAAACCACTGCAGAAATCAGAATCCAGAACGACCCCGAGCGTCACAGCCTGGGGTCGTTTTCGTTTGTCGTCCGTTTGTTTCGATTGTTCAGCCACGAGTGCCACAGCACAGAACCACAGGAGATTTGATCATGTCCGATGCAGCCACCCTGATCGCAACCGCCTGCCCCGAATGCGACGCTGAGATCACGTTCGAACGCTCGCCCCTCAATGGTGAGGTTTGCCGGTGCTCCGAGTGCCGGGTTGAGCTCGAAGTGACTTGCACGAATCCGTTGCGTCTTGAGATCGCGCCGGAAGTCGAAGAGGACTGGGGCGAGTAAGCAGGGCCAGACATACTCACCTTCATACCCATTACAGAAAGACCAGAGGATTGCAGATGCGTGTTGCCATGCTTCATACCCGGATGCGAACAGAGGAGCGCCTGCTCGTCGACGCGTTCGAGGCTCGCGGTGCCAATGTCGAGCTGGTCGACATCCGACCCGAGGTATTCAGACTCGACGACATGTCGAGATGGACCCAGTTCGATGTCGTGTTCGATCGCTCGTTGAGCCTGACAACGTCGATCACGACGTTGCGCATGCTCGATATGGCTGGTGTCCGATGCGTGAACCATCCGGACGTCGTCGAGGTGTGCTCTGACAAGCTTCGCACGACGCTGGCGCTCGAAAGGGCTGGCGTGCCGAACCCGCGCACGCGCATCGCGCTGTCGCCCGAAGCGGCGCTCGAAGCCATCCGTGTGATGGGGTTCCCTGTCGTGCTTAAGCCGACAGTTGGGTCCTGGGGAAGAATGGTCTCGCGAATCAACGACATGGACGCAGCCGAGGCGATCATCGAGCATCGCGATGTGCTTGGCTCGGTGCAGCATCATGTGTACTACATCCAGGAACACATCGACAAGCCCGACCGCGATCTCCGCGTGTTCGTTGTTGGGGGCGAGCCCATCGCAGCTATCGCGCGGTACTCCGAACACTGGGTGACAAACACCGCGCGTGGCGGAAGCGCGCAGAACGAACCGTTGACAGACGAACTCGTGTCTCTTGCCAGACGCGTGCATGACGCGGTTGGTGGCGATGCGATCGCGATTGATCTGCTCGAATGTCCGAATCGAGGGTTGCTTGTGAACGAGGTGAACCACTCGATGGAGTTCCGCAACTCCATCGCAACAACGGGCATCGATATTCCCGGCAGGATCGTCGAACACATTATGAATAGCACGAGTGTGAACACGCCGTCACTGACAGGAGTGCTCGCGTCGTGACAGAAGCCAGTCAGATACGTGCAGCAATTATTGGTGGATCCGGGTACACGGGCGGCGAACTGCTTCGCGTGCTCTCCATGCATCCGCAGGTTGACGTCACAGCCATAAGCTCAAGATCGCACGCGGGTAATCCTGTGTTTGTTGTGCATCCGCACATGCGGGGACGGACGAATCTTGAGTTCTGTGGTCCCGACGATGTGAAGGACGTCGATGTCGTTTTCCTGTGCATGCCGCACGGGACCGCTGCATCACAGATCGATCATTGGATGTCGCGAGCGGGGACAGTGATCGATCTGTCCGCGGACTTTCGGCTCCGCACGCCCGAGCAGTACACCGAGTGGTACGAATGGCAGCATTCTTCGCCCTCTCGACTGGGTGACGCGGTGTACGGGCTTCCCGAGCTGACACGCAATCAACTTCAGAGCGCGAAACTCATCAGTGGTGTTGGTTGTAATGCGACCGCAATGAATCTCGCGCTGCTCCCGCTGGCACGCGCTGGTGTTATCGATCGAGTTATTGCAGACATCAAGGTTGGTTCGTCAGAGTCCGGTGCAGAGCCGAGCGCGGGATCGCATCATCCCGAGCGTTCGCGCGCAGTGCGCTCGTACGCGCTGACGGGCCATCGCCATGCAGCGGAGGTGCATCAGGCGCTCGGTGATTTCACGCTCGATGTGTCTGTGACCGCGATCGAGATGGTGCGTGGTGTCCTCTGTACAGCGCACATCATACCGAAGGAACGCATGGAGACGAAAGCAGTCTGGAAGCTGTTCCGCGAGGTGTACTCGAAAGAGCCGTTCGTGCGTGTTGTCAACGAGCGATCCGGACTGCACCGCCTGCCAGACCCCAAGGTGTTGCTGGGGAGTAACGACGCACACGTTGGTTTCGGTGTCGATGAGCGAACGGGGCGGATCGTGACGTTGTGCGCGATCGACAATCTCATGAAGGGCGCAGCCGGGAGTGCTGTGCAGGCGATGAACATCGCATTCGGAATCGAAGAAACAGCTGGTCTGATGATCCCGGGACTGCATCCCGCGTGACCGAATGGAGGAGAGACCATGTCGTTGACAGTAATTAAGATCGGTGGCGGAGAGGGGATCGAACTCGAACCGGTGATCCACCAATGTGCTGCACTCATCGGGCGCGGGCATCGGATAGTGCTGGTGCATGGCGGCTCGCACGAGACGAATGTGGTGTCTGAGCAACTTGGTCATCCCGCGCAGACGATTACCAGCCCGTCCGGTCATACGAGTCGGCGCACGGATCGACGCACGCTCGAGATCTTCGAGATGGTGTACTGCGGCAAGATCAACAAGTCGATCGTTGAACAGTTTCAGAGACTCGGTGTGAACGCTGTAGGCTTGAGTGGCATCGACGGCGGCATCTGGCGCGGCGAACGAAAGAACGCGATACGTGCTGTCGAAGATGGTCGCACCGTGATCATCCGTGACGATCTTTCCGGGCGCGTCGAGACGGTCAACACGCAGTTGCTCGAAACATTACTCGACCAAGGCTTCACGCCGGTGCTGACACCGCCCGCAATTTCCCACGACGGTGTCGCGATCAACGTCGATGCGGATCGTGCGGCTGCGATGACAGCGGTTGCGCTCGGAGCTGATGAACTGCTGTTGCTCTCGAATGTCACCGGCGTGCGCCGGTTTGCGGATGATCCGGAAAGTGTGATTCCATCTGTTGCAGACACGGGCATTGATGTTGTGCGTGAGGCTGCACACGGACGCATGAAGAACAAGGTGCTGGCTGCTGAGGAAGCGATCAACGGCGGCGTGCGCCGTGTTGTCATCGGTACAGCCAACGGTCCGGAGGCGATCGAGCAGGCTCGCAATGGTGCGGGTACCGTCTTTGAAGGAGTACTGGTATGACTGCGTTTGCGGTTGAGCATGACAATGCTGTTGATACGAAGCCGTTGCCATGTGGCGAGAGCTGCGTTCACGATGGTGAGATCTTTGCGATGGGCGTTCCGATCGGCGAACTGATCGACAACGTCAGCTACGTCGATATGCTGTTCTTCCAGTTGCAGCGACGGTATCCGTCCGATGTCGAGCGTCAGGTGATCGACGCGTATCTCGTATCGCTCTGCGAGCATGGCGTGACATCACCATCGACGCACGGGGCGCGTGTTGCAGCGAGCGTTCGAGCGCCGTTCGCTGCGTGTGCGATCAACTTCATCTCCGCAGCGATGGGACCGTACCACTTCGGCGCGCTCGAATGCGCGATGCGGGAGATTCAGCACATCGCGGACGACATCGACGACATGGAAATCTATATCGATCAGGTGTTTGAGCGTGGCGATCGCGTGTGGGGATACGGGCATAGATTCCATCGCAGCCCGAACACGACCGGGCTTGACGAGAACGCAGCAAGAGAACTGCAGGAGCACACCGACCCGCGTGTGCGTAAGCTCGTCGAACTCGCGGATCAGCTTGGATGGGACGGGAAGTACCTGCGCACAGCGCGCAATGTCGGACGCGCGCTCTACGCCCGCAAACGCATCCCGATCAATATTGATGGGATCGCTGCGGGGTTGCTGCTCGATATGGGGTTTGATGCGCGAGCAGCCATGCTCTTTGTGATGATTGGAAGACTCCCGAACATGGCGCGTCTATATCTTGAGGAGCAGGAGGAAACCCCGAACCGGTTCGTGGCGCTTGCAACCAATCGCGATCGTGATTTCAGACTCACCGTTGATCGCACAATCTCGGGGCAGCGAGCGTGACGGATCTTTCAGCACAAACAACCCGCACAAGTGTGTCGAACGGGACAGCAATCGATATTCTCTGTGATCTTGTGCGAACATCGAGTGTGAGCAATCACGAAGTTGATGCTGTGTGTGTCTTTGTGCGCGCAGCAAACCAGATTGGACTCGATGCAGAGATCGACGAGGCAGGAAACGGGCACGCGCTCACTCGCAATCGGCAGGAAAGTGCGAGAGAAATTGTGCTGCTCGGACATATCGATACCGTACCGGGCGATATCCCGGTGCGCGTGGAGGACGGTGTGCTCTACGGGCGCGGGAGCGTCGACGCGAAGGGGCCATTGTGTGCGATGTTGTGCGCAGCAGCACGCGCGGTACTTCCGGAAGGCATTTCGGTTCGCGTCGTTGCAGCAGTGGGGGAGGAGATCGCGGCTTCGCCCGGCGCGCACTTTGTTGCAACACAACTCAAACCTGCTGCGTGCATCATCGGCGAACCGAGCGGCTGGGACGGGGTAACGCTGGGATACAAGGGCACGATGCAGATTCGCGCAAGTGTGCAGCGGGAGAATACGCACACCGCGGGCCCGGAAGCTTCTGCAGTTGATATGCTCTTTGCGTGGTGGAACACCGTGCTTGCGTATTTGTACGAGATCAACCAATCGCACGAGCGGCTCTTCGATCAGGTGCAGTCAACGATTCGCACCAGCACATCATCGAATGATGGTGTTGTGGATCAAGCGGAGATGACCTGCGGATTCAGGTTGCCTCGCTGGATATTGCCGGAGGAGTTGGAGTCCGCGATTCGTGCGCACACAACACAGGATGTGACGCTTGATGTGTTCGGTCATCAGGGGTGCTGGGTTGCTGATCGAAATGATGCTGTGGCGCGTGCAATCAGCAACTCGATTCGCCAGCACGGATCGACACCGAGGCCGAAACACAAGACGGGGACGGCAGATATGTGCGTTGTTGGGCCTGTCTGGCAATGTCCGATTGCAGCGTACGGCCCAGGTGACAGCTCGCTCGATCACACACCGAACGAACACATCCGTCTTGATGAATATGCAAAGTCTATCGATGTGCTGGCAACCGCGATCGAAACGCTTGCGCATGAGATCGCATCTTCGATCTGTCAGTGAATCTGCTTCGCCGCAGCTTTGCTGCGCATCGCGTCGTACCGCATGTTGACGAGTTCGATCACCAGCGAGAACGCCATCGCGAAGTAGACGTATCCGCGAGGCAGATGCTTGCCGAATCCTTCCGCGATCAGCAGTGCACCGATCATTAATAGAAATCCCAGCGCGAGTATCTGCAATGACGGGTGCTTGTTGATGAACCTGCTGATAATGCCAGCAAACGCTACCATAACAAACACAGCAAAGAGAACGGAGAGAATCATCACTGGGACAACGTGAGTCATGCCGACTGCTGTGATGACCGAATCCAGACTGAACACCACATTAATGACGAGGATCTGCCCGATCGCGCCAGCGATAGAGAGTGCTGGCTTTGGGTTTGCTGGGTCGTCATGATGTTGTACGCCACGAATCTTGTGGTGAATCTCCATCGTTGTTTTGCCGAGCAGGAAGATGCCACCCGCGAGCATGATGAGTGCCTTGATTGTGATTGGCTCGCCAGCGAGATGAAATAGAGGTTTTTTGTCGAGTGCGAACATCCAACTTAGTCCGAGCAGCATGAGGATACGGATTGTCGCACCCGTGAACAGTCCTAGCGTCCGTACCTTGGCGTGATACTTCTCTTCTGTACGATTGCTAATGAGCGCGATAAAGACGATGTTGTCAACGCCGAGCACCACCTCGAGCGCAGTGATCGTCAGCAGCGCAATAAGACCGGATGTTGTCAGCAATGCACCCCAGTCGTAGGAGACCTTTGCAGCGTCAGCAACAGCTTCATGCGTCTCATGCTGGGCAAGTGTCGCAGCAAACGAAGGGATCATGTCGGCACATGTGGTGAGGAGGTCAAGCATATGGGAATGGTAGTGTGGTATTACCCTGTGCCGCCATCGAAATGTCAAGTGACTGCGAACCAATAATAGAACATGAAGCCGCGGTACTTTCTTGGGATGAAGGTGTTCCCCGAACCTCTGTCAGACGAGGATTATGTGGAGCGGATCCGTCGATCACTCAAACGATCGCGCGTGGCATCGGTGATGCGGTTTGTCTTCGCCATTGGGATAGCACTCGGTGTGACAATGGTAGTGCGTATGCTGATCTTGGTTGCTCAAATGGGGGCACCGTCAGGAACCACACAAGGGATGGTCTACCTCACATTTGTTGTTGCTGTGATCTTTGGCCTGTTTACAAGCAATCTGCTAATCCATCTGATTGCTCATCGGACTGTTGAAACTACGTTTCGCCGGACACATGAACTGCTCATTGAGAACTGGGATACCCGGCGTGAACTAGAGCAATCCCTGAAAGAACTGGAAACAGCGCTCTCGTCAGCAAACCAAATGCCGACTGAAGTTCCAGAGAACTAGATCGCAAAGTATCGTGCTTCCGGATGGTGGACAACGATCGCACTGGTCGATTGCTCCGGGTCGATCTGCCAGTTCTCGGTGAGTGTGCAGTCGATGCGTTCGGGCTTGAGCAGTCTGAACAGAATCTCCTGATCTGACAGCGCGGGGCACGCCGGATATCCGAATGAGTACCGCGAGCCGCGGTATCCCTGCGTGAACAGATCGCGAATCCGTGGCGAATCATCGCCCGCGATACCGAGTTCCTGGCGGATGCGTTTGTGCCAGAGTTCCGCGAGTGCTTCGGCGCATTCCACACCAAATCCGTGCAGATACAGATAATCGGTGTACTTGTCTGCTGCGAAGAGCTTCTGCGCTTCCTCGCTGACACGCGTGCCGACGGTGACGCAGTGCATCGCGATGACATCCCGACCAGCGAGCATCGGATCTGTCGATGCAGGATCGATCTCGTCCACGCTGCGGAAGAAATCGGAGATGCACAAACGCTTTCTTGCGTCCTGACGTGGGAAGGTAAATCGCTCGATCTGCTTCTCGGGATCATTGGGATCAAAGAGAATCAGATCATCACCATCCGAGGCACACAGGTAGTATCCGTACACCACTTTCGGTGAGAGGATGCCTTCCTGCTTGCAACGTGTTTTCAGGTTTTCAAAGACCGGCATGACATCCGAGTCGAGCTTTTCCTGATATTCGTCGTTGGACATGGCTCCTTTCTTGAACTGCCATTGCCCGCGGAAGAGCGCTGTTGTGTTGATATAGGGATACAGATGATCGAGACTGATGTCCGTCACCACGCGCGAGCCAAGGAACGGCGGTGTCGGAACAGCAACCTTTCGTGCGACCTCGCTGCGAACGAGTGTCGCAGTCGAAGCAACTGCGCGGCCCGACTCGAACTCCTGCTCTGCCCGCGCCTTTGCTGCCTTGTTTTCTGCGATGGTTCGCTCGGCATCGGAACGTTTGGCAAGACGTTCTCGTGCTGCTTCATGGAGGGACGCTGTATCATTTGCGCCGATCCTATCCATCGTGTGCAAGCCATCGAACGCGTCCTTGCAATAGAACAGCTCGCCCTCGTAGAGTTGTTTGAGATGGCCTTCCGCGTAGTGGCGCGTGAGTGCTGCGCCGCCGAGCAGCATGGGAACCGAGATGCTCAGACGGTTGAGTTCCTGCAGGTTCTCCTCCATCACGATCACGCTCTTGACGAGCAAACCGGAGAGACCGATCGCGTTGGCATTGGTTTCCTTCCACTTTGCGACAATGTCGGAAATCGGCTGCTTGATGCCGATGTTGTGGACGGTGTACCCATTGTTTGTCAGTATGATGTCGACGAGGTTCTTGCCGATGTCGTGCACATCGCCCTTCACAGTCGCGAGCACGATCGATCCCTTGGACTTTGAACCGCTCGACTTTTCCATGAACTGCTCGAGATGCGCGACGGATGTCTTCATGACTTCTGCGCTCTGGAGCACAAACGGCAACTGCATCTTTCCAGCACCGAAGAGTTCACCAACGGTCTTCATGCCATCGAGCAGGTGGTCGTTGATGATGTCGAGCGCGGAGTATTGCTGTAGCGCCTCATCGAGTGTGTCGATCAAGCCCTCTTTTTCGCCATCGATAATGTGCATGCGCATCCGCTCTTCGAGCGTGAGGTCCTTTGCAGCAACTTTCGCGGTATCGATCGCGTCTTTGTCTGCAAACAGCGCGACGAATGCTTCGAGCGGATCGAACGATTGATCGGTGATTCCCTCGGGCAGTCCAGTGCCACCAGCAGATTCGTGCCGGCGGTCATAGATCAGATCGAGCGCTGCGTTCCACTGGACTTCCGGCACCTTGTTCTGCGGCACGATCTTGCCAGCGTGCAGGATCGCGCTGGTAAGTCCCGCGTTCATCAGTTCGACGAGCAACGCCGAGTTGAGCACGAGACGGGCGCGGGGATCAAGCCCGAATGAGCAGTTGCTTAGTCCGCACGTGATCTGTGATGTCGGGAACTTCTCAGAGATCATGCGCACGCCGTTGATCAGTTCGAGTGCGCTGCGGCGATCAGAGTCGAGGCCTGTCGAGATGGGGAGCACGAGCGGATCGAAGAAGATATCGGCAGGGTCAAGCCCGTGCACATCTACAGCGCGACGTAATGCGCGCTCAGCGATAGACAACTTCCGGTCAGCAGTGCGCGCCATCGCGTTGTCAGGATCCTCGTCGATTGATCCAATCACAAGTGCTGCGCCATATGTTGTTGCGAGAGAACAGATCTGGTCGAACTTCTCTTCGCCATCTTCAAAGTTTGCGCTGTTGATGACGCACTTGCCTGGTGCGCATTTGAGCCCGGCTTCGATTGTTGGGATCTGTGTCGAGTCGAGCACCAGTGGTGCGTCGATCTGCCGCACCACGCGCGAGACGATCTCCTGCATGTCCTTCACATTGTCGCGACCCGCGTAATCAACGTTCAGATCGAGCAGGTGCGCGCCGTCCTTGCGGATCTGCTCGCGAGCAAGCGAGATGATCCCGTCGAAGTCTTCCGCTTCGAGAAGCTGCTTGAACTTTCGGCTGCCGGACGCGTTCATGCGCTCGCCGATGATCAGCACCGAGGCGTCCTGATGATGGTCGACGCACGAATAAAGCGATGTGCACGCGGGTGGCATCGCATCGACAGCGATGCTTGTACGGGACGCTTTGGCGTGCTTTGTGTTGTGCGCTTCAGCAATCTCCGCAAGTTTCCTGATGTGCTCCGGCGTTGTGCCGCAGCAGCCGCCGATGATCGTCGCGCCGTGCATCCCGTGCGTTGGCTCGATGTACCGTTGCATCACATCAGCCATTGGTTGCGGCTTGAGCGGATAGTCCGTTCGGCCATCAACAAGCACGGGCAATCCCGCGTTCGGAACAACAGAGACTGCGCGATCCCAGTGCTTGCACAGCGCAGCAACATGCTCTGCCATCTCTTCGGGTCCAGTTGCGCAGTTGAGTCCGAGCGACGCAATTGGGTATCCCTTGAGCGCAACCATCGCTGCTTCGATCGATGTGCCAAGCAGCATCGAACCGGTTGTTTCGATGGTGACGCTGACGCTGATCGGGATGTCTGAAGGCGAAAGGTTCTTCTCTTTCAGCGCAGTCAGGCACGCATTGATTGCGCACTTCACCTGCAGCAGGTCCTGGCATGTTTCGATCAGCAGCGCATCGGTGCCGCCCGCGATCAATCCACTTGCCTGCACGCGGTACGACTCGTGCAGCGCGTCCCATGTTGTGTTGCCGAGCGTGATCAGCTTTGTGCCGGGACCGATGGAGCCAAGCACGAATCGGGGCTTGTCCTTTGTTGAGTACTTCTCGCACGCGGCACGGGCGATCTCAGCGCCCTGCTTGTTCAGTTCGAATGCGCGATCGGTCAGATCAAACTCAGCGAGCACAATCGGGTTGGAGCCGAACGTGTCTGTCTCGACCGCATCTGAGCCGACGGTGAGAAACTCTTCGTGGATGGACTGGATGACATCGGGTCTGGTTGCGACCAATAGATCTGTGCAGTTCTCGCAGTTGCAGTAGTCCTTTTCCAGATCCAGATCGTGCTGATGGATGGAGGTGCCCATCGCGCCGTCGATGACGAGCAGTCGTTGACTGAGAGCATCGAGGTAAGGGCTTGACATGTGTGATATCTCCAGCGTGTATGGGCTTCTGAGTTAGTATATCCATTCATTCGGGAGAACGGATAAAAGCGGGCCTGTTTGCACATGAAAAAGGCTCAGCATCGCGCTGAGCCTTGAAATCGTCATTTTCAGCCCAATATTGGCTTTTATTTCTTCTTCTTGTCCGCGAAGTAGTTCCCGCCGAACTTCTTCTGGAACTTTTCGACACGGCCGGTGGTGTCCACGAAGGTGGCCTTGCCGGTAAAGAACGGGTGGGAGCCGGACCAGATTTCGACGTGCATCTCGGGCACGGTCGCTCCAACAGTCATCACGACCTCACCTCTGTGGTAGACCTTGCAGTTGTAGAACTGGGGATGGATGTCCTTCTTCATAGCGATCTCCGATGAATCGTCGGCGAAACAGAGCCGTGATGATAGACAGGCAGGCGTTCGATGCCAAATTTCAAGTGCAGGTTCGATGAGTGCGGCTGGGACACGCGGTACAAGTCCATGTCTGTGGTCGATTTAGAGTCCATCTGACGATACACTGGTCCGAAAAGAAGTGATGTTTGTAGCCGCGCAGGCTGATACGCCTAAAGGCTCGCGTTGCTTTGGTTTGTGCCCGTACTGGCACCCACACAGTATGTAACGAGAAAAGGAGTTACGACAGATGGGGATCATCAAAGAGTTCAAAGAGTTTGCCATGAAGGGCAACATGATGGATATGGCCGTCGGCATCATCATCGGTGGTGCATTCGGTGGTATTGTCCAGTCACTCATCAAGGACGTTGTCATGCCGGTTGTGGGCATAGCGGGTAACGTCGATTTCTCAAACATGTTCATTCCGCTGTCGAAGTCTGCAAAGGACGCGGTGGAAGCAGCGAAGACTACTGGAGCGCCGCTGAGTCTTGATGATGCGAGGGCTGCGGGTTCCGTTCTTGCCTATGGCAACTTTGTCACAGTGTTTGTAAACTTCATTATTCTCGCGTTCGTCATCTTCATGATTATCAAGATGATGAACAAGGCGAAGGCAACCTTTGAGAAGGAGCAGGAAGCAGCAGCTCCTGCAGCGCCACCAGCACAAGAAGTGCTCCTTGCAGAGATCCGCGACCTGCTTGCCAACAAAGCCTGATCTCGAAAGTATCTGAGGTATCTATACAACCGCTCCGTTTCCGGAGCGGTTTTCTTATGGTGTGTTTTCACCAAGATCAACGCGCTGGCCAGTTGCGTTCTCGATGAATGTCTGTATGTTCTGCATCACCTCGGGCATGGACGGGCTCAGCGCAAGCACACCAAGAAATGCAACCAGCAGGATGATTCGGCGTGTCCATTTACCCTTTGCAGCTTCTTCCTTTGCGATCGAACGGATGTACGAGGGCGCGCTTTCCTGATGGAGTTCTAGCGCGCGCACCTGGTCGCGGAGTTGTCTGATTGTTGTGTAGGCGGAATCGATCTGCCGTTGCAGGTCTTCAATGACGGCACTCGACTTTGGAACGTCGACTAGTGCTGGTTCTGCTAGTGTGTTTGTCTGTTTCTTCTCGTTTGCCCACTTGTCGACCATGCCGAACGCAAGGTCTGCTGCTGGTGATGATGAAGGAGGTTGCTGTGTGTTTGCTGGCGATAATGCAATCAGCGAAGTTTCGACAACCTCGGCGGTTGCTTCTGAGATATCGTGCTTGTGGAGTGCGTCAAGCAGTGCTTCGAGTTCGTCGACAGCTTCCAGCGTCATGGAAGTTAGTTCACCCTTCGGATTCTTTCCTGTCACTTTGAACTGCATTCTGGCCTGTCCTGCTTGGTCTTGTTCGTTGTCCGTTGGGCACTGGTGCTTCGCGTGTTATAGGCTGACAGAATACCGATGTGAACACACGGACAGAGTGCGAATATCGTTCTGATCTTCCATGAAACCGACCGGGTCGAACGCACAATGAGAACATGGCATGGCTTGCGACAGGACAGATCAACGTCGGTATCCGTGGAAACGGTGCGTGGTGTGCGTGCTGCTAGGCGTATGCACTGCGGTTCTGCTTGCATGGGGCGCAGCGGTTCGATTTGCAACATTAAGGGTTGGTTCGTCTGACGCGTGGAACTATCTACGAACGCTTCACGCGTCACAGATCCCGGGGAATGATGTGTGGCGTGCGTACCACTCGCGCAGCACACTCGGGTGTACCGAAATCAGCATCTACGGGTTGTTTGTACCGGTGCTTCCAGTTTCGGGGGATGACACGTCGGGGTTCTTTGCGCTGCAGGGACGCACGAACGCGGCGAACAGCGTCGAGTTACGGCTGTCGCCGATGCAACCTGCGTTCGAGGCGCTCGCTGCGTCATCGCATCCGGATTCCGCTGCGTTCTTTCTGTGCGGGTATCCGATGCGCTGCATGTGGGGATATGTGGTGCTTCCGGGTAGCCGAGGCTACTTTGCGCCTGGGACTGTTGGCGTGAGACGTTCGTTCTTTTCCACTCGGCTGCCGGGTACAACCGAGTCCGCACATTTGCCGTTGCGTGTGCTGTGGGGTGGAATGTTTGCCAATATTGCCATCTGGACTGCAGCCTGGGGTGTATTGATGCTTTGTTTGCCACTCACGCTTGGGTTTGTTCGAGGTGTGATCCGAACGAGACGTGGTGCGTGTGCCAGATGTGGCTATGACCTGCGCGGGCTTGCAGGTGCGTCGATCTGCCCGGAGTGCGGGATGGGACATCGAGGGATATCGCAGTAGCCTGAGGAGAAACCAGTTGATAGTTGACAGCGGTATTGATTCAAAAATCGGGCTTTTTAATTATTGTTGAGATCGAGTCTCATTTTCGAGACAAAGAGACACGAGAGTCTACAATACGCTCGTTCCGAACGGCGTGCTGTTCGATGGGAGCTTTGGGATGCAGCGTCACGGGTCTGACATCAGATCGTTGCCATCACTTGAGGTATTGTCGCCTTCTGTGGCTGCCTGCGCGCCCTGCCCGCTTAAGCCCGATCTGAACGCAAGTGAGTGCGATGTCTGCACATGTGCACTTTCTACACTGCCGCGCGGACGGGTAGCTCGGGTGCATATGACCCATTTGCCGGATCGGGACGCGGCCTATTTGCGAGCACTTGGCTTACGAGAGAACTCGCGCGTGAAAGTCTGCCAGCGAGGGCAGCCATGTATCGTCGAGGTGCTTGACGTGTGCAACCAGTCGTGTCGTGTTGGACTTTCACGTGTGCTTGCGGACAAGGTGCTTGTTGAACAAGTCGCAGAGACCAGATAGCGCATCAATATCAGCAACCCCAGAGATTTGTCTTTCTGCTTCGGACTTCGCTATGCCCACTGCTGAAACGAGTGTGTCAGCCATTGCTTCATTGAAGCGGATTCGTGTTGCGATGATTGGAAACCCGAATTCTGGCAAGACAACACTCTTCAATAAGTTGTGTGGTCTGCGCCAGCGGACGAGCAACTATCCAGGAACAACCCAGGATGCGCGTATTGGTCGTATAGAGACCGCGAAAGCAATCGAGCTTGTGGATCTGCCTGGTGCGTACTCGCTTGACCTTGAATCAGCAGAATCAGTGCTGTGCAAGAAGGTGCTCGAAGCTGAAGCAGAAGAAACCAGAGTTCACGCGGTGTGTGTGATCATTGATGCGCACAACATTCCACGCGGATTGCGGCTTGTTGGGGAAGTAGCGAGAACACATGTACCCATGGTTGTTGCGATTACCATGGTGGATTCGGCCGTCAAGCGAGGAATCCATGCTGAGGAGACAGTACTTGCGAAGGAGCTGGGGTGCGAGGTGATCGCTTGCAGCAGTCGCACAGGCCTTGGAGTTGACGCACTGAAGTCGGCGCTACACCGGGCAAAGGTGCCACATGCCGATCGTATCGAACATACAGCAATCGACGCGTGGGTCGAGCGTGTATGCCGCGACATTGCGCTGCGCAAGGAACGGGAAGCCGAGGGAAACGGGACAGATCGTGCCGATCGTATGCTGACAAACCCGATCGTCGGCCTGCTGGTGTTTCTTGCCATCATGGGCGCGTTGTTCCTTGCGGTGTTCAAGTTCGCGTCGTATCCCATGGACTGGATCGACCAGTTGTTTGCGGTCATTGGTGATGGTGTGAGTGGCATGCTTCCTACTGGGATTTTGCAGGATCTACTTGTCAACGGGGTCATCGCGGGTGTTGGTGCAACGCTGGTGTTCCTGCCGCAGATCTGTATTTTGTTCTTTCTTATCACAATGCTGGAAGATACAGGATACCTTGCGCGCGCCGCATTCCTTATGGATCGGTTGCTGCGTCCATTCGGTTTGACTGGGTACGCGTTTGTGCCTCTGCTTTCGTCGCACGCGTGCGCACTGCCCGGCATCATGGCGGCTCGTGGTGTGCCCGACAAACGTGACAAACTAGCCACGATTCTTGTTGCGCCGTTCATGTCATGTACCGCGCGTATACCTGTCTATGTGCTGCTCGTTGGTCTTCTTTTTCCGGGTAACGAACTTCGTCAGGCGCTTGCGTTCGGCATGTGCTATGTACTCGGAATTGCTGCTGGCATACTCAGTTCGCTGGTTGCGCGTCGAACCATTCTCAAGGGACCATCAGCGCCGATGGCTCTCGAGTTACCCGCGTATCGACTTCCAAACCTGCGAAATGCGTTTCTCAGCGCGTGGGACCGTGGATGGTTGTTCGTGCGTAACGCAGGCACGGTGATTCTCATGATCTCGATCGTGCTGTGGTGGCTCAACGAGTACCCGCACGTTGATGCACCATCGCAAGCGACGCAACTGCGCGCTGATGCTGAAGTTGCATCAACCGATGAAGGGCGTGATGATCTCATTGCTCAGGTCGACCGGATCGAAGCAATGCACGCATCTAGGCACAGCTTCCTTGGTCGGATCGGCTCGGTGTTCCAGCCGGTGTTTGCACCGCTTGGGTATGACAGGCAACTGACGGTAGGGGTGCTGGCGAGCTTCGCAGCTCGTGAGGTGTTTGTGTCCACGATGGCAGTGCAGATCGCTGGCGAGGACGATGCCGACGATCCAATGGTGAGAGACAGGATTGCCCACGCAACACGTGACGACGGCACACCTGTATTTACACGTGCAACGTCGTGGTCATTGCTTGTGTATTATGTCTTTGCCATGCTGTGCCTGCCGACGGTTGTGCTGACCGCGAAAGAGGCGGGCGGGTGGAAGTGGGCGTTTCTCCAACTCGGATGGATGACATTGCTGGCATATGTTGGAGCGTTTATAGCATTCAATGTCATGTCGTAGCGCGAGTGTTTCCCTACAATAGTGCATGAATAGCTTCAACCTCGACAAAGCCTTCGACTCATTCTCTGAATACTGGTCGCCGCGCGTCGCCGCAGAACTGAACGGCCAGCACGTCCGGCTGGCAAAGCTGAAAGGTGAGTTTGTCTGGCACGCCCACGACGATGCGGATGAGATGTTCCTTGTGCATCGTGGCACAATGGTGCTGGAGTTCCGTGATCGGCGTATCACGCTCGGGCCGGGCGACGTATGTGTTGTGCCGAGGGGTGTCGAGCATCGCCCCGTTGCTGATGCGGAATGCTGTGTGGTGCTGTTCGAGCCAGCCGACGTTGTCAATACAGGCAATATCGAGAACGAGCGCACCGTGCGCAATCTCGCGTCGTTGTGAATTGCGGAGCGAGCTTGCATGAAGTTTCCGGTAGACGACTGGCAGTTCTGGATGGCAACACTGATTGTGTTTGTCGCAATGGTTGCTGTCGCGCGTCCGATCGCGCGCATCCTCTTCGGAAAGCGATTCGCAAAGCCAAAGCAGGTCAGGACCGCATTAACAATCAGCGCACGACGCGACACCGATACCGATCCACAGAACTGATGTGTCACAGACGTGTCACGTTTCCTATGTGTATTCACGATGCCGGGCGTGCATGCGAGTTACATCTTGCGTGCTTCCTATGATGGGCCCATGATGACGCGAGGCCATTCAGTCCGAGGTCTGCTTGTATCGATCATGCTGGGCATTGCTATTACTGTTGTTCTTGCGTGGCTGGCAATGTTTCTGCCATTGAAGCACAGATGGCAGGGGCCGCCCGCAACTGATGAGGTGGGCCTGACAAAGGCAGCCGACGATATTCGTATCTGGCAGATCAGCCGCGGCGCCAATGCGTGGCATCGGGTGTACACATACTGGCACATGCAGATCTCGGGCATGTCGATGATGATGTCGCTCGATGATTACAACGCGCGCAACGTATTGCTTAAAGCAGTGCCGCGCCACATGCGACCCCGATCCGTGGATGAGCTGAACATGTACGCGCTGTATCACGCGACGGGCTGGCCAATGCCCGCATTGTCGTGCTCGGTACACTGGAAGCAACAGATCTCAAACAGTGACATTCTTTACAGTGTCAAGGGTGGTGTGCAGTTTCCTCGGGACAAGGAGTTCAATTCGCGTGCGCTTCCGCTTTCTCCGATCTTCCCCGGGTTTCTTGTCGACGTGCTCGTGTGGAGTCTGGTGTCATACGTGCCAGTGAGAGGCAGTCTCTTGATGCGAGCACAGTACCGCAGAAGAAAGGGCAGGTGTGTGCGATGCGGATACGTGCGAGAAGGGCTTGATGCTGCAGCGCCGTGCCCCGAGTGCGGCAAAACTCTAAATTGATCGAACAAGGAACCATTCGAGCACATATTCACTATAGAATGCATAGACACATGTTCTTTATCACTTTTGGGAGATCTTGATGGCACGATTTACGGTGGCTGCTTCCTCGCTCGCGTTGGTTGCTGGTTCGGTTCTGCTCGCTTCATGTGTACATGACGAGGGATCTCACACGACAGCCCCTGTGGGTGAGCACCACGAGATTCACACTGTCGCGACACCCTCCCTCGACGACACGATGCCGATACACATGCCGGGGCTTCACAACGTGGTCGCCTATCACGATGACTTCTATTCGGGGTCTGCACCAGAGAGCGATGAAGGGTTTGACACGCTCGCTGCGATGGGAATCAGGACGATCATCAGTGTCGATGGCGCGGTACCCGAGGTCGATAAGGCAAAGGCCCACGGGATCCGTTACATCCATCTGCCAATCGGATACAACGGGTTTGATGAGCAGCGCAAGCTCGAACTTGTGCGTGCATCGCGCGATGCGCTCGCAGAGGGACCCGTGTACGTTCACTGCCACCATGGCAAGCATCGAAGCGCTGGCGCTGCTGCTGCGATTGCGTCGAGTCTCGGCTGGCTGACACCCGACGAGGCGGTGGAGCGCATGCACGTGTCCGGCACATCATCGTCGTATCAGGGGCTTTACACGTGTGCGCTCGAGTCAGAACCGATCAGTGACGATCGCATCAACCTCGTGCCTGCGAGTTTTCCAGAAGTATCAACACCCGGCAGCTTTGTGCAGGGCATGGTGGATATTGATATCGCGGTAGAACATCTGAAGGAGATCGAGAAAGCTGGTTGGAAAGTGCCTGCGGACCATCCGGATCTTGTGCCAGCAGCCGAGGCGGGAAAGCTCGCGGATCTGTATCGTCTGCTGAACGATGTCGAGTACAAGCACAACGATTCGATAGAGTTTGTCGCGTGGATGGACGAGGCGCACACACACTCCCAGCAGCTTGAAGACATGATTGTGGACGGCTCATCCGCAGAACTGCTCTCGCGCCAGTTCGATATCATCAAGGCGTCATGCACGGACTGCCACGCTGTCTACCGCAATCAGCGGTGAACGAGACGTGCTCTGGTCAGTGACTTGTAGTGCGGATGAACAACCCAAGTCCAGCTTCGGGAGATGTACTCGATTCGTCACACTGCACGTTCAGGGTTGTGAGATCAACGAACTTCCGGTATGCGTCCGCACTCGGGACACGGCGCAAGCAACTCCAGCCCCGAACGGTCATATCCGCAGCCCATGCAGTTGCCCTTGTGCAGCTTGGGGTACTCATCGGGGCTTACACCAAAGAATCCGACCTTGGCACCCTTTGTCCGGAGCATCGTGGTTGCTTCGTTGTTCACGAACAGCAGCAGGATCAGGTTGATCAACGGGATGATCATGACAATCGTCATCAGAATGATGATCAGAATATTCTTGCGCATTGCAACCATCAGCATGATTAGCAAGATAGCGCAGGAAAGTGCGACGCCTATCGTCAGGATCGAGAAAGCGAGCGTGAAGTTTGGGTGCTGGAGGAATCCGACCGTCACCCGCGAGATCTGAATCGCATAGAGCAACAGCATTGCCAGAATACTCATGAGCAGAAATCGCTGTCTCTTTGCTACCTTGACGTAATCCGGCTCGCGGTATGCCATGTTTCAGCTCCTTTCAGGGGCCAGAGTATAACAAACTTCTGCAGCTTGGGGGAGTCCGGGGGAGAGTGGGGTACGATCTTGAATGAACAACATATGTATCTTTCTCCGCATGAGTGTTTCTGCATGCTGTCTGAGTGTTCTCATGGTTGGGTGTGCGCATTCCGGCTCGACCAACACCGGTGCAGATCACACGGCACAGGGCGTGCCCGAGATAACCCATGCTGTGCATGAAACGGACGATGGCGGCCTTGTCGTGCAGGAGACCGTGACAGTCCACGCGCCGATCGAGCGTGTGTGGGCTGCCTACACCACGTCCGACGGGTACGCGTCGTGGGCTGCGGTCGCTGCGGATGTCGATCTTCGACCCGGCGGCACCATCCGCACGACCTATCGCGAGGACGGCGATCTCACCGGTGACGGCGTCAACACGCTCCATATTGTCAACTACGTCCCGATGCGGTTGCTGACATTGCAGGCGGATGTGTCCGCCAACTGGCCCGAGGTGCTCAAGCGGGATGCAGCAAACCTCTACAACGTGATCCTGTTTGATTCTCTCGATCCGACAACCACGCGGGTAGCGTCGTACGGATTGGGATACACCGACTCGCCCGAACTGCGCCGGATGATGGCGTTCTTCGAGCAGGCAAACCGCGGGCTGTATGAAAAACTGATCGAGTCGTTGCGGTAGTGGAGAAGGTGCGTTGTGGGGGATCGGAAGTAATAGGTCCAGCATATGTTGGATTATAAGTGAGATGAGGTACTTGCCCCGAAGGGGCATTGGTTTGTAGCCACGGGTGCAACCCGTGGAGAGAGTTGTGTTTCTCCGCTTCCTTGCTTTCCCGCTCCGAAGGAGCGAAGGATTCGGCATGCCCGGCACATTCTCACAGATTCTTCTGCATGTTGTCTTCTCAACGAAGCATCGCACGCCGTGGATGACACCAGAGATTGCTGATCGTCTCTATGCGTATATCGGCGGGATCATTCGAGCAGAAAACGGCGTGCTCTACGCGATCGGTGGCGTTGAAGACCACGTCCATCTGTACTTCCGCTGGCGAACAGATAGCCCAGTGTCCGACCTCATGCGCATCGTCAAATCCCGCTCATCGAAGTGGATCCACGAGACGTTTCCCGATCTGTCCATGTTCGCGTGGCAGGAGGGGTACAGCGTGTTCTCCGTGAGCAAATCGCAGGAAGAAGCTGTCAAGCGATACATTGCAACGCAGCGAGAGCATCATGCGAAGGAAGATTTTCAGTCAGAAGTGCTGAAACTGCTCCGTGCGCATCAGATCGAGTTTGATGAGAAATATGTGTTTGATTGAGCCTTTGGATGAGTTTGAGCAGTGCTCCGAAGGAGCACAGGGATGTAGCCACGGGTAGAGATGAGCCCGGTGCATACCGGCCGAAGCGCCACCCGTGGATAGTTTTCAGGTGTGGCGAAGGCTCTGCCCCTGCCCCTGCGGGGCAGAGGGGTACAGTCGCATGATCTTGTCCCACGGGTTGCGCTGCGCTTCACCCGTGGCTACATTCGTTTAGCCCCTTTGGGGCTGAAGACATTTACTTAGGTTACTCTCGATCGGACATCGTTAATGAGGCTTCTTGCAACTCCTTCAATGTCAGGAAAGATGCTGAATCCATCTATGCCCATCGTCACCAATCGTCGAATCACTTCTTGCTTGAGATCAGGTGGGATCAGAATTTCAGTGGTTGCATCCTTAATGTCTTTCAACATATCGCAAATCGTTTTCCAGTGATCAATAAACGGCTTTGAGGCAAAGGTAAAAATACCTTGCTGGGCTACTAGTCGCGGAAACATAGGGCCTTGAATGTCGGAACCACAGACCCAGTTACCGATATTCTTCAGATCGCAGGACTCGATTAAGGAGCTATAAAAAGTTGCAATTGCCCGACCATCAGCGCGACGTTCAATGGTACTGAGAGATCTAATTGCATCTCCATAATTATCCTCCATCTGTTTTTCTAGCTGCTTGTAATCGAAAACGCGTATTCTGGCACATTTTGTGTCTTTGCGGTCAGCACACTCGCAAGCAAAGTACAAAGCTACCCAAGGTGAATGCGTCCAATCAAGGAGTCGTGTGGGAGCGCCAAAGTGCCGCATAACTGCCTGGCAGTCGAAGCCGAGTTGCGAAACCATCCTTTGTTCACCTAGTGAAAGTAGCAACGTTGCTTTTCGATAGAAAAGATTGACAAGTCGTCTTTCCGTCTCAAGTCGCTTTTGAAGAAATGTCTCATCATTCAATCTAGGCTTGAAATCATCATCATCGGGGTGAAACAGACGATCGATATTTGGATAGCATGATGGAAACTCCTCCGATTCGCCCCGAAATGCATAGATTGATGGGTCTTCCCCGAAGCCACTTCGATGAAAATTCCAAAGAAGTTCGGTTAACTCTTCCCAGTTCGTTGGGTACTCCTGTTTACACGACTCGCTCATTCGATCCCTCATACTTCCTCACGCCCACGTGTCCGCTACCTTGAACGGCAGTGGATGCGAGCGCGTGCTTTGGCCGTTCGTTGATGTGCCGTTGAGGCTTGGCGCGTTGGGCGCAGGAACATCCTTCCACGACGCTGGGTAGTGGGGGTCGTCGAGCGCGAGTGCTGCCTTGGTTGGGAACATCGGGCGGAACGTGTCGCACATCACCGCGAGTTCGTTGGTATGCGTTGCGCCGAGCGATGCCTCGACGGTGCCTGGATGCGGGCCGTGCGGGATGCCCTGTGGATGGACGGAGATGGACCCGACCTCGATGCCGCGCCGGGCTTTGTAGTTGCCCTCGACGTAGTACAGGATCTCGTCGGAGTCGAGATTGGAATGGTTGTACGGGACGGGGATCGCCTGCGGATGGAAGTCGAGTACGCGCGGGCAGAAGGAGCAGATGACGAAGTTGTGCGCCTCGAACGTCTGGTGGATCGGCGGCGGCATGTGCAGCTTGCCCACGATCGGCGCGAAGTCGTCGATGTTGAACGTGTACGGGTAGTAGCAGCCGTCCCAGCCGACGATGTCGCACGGATGGTACGGATAGATGTACTTATGGACGCAGTCGCGTGCCTTGATGCGCACCTCGAACTCGCCGAGTTCATCGGTGTAGAGCGGGTTGTCCTTGTCAGCAAACGGGAGCACCAGATCACGCTCGCAGTAGGGCGAGTGCTCAAGGAACTGCCCGTTTGCTTTAGACACATAACGCGGCGGCGGACCGATGTGCGACGTGTTGCATGTCTCGAACAGCACAAACTTTCCGAATGGCATGTCTGTCTTTGTGTGGCCGCCGAACTTCTCATTGTCCGAGCCGTCGTCGGGGCGTTCATCCCATTGCATTGTGTAGATGATGCCCTTGGGGACGACGATGTAGTCCTTTGGGCCGAACTTCAGCGTGCCCATGAACGAGCGGAGCGTGCCCGAGCCGTAGTGGACGAAGAAGCACTCGTCGCCCTGACCGTTCTTGAAGTGGTAGGTCATCTGGTCGGCCGGGACGCAGGCTGACATCTCGACGTCTGCGTTGCCAAACAGGACGACGCGCCCGGTGACAGCATCGCCATGGGGTTTCATCGGGGCGGTCTTGAGATGGCGCATGCGCATGGTGTCCATCTCGACGTACTCGGGCTTCGTGCCGTACATCGTCTCCCAGCCCGAGACCTGGGTCGGCGGATGGATGTGGTACATGGTGGAGGTTGGACCGACAAACCCCTCTGTGCCGAAGAGTTCTTCAGAGTACAGGGCACCGTCTGGTCTGCGGAACTGGACGTGGCGTTTCTTCGGCAGATGGCCCATTTTCGTGTAGTATGCCATGATTGGGACTCCTCAATATGCTGGTCAGGCGTGGTCTTGGCCATCATAGGGAGGAGCAGGTGAAAAAGAGGATACGGTGGTCGTGAAATGGACAGCACGAGTGTCCACCGGGGAACACCATCTCGTCCTCTGCGGTTCGACCTTCCTCATGAAAAATCACATCACAGACCACATTGCAGACAAGGGGAGAGCAGTACATGGCACGATTGAAATGGAAGGAAACTCTGGTCGCTGGCGTCTGCGCGCTGTGCATGAGTACGCACTGTGTGGTAGCGCAACCCGAGCCGAGCCAGAACACATCAGAAACAAGACACCATGCGCATGAGCCGGATACAGTTGCACAGTCCGATTCAAAGCAGGGCGCGTCAGACAAGAAGCCGGATGCTGCGTCCGGCCCGCTCGCAAGCGAGAAGGTCGTTGAAACGCATCATTCAATAACGATTGGGACAGGTGCAAGCGCGCGCACAATCAACTATGTTGCCCAGTGCGGGTACATGGAGATGCCGAACTACAACGGCGAGCACAAGTCCAACGTGTTCTACACCGCGTACTTTGTTGAACCGGATGATGGCACTCGTGACAGTGTCTCGTGGCGTTCGAATCGACCAATTACGTTTGCATTCAACGGCGGCCCAGGGTCGTCGAGTGTGTGGCTGCACCTTGGTGCGCTGGGGCCGCGCCGTGTGGTGATGGGTGACGAGGGAGAACGTCTTCCGCCTCCGTACGTGCTTGTCGATAATGAAGCGTCCTGGCTGGACATCACCGATCTTGTGTTTATTGATCCGGTAACCACTGGATACAGCAGGCCGGTCGAGGGCGAGAATGCAAAGCAGTTTCACGGGTTGCGCGAGGACTCGCGCCACGTGGGCGATTTCATCCGATTGTATGTGACAAAGCACAACCGCTGGCCTTCACCCAAGTTCCTCGCGGGCGAGAGTTACGGCACAACACGGTGTGCAGCGCTCTCCGGATATCTGCAGGACACGTACGGGATGGATCTGAACGGCATCGTGCTGATCTCGCCGATCCTGAACTTCCAGACCGCGCGATTTGATGTGGGCAACGACACGCCGTACTGGCTGTATCTGCCGACATACACGGCAACCGCGTGGTATCACAAGAAGATCGATCCCGATCGCATCCGCGGGCTTGATGCTGTGCTGAAGGAATCAGAGGAGTTCGCGTCTGGCGAGTATCTGATCGCACTGGCGAAGGGCAGCGCACTGACACCGAGTGAGTATGACAACGTCGCGCGCAAGCTCAGCTCACTCACCGGACTCAGTGTTGACTACATCAAGCAGTGTGATCTGCGACCGGTGATCCACAACTTCACGAAGGAACTGCTCCGCGATGAGCACAGAACAGTGGGGCGTCTTGACAGCAGATATGTCGGCACCGATCGCAACAGCGTCGGCGATTCACCCGATCATGATCCCAGCATGACCGCGATTCTGGGGCCATACACCGGCGCACTGTACGAGTACGTGCGAACCGAACTGGAGTACGAGAACGATCTGGTGTATGAGATCCTGACCGGTCGTGTGCATCCGTGGAGCTACGGAAGCAACGAGAACTCGTACGTGAACGTTGGCGAGACACTTCGCAGCGCGATGACGAAGAACTCAGATCTGAAGGTGCTGGCGTGCTCGGGATATTATGATCTCGCGACGCCGTACTTCGCAATGGACTATACAGCAGATCACATGCAGCTTGATCCGTCGATCCGTCAAAATCTGACGCGGACATACTACGAGTCTGGCCATATGATGTACGTGCGCATCGAGGATCTGCACAAACTGAAGGACGACGTTGCTGCGTTCTATCAGGATACATTGAAATAACAGTTGCGATACCTGCAAACCAACAAGCCCAGGGATCGCAATCCCTGGGCTTGTTTATCTTGATCGCGGTAGATATGTATACATGTGACTACCTGCACTTGCTAAGCGAGTACTCGTTTCCGAAGCAGATATAGTCAAAGACATTCAGAGTGCCGTTGCCATCGCAGTCTGCGTACGCGTTTCCTGCAGCGTACTCATTCCCGAAGCAGATGTAATCGAAGATATTGACGCTGCCGCTGCCATCGCAATCGACGTATCCACACTCGCACCCGATGCCTCCACCAAACGCGCCCACTGCCCAGAGGGAGAATCTCGTGTTCGTCCCCGGTGTCATGGGGTCAGTATCAACAGCAATCTCTGACCCGATGATCTCGATCACCCACTCGCCAACTTCCGGGTTTTCGATAAACACATTCTCGACCGTATCTGTGTCATTCAATATTGTGCTTGCTGTGCTGAAGTTACTACCGATCAGGCCAGCATTGCCCGTATACACGGTGCCTGATGGTGAGAAAACGCGCAACGAGACATCGTTCACACGATGCTGCGCAGCACCGACAGTGCCGGGTGGATCGAGATAGACAAGTGTCACTCGAAGCTCGGGTGTGCTTGATGTTGCACACACACCAAACTGGAGTGTTTCCTGCTCGTTGAGCGGATACTCGCCGTCGATGATAAATGTCTTCTGTCGCTCGTCGTAGAGACGTTTCAGACTTGGAAGTCCCCATGACTGCGCATATCGATTGAACGATGGGCTGATGGTGGTCGGTCGCGTCGCGGTGCTGATCATTGCTGCACGTGCTGTTGATGATGTCGGGCGTGAATCAAACACGCTTGCGCCGCCGCCTGTGTTCCATACGTTCTCGTGCCACATCTGGAAGAACACACCGAACGGACCACAGATCATGGGTGTCGCTGCGGACGAGCCACCGAACACGCCGTACCCGGTGCAGCCAGCCGTCGTGTCGACGCTGTCATAAAACCCGTTGAGATCCGGCTTGATTCTGCCGTCCGTGGCTGGGCCGATAGATGATCCGCTTGCGGTGTACGTGTTTGGATCTGTGCTCTCGTTATGCTGGAAGGCGCCAGCTGTGACAATGTTCTTTGCCCAAGCCTGTGGCCGACCTTCCGCAACGGGGCCAGAGTTTCCAAGCGCCTGGCACGTGAGCAGATCGGTCTGGAAAAGCACGTCATCGGTTTCTGCGGAGATGGTTGTGTACTGTGTTGTGCGCGAACTTCCAACACTCGACGTCGAGAACACGGCGCGATATGGACCAGCAGGATCAACAAGTTCCTGCGCGATGTCGAGCGGCGTTGTTGTGCCGCCGAACTGCGAAGACTCTGTGTACTGGTAGAAGATGCCCTGCGCCTCAGGCAGATGTCCCTTGTGCATCGGACTCAAGCCCTGCGCAAACACAATCCCGTACACAGGTGTGCCATGGGTGATATTGGTTCCCGGCGATGTGCTCTGGACAACTGGCGGGAGTTTCCACTCTGGATTGGTTGTGCAGAGTCCGACATCAAACACCTGCCCATTGACACCCTGACCCGAATAGTCGAGCCCGCCGGACTGCACATCGTTGCTTCCCATGACGATGCGAGCGATGTCCATGTCGGGTCCGCCTGGTCCCCACGCGTCGATAAATGCGACCTCGTCCAAGCGGATAACAGCAAGCAGTTGAGTTGGGGTGAGTGTTGCTTCGAATCGCCGGGTGACATTATTCGGTACGTGCGCAATACCACCAATGGACTCGATAGAGTCTCTGACAACGAGCGCATCACTACTGTCGGTTCGATAGACTTCGATGGACCATCGCTGTGCCGCAGTCTCTGTTGTTGTGGTTGCAAAGTACATCGCAGCATCATCAAGCCTGTATGCAGGATGGTTTTGTCCGACCCAGCGTACATCCGTCAGTTGCCTGATGCGTGCAATCGCTTCGGGTGATGCCGAGACGACATGCACATGATCGGTAAAGAATCTGAGTATCTCACCACCTGCAGCAACGATCTGCTGCCGCTTTGCCTCTGTCGAAACACCATGCAACTGGACAAGATAGAGTGAACAGTCCGCTGGTGCCAGCAACACATGATCGACTGCTGGAAGCACGCCGTTGACCGGATCGAATGTGGCATAACGCAAGCGAACAAAGGAATCATCCGCGAATGCGCACGAACCAGTGATCGACGCAAACAAAAGTAAGCATGTGAACCTTCTCATGGTGTTCTCCCGGTGCGTGGACGTATGCATCCTACACGGTTCTGTTTTTTCGTACAATATTCTTGAGAGAAAAATACCCGGAATTCAGTCTGATTTGATAAAAAAGCACCCGCAACCAAAGAAGTTGCGGGTGCTGCAAGAGATTACTCTGAAAGAACTTACGGGCAGCCTGCCGCGTACTCGTTTCCGAAGCAGATGTAATCAAAGACGTTGAGACCGCCGCTGTTGTCACAGTCAGCATATGGATCATTCGATGCATATGCGTTCCCGAAGCAGATGTAGTCGAACACGTTCAGGGTGCCGCTGCCATCGCAGTCTGCATAACAGGCCACTCCGCACGAAACATTTCGTACTCGCACGGCATCAAGACCGGATTCGACGATCGATTGCGGATTTGAGTCATTCGCGGTGAAGCGGAGGCGCATGGTGCTGGTCGGTGCGACACCAACTGCCAGCAGATCATCACCTGTGAACGTGTGTGTTGTCCACTCCAGTCCGTTGTTTGTGTTGTGATCGACAAGCACGGTCCATGCGCCAACGCCATCGTTGTTATTCACTTCGACGCGCAGCCGGTCCGTAGAACTGTCGGTGAGATTGAGGTAGTAGTCGTAACTGCCAATGACAGCCTCACCGGACATATCGATCGTGGGTGATGTCAACTCGACTGCGCCATCATCGACATCGGTGTTGCCAGTCTGGTTCTGTGTGAGGTAGCATGAACCCGAGCCATCTGAGTCAGATTCGGGGTCGTACGCCCAACTTGGATCATTCACAGGCACGCCGCGCTGCCAGTCACCCGTCGTTGCACCGAGGTTTGCAGCAGTCCAGCCCATATTGGTCTGGAAGTTGTCATCAATTGCGACGCTCACCTGTCCAGCAACTGCTGTAAACAGTGACGCTGGCGCATTCGACGGGTCGGTCTGAACGCCACCGTTGGTTGCACCAGCACGTACGTAGTATTCGACCACAGATGTGCATGGCACGCCGGGCAGCACTGCTTGATACTGGTTGGTTCCTACCGAGTTCATCGCGACTGTGGTGAACACCCCGCCATCAACACGGTACACCAACTCGCCGGAGTTTGCCGCTGGTGTTCCGTTCAGCCCCGCAACATCGACGAGGAATGACGTCGGCTGTTGTGGTGTCAGTTCGGATGGCATACCTGCAGGATATGAGAACGACAGCAGCAGAAGTTCTGGGCAATCAATACTGTGGCTGCTGAATGCAGCGCAGATCTCGTTGTAGTTCGGCGTACCGTTTTCAAGATTCCCATCGTTGTCGTCCACGGTAAGCACTTCGATCGCGGTGCCGGGGTGTGCAGAGTTTGAACCCTGACCGCCTGATGTGATCAGATACCACGCGACGTGCAGATCGCGTGTGAGTTCAAGACCAGGCTGTGAACCATATGTCGTGCCCATGTTCTGGCGGATATCCCACCATGTGCCGCCAAGCAGCATGCCGCAGAAGTGAATAGCGCCCGAGCACGGATATTGCAGATTCTCACCAACCGGATCACGCACCACTGTGCCAGGACCATAGAACCCTCTGCCGAGGATCGGATCATCGAAGATCAGGATGGAACATGTGTCGCCAAATCCCTCACCGAACGCGCCCTGCGACAAACTACGACGATTGACCATGAAATGGCCATACTCGTGCGAGATCACGCCTGCATAACCCGAGTTCACACACCCACCGCCGGAACGGAAGAAGTTGATTGAATGACCTCCAACATTTGTATACCCAGCGTTGCACACGTCGTTGATATTGCAGTTTGCATCGATGTTGATATCGAGCGCGGTGTAGGACGGCGCACGATCTGTGATGTAGTTATGTGCAATGGTTGTATGAGCAAACACGTTGATTTGTGAAGTCAGATGTTCTGTTGGCGTCTGATTGAAGAGCAGATCTGCGTTCGGTCCAGCTGTAAATGTGCCGGATGCAGTCAGCACGCCACCGGTGCCGTTGTTGTTGATGTTCACCCATTGCCCGTTATCCAGTGATGAGTTGATGCTCACACTGCCCGTGCCACCAAACGGAATGGTGTAGTGCCCATCGGCATCTGTATACGCGCTATTACCACCCGACTGATCAACGCGCAGAATGGGAAGCGCCATCGGTTGCGGCGGATTCGTCGCAATATCGGGAAGTGTGCCGGGAGAACCATTTCCCCTGACTGTGCCCGATACATCAACCTGTTCAGGATCATAGTTGAGCACTTCCGTGCGTGTATGGAGCACCTTGCCAGTTTGTGCATCAACGAACACTGTCCACCCGTCCATGTGCTCAAGTCCATGCACAGCGGTGTCAACTGCACCCGTTGTTTTCCATGCGAGTCGTGCTTCCTCACGGATCGTTTCACCGAAGTACACAACAAGTTGTGGCTGAGTCCAGAGTGTCAGGTGTGTGAACTCGCCGATCCGGCGTGCAGCGTTAATACTCTGGGCCTCGCCAAGAACAGGTGCTGGACCATTGACGACCTCATCAGCAAGCGTGCCACTGACGTAGACAACTTCATCAATATTCCTTGGGCTGGCGACCTTGTTCAGGACCAGCACGATCAACTGCCCATGCTCAACCGGCACGCCGTTGCGAGATTGTGAGTATTGGAACGCCGTGAACTTGTCCTCCATGATCTGGACGACGTGATCGAGCGAGAGTTCGAGCTTTCCCGCGCCGAATGCGGTGTCATGCTGGGCAAGCCAAGCATTGACGGCCGCTTGCGGGGTTGCGCCAGTGGTCATGGGCTTGCCATAGAACTTGGTGTTCCATCCGTTGGAAACGGCATCATTCGCATACACGCGAACACCGGGGTACGCCGCTTGCAATGCGGTGACGGATGTCGGGTCAACTGAGTCTGCAACTGACGATGCGCAGACCCCTGCAAGTCCGGCTGCTGCAATCAGAGCGAGGCAGCGGACAGATCGGGGACGGAAGAAACCTGATGGCATGGACAACACTCACTTTCTTGGTATTAAACACATCACGCGAAAGTAACCCCACGATCCGAATGAAGCAGATGCCTGCACTTTTCAGTACAGGCATCCATAAAAAATCGTATCTCAGCCTCAACTCGATGAGGCTGTACACATGGTCATCGTGCCTGGATTACGGGCAGCCTGCAGCATATTCGTTGCCGAAGCAGATGTAATCGAAGACATTCAAACCACCACTGTTGTCGCAGTCTGCATATGGATCATTTGCTGCATATGCGTTGCCGAAACAGATGTAATCAAACACATTCAGCGAACCACTGCCATCGCAGTCGGCATAGCACGCCGATTCGCAGAGAACGCTCTGAACCTTGACTGCGTCAAGGCCTGCTTCGACGATCGACTGCGGGTTGCTGTCGTTCGCGGTGAAGCGGAAACGCATTGTTGATGTGGGGGTCACGCCGGCAGCAGTCAGGTCGTCTGCTGTGATGACGTGGGTGCGCCAGTTGAGTCCACCACTGGAATCATGGTCAACGATAACTGTCCATGCACCAGATCCGTTATTGTTGTTTGCTTCAACACGCAGACGATCGGTGGACGAGTCTGTCATGTTCAGGAAGTAATCATACGCAAACTCAACGTTGGCACCGGACATGTCCATGGTTGGTGAGGTGAGCTGCACTGAGCCATCGTCAACGTCGGTGTTGCCAGCCTGGTTGTCTGTCAGGTAGCAGGAACCTGAGCCATCAGAATCAGACTCCGGGTCGTACGCCCAACCCGGATCGTTGACAGGAACGCCGCGTTCCCAGTCGCCTGTTGTTGCGCCAAGGTTCGCTTCCGCCCAGCCGGTGTTGGTCTGGAAGTTATCGCTGAATGCAACGTTGATTCCAGTGAAGACGCTTGCCGTGGTTGATGCACTTGTGCTCGAACCGCCAGCGAGATTGGTGGCTTCAATCCAGTATGTCACTTCGCTGTAGCACGGTGCGCCGGGTATCGAACCTTCGTAGGTGTTGCCTGAGACCAACGTCATGGGCGATTGCATTGTTGCGCCGCCATCAATGCTGACGTTCAGAGTCACAGTATCAACGGCCGAGCCGCATGACTCGACATCTGCCGTCACACTCTCTGGTGTGTTTGGTGAAAGCTGCGTTGGTGTTGTGACCAGCGTTGTTGCTGGTGCGGAAGCCTCGTTCACATCGAAGATGTAGAGACCGGAGTTGATGTCACTGATGATGACAGTGCCGGATGGGAAGAACGGATACACGCTCCATGCGCCGTTGAATGAGAAGCTGCTGCTGGAATGCGTGTCATAGTTTGCGACACGAACGGGCGATGTCGGATTGCACAGATCGAAGACCTGAAGCCCGGACGTGTAGTTTGCCTGATAGAGATAGCCGTTGTGGACGTAGTTGTTGTGGTCGATCGAGGTCTCGCCGCTGGTGAACGAGCCAACATACGTTGGGTTGGTGATGTCTGAGACATCAAAGATGCGGGTGGTTGTCACATTGACCACGCCACCCTGTTCGTCGAGTTCGTCGTTCGAGTAGAACAACGTGCGATCCTCGCTCAGCCAGCCTTGATGCGTGTAGGATGCACCGGAGTAGCTTGTCGAACCAACTGTGAACATGTTGCTCTTGTTTGTCACGTCCACGATGTCAATACGGTCCTCGTTGCAGCAGTATGCGATTTCACGACCTGCGTAGGGACCTGAGGTGAAGCTGACGACCTGCGCGTCATGGCAGTAGCGTGTATTCCAGCTTCCGACGATTGTCGGGTTTGTGGGATCGGCATTTGTATCAACAGCAACGAGACCACCGTTCGAGATGTTCGCACCGACAAGATAAAGGTAACCGGAGTCAGGGTTAGCAACGATGTTGTGCGTGCTGGAATGGCCTGACTGCACCTTGTTCTGAACAAGTGTCACAGAGCCACTGTCAAGGTTTGACAGGTCGATGACTTGGATGCCTGAGCCTGCTTCACTGACACCATACGCATGTGTGCCAATGACCTTGATGTCATGCCAGCTGCTTGAGGGGCCGGGGATGACACCCACAATGACGGGATTTGACGGGTCAGTGATTTCAACAAACCCGTAGCCGCGCTGCAACCCCATGATCGCGTACTCGCGACCTGAAGGCGACACATAACCCCAGCAATCGTTGCCCGACGACGAGCCGCCAGAGAACTGATTCAGCGGCAGATGTGCCAACAGCGTGACGTTCGCGTTATCAGTAAAGTTACCATTTGCTGGCGGTGCAGCTTTGGTGCCATCAGCATTGATGTACTCGCCGTTGATAAACGCAGGCCCAGTGTACATCGGGTCACGACCAACCAGCTTGCGCCAGTCCTCATCGTGCGCGAAAGCGTCTTGAATGATGGGGAATACACCGACCGCAAAGGCTGTCGCCGCCGCGAGCAGAATACCAGGCTTGGCTGCAGAGGCCAAAAATCCAGAATGAGTGCGCATACGAACCCTTTCTTCAGAACGCGAAGAACACACCACACAACGCAGATTTCTTGCGGGTGTCTTCGCAACCATGTGATCCAGAAGGGCTGGCCAGAACGACCACCCCTTGCACCTTCGCAGGATACAGGATAATGATTCCTTTATTGATGCCAAACCCGGGTTTTTCTGAAAAAATCCAAGATTTCAGCTTCGTGTTTGCAGTCTGACAGGGTTATGATGATTCTCTGTCTCAACCAATGTCATGGGACTTCTCGGATCACCACCCGGAAAGTGTGAGAGCAATGCCGACCGATCAGGCAAGGACACCTCGTGTCGGTCAGAGCCATTCCGCGATGGCGGCTGAGCCAAACGCATGGCAGAAGATTGACGGAACAGTCACGATTCTCGTGACGCTCATTGGCTGGTCTAGTGTGCCGTTGTTCCTCAAGTTCTTTGCAGACAAGCACATCGATTTCTGGACGAGCAATGGATGGCGGTATGGGTTTTCAGCGCTGCTCTGGTTGCCAGTTATTGTGATCGGTCTGACAAACAGGACACTTCCCAAGCGGGTGTGGAAGTTGGCTCTCATTCCAGCGATGATCAATGCTGGCTCGCAGATCCTCTTTACATGGGCACATTACAAAATCAGCCCTGGACTTTTGACCTTTGGTTTGCGATCAAACATCGTGTTTGCTGCGATCGGTGCAGCCATCTTTTTCGCCGCTGAGCGCAAGGTCATCGGGATCCCTGAGTATCTGCTCGGTATCCTGCTCGTGATCCTCGGTACAACGGGGACGGTTGTGCTCGGGAGTGAGCCGCTTGTCGGCGCAACGCTTGGTGGAGTGTTACTCGCTGTGGGTGCGGGCGCGGGCTTTGCAGCGTACGCGTTGAGTGTGCGCCATTTCATGCAGGGCATCAACGCGATCCGTTCGTTCTCGGTGATCAGCCTGTACACCGCTGCCGTCATGGTCACCCTTATGGTGGTGTTCGGCGAGCAGCAGGGGATGTCCGCAATCAACAAGTTGAGCGCGTCGCAGTTTGTCTGGCTGCTCGTGTCAGCTGTCATCGGGATTGCACTTGGGCACGTGTTCTACTACCACTCGATCAATCGGCTTGGGCTTGCGATCTCTTCGGGTGTTGTGCAACTCCAACCTGTGTTCGTGTCGATCGCTTCGTTTTACTTCTATGGCGAAGTGCTGAGCATGGAGCAGTGGCAAGCGGGGTTGATCTCGGTCTTTGGTGCAGTGCTTGTGCTCTGGTGCAAGCAGCTAACGCGCCGGCGTGATCCGTGGAAGATGCATGGCATTGCATCATCGACATCCGCACGCGCTACAACTGTGAGCGATGAAGCAGTCATGATCGAGATCACAGAAACCGTGACAGACGCGTGTGCTGAAACAGCTGCATCATGATAGAAAAACGCGAGCCCAACCTTTCGATCGGGCTCGCGCAGTGCCAGTAACTTCTATGGCTTAGTAGCGGTAGTGGTTCGGCTTGTACGGCCCCTCGACAGGAATGCCGAGGTAATCAGCCTGCGATTGTGTGAGCTTGGTCAGCTTCACACCAAGATGCTGCAGATGCAGACGTGCGACCTCTTCGTCGAGGATCTTCGGTAGCACGTAGACCTTGTTCTCGTACTTGCCGTTTGAGTGGACGCACTCCTTCGCCAGTTCAATCTGCGCGATGACCTGATTCGTGAAGGATGCGCTCATCACAAAGCTCGGATGGCCTGTTGCGCAGCCGAGGTTGAGCAGTCGGCCCTCGGCGAGCACGAGGATGCTCTTGCCGCTGGGCAGTTCCCACTCGTCGAACTGCGGCTTGATATTGACCTTCTTTGAGCCGGGGATCTTCTTCAGGCCAGCCATGTCGATCTCGTTGTCGAAGTGGCCGATGTTCCCGATGATCGCCTTGTTCTTCATCTTCTGCATGTGATCAGCAGTGATGATGTCCTTGTTGCCGGTGGTGGTGACGAAGATGTCAGCCCACTCGACAACATCATCGAGTGTCTTGACCTCGATGCCTTCCATCGCTGCCTGCAGTGCGCAGATTGGGTCAATCTCCGTAACGATCACACGGCAGCCCTGTCCGCGGAGCGATTGCACGCATCCCTTGCCGACATCGCCGTATCCGCACACGACCGCGACCTTGCCCGAGAGCATGGTGTCCGTTGCACGGTTGAGACCATCGATGAGCGAGTGACGGCAGCCGTAGATATTGTCGAACTTTGACTTCGTGACCGAATCGTTCACGTTGATGCACGGGAAGAGCAGCTCGCCCTTCTCCGCCATCTGGTACATGCGATGCACGCCTGTTGTGGTCTCTTCGCTGACACCCTTGACCTTGGGCGAGACCTTCGTCCACTTGCCCGGCTCGGTTTTCTGGAGATCACGGATGAGATCAAGGATGACACCCCATTCTTCGGAGTCGTTGTTCGCATCAAACGCCGGGACGGAGCCAGCCTTTTCGAACTGGTACCCCTTGTGGAGGAGCAGTGTCGCGTCACCACCGTCGTCAACGAGCAGATCAGGACCCGAGCCATCAGGCCATGTCAGCATCTGGTTAGTGCACCACCAGTACTCTTCCAGATTCTCACCCTTCCACGCGAAGACGGATGTGCCCTTGGGATTCTCAGGCGTGCCGCCGGTCTCGGAACGACCAACAACGACTGCTGCAGCAGCGTGGTCCTGCGTCGAGAAGATGTTGCACGAGCACCAGCGGACGTTTGCGCCGAGTGCGGTGAGTGTTTCGATCAGGACCGCTGTCTGGATGGTCATGTGCAGTGAACCTGCAACCTTCAAACCCTTGAGCGGTTGGTCCTTGCCGTACTTTGCGCGAAGTGCCATCAGTCCCGGCATCTCGTGTTCTGCGAGACGGATTTCGTTCCTGCCCCATGAGGCGAGGTTGAGATCGCGAACGCGGAAATCGACTGAGCCGATCTGCGCTGCCTGTGGTGTTGCTTCTGGTGCGGTTGCTGTCGCCATGTGTGGTCACTCCGTGTGATGGTGAAAAACGGCTTGGGTGGATGGAAACGTGTATCGACAAGAATCACTCGGCTGCGCGAGCAATTGCTGTAAACAGTGGCGGGCCGGACGTTGCATCCCTGCACGGAAGCACACGCCAGATCGGAGGTGCAAAGCTTGCATCTCTGCACCATTGAGCGAAGGTCGGCTCGTCGAATCCAAGATGTTTGTGTCCCATTTGCCTGCTCATCTGCTCGCGGTTGTGTGCGACCATATCGATAACGAGCAGGAGGCCCTGGGGTTTGAGAATGCGACGAGCTTCATGCAGCGCGTCTGATGGTGAGTCCGTGTGATGGAGCACCAGCGAGAGCACTGCAACATCAACCGAGGCATCATCAACAGGAATTGCGTCCGCACTACCTTGCTTGAACACAACATTCGGATATGCAGACAGCCGAACCTTTGCACCTTCAAGCATGTGTTCAGCTTGATCTATCAGCACAACCTGCTTAACCCACGGTGCGAGCAGTTCCGCGATATTGCCGGTGCCACACCCGATATCTGCAACTGTCCAGAACGGATCAATGAGTGCAAGAAGTGATTCTGCTGCAAATGTGCCGCCAAAGAGTTCGGTGCGCACCTGGTCCCAGTGCTCACCTTCGCGACCAAAGTATGTTGCTGTATCGACCTTGCGTTCTGCAATGATCGATGCGAGTCGGTGCTGGTCGTTAGCAACGTGCGGCATCGACTGCGCAGACGCTGAAACGGTGTGCCAGAGAGCGGCTGCGTCGGTGTCGAGATCATCAACAGAGAGTGAATAGAACGTCGATGTGCCCGCAGAACGACCGTGAATCCAGCTGCCTTCTGCGAGGATCTTGAGCTGCCTGCTGACTGTGGACTGTGGGAGCTGGAGTGCCTTTGCGATTTCTCCAACCGAAACCTCAGCGCTCGCGAGCAGGCACATCAGGCGCAGCCGCGTCGGATCCGCAAGCTGCGAAAGTTTTTCGGTCAGGAGATGTGAGGCCTCAGTCTGTTTCATCCGTTTATCCGGATAAACAGTATAACCTCTGTTTCTGATGTCAAACGGGCTACTTAGCTCGGTTATTGTCTGATAACACTGATTTTTAGACCCAATGGTCCACTTTTTTATCGTAACTAGGAGTTTTACCTATTCAGACCTTGAGTTCCTATAACGAGGGAACAGTTCTTTATTGAGACATGGTATCAGTTATTAGACATGAGCATTGCTATCGGAAGTTGAATGTTCAACTGCTCGATGATGCTCACTCACTGGTCATTTGTCTTGGAGAAAGACATGAGTATGAGAGCAAAGAGAGAAGTAGGAAGCAGAAGCAGAAGCAGGAGATTGGCTGCGCTGATCGTCTGCAGTGGGCTGCCTGTTGTGGCATGTGCATCACATGCATCGGGTCTTGGAACATATCCCGATGGGCTCAAGGAAACGATTGAATCACTTTCTCCCGATTTCTATTGGCCTCTTGAGAACTCGTTCCGTTCAGAAGTGCCGAGTGGATCAAGTTCCATTGTGTTTACCGCGTATGAGGACGATGGCGCGAATGAAAAGTGGGCGAATCCTGAAACTGGTTTTATGGAGGTTGACTACCTCCCGATGATGCCAGACCACTCAACATGGGTTGAAGGCAGCACTGCATTGATCTTTGGTGAATCAGCCAATGACTTAGCTGGTGCAGAAAGATATGTTGAGTTGCTATATGGAGACTTTGGTGACGAGCCGCTCGATGCGCTTGGTATGTCGCAGAAGGATGAGTGGACACTGCACATGATTGTGTCACCCGATCCAGATCCTGCTGAGGGCACGCCATCAAGAACCATCCTGTACTTAGGAAACGATGCTGCCGATACTTCAGAAGTAAGAAACATCACTATTGAGGTGGATGTTAGCTCGTATGACACAACATTTACCGTTGTTCGAAATGGGCAATCCTATCAGAATGGCCCTCAAGTCACCCTTACGCATTCCAGCGAGACAGATCGATATTGGTTCCAGGTATTTCTCAAATACAGAACAGAGCTTGACGCATACGGTCAGCCTCAGGATCCGGCAATCGGAATAGAGCAACTCGAACTCGCTGTGTATTCAGACACGACAAGTGGTCGATCAATCGCAAACAGCAATCAGTGGATAATAGCAAACACACCAAGTGTGTTTCGATTGGGTGCGAATCACGAGAATGGAGATCCGGGATATCCATTCAACGGTGCGATCCATCATCTTGCTATCTGGAACTCGTTTCTCGATCAGGATAGTGATGAGGCAACTCTCAACGCTGCTATTGATGATGCGCCGCCTGCCCGCAGCGTCTATGTGCAGGACTGGGATGATGATCCAACGTACATCATGTGGACTGTCCCAACTGAAGTGACCACACTCACTGGCGGAGATCGCAATCTGAAAAACTGGACCGATCCGATATGGGACAGGGCCGGGGTTTACCCGATGGTGCGCTTCTTTGCGAATGACCCGTACAACTCAGGCTCCAACTACACTGCGCCATATCCATATGGAAGCGCCGTGGGTACTTCGGTTGTTCCGCCTGTTGCGATTGCTACCTCGGCGAAAGGCTGGGTAGATTACATTGATGACATGTTGATTACGTATTGCAGCGGTGATGGTGCCAAATCACTCTCGGACGGGTACAGCTTGTTTTTTCAGAACTGGGGTCGAGAAGCGCAGGGTGCTGGTGATGAGTATGTTGATCAGCCATCACTTACATCGGGTGGAACTGCGACAGTCTCTGCTCTTATACGAAACTGGCGTGATGTTCCGACCGCATGGCGATATGCTGCGGATACGACAAGTGTGGGTTTAGCTGCAAACGTATCACATCCATCGACTCCCTCTGGGCACTCGGGCTTGGACTACGACAGACATGAGCTCGATATCGCGTTTTATCGTGAGGGGATGTCGCACAACGCGTTTCGAACCCGCGAGATATTTCGTGAGTTGAAATCCCAGCTCTCAGCTGCGAGTCTTCCGGTTCCTACCCGCCTCCACTTTGACACAGAAGGAATGAGTCGTGTAGATCGGGCGGTGTATCCCGATGGCGCAAGTTGGTCGCAGCATTGGTGGACCACTGCTGCGAATGACAGTCGATTTGACAACGCGTCATACTGGGCAGCCACAACCGATACGCTTGACGATATCCTTCTTGGTACTAACTTTGATGCGTATAAAGCACCTTGGGATGCATCCGGAGATAACTATCCGTTTACAAACGCGTATCGTTCCTTCGCACGCAGGCAGTACGAGTACGCCCTGAATCAATCGCTGCTTGTTCCAGCAATGCAGGAACTCAATGAAAATATTCTCGTGAGTGAGTACAACCTCATGGCAACGAATCAGGTTGATGCGTCGGATGAAACAGAAGTTATGTACGAGGGCAAGCCGTGGATTCGGCTGGAAAGCACTCCTATCAACTATCTCGATTTCTCCGCCCCTGAGTTGTATCCGCTCAGAACCTCAAGCATTCAAACTATGACTGAGTTTCATGATTGGTGGGATACGATTGACCTCGCGTATGCAAAGCAAACCGGAAGTAGTGCAACACAAATTGAAGATGAAGATCTGGATGATCTCTTTGTTGAACGCTCTAAGCACAATGTTCAAGCAAGCTATCTCGCAGGTGGCGGGTTTGAGGGAACAGCGATTGCACCATGGATCTGTTATCCAAGAACACCGTGGGATGTAAACGGATTGCTGCCCTATGATGCACCTTATCTTGCAGAGTGGCCTGAAATAGCCCGGATTGCTGTCTTTGCCTATCGGAGAGGCACCCGCGAGTTCATCTTCTGGGGTTACAACGAGCAAGCTGAAGACGATACTTCGGTTGCAGAACTAGAGCTGATTATGAATGCTATCGAAGATGCAGCCGAGACAAACGGTTTTCTCGATGTTACCACCAGCGGTCATACAAACAGATTTACAGATGCGTTGTTTGGCGTTCCAGACGGCGTAATAGACTGTGATGATCGCACTTATTTTATGGCTCGATATGCCGAACTTGACCCAGAGGCCGACATTTGGGATAGTGTGTCGACAAATCTGATTCCAGATGGCAATGTTACTTCAGGAGACTTGGGGGCCTACCTGAATGCATTCAACGCAATTATTGCTTGTGATCCTTGAGTAACTGCTGCTGAGAGATATCCCCCTTCTCAAGTTACCGCTCGGGGAGGGGATTTGCTTTGGTGTTTTCATCAACACCGGTGTACTCGGTGCCAAATGCCGGATCAATCCGGATGGCTTCGGTCGGGATCTTCATGAAGGTTTGGCCAGGGATCTCGCCAAGAGAGCGGATGCGATCTGCAATGATCGTGTTCTCGGGGTCGAGATATAGCGCCATCGCAAGCCGGTCGAGGGTTCGTTCCTTGTCGCCAAGTGTCTGGTAGAGGTCCGCAAGTGCGATCTGCGGCTCGACGGACTGGCCCTTGTCGATTGCAGCCGCAGTCAGGTATGCCTGCTCAGCAGTGTCAGCATCGCCCATCACCTCAGCAAACTTCCCAAGCCGGAGATAATCAGTCAGCGAGCCGTGCTCACGTGTCTGATCGTGGAGGAACTTTGAGAGTTCAGCCTCCCTGCCCGATTCAAGCAAGGCATTGGCGAGCATGTCGGTGATGTCCGATCGGTTTGGGTCTGAGTCGTGAGCGATCCACAGGTGGTCGATCGCATTGCGATAGTCGCCCTGCCTCAGAGCAACCTGTCCAGCGAGGAATCGGCCCTCAGCGCTCGGTTTACGCGCCACATACTCTTCAAACTCCAGACGAGCCAGGTCAAGGTCGCCGGCTTCCATTGCCTTGAGTCCCGATGCTTTGACAGCTGAAACCGGGCGTTCACGGTCGGTAAAGAACGCGCAGCCTGTTGCCCCAAGAAAGGCAGCAGAAAGGACTGAAACCGTGATTGTCTGGCGCAGTGTCGGGAGAGATCGACGGGGCATATGGGCAACTCCTGGCTTTGGGGCGTCGGCCGCGGACTGGCAATCTGCGAGAATATCGGCATAGTACGGGCGATCTCACCCACTGGCTTGTCGTGTGTCAAGAATGTGTCATGATCCAGCCTGAGAACCAGCATGGCACGCACGGGCACAAATGCCGCACGGTGGTGCTGCTCCATCTCCCCGGTTCGGCCAATTTCGAAGTCGGAGAGCACTATGACTGGCTCATCGAGGTGGGGGCCGAAGCGCCTCTTGTGGCCTTTCGGACAAAGAAGCGGCCGGATTGTGCAGATATGGGAAACCGTGGTTGTGTGTTTGAGGCAGAACGCCTGACAGATCATCGGAGTGAGTATCTCACCTACCAAGGCCCTGTGTCGGGTGATCGTGGGCACGTCACTCGGGTTCGAGAAGGATCTGTATGCATGATAGAGATGTCTGACACCGATTGCGCCATGGAGGTCGTCTTTGAGGGAGTACGTGTTCGGTATGCCGGTGTTCGTTTTGATTTGGAATCCCGCGCACAGATGTGGCGATTCACGGCCAGTATGCTGCCGAGTTGCCGATGAGTCACATTGTGTGTGTGAGTGTTGTTGATGTTGTGTCGTCAAACCGAAAGGAGGTCGTCGATGTCAGAACAGCAAGGCCCAAATCCCAGCATGCCTGAAGAAGGGCGGCTTGCTAACGTGCCGGTTGGTCACGAGGTGCCCAACATCATGCGCATGCCACACGGCCCGGGGCATGGCGCTGTGATGGTCAAATCGTTCCATTGCAGGTTAACCGGTGATGCGCTGGAGTATGTTGATGACATGATCAACACATGGCTCGAGAACAATCCCAGCTTCGAGGTGAAGTTTGTCACGACCGCTGTTGGTGAATGGTCGCACAAATCTTCGAAGGAGCCGAATCTTGTAGTGCAGGTCTGGGTGTGAGTCAGATACTCAAACCATCGCGCAGAAACATCGTATAACTGGCACGGACTACCGGCTTGCGGACCGATTCCGTTGCTTGGTCGTCTGCACATCCGATAGATACAGGATGTGTGGGATCGCAGGGCTGTTTGCAGGACCAGACGTGCCATCGCACGTTCACACGTCGCTGGTGCGCGATGCGATATCGATGCGCGACGCATTGACACATCGTGGGCCTGATGATGCGGGTCTGTGGGCAGACCATTCTTCACTTGGCTGTGTTGTACTCGCCCATCGCAGGCTGGCAGTGCGAGATACGTCACATGCTGGTGTGCAGCCGATGCGATCACGCAACAGCGTGATTGTCTACAACGGTGAGATATACAACCAGCCGGACGTACATGCAACTTTCGATGCAGACTCCTTGCCGGATCCGTGTGATACTGCGACAGTGCTTGGAGCAATGGATATCAATGGCGCGAGCGCGTTGCGATCGTTCCGTGGAATGTACGCGCTTGCGCATTACGAGTTGCACTCACATTCACTGACGCTCGCACGTGATCCTATGGGGATCAAGCCGCTCTACTGGACGATCATCCGTGTGGAAGGGCACGATGTGGTTGCCTTTGCCAGTGAGATTGCAGGTTTGCTTGCGCATCCAAACGTGACAAGGAAACCTGACCCTGTCACAATAAGTTCATACCTCACAACAATCCGTACGACACTCGGTGAACGGACGCTGCTGGATGGTGTTCGCACGCTGTTGCCAGGGCAGACAATCTCGTTTCGGTATTATGGCAACACGTTGCAAACCCAAAGAGAGCGGATCGAAGTCGATGATATTGTGATCGGTGTCCATGCGGTGTCTACGGAGCACACCTTTGAAGAAGCTGTTGACCTGACGCGCGAAGCAGTCACCCGATCGATACATGCACATCTGCCGAGTGATGTGCCGATTTGTTGTCTTCTGAGCGGCGGCCTTGACAGCTCGATCATCGCGTCGGTGCTTTCGGATCGTTTGCGACAGCGCGGAACGCTTGGGAGCGTGACATCCTCTCTTGCAACGTGGTGTGCGGCATCTGATGAAGCTGAAACCGATGATCTGGTGTTCGCGCGAACGATGGCATCGCATCTTCGCACGGAACATCACGAGGTCATTGTGTCCCGCGACATGTTTCTTGATCAATGGCTGAGCATGATACGTCGATCGTGCGTGCCGCTTTCGACGCCGAACGAGATTGCGATTGCGGAGATCGCTCGTGACATGCGATCGAATGGGTACGTTGTTGCGATGAGCGGTGAGGGAGCAGATGAGTTGTTCGGCGGGTATGACCAGCCGCTGTCCATCATCACCGATGCGTTTCGACGCGATGTGGATGTTGCAGACGATGCGGAACTCGACATCCTCGCATGGATGCCGACGCAGATCAAGCCGATGCTGATGACAGAATCCGCCTTTGAAGCGGCTGAGCATGATGCGAACCTTGTTCTCTATATTCGTGACACAGTTCGTTCTGCACGTGATTTTGCGAAGGGAAAGTACCCCGGCGATACTGCGTGCGATCTGCGGCTGCGTGCACATCTTGAGTTTTCGACAAAATCGAATCTTGTCGGATTGCTTCAGCGACTCGATACGTCGTTAATGCAGCACTCGATCGAAGGCAGGACGCCGTTTGCCGATGCTGGCATTTCACAGTTTGCATCATCGCTTTCCGTGTCAGATCGCTTTCATATTGATACTGATGGTGTAACAACAAAGCGTGTGCTCCGTCACGGGTTTGCGGGTGTGTTGCCCGAGTCTATCGTACAGCGCAGCAAACGGTCGTTCCCGCTTCCATTCAGGGAGTGGATCGCGTCCGCTTCAGATGTGCTGCGAGAGAGCGAGGTCGTTCGCACATGGATCAAGCCCGAGATCGTTGATGCAATTTCCGATCAGCCAGCACAGCACTGGCGACTGGCGTGGCCCATCATGAATCTTGCGATCTGGGGCGAGCGGATGTTTGGCGATACAGGGGTGCTTGAGCGGATGCACTCGACAAACACTACGACCGTTTCCCGATAAGCCACAGCATTCCGGGGTTCCGCGTTGCAATACAAAGCCCAAGATATGCAGCACCTCCGGCTATCGTGGCTGCAAAGAGGCGCAGCAGGATGACAGAAAGTGAACCACTCCCGGGGATAAGCTGCTGCACGAGAAGGACACAAGCGATCAGTCCAAGCAGCGGAAAAAGCATCGTGTGAACGCGACCAATATCGTGTGACTCGAACAGTTTGCCGTCCATTCTGCGATGCAGCAGAACACACAGAATGAGCAGTTGAACGATGCTTGCAATCACGGTAGCAAATGCGAGCCCCTGCTCGTGCATGAACCACATGAGCGTCACATTCAAACCGAAGTTGAGTAGAACCGCGTATGCTGCAATGCGAACCGGCGTCACTGTATCCTTGAGCGAGTAAAACGATCGAATCACAACCTGCTGGAGGGCGAACGCCCAGATTCCAGTGCTGTACATTGCAAGAATGCCGGCGCATCGGGTTGCGCCGTCCGCGGAGAACTGCGAACTCCCATACGCAAGCGCGGTGGTCATGTCGCGCGCAACTAGGACAATACCGGCACACGCAGGCAATGCCAGAAAGAGTGAACCCATCATGCCATTGCGGAGTGCCGCAATGAACACCTCTCTGTTCTCAGCCGACCGTGCCAGGACGGGAAACAGTACAGTGCCAAGTGCGGTGCCAAACAGTCCGAGCGGGAGCATATAGAAACGTTGGGCATAGAACAGCACAGAGTTTGACGACTCGTCGAGTGGGTATGCAAATCCGAAGATCGTTGCGCCAACGTAAATTGGCCATGTTGCGATAATGACATCGGCAAGCGAGTTCAACTGCGTGACGCCGAGCCCAATGACCGCGGGAACAAACCGCTTGAGCGCAGCCCTGACATTCTTGTTTGCGTCCGCCAGCGCCCATCGTCGGGGAGCATACTTGCGAAGTTCAATGAAGTGCCACACAACCTGGACTGCACCGGAGAGCGTAATAGCGCCAGCGACCCACATTGCTGTGCCGGACTCATTGAGCCCGAGCACAGCCCGACCGATCGCGAGCGCGAGAATCATCATGCAGTTCATGATGATCGGTTGTGCGGCTTGAGGTGCGAATCTGCCATGGACCTGCAGCATGCCGGCTGTCGTTGCAGCAACGCAGATTAGCGGCATGAACGGCATCGTCATCAGGAGCAGCCGAATGCCGATCGCGCGTTCAGCACTGTGATCGAACAGCACCAGTCCGAGCGCTAGCGCGGTCTCAAAGATGAGCCACAGCACACCCGTTGCCATTACAAGCAAACCAACAATTGACCAGGCAAACGCCGATGCTCGATGGGCGTCCTTTTCCGCTAAACCGGCGTACTCGGGCACGATGGCAGCGGATAGTGCACCCTCGCCGAACAACCGCCTGAATATATTGGGCACAGAGAGCGCGGCTGCAAACGCTGATGCAACCGCGGTATCACCAAAGACACGGGCGAGCAGGACATCGCGCGCGAGCCCGCAGATACGGGAGATAAGCGTCAGTCCAGAAACAACACCGAGGCTGCGCGACACACTTGTCTGCTTCCGGGGCGCAGATGACTGCTGGTGTGTGTCAGCCTCGGGCTGTGGCTCTGGCTCCATAGGCAAAGAGTATCGGCAGTTGTCTCAGGGTTGCAGGATGCAGCGTGACGAGCTCAGCCAATCAACAGAAAGAACACGAGATGGTGCAGCACCAGCACGGGCAGCAGCAGAATTATCGCACGAGCCATGTATCCGAAGAACGATGGCATGCGAAGGCCGCTCGATTCAGCAATCGCACGCACCATGAAGTTCGGCCCATTGCCAATGTACGTCATTGCCCCAAAGAACACTGCACCGGTAGAGATGGCAGACAGTATCATTGCGCCAGTGTGCCTTGTTGTGCCGTCTTCATTGAACAGGAACGCATGGACCGATGCCGGATCGATATTTGTGTTCTCAGGCGCCAGCATGTTGAAGTGCTCATTTCCAAACGCGATCTGCAGGAAGTTCAGATACGTTGGCGCGTTATCGAGGACACCTGAGAGCGCGCCCGTCAGATAGTAAAACGCGTGGACGGAATCAATACCGAGTTGCTGTCCGTGCGTGGAAAGGTATCCGAGCGCTGGCATCATGGTTGTAAAGATGCCGAGGAACAACAGGCCCACTTCCTTGACAGGGAAGAAATCGAACTCGTTAGCGTGCAGTATTTCACGTGGAGCGAGCTTGTATGACATAATGGCGACAAGAATCTGGAAGGTTGCTCCAACCGGTAATCCCTCGAACTGGGTCATGCCCATCGCTTTCAGAATGGGATCAATAAACACACCCAGGATCATCAGACCGAGACAGATGATGCCAACCGCACCCTTCAGGCGTAAGCCAAACTTTGCAGGTTCGACAACAACCTCATTGTCGTCATTAGTGGGATTTGCGGGGCCAATCTTCCAGTCAATGACGGCAAACACCGAGAGCAGGAGTGTGATAACAAATGCCCACTCCGCAAGCATGTGTTCTGCAGTCCAGAAGAATGGCACGCCTTTCAGGAAACCGAGGTACAGCGGCGGATCACCAATCGGTGTGAGGGCACCGCCACAGTTGGAGACAATAAAGATAAAAAATACAACGTGGATAGGCTTCAGGCGCCCTGCATTGACGCGCATGAACGGTCTGATCAGCAGCATCGAAGCGCCGGTTGTTCCGACGATGTTTGCGATGACAGCACCAAATCCAAGCAGCGCAACATTCAGCTTGGGACCGCCCTTCCCTTTCAGATCAACAAGTACGCCGCCAGAGACGACAAACAAGCCACCAACAAGAGCAATAAACTGGTAATACTCAAGGGCCGCGTGTTTGAGCTGGTAGAGTCCATACGACATGCCGTGCGAATAGGGCTCGTCGCCCTTGAATGCAAAGAAGTAGTACGCTGCAACAACGCCTCCCAAGAAGAAGGCAAAGTCGGGAAAGTGTGAGTGCCAGAACTTTCCGTTAATGAACGGCATCAATGCGATTGAGCCAAGCAGCAATGCAAACGGGAGCACGAGCCAGATCGGTATGGCAGGAGCCGGGCCGTGTGCGTGCGCAGCATGCTCTGTGGGATCATGATCTGTAGCAGTTTCTGAGCCCGCTGGGTGTGTGTCCTCGCTGTGTTCGGGCTCTGTGCCGCTGGCATGATCATTTGTCTGGTTGTTCTGCGATGGGTCGGCATGTTCCTGCTGAGGTGTTGGAGGAAGATGCACTGACTCGCCATCACCGTCGGCAACGATTGTGCCATGACTTGCAGCGTCTGAATGCGCTCCGTGGTTCCAGGATGCGGGTAGAACGAATGACACCAAGGCCCCGATGATCAGCCCAGCAATCAGCGTGAGAATCCAGCACTTTGGGCCGGTGAATCCGTGGGAATGGTCGTGCGAGTCTGACATATGGTGTCCTGATCATGCCAATCGTGGGAGTCTGGAATGGTTTCAACGTACGGTCGGCACTGGTTTATCGGCGAAACGGGTGTCCTGATCGAAATGTGTGTGCGGATGTGCCGTATTGCGAAAGTTCGGGCTGCGTAACAGACGTATCAAATCACCTGAAACGGGCGTTGAACTGCGATGAGTCACGGATTGCGCTATGAGAGATCAGGTAGAGAACAAAGCCCGATCGGCAGACATTGCGCGGTCCAGATACCTGTTTTACGAGTGCGATGTCTGGGTGCTTTGCGCGGCGGGGACTTCCACAATCGGTGTTTCTGGGGGGTGGGTACGTTCTTCTGCAACCCGCTTGTTGCGTTTGGTGAACCACTTTAGTACCGACTTTGCGAGTTGGGCGTAATCGTCGCTGCCAGCAGCCGCTGGCGCATATGCGAAGATAGATTGGCCGAAGCTCGGACATTCCGCAAGCTTGATATTCCGGCGGATCGCGGGCGTAAACACCTGTGAGTGTTGCCATGGCACCGCTTGTGATCGTGATGAGGAGAAGAACCCGCGAATATCCGAGACGACTTCCTGCGTGTGTGTCGCCTGCTTGTCGTACATGCAAAGGACGACGCCCGCAACCTCAAGGGTCGGGTTGAGTTTCTGACGAACCAGCGAGATAGTTTCGAGAAGCTTGCTCATTCCCTGCAGGCTCAGGAAGTGTGCCTGCATCGGGATGATGACCTGATCAACCGCAGCGAGCGCAGATAGTGTGATCAACCCGAGTGAAGGGGGGCAATCGAGCAGAATGTCGTCATACTGATCCGCCACCTGATCAATCGCTGCACGTAAGCGTTCATATCTGTCAGAAGCTTGCCCGAGTTCCATCTCAGCCGCAGCAAGATCTGTCTCGGCAGGGATGACATCAAGTCGCTCTTCTGCGTTGACTATGACGTTTGGTGTGACACTTGGGTCGTGTAGAACGTCATAGATCGAGCCGTGCTCGCTTGCTTCGACACCAAGATGGAGTGATGCATGGGCCTGCGAGTCGAGATCAATCAGCAGTACGCGCCGCCCTGTGCGCGCCAAACCGGCCGCAAGATTGACCGCGGTGGTTGTTTTGCCAACGCCGCCCTTCTGGTTCAAGAATGCAACTTTTTCGGGCGGACCCGAGGTTGCGCGAGCTGGTATGGGCAGTTGCTTTGATGCAGTGCTCGCGGGCTCATCAACTTGATCAGGCTGGTTTGGCATCATGGTGCCTGAGTATAGGAAGACTTCAGAGATTCCTGCAGAATGACGCCAAAGTGCGGTGGACGAGAGACGCGGATATACCGGGCGCCGGCTGTCGATAACTGTCGATTGCTACTGTATGTTGCGCCCATCGGGCTGTTGTGTTTCTACAGGCAACGTGTCAATGGTTGCTGTGCTTCTCAGTTGGAATGGGTGCTGTCCGTTCGCTGCGGCTGTCGCCTCATCAACGATCTGTTTCAGTCGTGCAACTTTGATCGCCGTCACGACAAGGAACGCCGCAAAGACCAATCCAACAGCGTAGACGAGTCTGGCGTTCCCAAGTGAGATCAGCACACCGATTGATGCAAAGATCAATCCAATGCCATAGAGAGAGAATACCGCCCCTTTCACGCCGAGCGCTCGCTTGAGCATGTGATGCAGGTGTTGGTCATCGGGAGCGCTCAGCGGCAGACCAGCCATCTTTCGTCTGATGATCGCGAGCACAGTGTCAACGATTGGGATCGCCCAGATGAGAAGCCCCGCAAAGACGAGATGGGTTCGGCTGTAATCGCGCGAGATAACATCGCCGGAATCGCCGAGCGTCAGGATAATGACCACGGTGCAATATCCGAGCAGCATTGAACCGCAGTCACCTAAAAAGATGGAAGCAGGATTGAAGTTGTAGGGGAGGAACCCGAGACACGCACCAAGCACCGACATGCAGAGGATGATGCGCTGTGCATCGCGCTCGCCGTCGTCGCGTAACGCGAGCACTGTGGCAACGCCGAGCAGCCCGAGCATCGCAACGATTGTAATTCCGCCGAGCAGTCCATCGAGACCGTCGACGAGATTTGCAGCATTGCATCCGCCGAGAACAAACAGCGCAATCAGAGCGGTGCCGACCCAGTAGACGGTGTCGAACTCCAGCCCTGGAATACCGAAGTTGAAAATCAACTCCGAATCATTGAAGAGCCATTGGCCAAGCGGGCGTACCAGTCCGCTCGCAACCGCAACACCAACATTGTCATATGCAAGGGCAGCCGCCGCAAACAACTGTCCTGCAATCTTGATGCGTGGAGAGATGTCCATGACGTCGTCGAGGAGCCCGACGAGCATAATGACAAACATCCCGAACACGACTGCCCATGGTATTGGTTCTGCAGGAATGCCATCCAGGAACTTTGAGTTGTGATACCGGATCAGTCCCGGAAACTCAATGGCAAGATAGCTGAAGAGCACGCCGCCCATCAAGCCAAGGAAAACTGCTGCACCGCCGAGATATGCAACCGGAATTCGATGCACCTTTCGGGGGTCACTGGGCTTGTCGATGATGCCGTGTCGCAACGCGAGACGGCGCATGACAGGTGTTGCAATAAGCGTCACAATGAACGCGATGACAAACACCCACAGGTACCCGTTGAGGACGTGTGTGGCGGTCTCGTGTGAGGAGGTGAGCCCTGCTCTGGATGCGAGCGAGTCATATTGTGACTGCATCGACTGGATAGACGTTCCGAGTTCCCTGATGTCGTGGAGCAACTCCTGTTGGAACGTTTCACTATCAAACGCGGGCACAGCGACTGTGCCATTGGGAAGATCGAGAGGGATGTCTGGCTGGAAACTCATGCAGACGTCTGGTCCGTTGATTGATGGGTACTGGATTTGGTATGGACAATCGGCGCGTTCGCAGATCCCTTGCGTATGGAGCGGGCGAGATCAAGAACTGTCTGCTCCAGCGTGATGGATGGATTGAACGTGACCACAGAGCGTAGCCGTGTCAGATCAGGCTGCCTTTGCCTCAGATCTTCAAATCCGGTTGTGTATGCCTTTTCATACGGGATGTGAAGCTTCTGTGAATCAGACTCCAGTGTGGCGATAACTGTGTCTGCCAGCGAGTTGATGGTGATGGGCGTGTCATTCCCGACATTGAAGACTCTTCCCCACGCGTCGTTGCGGCGAAGGAGCTGCGGAAGAACTTTTACAACATCACGGACATCACAAAGACATCTGCTCTGCTCGCCGTCGCCATGCACTTCGAGCGGCTCGTTTATGAGCGCCCGTTGCACGAAGTTCGGCAGCACCATGCCATACGAGCCGACCTGTCGCGGCCCAACGGTGTTGAAGAATCGTGTTACTACGCAGCGAAGCCCGTGCATCTGCCAGTGCGCAAGCGCGAGGTACTCGTCGATTGCTTTGCTGGCTGCGTATGACCAGCGCCCGACGCTGGTTGGACCGTACAACACATCGTCTTCTTCGGAAAACGGTGACTTTGTTCCTTTTCCGTAGACCTCGGAACTCGATGCAATGAGCACGCGCACCGGGTGACCACGCTTGTGCAATGCGTTGGCAGCGTGCAGAAGTGCTGATGTTTGATGCACATTGGTCTCGATTGAATCGATCTGATTTTCGATGATCAGACGCACACCGACCGCTGCTGCAAGGTGGTAAACCTCATCAAAGAACTCGCCCCTGCCGAACGCTCTGAGTGCATCGGCAAGGTCTGCTTCAATAAACCGGAGTCTCGGATGCTCGGTTGGCAAGTTTGTTCGCCTGCCCGTGCTGAGATTGTCAACGACGGTGACATGGTCTCCTCGCTGGAGGAGGAGATCAACCAGATGCGAACCGATAAACCCTGCTCCCCCTGTGACCAGAGAGCGTTGTGGCTGCGCAGACGTGCGCAATGTTGACATCACATCATCTGCTGCCAATGACACACTCCTGACACGTGAAACACCAGCACAGATCGACGTTTACGCGCTCTCTCGATAGCGCTGTGTCGCGAGGATGTTCTGCATGAGATAACCGCCTGCTTCCGGCTGCACCTTGTTGATAACGACACCCAGTATGGCTGCCTTCTTCTGTGTAAACTCGTTTCGCAGACGGGTCAATAGTCCTTTGGTATCCTGGCCAGCCTGCACAACAAACATGAGCAGATCTGTTGAGTCCGCGAGCGATGCAGCATCACCCGAAACAATCGGCGGCGGCATATCAACAATCACAACTTCATAACTGCGTTTGGCTTGCGCGATAAGTTCAGCAGCGCGCGGTGTAGAGAGAAGTTCCATCGCGTTGCGGTCGGCGTTTCCTGCGGTGAGAAGATTCAGATTGTCCGCCTTTTCAACTGTTGAAACAGCGTCTGCAAGCGGCACCTTCCCTGACAAGACCTCACTCAGTCCCGGAGACCTTTGCTGATTGAGAGCCTCATGGAGCGAGGGCTTCCGAACGTTGCCATCAATCAGGAGCACATTCATGCCTGTTGATGCCAGTGATGCTGCCAGATTGATAGCAACAGTTGTTGCCCCGGCTTTGGCTGAGCAGGGGATCACAAGCATCGACTTGCTCTCGCCCTTGGCAAGTTGCGATATCACACCGGCACGAACATGTCTGAAGCTCTCGGCCACCGCGCTTGTCGGCTCATCAATGAATGTTGTACTGGGATTTGTTGCTGCTGATCGATCACGATTGGTGTGAGGAATCATGCCGAGAACTCGAAGGCGGGTCGAACCGAAGACATCGGATGCACCATGAATGCGTTGGTCCAGCGTCTCGCGCAGGAAAATAACAATCCCAACGAGCAACACAAACAGGACAGCGACACCGGGAATAACAATCTTCGCCTCAGGCATTGTTGGCGATGCGGGAACAGATTCATACTGCGCAACACTGACACGTCCCGCTAGGTTTGATTTGGTGCGAGAGGTGAGATCGGAGAGCGTGTCGATACGATCCTTGATGCTTTCGTCGATGTATTCGATCTCATCATCAATATCGCTCACAGCAGCACGAAGAATCTCGAGATCGTTCAGCTTTGCTTCGCTCTCTCTTTCATCCTCGCCAAGTTTAGTCAGCTGCGCGACCAGCTGGCTTACGTTGGTTCTTGAGTATTCTGTCAAACTGTCGAGCTTTTCTCGTAACTGACGAGCCTTTTCTCGTTCGAGCTGCTGACGAGCACCTTCAAGCTGTGCTTCCAGTCGTTGCAGAATCTGATGCCCGGGGAGGAACCGTTCCCTGTAACCGATACGAAGCGATTCCAGCTCGTTGACTGTGCCGGTCAGACGCATGATCTGCGGGTCCTGCTCAACAAGCATATACACTTGTTCCGGGAATGTACCTGTTCGAACATGTCCCTCAAACTGAGCGAGCTCAATGTTGGAGGCCTCGAGTATTTTGTTTGTTTCAATGATCGATTCTTTGATTGCGCTAAGCTTGGTGCCTTCTTCAGACACGCGATTCTCGAGAACAGTCGAGTTTGCCCGCTTCAGAAGCTCCTTTCGAGAGTTTTGGAGTCGTGTTTTTTGGTCAGTAAAGTCCTTGATCTCTGCCTCAAGTCCACTGGTATCCTGGCTGACTTCCTTGTTTGTCTGTGTTTCAACTGCTTCCATGTAGGCAGCACGAATGAGACCGATGATGCCGTGAACTTCTGATGGCTCGGTCCAAAGCAATGACATGGTTATCCACGATGTGCCTGATTCGATTCGAGCGCTCAAATCAGTCTGCAGGTCGTCGACAGCCTCAGCAACATCAAACGTGCCGTTTTCAAGATAGTACCGATGCCAATTTGGAGCGATAGAAGCAAGGCGGGGATTTGTCATTGCTGCGCGAAGTACCGCCTCAGACTTCATCATTGCCTGATGCGTCTTCATGAAACGTTCCATTTCATCCTCATTGGCGTTCAGTATTGGCTTGCCAAGCTTTTCCGTAGGCTCTTCATACTCAAAGATTGCTGCTGCGCGGTAGAGCGGATAGAGGCGCAACCAACCAATATGTACACCAACACCAAGTGCCAGACCAATCATGAGGGCGACCAGCAGCGTGACCCAATGCTTGCGAAGAAGTTTAAACGGATCAATCTGCTTCATTGCAGCAGCACTGGGAGCAGCTGGAGCAGGGCGTGATGGAGGTAGTTGTGTCATCGTTTGAGTGTCCCTTGTAATTCGCGCATTCTGGCAATATCAGCGGTTTCCCATCGGCAAAATCTGCTGGTGACCTCGGCGAAACTCCTCGACCCGAGCGTCTTGATAAACATTACTCTCTTCCCGCCGCAGCAAGTTCATCAAGCTCTACCTTGAGACGTTCCTTCAGGTTCGGATTCTGGCTGACTTCACGATCAAGCCAGGTACGGATTTGAGAGATGTTTCGGCCCTGAGCAAGGCGCAACTGTCCGATATGTGCGAGTGTTGTAGCCACTTCTCGGCCCTTTGTTGAATAAAGAAATGCGGTGCAAAGCACACCATCTGCACTCTCAAGATCGCCTCGTTTCATGAATACGACACCAAGGGTGTCAAGAACATTTGGATTCTGTGGAATGAGTTGGGCAGCTTGCTCTGCGTGTTGCAACGCTTCATCAAGTTCGGCCTGTGATCCGGAGCCATACTTCGCGAGTAAGTATGCGATATCGTTGTGGAGCGAGCCGGTAGCAAGTACATTTTTGTTCTGTTCATGAAGTTCAATGAGCTTTCTTTGTATCTCAACTGCCTCGAGATGTCGCTCATTTTCCGTGAGTATGCGATTCATTTCAGTGAGCGCGTTGATCTGGATCTCAGGATTTGCAGATTGGCTTAGTTGATCGAGTTCCCGCAGTGTTGTATCTGCATCGATCGATGAAGTTGCTTGTGCGGTAATAAATCTCGCCCAGTCACTCGACATGAACGAATCAATTCGCATGCGTGCAACCGACGATACATAGTCGCTTTCATTCGAGAACGCACTGTGATACTTCTCAAGCAAGCTGAGCACCAGAAGGGGTTTGCTCTGTACCAGACGGAGCGCTTGTGTGGCGTCGGCTTCCGCCTGTTCAACCCGGCCACGAAGATGCTTGGTTCGAGCCCGCTGCATGAGCATCTCAGGATTGGACTCGATTTGAATGTCTGTGCGATCAACGACGCTGCCAGCTTCTGAGATATCCGGTGGATCCATCTGAAGTGAACACTCGACAATAAACGGAAGCAGTTGTGCACTCAGTGTTGTGTTTGCGTTTTTGTTTGCGACTTTGTATCCATCGATCGCGTATGTTCTCGCCTCTCTCCACGCATTATGTGAAGCGAACACCTCTGCCATCTTAACTCGCAGCATGGCATCATCGGGCCACTTTTCTAATGCGCGGCTAACAAACTCTGTTGCATCACCGGTGCGGTTGACTTCAAGGAGACGTTCTACGACTCCTGGGTAAGCGCCACGGCGATTTGGATCGACCGATGTCGTGCGCTCTGCATCACGTATCAGATTATCCAGATTTCCAAGCTGGCTGTTCACAGCTGCCCTTAGTGTGAGTGCGTCAACAGAATCCTCCTGCAACACAAGCGCCTGGTCAAGATCACCGAGAGCATCCGGATATGTTTCCGGCTGGAGCATATTGATTCGGGCACGAGCGATGTAGGCTCGATTATCGCGAGGAAACTTCTGGATAATGTTGCCGATTTCTGTCAGAGCGGCTACACGTTGTTCGGCTCTCACCAGCATCTCGACGCGCATCAGCGCAGTTGTGATGTCGTTGGTGAGTGGCCCACTGAGAGATGCAAATACCTTGTCCGCGTCATCGAATCTGTTCAAGGAACTCAATGCCGCAAGATACATAGGCACCGCTTGAGAATAAAGAGATGTCTTATTCTCAACGATTGGCGCGAGTAGTTCCGCCACTTGATCATACTGGCGGATGCTCTGATGCATTGACGCCTTTGCAACGGCAATTCGTTCCTGCTGTTCTGCGGTGAGTTTGGTGAGTCGATCCAGAACAGCAATGCCGTCCTGAACTCGGCTAATGCTGGTAAAGAACTGAGCGTATGCCATGTGCCCCTGGATCAGCCTGTCCATGTCAGATGCAGGGATCTTCGAGAGCATTTCCTCGTAGCGAGCAACAGCACCATCTGTATTACCTTGGTCTGCAGCCATTTGCGCACGAAGGCTGGTAACCTCGAACAGAGCATCTGACAAGTTAACACGATTCAGAACAGTGTCAGCCTGCACATATGACTTATTCGTGATGTACATGGCTGCGAGAGCAAGATTATTTGGAAGATCGTCTGGTCGACTCTTGGCAATTTCTTCTCTGCGACGCAGTGCAAGTTCCTTGTCGCCGAGTTCAAACTCAAGCCGAAGCCACAAGTCCGTAAAGACAGGATCTGCGCTAAAGAGCGATTGAGCACTTCTCGCGAGCGCAAGCGACTGTGCCGCGCGATCATCAAGGCGCAACTGTCGTATATACTTAATTGCAATACGTCTGTCATTCGGCGCAAGGTTGTACGCATCCTTGAGTGCGTTCAAGCTGCCGCGGGCATCGCCAAGCTCAGACTTCACTTCAGCAAGGCTAAGATAATGGCTCGCGTTGTTTGTGCCATTGCGAATAATGTCCTCAAGAATCTTGAGTGCGAGCGCGTTATCCTTTTTCGCTCGAGCAACCTGAGCACGATAAAACTTGCCGCCGACTCGATCTAGATTGCGTTGTTCGGCGATTCCTGCAAGACGATCTGCTTCGGCAAAGTCGCTCTCTTGGACTGCCTTGTCAAAGAGCAACTCGATTGTGATCTGTTCGTTGGGATAGTTTGCTTTCAGTTCGTTGAGAACGGAATTGGCAAGGTCGGTACGCTTGTTTGCAGAATACACCGCGTATCTCTGTACCATCTTCGTCATGTCCGATTCGCTGGAACTGTCAATAAGTGCAACTTGCCGTTCTACCGGATCAGTGATTTGAGATCTTGCGATCGCTTCTTTCAGTGTCTGATCATCCGGGTGTGAAGCTAAAGCGGCTTGCAGCACAGCGGTTGCACCATCCTGATCCTGCTTGTACTGAACCAGAATATCTGCAAGCATTGCAGCAAGGCGCGGATTGTTATTCTGTTCCTTCAAGCTAACACGTAAAAGTTCGATCGCCTTGTCGACATCTGGTTCGGTCGTGCCAATTCCGATCGACAAGCGATACGCGGCATTGAGAATGTCAACTATCGGATCGCCGGTGCGCTCCATCCCAAGCAATGCACCCACTTCCATGATTCGATTCTGAACATACTCACTGCCTGGGGCGGACTGGCGAGCTTGCTGATAGAGGCTGTACGAATCCTCGAATTGCCTTAAGTTCTGTGAGAGGATGTCGGCGAGAGCAATGACATAACGGACGTTCTCTCTGTCAAGGGTAATCGCGCGACGAAGACGATCTGCTGCTTGCTGCGGTTTGTTGTCAGCAAGGAGGATGTCTGCTTCAAGCGCTATGCCATCAACGGATGAATCTCCGGTCTTTTGGTTATACTCATGGATTGCATCCCACGCGCGCGCATAATCGCGTTTGACAAAGGCAACTCTGGCTTCGGAGATCAAGAGCAACTCGGATTGTGTTATGTTTTCCTTTGCTTCAGCAAGGTATCGGTCCAGTCGTGTTATTGCTTCGCTGCGGCTGGAATCTTCTTCTGTTTTTAGTGCTTTTATTGCCTGCGCTTCTACTCGACCTTTGTATGCTTCAGTCTTTGCGCTCATGAGCGTAACCCCTTCCAGACTGATTGGTGGAAGAGGAAGCGAGATCGCCTTCTCAAAGAGTGAAATTGCTTCATCCTGTTCGCCGAGGCGAAGCAGCAGCGAACCTGCACTTGCCAGAATGAGGCCGTCAGTCGCATTGTCGTTCGCTGCCCTGCGGCAGATCTCCTTTGTAAAATCGAACGTTTGGAGAATGGATCCTTCGAGCCGAATGAGCGATTCCAGTGTGTATGGATCAAGTTTGGTAAGACTGAGTCCATCGACTGTTGTTAACACACTCTGCACATACTCCTGCGTTTCTGTGCGAACGCGCCGCATTGCGGCTTCCTGCTCATCGAGCACAAGGCCATTTGTTGCGAGTTCTTGTTGTCCATGCACATATGACAGTGCACCTTGGATGAGTGCGTTCGGATCTGACGGTGCACTACGAGTCAACTGTTGTGCGAGCGAAATCGCTTGTTCGAATGCTGATTGTGCTTTTTCAATACGACCACGATTCGCGTCAGATTGTCCTTGCTGAATGATCAGGCTGATCAGTGCTTGGATTGACTCCCAGTCCTGTGGATATGCCTTCTGAACTGCGTTTAGATCTGCAAGAGCGGTATCAATCTGTTTCTGGGTAACAACAGCGTTGAGGAGAAGCTGTTTGGTTATCGATATACCACGATACCTGCGAAAATACTCCCATCCTTCTGGTGCAGCGGGGTTTTCTTCAAAGTTAACCAGTACAGCGATTGCTTCATCTTCAAGGTACTGCCACGCTTCTGGCGCACTGCGATTGAAGATTCGAATGCGCTCGTATTGAACTTTGAGGCGTTCTCCTTGTGTGTCTAGGTTCAATGGTTCCAGATTCGCGAGTGCCACCAGAATACTTGGATACTCGGTCACTGCTTTGCTGCTGTACTCGTTGATCGATTCCGGTGTCCATCGCTTCATTGTGTCGCGCATCTTGCGAAGCGCCGAAGCATTTGAGCTATCCTTTCGATATGCTTTGCCGAACAGCCTGATGGCTTTGGCAAGATCTTCCTGCGTCGCGTTAGGTGTGTTCGCAATCTTGTCGCCCATTTTCTCGATTCGAGAACTGGAACGCAACACCACGACGTAGTACACACCGAGCAGAACGACTGCGACGAATGTCAGCACCACTGCGATCGAGATAACAAAGCGGGTATTCAGACGAGCAGCCATCGGTTTCCCTTTTGTGGACGAGACAGAGCACTGGATACGAACAGTACGAGATCGGAGTTCACTGAACGACCGAGAACCATAAGTTTATCCCGCAGAAGCCGGGTCGGTGTTCTGTTCCTTCAATGTGTTCTCGGGAGGGTATCGACCAAACTTCACTTCAACCCAGTCTGGAAGACACAACATGATGTCGGGCAGGATCTCACTCAACAGACCTTCCGCTGCTTCGACTAGATCATCTTCTGTCTGAATACCGCGCGTTGACGAACCGGTAACCTGAATCTTCGCGTAATAGGCATAGGTATCTGTCAGGTTGAACGCCATCAGGCGGACTTGGTCAGGTGATGCCGCTACCTGGCCGTTCGCAATAAAGAAATAACCTGCAATCACAGTTTCATCACGCTGCGCCTCTGTGAAAGACCCCAGACGAAGCTCAATGTGCTCGGGATCAAGCGGCAAGCGAACTCGGTTGCCATTGCCAGAGCCAAAGTAGGATGTTGGCGCGGTGTAAATCCGGCCAGCCCAGTCCTCAGGGACATCGTCGTCCAGCATCCATCGAGAAATATTGAGATTCAAAGGGACATTGTGCATCGCGGTTTTCAGACCCATGCCGCCACCAATAAAGCATCGATCCGGAACGTGGGGGACAGTGTCGATCTGTCCTGTGTAGTAGGACACATGGAGTTGTACTGCACGTTTCTCTCTGCCTTCGGGGGCATGTTTCTCTTCGTAGTTTCGGCTGACGTAGTTTTGTGTGCCCAGTTCTTCTACGACCTCAGAAGACTCAACCTGGTCAATACCGATCTGTACCCAACTTGTGGTTTCGCGCGGTATCGTACTGACGGCTTGGCCTGAAGCCGGATAAATCGGATCCTTCTGAAGCTGAATCCGCAGCGATTTCACAGTGCCGTAGAAGACGATTCTGCTGACAAGAAGCAGGCACACAACTGTTATGGCAGCTCTGGTTGGCGGAAGTGCTCTCAGAGCCCAAGCACGCACGCTGCCTGCAGGCTTCGTTGACTTCGTCGAATCGGCATTCGAATCGATCACAATACGATTGAGCACCCATGTAAGCCCAAAGAACAAACCCAGACCCGGGATCAGAAGCAGAATGCCAACAATCGAATGCGCTTCGCCCTGGGCGAGCTTGTCGTTGATGAGTGATAGCAGTCCGAGTACCGTGACGCGCACGACATTCAGACCAACCGCGAGTGGTACCGAGAGTGCGATGAGTATGACACGCTGCCACCATTTCTTGCACACGATGAGTGCGACTGCTGTGCCCAGCGCAAGAAACGCAATGACCATCCGCATTCCTGAGCACGCTTCCGCAACATTGAGCGGATGAGAGATGCCGTCGCCGTCAACGAGTTCCAGTGTGTTTCCCAAACGCGATGTTGAATACCCGAAGAAAATGCCCAGTACCTCTAGCAGCATCTCCGCGCCAACTGCCGCAAACCGCTGAAGGCGGAATGTGAGAATCTCCATAGGGCGCTGGGAGATCTTTGCTGCAAACCCGAGATATCCAATCGGTAGAAGAAGAAGTGGAAAAACACGTGGGCCATAAAGAAACAAAGCAGTACCAAGTGCTGCCAGGACGATCGCATATCCTTGGAACATGTGGTTTGAAAACCAGATCACAAATGTGATGTAGATGGCCACACTTGCAGGGATGATCGCGATTGCGGGCCAGAATACAGAACGCTGCTTCCCAGCTAACTCGCCGCGCTTGAGCCAGATCATGTATCCGGCAATGACCGGCACAAACCATGCGTGGCCCCAATCCTCGATCTGATTCAGACTGAACTGATGCTGGCGGTACAGCCATTCCCAGAAAAGGGCGCAGAAGCAGACAAGTACAAGCACACTCGCCACAATCTGCCAGCGCAGGTGGTGTGTGGAAGCCGACGTATCACTTTGATTCGGACCGGCAGTTTTCGCTGGCAAATCACGTGTATCCACGCTCTGTCAATGCTCCTGCCGTCTGGGATGCACCGCCCGATTCGAGCGTAGCAAACGTGTGTCAGTTCACACTTCGGATTGGTGGTGCTCCGAAGATGTCATTACCAAAGTTTCGGTCAAGAAGGAACCCGAAGCCATACGTAGCCCGGAATCCACTGCGGATAACTGCAAGCGGAAGTGCCAGTGCATTCGTGCCGACATTAATAATGTCGTTCGGCTTCAGATAAATATCGGGCTGTGAATGGTCAACTATTGCGCTGTAGTTCAGTAGCAGCGTTGCCTGACGATCTCCCGGCAGCATGCGTGTGATCTCAACACGTTCGGGAATCGCCAGAGAACCGAGTCCAGATCCTGATGCAATGGCACGAACCAGAGTTAAATCAGACGCGAGAGTGAACGTACCGGGACGGTTTACCTGCCCAGTCACATACACGAATCCCTTTGCTGCCTGAGGGACATGGATGATGTCGCCGGAACGCACGATGATGTTCACATCGGCATTGCCAGCAAGAAGTTGGTCAACAGGGACGCGAATGACACGCTGTGTAAAGAGCGAGCCACCCACTCGTGAACGTGCCTTCTGTGTCGTGGAGGGTGTGTCACTCTGAATGCGTACCCACTTGTTGTTCAGGTATACCCACGAACCCTGACCGCCACCTGCTTGTGACGGCGTATTGGTGTTTGTTTCCGGCTCAACAAGATTGACAACAGGATCGGGTTGTGTTGCTGTCTCGGGCTGATGCTCGCGCTTTGCTCCGTTGCTCGAAAGCATACCTGGTGAACTTCCGCCACCTGTTAACTCGTCAATGAGATCTGTAATGGAGCCTTGATCATCACCAGAGGGGTTGCCAGCATCGGAAGGTGATGAGGCACGTGGTGTCAGATCTGCATCCACCAGCGGAACCTGCCGGATGACGTAGATTTCCTTTGTGTCTTCCGGGAACCAGCCAGCAGTCGCAAGCGCATCAAGGATGCGAAGATCTGCTCTTTCAAGAGGCCACTGTCCGCTTGCGCCTGTTGCACCAATCGTTGTATACAACGCCTGCCGTGGAACGCTGACAGCCACAGATGCCAGCGGGTTACGCACCAGTGCCGTCATCGCTTCTTCGACAGCCTGCTCCACCTCAGTCAGTGTTCTGCCGTTGACATACACCTGACCCAGCGATGGAATGTTGATGTCACCATTCGGTGAGACGCGCACAGGATACACCGTGGGACCTTCACCATTCAGGTCGTATGCTGTGACATCAAGCACGTCACCCGGACCGACTCTGTATTCTTCAACTTCGGGAAGCAGATCGTTGGCTGTGATCTCGCTGACCTCAGCAAACCCGTCATCAGGTCCTTCGATGACTGCAAGTCGTTTCAGGATTGGCTGAACCTTGGCTGTGTTTTCCCACACACCCTGGATGGATGGGTCCAAATAGCTGTCGACATTGCAGCCGACCATTGAAGCGGCCATACCTGCGAGACCGGCAAGCATGGTTGCTCGCATATATCTGCTGGTTGTCCGTTGTGTCGTGGTCTTACGCATCCGTTCTCTCCGTCTGGTGGTCGATGGAAACCAAGAAGCCAGTTTTTCGGACCTTTTCGGCTTTTGGGCCCAACTTCCATGATCGTTCGTGGGCTGCTGTCCTTGCTTTACGCTGCCTCAGACTCCCTGCCCCTTGTTCGATCATCAGAAACCCTGATCATCGATGTCCACCATTCCCCCCTGATGATGAGCGCAAATTCTGTGCGGGTCCACCCGGAGTCCGAAGGAACCTGCACATCGTGATCAATTTCTGCCATCTGGAGAGGCTCTTCTGGTTCGATTCAGCGGCGTGGTGGTTCGGAAAGTCACAAAAAAATCTTGCACATGAATTCGCGAATACCAGCAGTTCCCGTCGAATCAGGCAGTCAGCCGAAATACCCTTGATTATGACTACACACGGCGCAACATCTGTCTCTCCGGCATTGCAGCGTCATCCGAAGCGGCTTGGTGGCGATCCGGTGAAGACGCTTGACAAGCCTTTGGTAAGCCTTTCATCGCAAGTTATTAACAACAACCAAACATCGACAGTGGCACCGAAACGAAAGCCTTCGTGGCTCAAAGCCAAGGTGCCCGGTGGACCAGGCTATCAGAAGCTCAAGAAAAACATCGACGACCACAAGCTGTTTACCGTGTGTGAAGAGGCGGGCTGCCCAAACATGGGAGAGTGCTGGGCGCGCGGCGTTGCGACCATCATGATCCTTGGTGATACCTGCACCCGCGCGTGCGGTTTCTGCAATGTAAAGACAGGTCGTCCCATGACGATCGATCGCGATGAGCCCCGTCGCGTTGCAGCATCTCTGCAGCTCATGGGACTCAAGCATGTTGTCATCACGAGCGTGAACCGGGACGAACTCCCTGATGGTGGTGCTGGCATCTGGGCGCAAACAATTATGCTCTCGAAAGAAGCCTGCCCCGATATGTCCATTGAGGTCTTGATTCCTGATTTTCTGGGTGACGCCGGTGCGCTTCAGATGGTGATCGATGCGCAGCCTCACATCATCAACCACAACCTTGAAACCGTCCGCCGCATGTACCCTGCGGTGCGTCCGAGTGCAAAGTTTGATCGCTCACTCGAACTGCTGCGTCGTGTGAAGGAACAGGGCGGTGTTGCAAAAACCGGGATCATGGTGGGAATCGGCGAACGTGATCAGGACGTACTTGATCTGATGGACGAACTCGTCGAAACGACATCAAGACACAACGGTCCGGTGCCGAACGATCCGTGCGACATCCTGACCATCGGGCAGTATCTCCAACCAACAATGAACCACCTGCCGATTGATCGCTGGGTGCATCCGGACACATTCGCAATGTTCCGCGAAGAAGGGTTGAAGCGTGGATTGAAGGTGGTTGAGTCAGGCCCACTCGTACGCTCGTCATACCACGCGGATATCCAGGCAAATGAGCTCAGTTCGATCGAGGACGAGCGTGCACAGCAGTCCGCTCAACGCATGAGCCAACTGCTCAGCGATGCAAGATCGCGCAGCGATCCGTAACTGCTGGAGCATATTAGAGAGGGAGGCGAGCCATGCGTGTACTGAACACGATCCCGCGTTTGTGCGTGTGTGTATGCTGCATATTCACAGGTGTGTTGGTGCCGGGATGTGCGAGGCCGGTCGTTTCACTTGTGGAGGTGATTGAACCTGCCGATTCCATTCGTGATGATGGGCTGATCGGTCAATGGGACATTGTCAAGACGGATGGCGAGACCGATCCGTTGTCGATGCGTCTCGATATCGTTTCGTCGGAAGAGGGTGGGTATATCTGCCACACGACGGTGGAGGACTGGTCTGAGAAAGGGCAGGACCCAATCGAGTGGGACTTGCAGATATCACTCTTTGATGTTGATGGATGGACGTTCGCGGATGTGTCGCTGATTCTTGACGAGAAAAAGGATGCCGCACAAGTGTTCACAATGATCTCGTGGGCCCAGCCGATCCATCGGATTATGCGAGTGAGGCTCGAAGGCGATCGCATGAGACTGCGTCAAGCAATCGAGGATACCGATGAAGAGAAGCGCGCCCATGGGGACTCGTCCCGAGCCTTGCGGGATGTGTCGTACCTTGGGACGGATATCTCTGTCGCGATCGGAGATACTGAATCGGACACGCTGGCGACGATTCAAACGCTGAAATCGCAGGGCAAATATGACATCCCCGATGATGAGGACGAGATTCTCACCTTCAACCGCGTGAAAACGAACCCCTAGTTATGAACTCCAATGTTGGAGTTGGTGTGTATTCCTGCGGACGATACGGTTGTTCCGTCGATGAAAGAAAACACTTGCCGTTGGGGTTGGCACTCACGAGACGGTATGTCTTGTCAGCAGAGCACCAGAGAGATACATGCCAGCAGAATCGCAGGTCAACCAGCAGCGGGACGGGATCGACAGTTCGGATGCGTCGCTCTACCTCCATCCGCAGACGCTGGCTCGGCTCGGCACGTTCGAACTCCGGGCGAAGCACATCGTCGAAGGCGTGATGAGCGGGATGCATCGATCACCGATGCACGGGTTCAGTGTGGAGTTTGCGCAGCATCGCCAGTATGTCCCGGGTGACGATCTTCGTCACCTCGACTGGAAGGTGTGGGGGCGAACCGACAGATTGCATCTGAAGCAGTACCAGCAGGAAACCAATCTTGATGTCATCTGCTTGGTCGATGCGTCCGGTTCAATGGCGTACGGCTCGCGCAGCTTTGCGGATGCGTCCGGTACAAATATGGGGCACAGCCCCGACGGTCGTGTGCTCTGGTCGAAGTTCGATCATGCCACTGCTGTTGCGGCAGCCATCAGCTATATCACACTCTCGCAGGGTGACCGCGCCGGTCTCGTTGTTTTTTCCGACAAAGTGCATGCGCTGCTGAAACGATCAAGCTCACAGACCCAGTGGAGGCAGATCGTCAGCGCGTTGTCAACTGAACCAATGAATATCGATCCCTCGCGTGACAGTTTCGATGCACGAGCAACAAATATCGCTCGTGTGATGGAGCAGACCATGGCGACGGTGACGAACCGATCGCTTGTTGTGTTGATCAGCGATCTGTTCATGCAGCCCGAGCGGTTCAAGGCAGCTCTTGCACGCATCAAGGGGCGAGGTCACGATCTCATCCTGTTCCAGACAATTGATCGCGCCGAGTTGACGTTCGATACCGAGATGTTCGGCGCAAAGGCGGGCAGGCCGGAGCGTTTTCTCGGATTGGAAGGCGAGGGAGCGTTGCGTGTTGATCCAAGAGCAATACGCGATGGATATTTGAAGGCCATACACGGCCATATCGACATGATCAAGCACACAGTGCTCCAGTTCGGATTTGATTACCATCTGATTGACACATACACGTGGCTTGGTCCGACACTCGCCGCGTTTGTGGCTCGTCGAAACGCAGAGATGCGAAGGAACAAGCAGGGCTGAACGCAGCGCAATACGCAATGAACTTTGTCCATCCCATCCTTGCGATCGCTGGTATCAGCGCAGTTGCGATTCCAATCGCGATCCATCTGCTTATGCGCAGGAAGCACAGACCGATTGCATGGGGTGCGATGGCATTCCTGCTCGAAGCGTATCGCCAGCAGCGCAGGCGTCTGCAGATGGAGCAGTTGCTTCTGCTGCTGATCCGGTGCCTTCTGGTACTGCTGGTTGGCCTTGCAGTTGCTCGACCGATGATCAAGTCGCTTGGCACAGAAAGCAGCGCAAATGTTGATGTGTACATCCTACTCGACAACTCGCTGACATCGCAAACAGTGGATCCTGACACCGGCGCAACTGCCCTCGCGCAGCACATTGAGACGGCGCAGGAACTGCTGCAATCGATGGAAGCACGCACAGGTGCATCACATCGAGCAGCGCTCGTGCTGCTTGGAGGTCCTGCAAGTGCGCCATTTCTCCCGCCCTCGTCAAGCATTGCCGAACTGCGATCTCGCATTGCGCATACCCGAGCAACTGAAAGCCGCGTTGATCTTGATGGCGCAATCCAGATTGTCCGTTCGTCGGTGCTTGATACACCCGATACTGATGTCATGGTCGTGTTGCTGAGCGAGTTTCGTGAAGGATCGTTTCGTCCACAGCAGGAGCTTGCGCAGCTTAAGCACGACATTGGAACTGAGCAGCATATGACGATTGTTGCGCTTGAGCCGGACCAATCTGCCCGAGCAAATAGTGCGATTGAGTCTGTCGAGTTTGTTCGAACAAATCCAGCGATCTCATCTGATGCAGAATCTGGCGCGCACGTCCGTGTGACTGCCCGGCGTTTTGGCCCGACCGTGCGCGAAGCTGCCAGTGCAACGGTTCGTGCATCAAATGAACCCCTCACTGACGATCGCTCAAGAGATGGCGTCAATGTTGACTGGCAGCCGGGTGAAACAAGTGCAACCATACTTGTTCCGGTGGAACAATCAGATGCAGGGCAATCAGGCCTGGTGTTTGTAGATATTGCATCAGCTGGTGACACGATTGCTGCAGACAACGCAGCGCAGATGGTCGTGCCGAAGGTGGACTCGCTTCAGATTGGTCTTGTCACACCGAGAACACTCCCCGGAACAAACGCCACGTTCGACCCAGACAATCCCGCGGACTGGTTGCGCATCGCGCTTGAGCCGATGGAACAACGTGCTTCTCCCCCTGAAACGATGCGGGTACGTATTCTTGAGCCTGGATCGCTTGAGAGCGCTTTCGTGCAGACCTTTGATGCTGTGATAATCCCGGATCCAGGTCTCCTCAGTGTGAATGACTGGGAAGGGCTGCGAAGCTTTGTTGCAGAGCATCGCGGTGTTGTTGTGGTCATGCCATCAAGTGCCGGCGGTGCGCAGCTCTGGACTGATGCGTTCGATCGCGAGTTTGCAACCGGATGGACGATTGGACGTGAACCCGTCGCAGCAGCACACACACTCGCGAAGGCGCTGGTTCAGGATTCGATTGGTCAGCGACTTCTGAGTGTGCTGATACCGGAGTTTGAAACACTCTCTGCGCCCGTACATGTGAGTCAGTATCTTGAAATGCGCGTGCCCGATCGCGATATTGTGCTGGCGCTGGATAATGATCTGCCGCTGATCACAGCGAAGATTATTTCGAACAACATAGACAACCAGTCTGCTCAGTCGGGCATGGTTGTTCTCTTCGCAGTTCCCATCTCATTGGCATGGACAGACCTGCCCGGCAGACCAATGTTTGTTCCTCTACTTCATGAGTTGCTCCAGCAGAGCGTAACAACAGTCTCGACAGACCAGCCGTTCATTGCTGGTCAACAGGTTGCGGTTGATCGTGTCATACGAGAGATCGAGCCGGTTGATCCATCAAACGCTGTCGAGTTTGCTCAGTCGGGGACTGCAGCAATATTGCGATACGCTGGTGTATACACAAAGCGGGATGCCGCTGGCGAACCCGTTGGCACAGTTGTCGTGCAATCAGACACGACTGCGAGTAACACCAATGCTGGTTCGAGCGAGCAGATTATAGAGGCAGTGGCGCCGCTGGCTGATGAGTTTATCTGGCTTCAGCACGCAGGCGAAACTGTACTTGAGTCGCAAACTGGCAGTGTGGCACCATCGCTATTGTTTGCTGCAGGTTCCCGGGGGCGCGCAGTTTGGCGCTGGCTGATTATTCTTGGGCTTGTCTTTGCAGTCATCGAACTTGTGCTTGCACGTTTGACAAGCCATGCCGGAAAATCACGTACGCAGTATGCGATGACCATCAACCCGAGCTAAGCACACGCAGGAGCAGCATTACCAATCCATGTTGGCACAGATTGAGACAATCCCGGCGATGCCGAACAGCGTCCACTTCGGATGGGATCATCCGGTGCCGTTGTGGGTGTGGCCGATTGCATTGATGATCTGCTGTGGAGTATCGTGGTGGTCGTATCGTGGTTTATCTGGCAGGACACTGTACCGAGGCATGCTGTCATGCGTTCGCGCGGTCCTGCTTTTCGCCCTGCTTGTTCTGCTTGCTGGTCCACGGATGGAGTCGCCGAATGAGCGCGTCGAAACCGACCAGTTGATCATGCTTGTTGATCGCTCGATCTCGATGACGATCGAGGATGGGCCGGGTGTGAGTTTTACCCGCGATGAACAGTTGCAGCAGGCTGCGACACACACCCAGCAGCAACTCAAGGAAATGCAGTCGAACGACACCAGCCGTGTCGTCCGATGGCTTGGATTTGGTTCCGGCGCCTTTGAAATAGATGCAGAAACTTCATCAGAATCCGTCGCTCTGCCCAGCCCGACACAGCTTCGTACGCGCATCGGTGCGTCGGTGTCTCAGGCTCTTGATATTGCAGCGGGACAGCCGCTCGCTGGGCTTGTTCTTTTCAGCGATGGCAAAAGCGCAGATGAACTTTCTTCGGAACTGCTCCAGCGACTGGAAGCGGACCACGTCCCGGTCTTTGTGGTGCCGCTGGGAAGTGCCGAAGCAAAGTTTGATCTCGCCATTGATGATGTGACAGCACCGTCGCTTGCATACATCAACGATGATGTTCCAGTACGCGTGCGTCTTCTGCAGCTTGGAAAGAACACACGCGAGTTTGTTCCCGGGGACACTGTGCGCATTATTGATGACGCAGATGGATCAGTACTTGCTGAAACAGAACTTACATCAGACATGTTTACTGGAGATGCTGAGCGCATCGCAGATGTGAACCTTGTTATTCAGGATTCAGAGGTTGGTCGGCGTTCGCTGCGGGTGGAGGTGCGCACCGCATCAGGTGATCTTTCCGATGCGAACAACTCGATGGATTTGCCCATGGAGTTTGTGGATGAGCCGATTCGCGTACTATTCCTCGACGGCGGACCGCGATGGGACCAGCGATACGTGAGAGAACTGCTCAACAGGGAACAATCAATCCGATCCGCCTCGCTGCAGCTTTCTACCGGCAAGCGATATATCCGTGAGGGCGACATCGAAGTGACGTCGCTCCCGTCGAGTCCGGAGGAATGGGCCGAGTTTGATGTCGTGATCATCGGAGATGTTCGACCAGAACTCTTCACCGAACCGCAACTCATCAACCTTCGAGATGCGGTTGCTTCACGCGGCACCGGACTCCTCTGGATGGCTGGTCCATCGACAACGCCGCACGCATGGGCACAGACACCACTCGCCGACTGTCTACCAATACGTATCGTGGATCACGGGTCATCTCGCGCACCACGATTTCCGACAGATGTTGTGCTGCGCCGTACAGAGACAGCTGCGCGTCTGGGGCTGCTCGACATGGCGGATCCTGTGCACCCGGGCACGATTGATGATCCGGGATGGCCGGCCCGCTTGTCAGCACCTGAGACCGGCTGGTCAAGACTTCGATGGGCAACGCTCATCCAGTTTGAAGACGTGAAGCCAGCAGCGGAAGTGCTCGCGATGGCTGAGCCTGTTGGCGGCACATCCGCAGACGAACGTCCGCTCGTGCTGATCATGCGTTTTGGCGCAGGACAGGTCGTGTACGTTGGTACTGACGAGATATGGCGCTGGCGATTCGGGCGTGGTGAGACGCTCCCCGAGCGATTCTGGCTGCCAATCATCAGATCGCAAGCACGCGAACGACTCTCATCCGTTGGCCGTGGTGTGACCTTCCGCGTTGCGCCCTCGCGCTCGTACGTCGATCAGATCGTCAGACTCGAACTCGGTATTACCGATCAGCGTCTGCTTGATCTCAAGCACGAGAAGATCGCGATCGAAATCCAGCGCCAGCAAAGCGACGAAGTCGAGCAGGTTGATCTGGTGCCCGAGGACATGGGCAACAGCGCAAACGCGCGATTCGCGCAGACATGGGTGCCTCGCAAGCCTGGGCGGTACACAATCACAGTGAAGGAGCCGTCGCTCTCCAGCTACAACCTGCAGGTTGATATTGACGTGCGCAACATCGACGACGAACTGGCAGACCCCGAGACGAATCACCAGTTGTTGATCGATCTAGCAGAGCGTACAGGCGGGAAGGTGCTCGACGGGAACGACATGTCGGCATTGTCACAGCTGCCGAATCGCTCGCGCCGGATTGCGCTCGCGCCGGACACCGAGCCGTTGTGGGACAAGTGGTGGGTACTCACCGCATTTCTCGGGCTGCTGGTGATCGAGTGGGTAGGGCGCAAGCTGATCTCGCTTGTCTAATACGAACTTCAGTTCGCAACAACCTCATCCACACTGGGGCACGAGCACATCAGGTTGCGATCGCCGTACGGGTTGTCAACGCGTCCAACGTGCGGCCAGAACTTCGCGTCTCTCAGCCACGCTGCGGGGAACGCAGCTGTCTCGCGTGAGTATGGATGCGACCAGGTGTTGTTCGATACTGCTGCAATGGTGTGCGGCGAGTGCACCAGCGGGTTGTCGTCGCGCGGGAGTGTGCCCTGCTCGATCTGCGCGATCTCCTCGCGGATCGAAATGAGCGCGTCGCACAGGCGATCGAGTTCTGCCTTTGGTTCTGACTCGGTCGGCTCGATCATGAGCGTGCCGGGGACCGGCCAGGCCATCGTCGGCGCGTGGAACCCGTAGTCCATCAGGCGCTTTGCGATGTCGTCGATACGGATTCCAGCGGACTTCTCGAATGATCGGCAGTCGAGGATGAACTCGTGCGCGACGCGGTTGTTCTCGCCCGTGTAGACGATTGTGTAATGGTCTTTCAGGCGGTTTGCCATGTAGTTCGCGTTGAGGATTGCGACTTGGCTTGCCTTGCGCAATCCGACCTCGCCCATCATCGCGATGTACATCCATGAGATGGTCAGCACGCTTGCTGAGCTGTAATGCGCTGCCGAGACCGGCCCGACGCCGTTGTCTTTCACTTCCTCAAGCGGATTACCGGGAAGGAACGGCGTGAGATGTTCCGCGGTGCAGATCGGTCCCATGCCTGGACCGCCGCCGCCGTGCGGGATGGAGAATGTCTTGTGCAGATTGAGATGGCAGACATCTGCGCCGATATCGCCAGGCCGACACAATCCGACCATCGCGTTCATGTTCGCGCCGTCAAGATAGACCTGCCCGCCGAACTCGTGCACGATCGCACACAGATCGCGGATGGTCTTCTCAAATACACCATGCGTTGACGGATAGGTCACCATGATGGCTGCGAGCGTGTCCTTATGCTGCTCGGCCTTGGTGCGAAGATCCGCAAGATCGATGTTGCCCTTCGCGTCGCACGCGACTGCGACGACCTTGTACCCCGCGGTGATAGCGCTGGCTGGATTGGTGCCGTGTGCGCTCGTGGGGATCAGACAGATGTTCCGATGCCCCTCACCGCGTGATTCGTGGTACGCTTTGATCGCAAGCAAGCCGGCAAACTCGCCCTGACTGCCCGCGTTCGGCTGGAGCGATGTCGCGTGGAACCCGGTGATACTGGAGAGCCAGCGTTCAAGATCCTTGAACATCTCCGCGTATCCGCGCCATTGATCGGCTGGCGCGAACGGATGGATGCGCCCAAACTCGGGCCACGTCACGGGGATCATCTCGCTCGTCGCGTTGAGTTTCATTGTGCACGACCCGAGCGGGATCATGGAATGCGCGAGCGAGAGATCGCGATTCTCCAGCTTCTTCATGTACCGGAGCAGATCGGTCTCGGAATGGTACGAGTTGAACACGGGATGCGCCATGAACGCGGTGGTGCGTTCAAGCTCACCGAACTTTGCGAGGCCGCGCGACACAGCTTCCGTATGAAGCTCGTCAACATTGAGCGACGGACTCGTGCCGCCGTTGAGCGCGGTGAGGACATCGCGCAGATCGCGTGTCGTGGTCGTTTCATCGAGGGAGATGCCGAGCGTGCCGTCCGCAAAGAGGCGGAAGTTGATGTTGCGAGCCTCGGCTGCTTCGAGCACGGAATCAAGATCAATCTCGTTGAGCTTCACGCGCAGCGTGTCAAAGAACGCTGTGTCGCCGATGGTCTCGTGCCCGAGCGATTCGATGCCGACGATCGCTGCTGCTGCGAGGTTGTGCACACGGTGTGCGATGGTCCGCAACCCATCGGGTCCGTGGTACACGCCGTACATCGATGCGACGATCGCAAGCAATGCCTGTGCTGTGCAGATGTTGGATGTGGCGCGCTCGCGCTTGATGTGCTGCTCGCGTGTCTGGATCGCCATGCGGTAGGCGGTGTTGCCGTGCGAGTCCTTTGACACGCCGATGATGCGTCCGGGGAGCTTGCGTGCGTGCTTAGCGCTTGTTGCAATGAACGCCGCGTGCGGGCCGCCGAACCCCATGGGCACGCCGAACCGCTGGCTTGTGCCGATCGCGATATCCGCACCGAGTTCTGCTGGAGGCTTGATGAGCGTACACGCGAGCAGATCCGTCGCAACAACAACCTGCGCGCCCGCGTCGTGCGCGAGTGCTGCGAGTTTCGATGGATCGATGAGAGAGCCATCGGTGGTGGGATATTGCAACAGAATGCCCGCGATGGACTTGTCGTCCTTGCGTGAGGTCAGCGCAGAAGCGAGCGCATCAGCAGGCATGACCTCGACGACCGTGCCAACAGCTTTGGCGCGCGTCTTGACAACAGCAATGGTTTGCGGATGGCAGTGGTCTGCAACAAGAAAGTGTGTGCGTCCCGTGATCGCAACGCACATCGTCATCGCTTCCGCAGCTGCAGTCGGTTCATCGAGCAGGGATGCGCCCGCGAGTTCGAACCCGGTCAGGTCCGCGACCATAGTCTGGAAGTTAAGCAACGCCTCAAGACGTCCCTGCGAAATCTCCGCCTGGTACGGGGTGTACTGCGTGTACCACCCCGGGTTCTCGATGATGTTGCGAAGAATAACAGCGGGCGTCAGTGTGTCGTAGTACCCCATGCCGATCATCGATCGATAGACAACGTTCTTGTCAGCCTTGGCTCGCAGGGAGTGGAGCACGCCGGCTTCACCCTGCGCCCAGTTTGTCTTCAGTTCCAGCGACGACGTGAGCCTGATGGATGATGGGATCGTCTGATCGACCAGTTCATCGAGCGAGCCAAGACCGAGTGTGCTGAGCATTGCAGCGATGTCCTGATCGGTCGGTCCGATGTGGCGCGGCGCAAACATGTCGCTGGGCTGAAGCACAGAAGGAACCTCCGGTTTCTGGCCCCCGCAGCAACTGGATTTGCCGCAGCAGGAGGAACCGACTTGGATGGGTGAGGACGCGGACGGCACAGCGTGTGTTGTCATGTCTGGTGCAACTCGATCTGGGGGCGCGAATGGGGCAACAGACGGATGGCCAATCGGCATGAAAACCGGTCGATGGCACCCGAACAGAATCGTAGACAGAACGCCGATTCTGTCATCCATCAGAGCCCCACAAGCCCTGAGATTTCAGGAGAAACCATCCCGCGGAATGCCCGGATTTCTGATGGATCCGGTCCTCGCTCTATGGGTGCGTTGCAATACTTGTCGGTTTGTCCGGGTACGATGAAAACACGCGCATCAGTTGCGGACATTGGCAACGGTTGGCGGCTGTGTGCGCATCCGGTACCGAGACCATCCCGAATCAGCCGATCCCACATCAGACGTACAGAGGAGATCCTTGGAATGAAGCTTTCGATGGCACGCTCAATCGCTCCGGCCCTCGCCCTTATGGGCGCAGCATCCGTGACCCTTGCCCAGACCGAGTCGGTGATCGAGCCGGACTGGATCGCACCCGATCCTGTCTCCGAGATGCTGATGTCCATGCCATGGGACGTGAAGTTGTACAACCAGCACATCACCACGCTTGCCAACCCGTTCTTTGAGGGGCGTGCGCCGGGGCTTCGCGGCAACCGCGATGCAGCGAACTACATCCAGTTTTACCTTGAGCGTGCAGGTATGAAAGGTGCGTTCTCAAGCGATGGTGGGGCTGCCTCGTACAGGCAGGAGTTCCAGCCTCGTTCGCAGCAGTTGACTGGCACAGGAACAATGTCATGGAATCTTGCTGTGTACAGCGGGCCAGTAAAACAGGAACCACGGAAGCTGATCTATGGCGAGGACTTTGTTGCGACGCCGTACTCAGCGAGCGAGAGCTTCGAAGGCCCGATTGTGTTTGCTGGGTACTCGATCGAGAGCGGGCCCGATGACTACACAAGTTTTCCAGAAGGCGCAGACCTGACGGACTCCATCGCGATGATCTTTCGGTTTGAGCCGATGGACAGCGAGGGCAACAGCAAGTGGTCGGAACGCGGGTGGTCGCCGCAGGCGGGGTTCATTCAGAAGCTTCGTGCAGCAACATCGCGCGGTGCGAAGGGGATCATTGTTGTGAATGCGCCCGGCGCGAATGATCCACGCGTTGGTTCTCTGCTTGACGCGAATGGGGGCCAGGGCATGGGCGGCTCGATGCGCGTGCCAATCATGATGATGTCAGTTGACGCAGCGCGCAAGCTCACGCAGGAATCGACCGGGCTTTCACTCGATGATCTCCGTAGAAAGGCAGATGAGGCGGGACTGGTTGTGCCGCTGAACGCGACAGCATCTATTTCAGCGAATATCACTTCTGGCAAAGTTACAACGAACAATGTTGCTGGTGTGTTCAGAGGCAATGGCGATCTCGCTGACGAGTACATCGTGATTGGTGCGCACTACGACCACGTCGGATACGGAAAGTTCGGCACTTCAACACCCGATGTGCTCCACCCCGGCGCGGATGACAACGGCTCTGGCACGAGCGCATGCCTCGTGCTTGCAGAATCACTCGGAAAAATCTGGGCCGACCTGCCCGCGAATCAACCGAGGCGTTCCGTTGTTGTTGCGCTCTTCAGCGCAGAAGAGAGCGGGCTTGAAGGCTCGCGTTACATGGTGCAGAACCTGCCCATGCCCAAAGAGAGCATCTACACCATGGTCAACATGGACATGGTGGGGCGGCTGCGTGAAGGTCGGGTTGATGTGCAGGGCATGGAATCTGCCGAGGGATTGGAAGACCTTGTCTGGCCAATCCTTGAAGCGTCCGGCATGACCCCTGTCAAGGAACGTCCGACAGGGAACTCTGATCACGCGAGCTTCCGCAATGCGGGCGTGCCCATCGTGAGTCTTTTTACGGGGTATCACGACGTGTACCACACGCCGGGCGATGTTTCCGAGACGATCAATCGTGTTGGTGCAGTGAAGATTGTGCGCACAGTGCAGGAGATCGTGATGACACTCGCGACGCATCCCGGCAAGCTGAGTGATCCTGCGCCCAAAGCTACGGTAGCAGCAGCACCATCTCGTCCACAACGTTCAAACCGCTTTGCGGATTCGTCAAACGATGACGAGGACAAGCCAACCAATCGCACGGGCAGCCGAGTGCGCTTCGGGATCATGCCGGGCAACTACGACGGCATCGTCTCCGGTGTGCTCATCGACGAGGTGTTCCCGGGCACAACCGCGGACAACGCGGGTCTGAAAGCGGGCGATCGCATGGTCGAGTGGAACGGGAGCAAGCTCGATTCCGTGCAGGATTGGATGCCGTTCCTCATGGATGCAAAGCCAGGCGACAAGGTCGAGATTGTGTACATCCGCAACAACGAACGCAAGACAACGACAGCGACGTTGCTTGCTGCCGATGGCGAGTAATCGCAAAGCTGATTACAGCATCAAGGGATGCTGATAATTGGATGTGTTGACCCCGGATGCAGCGCATATGCATTGCCGACGATCAATGGATCAACCTCGCCGATTTGCTTTGTATCCTTCTCGTCATAGTTGAGTGTTGTCAGCACATGCCCGATCGCGCCGAGCCTTGCGCGACGCTTGTCGTCCGACCGGACAACAGTCCACGGCGCATCGCTGGTATGCGTGTGGAAGAACATGTGATCACGTGCAATCGTGTATTCGTCCCACTTCGACACTGCTGCCTCATCGACAGGACTGAGTTTCCATTGTTTGAACACGTCTGAACGCCGCGATTCAAACCGGATTGCCTGTTCTGCTCTGCTGACCGCAAACCACAGCTTGAAGAGGTAGATCCCGTCATTGACAAGCAGTCGCTCAAACTCGGGTGTGTCGCGCAGGAACTGGGCGTGCTGTTCGGGCGTGCAGAACCCCATGACCGGCTCGACACCGGCGCGGTTGTACCACGATCGATCAAAGAACGCGATCTCGCCAGCACTTGGCAGATGGGCAATATACCGCTGGTAGTACCATTGCGTGCGTTCGGTTTCGTTCGGCTTTGGAAGGGCAACAACTCGCGCGCCGCGCGGATTGAGATGCTCGATAAACCGCTTGATCGTGCCGCCCTTGCCAGCAGCATCACGTCCTTCGAAGATGACGAGCACGCGTTGCCCGGTCGCTTTCACCCATCGCTGGAGTTTGAGCAGTTCGATCTGCTGCTGCTCGACCTTGTCCTCGTAGACTTTGCGCCGCATGCGCTTGTCGTATGGATAATCGAGATCCTCGAAGTGTTTCTCGTCCGCTTTTTTCTGTTTGTCGCCCATTGGTTTACTCTTTGCCCGATGCCTGCCCCAACTCTCGGCCGCGATCCCGCGCTTTGACAATAGCATCTGCGACTGTCTGCATGACATCGTGATTGTCCATCTCTGTTGTGGCAGCCTGCGTCGTGCCTCCCTTGCTTGTGACGGCAGTGCGCAGCTCTTGTGCGGAACTATCGGATGATTCCAGCAGGTGTGCACTTCCAACGACCGTCCTCTCAGCAAGTGTGCGAGCGGTTGCTGAGTCGAATCCAACTGCTTCCGCGCCTCGCTGCATTGCTTCGACAAGATAGAACAGGTACGCAGGTCCAGATCCTGCAATCGCAGTAAACGCGTCAAACATCGATTCATCAAGATCAATCAGTGTGCTGGTCGCAGATAGAAGCGTGCGTGCGAAAGTAAGATGTGCTTCATCAACAGTTGCACCAGCACAGATGGCAGCAATACCTTTACCCACGCCTGCAGGCGTGTTCGGCATGACTCTGATGACACGGATGTCTGCACTGTATACAGCACGCCTGAACTGGTGGCTGATTCCGTCTCGTGTACTCCCAGCGAGAATGGAGATGCAGGTACGAGGATGAGCAAGGAACTTCCGACCCGCCGCCAAATCAAAGGCAGCACAGACATCGGACAGATGTTGTGGCTTGACCGCCAGCATCAATATCGTGTCATCTGGAACATGAACAAGCGCTTCCATGACTGATGTCGTGCAACTGGCGCCGAGATGAGTGAACACCGCGTGCTTGCTGGTGTCTGGTTCTGCCAGAACGAGGTGTTGAGCATTGATTGCGCCGTTGCGGACTGCGGGTACCAGCAGAGCGGCAGCCATATTGCCAGCGCCGATACACAGCACGTGCGGATGAAGTTGCTGTTCTCTTTCCATGAAGGACGCAGCATAGCAGATATGCAAGAAAAAAACGCCCACAATCAGGTGGGCGTTTGAAAATCAGGTATTAGCACTGTCTCAAAGTGTAGTGCGGCGACGACGGGTCACTACCGTGCCGAGTGAAACCATACCGAGTGTGACAGCGAGTGGCGACGGTACATCATATGCAAAGCCGATATCGTCAAAGCCAAACGAGTCGCCCGCTTTGTCCTGACGGAACGTGATCGCGAGAATAGATTTGCCAGACTCTGCCTGAATACCCCAGAACAGAATACCGCCCTGTGAGCTGCCTTCAATGGTGTGGTCCGACGTCGAGTTGTCAGAGTAGAACACGGTCGCAAAGAGTTTGCTCTGTGCGCCTGTTCCAAGACCTGTCACGAATGTGCCGAAAGTCTTAAGTGCTTGAGTGAAATCAAACTGCACAGCACGGTTGTTACCACCGGTGCTGGACTTGAAGTACAACTTGTTTGAGTCGAGGCTAAAGCCATTGCTGGCGTCGTTGTAGCTCTTGTCAATACGCATGAACGCCGAACCGTTGGTAGCTGTAACTGTGCCAAGCCCACTGAGCGTGTGGGATGCTTTGTACGCGCTGTTTGCTCCCATTGATTCAAAGTTGAACGATTTCGCGCTGGATTCACCAGTAATGGTTGCAGTCCAAGCATCGCGTGCAGCCTGTGAAGAAGCTCGTGAAGCCCATTGATTCTGTGTGCCAGAATCCATGCCATAAAACACAACAGGATCAGCAACCGCTGCTGCAGTGAACCCGAGTGTTGCAAAGATGACAGTTCTTCGAAGCATGGTTGAATACACCCACCAGTGCGTTTCTACTAAATGCGTCGGCCAGCCACCGCGCTATGGGGGCGCAAACTCCCCACTATCAATAGGATACGTACAAACGGGTATCAGTCAAGCGATTTTCGCCAGAACAGGAGGGTTTCAGGAAATCTGAACACTTTCATAGGCTCATCATGTGAGAAACCCGCAGAAATACACCTCGAGTTTGCGTCCTATAATATTTATTAATGCGTCAATATCGTAGACGGTTCATCAATTCAACGATTGAGTGACAAGGTCCAAATAAGCATTGGCTTGGTACGGCTTAGCCCCCGATCCAGGTCGTCTGGTGGTTGCGATGCGAGCCTTGAGGAGGCTTGGATGAACTTTGGTCAGGAAGATCGATAATCGATAGCAGATTGCTGAAGCAATACAAGTCCAAGAGATCTTTACACAGGCGCATCTCGTGCTTTGCTCTCACACAGAGATGGCATCTGCCTTTGCATCTTCACACATGCAACTCAAGTTGAGACAGCAGCTTTGTCCATGTGAAAAGACCCATCTCGGATCTGAGACAAGATGTGCAAGCACAACGCTGGTATATGGACCATGCACATGGCAACTACCGAGAACAGGCGGGGTGTGCTTGGGACGATGGACAGCGTCGGATAGTGAGTTTTCCTTATTGTTTCGTTCGGGCAGCACAAGAATGTGTCGATTGACGTTTCGTGGTACCGCAGGTCCAAGAGACAACACCGGTAACTGATATATCTGTCAGTTCAAATCTGACCGAGACATGGTCTGCAGTTGAGTCCATTGGACAACTTCCTGACACACTGAATAACGACGCTCTTAGCAATGGGAGCCGCTTTGTCCTCTATGGAATCGGCTTTGTTGCATGGATCCAGGTCTTCCTCGTGGTGTGTGCTACCTGTGTTTTTCTCTCGATTCCAACGTCGATGTCGGTTGTGCAATCACATATCTCATCGTACGTGTATGGAGCTATAGCGCTTTGTGCATTGTGCTTTGGAGTGTTGGTGTGGGTGTTTCTTCGTTGCAGGCAGAGTTCCAGCGCGCAGCGTGAAGCAACCAAGCATGCTGAAGCGCGTATTGCGAGCACCATGCAGGAAGTTCGCTCACTGCGAGAAGTATGCCAACTGGCTCACGCAAAGCTTGACAACGCGCTTGAATCTGTGCGGATAAAATCAGAGTTCTTTGCAAACATGAGTCACGAGATCCGCACGCCGATGGCTGCGATTATCGGCTACGCAGATCTGCTTGCAGATCCTGCGATTGCATCATGCGATTCTAACGATGCAATCAGGACGATACGTCGAAATGGCGAGCACTTGCTGACATTGATCAACGACATTCTTGATCTGACGCGTATTGAAGCAGGACGTATGTCCATTGAGAAGCTGTCTGTTTCGCCCGCGTGGATTGTGTGCGATGTAGTAGCGATGATGAAGGTGCGTGCGCAGGCGAGAGGTATTGCGCTTGACGTGGAATGGGTTGGTGAACTGCCTGCGCAGATTGTGACCGATCCGCACAGACTCAAGCAGATTCTTGTGAACCTTGTCAGCAATGCGATTAAGTTCACAGATCACGGCGCAGTAACAGTGCGAGTCTCATACGACAACTCCTCGGGCAAGGATCTTCTCAGGTTTGATGTCATTGACACCGGCATCGGACTGACACAGGAGCAGCAGGCAGGCTTGTTTGGGGCGTATGCTCAAGGGGATGTTTCGACTGCCAGAAAGTTTGGCGGATCAGGGCTTGGACTGAAGATTTCTCTCCATCTTGCTGAAATTCTGGGGGGGCAGATTCTCATCGATTCCAAGCAAGGTGTCGGCAGCACGTTCAGTGTTACCGTTGAGACAGGGTCTCTCGAAGGCGTGATGATGATCGACATGAATGACGGCTGGGACGATCCGATTGAGGATGCAGCACCACAAACCGCATACCCAGAAAAACTGCATGGCATTCGCATCCTGCTTGCTGAGGACGGTCCAGACAATCAGCGTCTGATTTCATTTTTTCTACGCAAAGCTGGCGCGACTGTTGATATTGCAGAGAATGGTCGTGTTGCAGTTGAGATATTGCATGCGAAACCAACAGGATACGACCTGGTTGTCATGGACATGCTCATGCCCGAGATGAGTGGCATTGAGGCAACGAGGCGTTTGCGTGAATCGGGATGTCATTTGCCGATTCTTGCGCTGACCGCACGAGTGACAGCGGACGCACGACGCGAAAGTCTTGAGGCGGGTTGCGATGAGTTCCTTTTGAAACCAATCGATCGAACTCTGCTGATAGACACCTGTGCACGATTTGGATCTACAGTCACTGCTCAATCCAGACAGGCTGCTTGACTGTTTTATTGGATCTTCACTCCTTCAAACACATCTCGATTGTCGAACTTGCACAACCTTTATTTGACCTGCGCTGCAGACTTTCCGATACGCCGTTGGCGGTCTTGCCTCACATTGTGTTTGTGGCATGGACTATGACGTGAAATCTGGAGACTGACGATGGCATTCTGGAAGCGGAAGAAGAACGCTAGTGTTGGTGGCGTGAAGCACGATTGTGAGACGTCAGAACAACAATCATGTCAAAGCCAGTCGAAGACACCTCGGAAGTTGGATGAATCTTCGAAGCGAGGACCATCACTATCGAGCGAACAGCTTGAGTCCCGCATTCTCCTAAGCGCGACATGGGTGGATGCAGACTCACTTGATGATCTAGATGATGCGACGGGCGGTGATGACATCTACACCGGCGATGATGGCGACAACTTCGCGTTTGCCGGGGCTGGTGACGACCATTTATTCGGTGGCCTTGGTGACGATGTGCTTGGCGGCGGAGACGGAAACGATGTCATCGTCACAGGTACCGGGAACGATATAGCTGATGGTGGCGCAGGTGATGACATCTTCGTGGTCACCGGGCAGCACGGCGATGTTGTGCATATTGACGGCAGCGATGGTCATGACACCATTGATCTTCGTTCATATAGCGCCGATCAAGTGACAGAATCCAGCGGTACGCTCACTGTTGATCTCGGCGACGGAGAATCATTCCAGATCGTGCATAATAGTGTTGAGTCTGTTCTGCTTGGTGGTGACGACACTGCCGATGCGGTGCTTCGCACATTTACAGACTCCGACGATGCCACACAGTTCGACATGCATCTTGCGTCGACGTTGCAAAGTCATATCAGTGACAGCACCACTGAAGTCACTGTTGCTGGGTTGCCGCAGGGCGCGTCCTTGTCAAATGGCACAGCGAACCCAGACGGCTCGTGGACACTCCAGCCGGATGATCTTGACGATGTGCATCTGGTACTCCCGCCGGATGCTGATGGCACTGCCGATTTGAGCATTACAGTGCATTCCAGTACTGGGGACAACTTTGACGGAACAATCAGTACATCAAACTATGCATCGAATGACAGTGGCTTTCAGGTTTCAGCACGGAATATCAACGCTGACGGATCGTTGTCTGAGGCTTCGATTGATCGTGTGAGTTCATCATCAGATGGGCTTGGTGTTTCAGGCCACACGGGCGGTCCTGATAGCCAGCTTGGTTACGACGCACAAAGAGGTGTGTCCGAAGAGCTCGTGTTCTCGTTTGACAACGATGTCACAACCGCAACGGTGGAGATCACGCGACTGTTTGCAAACGAGGGACCGAACTCGGGAGAAGAGGCAGGCCATTGGGCAGCATACAAGGACGGCGTGCTGGTGCAGGAAGCGTCGTTCATGACTGGCAGCGGAAGTTCGCTTTCGGTGAACATCGATGTGCCAGGCGGGTTCGATGAACTCGTGTTCACTGCTGAGCAATACAGCGAAGGTCAGGAGGGCGTGACCAACGACAGCAGCGACTACCTTGTGAAGAGTATCGAGTTTCATGGTCCAACAGCATCTGAGGAGCAGACGAGCACGGTTCGGCTAGAGATGATGTCGCAGCACAACGCCAACTCGAACGACAACGTGATCGTCGGTACCAATCACAATGACACACTCCATGGCGGTGACGGGAGTGACATGATTTATGGCGGTGATGGAGACGACGTCATTGAGGGTGATGGTGGAACTGAGTCTGTTGTTGTCGAGGTGGGCGATCTCGGGGCAAGTGTCACTGCTTCTGATCAGCAGACAGGCACAGGGTACATCATGTACTCGGCTGAGAGTGTGCATACCCGCTTCAATGATCATCCGGTCCACAACGACAACGCGGATCACTTTGTGACTGTCAAGAATATCGACGGCAAGTGGTACTACGACGACAACTCAGCGCACGATCCCGGTTCGAATCCAATGAACGCGCTGCACGAGTTCACCCCGGGTGAAGACGACCTTCTTGTTGCATCACTCGACTTTGACAACGACACGGTCACATCGCTTGAAGGTACGGCTGGTACGGTTGATGGGATTGAGTCCGGATTTGCGTCGAGCGATCTGGGGTTCATCCAGGACCAGCACGGGGGCGGGTACAACGACGGTGAAGTTGCGATGACAGGTACGCACTTTGTTCGCAATGGTGCGGGCGAAGCCGGGAACGACACCATCCACGCTGGCGCAGGGAATGACACTGTGTACGGCAATGATGGCGACGATGTCATCACGGGCGGAACAGGCAACGACCAGTTGTTTGCCGGTGCAGGGAACGACACCGTCTCCGGTGACGAGGGCAGCGACACCATTTATGGAAACAGCGGCGACGATGTCATCGACGGTGGTGATGGCGACGACGTGATCTATGGTGACGACCAGTCCGACGGCGGGTACGTTGCTGTGGGTGATCTTGGCGCGAGTGTGACTGCATCGGATCAGGCGACAGGCACAGGGTACATCATGTACTCGGCTGAGAATGTGCACACTCGGTTTTCGACGGTGCACAATGAAAACGCTGACCACTTTGTGACCGTCAAGAACATCGACGGACAGTGGTACTACGACAACAACGAGGCTCACAACAGCGGCGCAGACCCAATGACCGGGCTCGTTGCGTTCACGCCTAGCGAGGGCGATGTGCTGATCGCGGAACTCGACTTTGACAACGACATTGTGACCTCGCTCGAAGGAACCGCGGGCGCTGTCGATGGGATTGAGTTGGGATATGCCTCGGGCGATCTCGGGTTTATCCAGGATCAGCATGGAGGTTCATACAACGACGGCGAGGTCGCGATGACCGGCACGCACTTTGTCCGCAATGGCACCGTCGGTGGTAACGACACCATCGAAGGCGGCGCAGGCAACGACACCATGTCGGGCGGCGGTGGCGATGACACGTTCACATTCACGGGCGCAGAAGACGGCGATGTGAAGATCATCCACGGCGGTTCGGGCAATGACACCGCTGACCTGGCCGGGTACTCGTCCGACGACATTACGTATCGTGCCGGTGAACTTGTTGTTCACATGGCAGACGGCGGCGAGTTCACAATCCAGCACGACGGCATCGAGACACTGCACTTTGATGATGGCGACATCAGTGTTGCAGACATTGAGGAAGTGCAGTCGATGACGTACTCCCAGTTCAACTCGCTCGAAGCTGGTGAGGTTCGCTATCTGACAACTGACCAGATGGAATCGATCCCGAATGACTATTACATGGGTCGCATCCCGAGTTCAATCCGTGCGGAGTTTACAACAGAACAGATCCAGGCAGTTGATACTGCTGATGTGAGTATCGGGTATCTCACATCAGATCAGATCGGTGACCTGACCGTGGACCAGATCCACGACGTGACGTACGACGACTTCGACCACTTGCACGGTGACCAGATCTCCAGCCTGACGACCGATCAGGTAGCGTCGATCCCGAACAACTACTACATGGGTCGCATTCCCAGCGCAGTTCGCGCGGAGTTTACTGCTGAGCAGGTGCAGGCGATCGACACCGAGCATGTGAGCATCGGATACCTGACGAGTGACCAGATTGACGATCTGACGGTCGATCAGATCCACGACGTGTCGTACGACGACTTCGACCACTTGCACGCGGATCAGATTCCGAATCTGACGACCGATCAGGTCGCGTCGATCCCGAACAACTACTACATGGGCCGTATCCCCAGCGCTGTGCGCGCCGAGTTTACAACGGAACAGGTGCAGGCGATCAACACAGACGCGGTGAGCATCGGCTATCTGACCAGCGACCAGATCGGTGATCTGACGGTGGACCAGATCCACGATGTGACGTACGACGACTTCGACCATCTGCACGCGGATCAGATTCCGAATCTGACGACGGATCAGGTCGCGTCGATCCCGAATAACTACTACATGGGTCGCATTCCCAGCGGCGTGCGCGCGGAGTTCACGACAGAGCAGGTGCAGGCGATCAACACGGACGCGATCAGCATCGGGTATCTCACAGAATCGCAGCGGACAGAGCTGACAACCGACCAGATCCAGAGTCTGAGTTACGGCGACTTCCGGTATGTGCCCGCAGATCGGATCCCCGAGTTGACAACGGATCAGATCGCCTCAATTCCAAACAACTACTACTTTGGTCGATTCAATGGCGCGCAGCAGGCTGCACTCACACACGAACAAATTGAAGCGATTGATAGCGATATCACCAGTGTGGTGAGCACCGGCACCGATGTTGCCGATGCCCTGACCGATGGTGTTGGAATCAGCCGGCTCGAAGCTCGTGACGGAGACGACACACTGACAGGCGGTGCTGGCAACGATGTGTTGATCGGCGGCGAAGGAACTGACACGGCTGTCTACAGCGGCAGTCGTGCGGATTACTCGGTGACGAGAAACGATGACGGATCACTGATGATCACCGACCTTCGCGATGGCTCACCCGATGGCACTGATCTTGTGCGGTCGGTCGAGCAGTTCCAGTTTGCTGATCAGACATTCGAATCGGATGCATTCTTCAACGCTGCACCACACGATATCACGATCGACAATGCAACCATCAGCGAGAACGCGCAGGCTGGCGACGCTGTTGGACAGGTAACGGTCAGCGACGCTGATGCAAACGACTCGCACACGTTCCAGCTCATGGATGATGCGGATGGCCGATTCGAGATAGACGCAAGCGGCACGATCCGTGTTGCGGACGGTGCGTCGTTCGACTTTGAGACCGATGACGCGCTGGCGTACAATGTGACAGTGCGCGCTATCGATCAGGCAGGTGCGGAATACGACGAGACAGTGACGATACAGGTGGCCGATGCCAACGAACCGCCGATCGATATTGGTCTGTCCAACATCACGGTTACTGAGAACGCATCGGGTGCCGATCTTGGTGTTGTGAGCATCACGGATGTTGACGCAGGCGATGCGCACACGATCTCGGTGTCTGATGACCGCTTTGAGGTGGTCGAGTCGAGCGATGGTCTGCACCTGAAGGTGCGTGACGACGTGTCGTTCGATCACGAGACCGAGCCGAGCGTATCGGTGACATTGACCGCGACGGACGCGAGCGGCGCGACCTACGCCGAGTCGTTCACGCTGGAGATCACAGACGTGAACGAGGCACCGGTCAGCATCGAACTGACCTCGACAACGATCTCAGAGAACGCATCGGGCACTGATCTCGGTGTTGTGAGCATCACGGATGTGGACGCTGGCGATGCGCACACGATCTCGGTGTCCGACGACCGCTTTGAGGTGGTCGAGTCGAGCGATGGTCTGCACCTGAAGGTGCGTGACGACGTGTGGTTCGATCACGAGACCGAGCCGAGCGTATCGGTGACATTGACCGCGACGGACGCGAGCGGTGCGATCTACGCCGAGTCGTTCACGCTTGAGATTGCCGATGTGAACGAGGCTATTGAGACGGTCTTTACCGACACGCTGACAGTTGATGAAAATCCGCTGCCAGGCACGGTTGTCGGCACGATTCGTGTGTCTGATCCGGATCAAGGTGAGACGCATCGATTTGAGATGGTTGATGATGCGAACGGAAACTTTGAGGTTGATCCGAATACTGGCGAGGTTCGTGTTGCTGAAGGCGCATCGCTGGACTTTGAGGAATCAGCATCGCAGACGATTGCTGTTCGTGTGACCGACAGTGCAGGTAATGCACACACACAACAGTTGAATATAGAAGTGAATGATATTCCTGAGACGTTTGCATCTGAACCACCGTCACAGAGCCAGCAAACCCAGTCACCACAAACGGGTTCGTTTGATACGCCATCTACAGAATCGCAGGAATCAGTTCTCCACAGCAACGCACAGGATGAGCCGGTATTAAGCCGCGATACACCGCCGGAGGAGCCTCGCGTTGACAGTGATCAGCAGGCAACCGACGCTGCCGACACACCAGTTGTATATCCGGAAACGATCTCCAGCAGCTCCGAGACTCGAGATACAGAACATGCTGGCTCCAGAGATGGGGATGGCATCCTGAATGGTGATGCTGAGTTGTTTATGGATCGTGTTGAACTTGCCGCACATGAACTCGCTGCATCCGACGGTATTGATCTTCTTTCTTCAGAGTTGAGCAAGGGTCTGGATGATGGTGAGGTGGGGCTTGACAGTCTGGAACTGGCACGCAGTGATTTCGATGCACTCTTCACCGAGGATCATCGCGATATTGAGTTGACAGAGCGCGCTGTTCAAACCAATGAGGCAGTTGAACAGCACGCGACTGAAACAAGCGATGAAGCCGAGGCTCGTCGGCCATCGGTGCCCTTCTTTGCTGGTTTGTGGTCGATGGTGCGGGGACTCGCAGCCGATAAGTCAACCCAGAGTGAGCGCGATGAGAAACAGCCAGGACGGCGCAAGGTGTCATAAGTCGTTTCACCTTGATGGTTCGGTAAAGATGCGCCTGTCGCTGCACCCTCGCGTGCAGCAGCACTTGGTTTTCGTCGATACATCCCCAGAATCCGCGATGGTTTCTGCTTTCGCACGTGTTATTTGGTGCCATACAAATGTTTGAAAATCTTGGACAGTCGGAGAGTATCGATGGCATTGATCAGCAATTGGTCAATGAACTTGCACAAAACACGTCAGACAATATCCGTGCGCTGCGCAAGCACGAACGCTACGAGATCACACTCGGGCTTGTTGCACAGCCGGGCCAGATGAGTTGTCCGAATCAGTTAAATGTTTCGGGACACACTGTTGACATCTCGAACGGTGGTTGTATGGCTGTCTTCCAGCGTCCGCTGGCTGTCGGAGATGTGTACCGTGTGAGTGTTGATCCAGCCGATGGCGATTTCCCGTTGATCTTTGCACGTTGTGTACGAGTGAGGTTGTTGCGGGAGGACGCGTTCGAGGTTGGATTCTCATTCCTGACACGGATCGACGTGAACGAAGCAATCAAGGGGAATGGAGGCGCGAGCTGAATGACTGGCGCCGCGATCCAGCAGACAGGCAATCCACGTGCTGAGACGCCTGATTTTTCTCGCGCAAAGGATATCTTTGCACAGATTGTATCTGTTGCGCAGTCGGCTCCATCGACGACAGACTTTGTGCGTTTGGTCTTTCGCGCCGTTGCATCTAACTACAAAGCTGTTTATGCAGTAATGCACGTCGAGGTCGCGGGGCGAGTGGTCAGCGATGATTGCCACACCGGTACACAAGACCCAGCACTCTGGAAAACGAAGACATCGCAGTTCCTGACTCAGGCTCAGGTGCTGTCAAAGCCGAAAGCCAAGCTGTTTGAGGCAAAGGATGTTTCGGTTCGGATCGCGTTGCTGTCGTGTCCGATTGCAGATGGCGAAGGAAAAACGATTGGTGCAATCGCGATGGTTGTGCCATGCAAGACCCGCGAGGATGCGCATGAGCAACTTGCTGAGTTTCGGGCTTGTACCAGTGCAATGTCGGCTGGCATTGGTCTGCTTACGCTGCGTCAGCATCAGCAACCCGCAAGCGCTCAGACAAACGATATCAGTGGCAACATCGGAACGCTTGCAACAGTGTCACAGCGTAAGGGTCTGCACGAACTCGCGTTCGCGATAACGAACACACTGCGATCCAAGTTAGGATGTGAGCAGGTAGCGCTTGGTCGAGTGCATGGCAAGAGAGCACGCTTGCTCTCGATTTCGGGGTTTGATAAGCTGTCTCGGAGAAGTCCGGGGGTTGCTGCAGTTGCTGACGCAATGGAAGAGTGCCTCGATCATGGTTCGACGGTTGTGTGCCAGTCAACCAGGGATGCAAAGGATCCACTCGATTCTGATTTTCGGATCCATCGCGCATGGCAGGCAGAAGCGCAGGGAGCCACTGTTGCTTCTATTCCTCTTGCGACACCGACTGGCATTGAAGCTGTCATTTCGATTCGGCTGATGCCCGGCAAGCAGTTCTCGAAGGACGAACTTGCCGCTATCGAGAAGGCTGTCGAGCCATACGCGCTTGCTATTGGGCTTGTTGATCGGGCGACTCGATCTCTAGTTGGGCATGCCGTTGCTTCAGCGCATCACACCGCACGCGACTTTGTCAATCCGGCGTCAGCTGCACGACGCCTTGGATGTATCGCATGCTGTCTCGGCGCATACTGGTTTGCAACCGCGAGCATTCCTTTCCGTGTGACTGTGCCTGCAGTGGTGACGCCGGCAACGATGCAGCACATGGTCGCGCCATTTGACGCACCTGTTGCTGAGATCTTTGTTGGTGCAGGAGATAAGGTAACGCAGGGCCAGCTGCTTTGCAAACTTGATACGAGGATGATAGAGATCCAGCGTGCTGAAGCCGATGCAAATCTCAAATCTGTTTCCATGCAGGCGGACATCGCAAGAGCAGCAGGTGAGCTGGCACGCGCCGAACAACTCAGTGCGGATATCGGCGTGCAGGAAGCACGACGAGCGATGTTTGATGCGCAGCTTGAAGCCGCGTCGGTGCGATCGCCGGTCGATGGTGTGGTGATGATCGATACCGTTTCGGATCACATTGGGCAGATGCTTGCGGTTGGTGCGCCGATGTTCCAGATCGCTCCAACAGATTCGATGCGTATCGAGCTGGAGGTTGCTGAGTCGGTTGCAGCTCGTATCCACACGGCAAAGACAGCCCAGTTCTCGAGCAGTGCGATGCCCGAAGAGCACTACGCGATGGCAATCAATCACCGACTGCCCATGGCAGAGGTGCGCAATGGCAGGACTGTGTTCGTGTCATATGCCGAGATCGAAGATGGTGCAGTGGATTGGTTGCGGCCGGGAATGAAGGGTGTTGCGAGAGTTGATGCTGGCGAACGCAAAGCGTGGTGGGTCGTACTGCGCAAGGCGATCGACTTTGCAAACATGAGGTTGTGGTTATGACACAACCGGACACAACACAATCGGCGCAAACACTGGCGGACAAGCTGAAGTCTGTGCATGTCGGTCTGCGCCAGGATCTGGAAGTGTCGCGGCATGTTTTCCGGGATGGTGTCCGGTATGTGATTCGGGACCCGATCAGCTTTGATACGCACAGTTTTACTGCTGAAGACTACCGAGTTGTTGTGAGTCTTCGTCAGCAGAAGCCCCTTGGTGAGATATTCGATGCGCTCGTTGCTTCTGGAGACCTGGCTGCGGATCGCGAGGAGGCGTTTTACGGATTTGTTCTTTCGGTGCATCGGCTCGGGTTCTTGTCGTTGCCTATCTCGGACGACAAGGGGTTGTACCAACGGTATGAACGCAAGCAGGCAGCTCAGCGAAAATCGTTGCGTTGGGCGTTTATGTCATGGCAGATGCCGTTGTGGAATCCAGATCGATTTCTGGGCAGCACAATAAGGTACACGGGTTGGCTGTTCACGAGGTGGGCACTCTTTGCGTGGATCATTCTCATGTGCGCTGCTGGAAGTGTTGCAGCGGCGCGCTGGAGTGATCTCTCAAGCTCGATCACCCACATCTTTGCTGCCGAGCAGCTTGTCGGCATGTGGTTTGTGCTGATTGTCTTGAAGGTGTTCCACGAACTGGGGCACGCATACGCATGCAAAAAGTTCGGCGGGCGGGTGCCGGAGATCGGCGCCTATTTCATTATGATGACACCATGCGCCTACATGGATGCGTCCGCGTCGTGGGGCTTCAAACATCGATGGCAGCGTATTGTTGTCACTCTCGGCGGGATGTACATTGAGTCGATCATTGCTGCGATCGCGCTGTTCGTATGGGCATCCACCGAGCCATCAGTGATGAATGCGATGGCGTACCAGATTCTTCTCCTGTCAAGTGTGGTGACAATCGCTTTCAATATCAATCCGTTGATGCGGTTCGACGGTTACTTCCTGTTGTGTGATCTGATTGGCATGCCAAATCTGCGTGCACAGGCAAGCCGCACTGTGTCGGCAGTGTGCAACCGAATGTTCCTGGGCATTCGCACGCCATGCCCCGACGTAAAATGGGGAGGAAAAATCGCACTCTTCACATACGGAATCAGTTCCGCAATCTACAAGACATCTCTCGTGCTCGGCATTGCCTCAATGATTGCGATGAAGTTCTTCCTCGTCGGTGTTGCAGTTGCTGGTGTCTACTTTTCCAAGGCTGTGGGTGGCTTTGTATTCAAGGTGACACGATTTCTCTGGTTTTCTCCGGATACCGCGCCGGTGCGGGGTCGGGCAATCGCGCTCAGTTGCGTCATATTGGTTGCAGTGCCAGCCGTTGTTGCGTTTGTGCCGGTGCCGGGATCGATCAACGCGCTCGGCATTGTGGCATACGAGCACGAGCATGTCCTGACAGTCCGTGAGCCTGGGTTCCTGGATGATGTCGTTGTTTGGCCAGGCGACACTGTGGAGCAAGGTCAACCTGTTGCACAGTTGAGCAACCCGATGGTTGCGATTCGTCTGACGAGTGCTGCAAGCGCACTCGTGTCAGCTGACACCGAGATTCGCATGCTCCGAAGAGAGCCGAAGAGTGAGGCGTCCGATGCGCAATCCCATGCACGCTTTGAGTTGTTGCAGTCAAAGTACAACCTTGCGTCGCAGCGTCAGCACGACCTGAGTGTGAGTTCAGCAAATGCCGGACGGATTGTTAAGGTTGTGGATTCGACACATATTGGCAGCTACCTACAACAGGGAACGGAGTTGGCGAGAGTCGGTTCCGGCAGAGTGCGGGTTGAAGTGCTGATCGACGAACGAGAGCTTACAGATGCCCGCATCGCGGTTGGAGACAGTGTTGAGTGCCGCTCAAGACTCATGCCAGAGCAGTTGATTCACGGCGTCATCGAATCTGTCGCGTCCATTGGGTCAAATCTGGTTGAGCAGAAAGGTTTGACAACGCACGCTGGCGGACCCATCCCTGTTGATCCTTCGTCGGGACGTTCGGATCGAGCGTGGTATTGTGTCGTTGTGTCACTCCAGCCAGCCGATCTTCAGATGCTTCCAACAGATCAATGGATTGGATCTCACGTTGTGGTCCGTTTCCCTGCTCGGGAAACAACGCTTGGATGGCGGGTACTGCGGCGCATTCTGCACTTCAAGAACAAGCTGGAAACGAACGAGTAAATGACCAATAACGTAGTGAAAAAGCCCGCTATAGTCCTATAATCAAATTAACTTCACTGCATTGTGGAATTCTTGTATGAACCCGATCGAGTTTGATGTATACTCACGCTGATACCGAAGTTACGTGTACTTGCCTGCAGATGTGTCTAGGCCTGTACACAAAGCTTGAGAGACAGAGAGGAACTCGTGATGAAGATTTCAAAGAGTCTGATTGTTCTTGTTGCAGGTGTTGCAGCAACATGTGCACATGCTGACACTATCGCCACCTTTGCAGATCCCGCACTGAATGGCACAACGCCGCTCTTCTCGTATGATGCCGGCGCAGGCATGCTCTCTGGTTCGTGGGCTGGCACTGGTCTGACACTGCAGACACCCGGTCTTTCTGCTCCTGACTACACAAACGTGACATTCTCGATGTCCGCGGCTGCGGTCAGCGGCTCACTCCCGCTTGCATCAATCGGTGCAGGCCAAATCGACTTCTTCGATAACACCAGCGCACTCATCATGAGTGTTTCGTGGGATGCAGCTTCGCTCACAAGCTTCGGCTTTGGTGCGAGCCAGTTCGCAGCACAGAACGTTTCGTTCTCAGGCCCCGCGATCCCCATCGGCTTTACAGATCAGTCGTTCGCGTTCTCATTTGCGAACGTCATCAACAATCCGACCAACGGCAGCTTCACAGCAACAGCTTCATTCACGTCCTCAGCAACGATCCCAGCACCGGGTGCACTCGCATTGATCGGCATGGGTGGACTGGTTGCAGGCCGTCGTCGTCGATAAGTCTCTCTCAAACCTCTCGATTCATACACAGACACACGAGCGGCTGCTCGTGTGTTTTTTTCAATATTGTGTTGGGTGTTACCTGCGCTTGCGCTGCTTGAACCTTCCGGGAGCGCTACTTCTGGTTGATTTGCGTGCTGCAAATCCGGGCGCACCCTTCAGCCCGGGAGCAAGCCCCGCGAGCCCATCCGCTCCAAGTCCCTTGACCGCGTCAACCTTGTCACGTGCACTCATGGATGCCATCTCTTTTGAGAGTTTGGACATCATCTGAAACTGTTTGACGAGCTTGCCAACATCATCCTGTTTCGATCCAGACCCGTGCGCGATACGTCTGCGGCGGGAGTTATTGATGATCTCCGGCTTTGCACGCTCCTGCTTCGTCATTGACTGGATGATCGCTTCGATCTGGTTGAGCTGATCATCCTCAATATGCACGTCTTTCAGCATTGAGCCGACACCCGGGAGCATGCCGAGGATCTGCTTCACGGGACCCATACGACGGAGCGTGCGAAGCTGCTTGAGGAAATCGTCCATGGTCATCTGACCCTTGGCCATCTTCTCTTCGAGCTTCTTGGCTTCCTCCTCGTCGACCTCCTGCTGGGCTTTCTCAACAAGCGAGACAACATCGCCCATACCGAGGATGCGTCCAGCGATGCGCTCGGGATGGAACTCTTCAATTGCGTCGAGTTTCTCACCTGTACCAATGAATCTGATTGATGCACCGGTGACGCTCTTGACGGACATCGCAGCACCGCCGCGGGCATCAGAATCAAACTTGGAGACAATCACGCCATCGACTTCGAGCCGATCGTGGAACGCCTTTGCGCTGGTGACCGCGTCCTGACCGGTCATCGCGTCGATCACGAGGAAGATCTGGTGCGGCTGGAGGACTTTGTTGACCTGTCCCAGTTCACTCATCAGTTCGTCGTCGATATGGAGACGACCAGCTGTATCGAGGATGAGCGTGTCGATGCCCTTCCTGCGGGCTTCTGAGAGCGCTCGCTGGCACACGCCAACAGCAACGCCCTTTGCCTTGCCATACTCGGTGCACTTGTCTGGCTCAGCATAGAAATGCACCTGTGATGGGCCTGACATCTCGTTGGCAGATTGCGCAACGAGTTCCAACTGCTCAACAGCCGCAGGGCGCTGAAGATCAGCAGCGCAAAGCATGACCGACCGGCCTTGTTTCTTCAAATACGCAGCGAGCTTGCCGCAGGAGGTCGTCTTGCCCGATCCCTGCAGTCCGCACATCATGACGATGGTGGGGCCAGGGCTGACCCTGAGAATGCCCGAGGTGGTACCCTCGTCGCCGAGAAACTCGACCAGACGTTTGTGGACAAGCGCGATGAACTCGTCGCCCGGATTGACCTTTTTGGTGACATCCTGACCAACGGCATCGTTCATGACGACGCGGGTGAACGACTCGACGACGTCGAGGTTCACGTCGGCATCGATCAGGGCTGAGCGGACTTCCTCAACCGCCTCGCGGAGATTCCGCTCGGTCATGGTGCCCTTGCCGGTGAGGCGTTTGTAGGCTGATTGGAATCCTTCGGTGAGACGATCGAACATGCAGACTCCGGCGTGAGAGCTGGCCCCAATGGAGAGGCAGCAGCAGGCTGACAGGCTCGGCAGCGATTCTGCCGGTTGTCAGTTTATGGGCCGAAGCTCGCGGGTAGTAGTCACCAACCCGGAAAATGACATCGCCGGGCTGATTCACAGGAATCGGCACGGTGCGTCATGTCTTGGTTGTTGTATGTATTGGTGCAATGGGGTGCTTCGTGCTGGTGGGCAACTCAGCAAAGGGCAAGGAAGCTCAGCATGGTCAGAACGAGCATCTTGTGGCGATTGGCGGTCATGGCGAACATCGTGGTCATACTCTCTCTCCGTATCTCTCGTGATGTTGTCTGCAGGAGTGCTGCTGATGTGGAAGATGCAACGCCCGTGCCAGAGATGGTCTCTCACCAGTGAATATGCCACGAACTGCGCAAAAAACACGCTCTGGCGTGCCAGCATCATGCAAGGCGGTTCCGTTTGTAACGGTTGGTTGCAAAGATGCATCGCCACCCGTTGCTGCGCGGCAACGTTGATGCATTTGGGCATCGCGATTGCGATGTGTCTGGTCCACACTCCCCGCGCACACGCTCAAGGGGTCGAACTTACACCGGCGTCCGCAATAACTGCATTCAACACAAGTCTGGAGTGGATCAACACCAGACCATTTCCAATGGACCCGGGGGAGGGGTTGCCGGACGTGGCTGCAGCATTTGTGACGATCCGCTCGCGAGGCGAGATTGTCGGACGTTTTACCGTGACCAACGAGAGTGGCGCCCTTGGTCCAAAGGCCACGCACTCTGCTGTGCAGAAAGCGTGGCAGCGCGCCAATCTTCACATGCCGCTGGAAGAGAGCTTGCTTGCGACGGGAGATGAGGCAAACAAAGCTCGCGAACTCACAATATCGATGGAGTTGACAGACAATCTTGTCCCGTTTGCGCCGACGGAGGATTGGATCGATCTTGTCGCTCCGATGACACCGCCAGGACACGATGGAGTCGCGGTGCGAGTCGGTGATCGCGTCTTCGCGATGTTCCCTGGCGAGATGGTGCAGACAGGGATCGACCCGATGGGAGCGTGGAGGACACGGCTTGCTGACGCGATCGGTCAACGCATGTTCAAGGCCGATCACCAGTTGCGATCACCAAAGGATCTTGCTGACAACGAAGGTGTGTCGTTCTACCGATTCCAGACACTTCAGCTTGCCCAACTGGAGCCGGAAGGACAGCCAGTCTTTTTGCATCGTCTTGGGAGCGTTGTGCAGTCGAAGCAGTTCGGGATGAGCGATGTGCCCCGCTGGGCAAGCGTGATGGCGCAGCAGATGATTCGTCGTCGCTGGCCGGGGCAGGAGCCATACGGTATCGGCGGTGATTTTCTCCCACAGTTTGGCACGTTCTCAAAGGAGAATCCCATCGCAGATCCAGTATCTGCTGCAATGGCTGCGCTCGCGCTGCGACGATTTTCTGAAACACCCGGTGTTGATCGCGGTGTTGCTGCGGACGCACGGATGTTCGCAACGGACATCCTTGTGTCACTGGCAGAGGTTGGTCCAGGGGAGATTGATCCAGCTTCCTCACCTATCAGTGCTGCGGCAGTTGTGATTGCATTGACCGAGCCGGTTGAACGCAGTTCTGGTGCTTCAACAACACTTGATGCGTTATTGATGAAAATGGCATCAGTTGTGGTTGCCGCTATGAGTACGGATGGTGCGATCGTTGATGATGTTCCACACGAGCATCATGCGATGATCGCATGGGCGATGGTCCGACTCAGTAGGCACGAGTCAGGGCTTGTGACGAAGGCTCAAGCAACGAAAGCAGTGCAGGGTGTGATGCTCGATGCAGGGTTTGAGCAGCAGGTAGCACACTGGCCGTGGATCGGCTGGGCTGCGATCGAACTTGCGGGTGAAGATGACAACATCATTGGAAAACTTGCGTTGGTCGAGACACGCCATCGCATCTGGGAGTACCAGTTGCGTCTGGCAGATCTAGCACAGCGCGATGTCGATCTCGCGGGCGGTATTGTGTTTATTCGTTCTTCAAGCCCCATCCCAACATGGAACACCGCGCGTCCGATGGCATTGATCGCGACAATGCTTGGTGATTCGCGTCTGACCACTATTCTGGATACAGATCAGAAGATGACAACGGAGTTTGCATCGGAGATGTCTCGTCTGCAGCAGTCAATCAGGTTTCTGCGCCAGCTCACTGCCGACGAGATCGTGGTGCATCGGTACATGCTGCCATCGCGTGCGCTCGGAGGTGTTCGTTCAGCGGTGTGGGATGACACGATGCCGCTCTCCGCGCAGGCACTTGTGCTTCTGACAGCGTGCGAAACACAGCGCAGCATGAATCGTGTTGCAGCTCTTCTGGCAGCACCAGAACAACCAGCTGTTGAGCGATAGGACGAAACAGGATGCAGAACAGAGCCTGTCGGTTGGTCGCGATGGTTGTACCCTGAAACCGGTCTGTCTGAACCTGCTTGAAAAGCCATATTTCGTGTACTTCATTTGGTATAAAACAACGCCCGATCGGGCATGATTTTCGATTGTTTTTTTCTCGCCGAAACGTCCCAATTTGCCTATCATTCCTGCTCGCACGTTGCCCCGGTTTCGGAGCCCCACACTCGGTGTGATTGCGAGTGCACACTTCGAGGCGATGCATGGCTGACAACGACAATCTGACTCCTGAAACGAACGATGATCAGCAAGACGAATCGACGCTGCCAGTGGACGGTCGCGTGGTCGATATTGAGATCGAAACAGAGCTTCAGGACTCCTATCTCACCTACGCGATGAGCACGATCATGGATCGCGCGCTGCCCGATGTGCGCGACGGCCTGAAGCCATCACAACGGCGCATTCTCGTTGCGATGAACGATCTGAATTTGCGCCCAAATCGCAAGCACATCAAGTGCGCGAAGATCTGTGGCGATACCAGCGGCAACTACCATCCGCACGGCGAGAGTGTCATCTACCCAACCATGGTGAACATGGCCCAGACGTGGCGTGCCCGTGTCCCGATCGTCGATCCGCAGGGGAACTTTGGCTCGATCGATGGTGATCCGCCCGCTGCGATGCGTTACACCGAGGCGCGTCTGACCCATGCGGCGCTCGACATGCTGTCCGACCTGAAACTCGGCACGGTCGATTTTCAGCCGAACTACGACGATCGCCTGATGGAGCCGACAGTGCTCCCCGGCAAGTTTCCACAACTGCTGGTCAATGGCTCGGTGGGTATTGCTGTGGGTATGGCGACGAGTCTTGCGCCACACAACCCGACCGAGGTGTTCGACTCGATCGTTCGTGTGATTGAAGATCCCGATATCACGCCAGATCAGTTGATGCAGGACGTGCTTGACGATGATGGTGTGATCAAGTTCCACGGGATCAAGGGGCCAGACTTCCCGACCGGTGGCGTGATCGCGGGTCGTCGTGGGATAGTCGATGCGTACCTGTCCGGTCGCGGCAAGGTCACGATGCGCGGCGAGTGCCATGTCGAACAGCAGGCGAATGGTCGCGAGCAGATCGTGATCGACGCGATCCCGTACATGCTCAACCAGAGCACCCTTGTCGAGAAAATCGTCGAAGCGGTCAAGGAAGAACGCATCAAGGACATCTCCGATGTGCGCAATGAGTCTGGTCGTGAGGCGCAGTCCCGCATCGTGATCGAACTGAAGAAGGGTGCCGACGCGACGGTCGTCGAGAACCAGCTCTACCAGTTCACGCCGTTGCAGCAGACGTTCAGCATCCACAACATCGCGTTGGTGAACCGCCGTCCTCGCACGCTGAGCCTACGTGAGATGATCGACTGCTACATCGGTCATCGCGTGGATGTGATCCGCAGGCGAACCGCGTATCTGCTTCAGGAAGCGAAGCGCAAAGCCCACGTTCTGGAAGGTCTGATCTACGCGGTTGTTGATATTGATGAGGTCATCAAGCTGATCAGGTCGTCCCGCACACGCGAAGAGGCGATTGGCAAACTAATGGCGCGCCGGTTCCGAATCCAGTCGAGCCATCCCGCGGCATCAACTATCCCGCAGCGCCTGATCGATCACGTAGCAAAGTTTGAGAACGATGGTGGCGTGCCATTGACGCGCGTGCAGGCTGAACAGATCGGGTCCATGCGTCTGATCCAGCTTGTTGGTCTTGAGGTCGAGCGTCTCGTGAACGAGTACCGCGAGATTGTCGCGCAGATCGAGGAGTATGAGTCGATCCTCGCAGATCACAAACGCGTGCTCGCGTTGATTGTGGATGACTGCGTCGAGATGCGTGGTCGTTACAACTCGCCGCGTGTGACACGCATTGAGGATGCTGCTGGTGACATTGACATTGAAGCTCTTATCCAGGAGGGTGATGTCACTGTGACGATCTCGCACCAGGGATACGCCAAGCGCGTGCCTTTGGACACCTACCGCACGCAGGGGCGTGGCGGCAAGGGGATCATTGCGTCGGACTCCAAGGACGAGGACTTCATCGAGCACGTCTTTGTCGCGAGCACGCACGATTCGCTGTTGTGTTTTACAGACACCGGTCGTGTGTTCAAGATGAAGGTCTACGAACTGCCCGAGATGTCGCGCACGAGCAAGGGCAGGCCGATCGTGAACCTGATCGAGCTCCGCGCGGGCGAGAAGGTGCGCGCGTTCCTTGCGATCCGTGACTTTGAGAGCGGCTCGAACTTCCTGACGTTTGTGTCGAGGTCGGGCATTGTCAAACGCACCGCGCTGAAGGAGTATCGCAACGTTAATCGTTCCGGCCTGATTGCGGTGGGGGTGAAGGACGACGACGCGATCCTTGATGTTGTGCTCACAACAGGTGTTGACGATCTGATGCTCATCTCTGCGAAGGGGATGGCGATCCGGTTCAGCGAGCAGGATGTCCGTCTGATGGGTCGCCCCGCGGCTGGTGTGAAGGGCATGGATCTTGGCAATGACGACGAGATCGTTGGTGTTGTTGTGGTCCCGATGGTGCCTGATGACGATTGCGACATGATGACATCGCAGTCAGAGATCGATGCGGGCCTCAGCCTGCTCACTATCACCGAAAATGGGTACGGTAAGCGCACGCCGGTGGATGAATATCGCGTCCAGCCCGAGTCCGGCAAGCCTCGCAGTCAGAGCCGAGGCGGCAAGGGGCGTGCGGACATTAAGTCGTCGGCGCGGAACGGACGATCGGCAGCAGCGCTAGGCGTGCATGATACCGATGATGTTGTTGTCATCACCCGGGGTGGGCAGCTCGTGCGTATGGCAGCATCAACCATCAGCCAGATCGGTCGCGGCACGCAGGGGGTCCGTGTCGTCTCGATGAAGAAGGGCGACGATTCGGTGATTGCTGCAGCTCGGGTGCGTGAAGATGCGGATGAAGAATCAGATGCCAATGCCGAATCGAACACATCGGATGAATGAGCCGTACAGGCAGTGAACGCACTGCACGCGGGAAGTTGTCATCCCTCGCCACGAGAAGGTAGACTACAGCTATGCCGACGAACTGGTCAGACGACATTGTGGTTGTTGAGCTTGAGGACGAGCCGTCATTGTCTGATGAGCTCTCATCTGTTGCCGATCGTCTCAAAGCAGAACCGAACAGGCATGTCGTGCTCGACTGCTCGCGCGTGACGTACTTGAACAGCTCGAACATCGGACAGCTTCTGAAGCTGCGAAAGATCCTGATGGATGCCGGGCAGCAGATGCGCCTGTGTGGCGTAACTGATGCCGTGTGGACGCTCATGCTCGCGACAGGCCTTGACAAGGTGTTTGTGTTTGCGCCGGATCCATTGACAGCATTGGCTGGATTGCAACTTGAAGGGGCGAGTGAGTGACAGGCGCGATCCCGGCACTGCTCGTCATTGCCACGGTTGCGTTCGTCATCGTTCGTGTCGGCGCTCGTGCTCTGATGAAGACAGGTCTGAGCGAAACCGTTGCAAACTTTCAGGCCTCCAGCGCGTTCTTCGGTGTTGGGTTTACGACGAGGGAATCAGAACTCGCTCTTGCGAATCCCGCTCGAAGGCGGATTATCCTGCATCTGATCATTGCTGGAAACGTTGGGCTTACAACCACATTGACGACGCTGGTTATCGCGTTTCTCGGCAGAAGTTCCGAGATGTCTGCTGCGACCAAGATCGCGATTATTCTTGGCGGATCCGTTGTGTTCTTTCTTGTGGTCAGATCAAAACTGGTCAATCGCGGGCTTGACGCGTTTATCAACATCACACTCGATCGGTTTCACGTGACAGAAACACCCGACTACGAGATGCTGATTCGAACGCACTCCGGGTTTGAGATTGGTGAGTTGACGGTTGAGCCTGAATCACCTCTCGTGCAGCGTTCACTCTTTGAGTTGGGACTCGGCAGGCGTGGAGTGGTGGTTCTTGGCGTGACACGAGAGAATGGGGAATATATTGGCGTTCCTGTGGGTGATACAAGGCTCAGGTCCGGTGACACCATGCTTGTGTACGGTCTTGAAAGAGATCTCCAGCAGACACGGGGCGCCAAGTCGCTTGAAGATCTGCCGCCGGTCGTCGGAAGCTCGAACCTGAAACTTACCCCCGAAGATGCACTCGAGCATCATGAATCGAACCCCGGTCATATTGAGAGTCCAGCGCAGGGAAGCGAACACGCATCATGACAATGGCATCAACGGAAACAACCGAATCACCCTCGACTTTGCAGTCAATCATTCCTGCACCAGACGGGTTATATGGCGAGCCGGTGGTCGAGTTTCGTGACGTAAAAAAAACATACTACTTTCCCGATGGTTCCGTGATGGTGCGTGCGCTCAATGGAGTCCACGTGACAATCCGGAAGGGCGAATACGTTGCAATTATGGGCGCATCGGGATCGGGCAAGTCGACATTCATGAACATCCTTGGCTGTCTCGATAAACCAGATGCGAAGGATGGAGGCAACTACCTGCTTGATCAACGTGATGTTGCTGGCATGGACGACGAAGAACTCTCAGCGTTCCGCGGGCAGCGCGTCGGATTCGTGTTCCAGGCGTTCAACCTGATCTCTGAGTTGACCATCGTTGAAAATGTTGAAGTGCCGCTCTTCTATCAGGGGGTAAAACCGCATCTCCGCAGGCAGCGTGCGCTTGGATCGCTCGAGCGCGTGGGGCTTGGTGACCGAATCGGTCACAGACCGAAGGAACTGTCCGGCGGGCAGCAGCAGCGCGTTGCGATTGCGAGAGCACTCGTGTCTGATCCCGTGATGCTGCTTGCTGATGAACCGACTGGAAACCTGGATTCCAAGACTGGCGAGGCAATCCTGTCCATGTTTGAGCAGTTGCACAATGAGGGCATGACGATCGTGATGGTGACCCACGACGACGCCGTGGCGGATCGGTGCGAGCGTGTGGTCCGTCTTCATGATGGCAAGGTGGAGTCAGACCGCTGGTACAGGTCCAGAAAAACCACCCTGTAGGACCTCTCCCTTGTAGCTTGGCAGGATAGAGGGGTATGGTGTGTTCGGGCATCCTGTAGACACTTCCTATACTCGCCTGACATGAGCACGTTTTACCAACTCGACTTTGAGCGTCCAATCACAGAACTTGATGCGCAGATAGAGCGTCTGCAGTCCGGCGGAGATCCAATCCCACCGGGCGTTGCTCCGTTCGCGATGGAGGATGCGCCGTCGATAGAATCGTTGCGCGCACAGCGCGAGAAGATGCTCGCTGATCTCTACAAGCAACTGAGCCCGTGGGATACTGTGCGTGTGGCTCGCCATCCAGCACGGCCGCAGGGACGCGATTACATCGAACGCATGTGCCGGGACTTTTGTGAGTTGCACGGCGATCGTCGGTTTGGTGATGACCCCGCTATCGTGACAGGATTTGGTCGTATTGGTGCGCATAAGTGCCTTGTTGTTGCACACCACAAGGGCCGATCGACGAAGGAAAAACTGGCATGCCACTTCGGCTGCGCTCACCCGGAGGGGTATCGCAAGGCGCTTGCGAAGATGCAACTCGCAGAGAAGTTCGGCACGCCGATCGTAACGTTGGTTGACACACCCGGTGCCTATCCCGGACTCGGTGCCGAAGAACGTGGGCAGGCAGAAGCGATCGCTGTGAATCTGCGCGAGATGAGTAGATTGCGCGTGCCGATTGTGAGTGTGGTGATCGGTGAGGGCGGTTCGGGCGGTGCGCTTGGCATCGCGGTCGCAAATCGTGTCGCAATGCTCAAGCACTCGTGGTACTCGGTGATCTCGCCTGAGGGATGCGCTGCGATCCTTTGGAAGCAGGCCAACGAACAGACAAATGCTGCTGCAGCACAGGCGCTGCAACTGACAGCAAGCGACAATCTGCGACTTGGGATTGTTGATGCTGTCGTGGAAGAGCCCGTTGGCGGAGCCCATCGTGATCCTGAGAGTGCTGCGCGAATGCTCGGTGACTGGATCTCGTTGCAACTTGATGAACTCGAAGATATCGATCAGGAAACATTGCTCCAGCAGCGGTACGACAGGTTCAGAGCGATGGGAGCCTATCACGAGCGGGCTGAGATCGCAGTACCGAGCGAGCCAGTTGAGGTCGTCACAAACCAAACCAATGCACAGGTTGAAGCAAAGACTGTGGAGTGACGCTCTGTCCCCTGCTGACAGTTGATTGCACAGATTGGACTCTGCTTTGACAGGTGTGAGGTCTGTCTCTACCCTTGGCAACTCTGTGTGATCGTAAGTTCCGATAATATTAACGCCAAAGGATTGTTGCTTGGCGAAGAAGACCACAACCGCTGCAAAGAAGAAGGCGACAGCATCGCCTTCGGCATCGCGCGCGAAGAAAGCAACTCCAAAGAAAGCTCCGACAAAGAAAACACCTGCAAAGAAGACTGCTACAAAGACGAAGGTCGCAACAAAGAAGTCCACTGAGAAGAAACCAGCGTCATCAGCTAGCAAGACGCCAGGCTCGTCAACATCAAAGACGACAAAGAAATCGGCTCCAACGAAAACATCAACAAAGAAAGTTGTTTCAAAGAAGAAGCCGTCTCCGGCGAAAGGTTCTTCAGACGAGGTGGAGAACACAACGCCAAAGAAGACAACCTCAAAGTCGAGCAAGCCGGCCAAGTCATCTGCAAGCGCGAAGACGGTGAAGGAAGTGGCGAAACCAGCGCCAAAGACCAAGGCTGCTCAGCCGAAGCCCGAAAAAGCTCCCGCGAAGAAGACTTCATCGAAGGATGCAAAGACACAATCTCCCAAGGCAGATACGGCAACCTCCAACGGTGAAGTTGAAGCATCAAAGAAGCCGCCAACCAAGAAAGATGCGCAGCGATCACTCATCGAGCGGATGCTCCCAACTGGCGGCCTTCTATCAGGATCGATTCGTAGAGCACCTCTGATTGCTTCCGGTCCGAAGGCGAAGAAGGCCGCAGCCGACGAGTCAGTCGATGATCGACCTGTTATCAAGAAGACCCCCTTCAAGAAGAAGGAACTCGCAGATTTCAAGCTACTTTTACTGCAGAAGCGGAGCGAGTTGCTCGGAAATGTGACGAACATGGAGCGCGAGGCGTTGCAGTCGTTTGGTGGCGGCACATCAAACACGCCACAGCACATGGCAGAGCAGGGTTCCGATGCGTCCGAACAATCCCTTTCGCTTGATCTTGCAGCACATGAGCGCGGACTTATCAAAGAGATTGATGAGGCTCTGGAGCGCCTCGAAGCGGGAACGTATGGCATCTGCGTCATGACTGGGAAGCCGATCAGGCTTGAACGCCTTCACGAACTTCCGTGGGCGAAGTACTCTATTGAGGCGGCGCGCATGCTTGATGCGCAGCGTTACGGATCGCGATGAGCACCGACGCGAGCAGGCTAAAGAACACGACAAAGGAGCAATCGGCACCATTGCCATCTGTGCGCACGAACGCATCCTGGCGCGCAGCATGTGTTGTGCTGCTGGTCGCAACGTTGTTTGCACTTGTCACAGATCTTGTGAGCAAGTCGATTGCGTTCAGCCAGATTGCAGACACACCAGTGACGATCAGCCGTGCGCAGGTGCTCGAGCAGAATGCGCAAGGCGAGCACCATCTCGGCATGCTCTTGCCGGCCCATGACCCTGTGGTGGTGCTGCCCGGCTTGCTTGAACTCAAACTTGTGCTGAACCCCGGCGCGGTCTTCGGTATCGGTGCGGGGAAGCGCGCATTCTTTGTCGTGTTCACCTTTGTTGCCCTTGCGTTTGGTTTGTGGGCATTCCGAGCTTGGACAACGCCTCGGAACAGGCTAGCCCATATCGCGATTGGGTTGATTCTCGGTGGTGGACTCGGGAATTTGTACGATAGAGTTTTGTTTGGGTGTGTTCGGGATTTTATTCATCCCTTGCCTAGCAGAATGATGCCGTTCGGATGGAAGAACCCGTTTGCAGGTTCAACCGAGATCTGGCCGTACGTATCCAATCTCGCCGATCTGTGGCTATTGATAGGGATTGGCCTGCTGATGTGGCACCTGCTGCGGCATCCTTCCGCAGGGCACACACACAAAGCAGCATGAACCAGAGGGGATCCCGTCTGGCCCTGTGGACGTATAACCTTGTGCAGAGCTGGATTTCGTTCCAGTTGTGGACTCGACACGTGGGGAATGCACTATGAACCGATCGAGCAACAAATCAGGTACTGTTACGCGCGCGTTCACCATCATGGAGATGATGGTGGTGCTGGGGATCATGGCGATTCTGATGGCAATCGGCATCACTGCTGGATCACAGATCTTCGCTTCATCGAAGGAACGTCTGACACAACAGACACTCGCCGCACTTGATCGTTCATTGACTGAGTACATCAGCGTTGAGGGGAGAATACCAGAGCCCGTGTACATCTATGCAAAGCCGAAGGACTCCGGGTCAAATCCGTGGAACTCACCAAACGACTTCCGATGGATTCCTGTTGCGGACGCGGTGACAGATGAAGCGCCGTATTCACCGCATGAGACGATCAACTCTGTCGGGTGGTACTTAAAGCAGATTGAGCAGATCGAGTCGGCGATGGAGCCGATTCGTGCCCTCCCGGAGAAAGTGTTTACATCCGTCGAGTTTCACTCAACCGATGACATGGAAGGCGATAACTTTCCCCAGTATGACGAAGCGATGCCGGAGCAGTCTGAGCCACACCCCTTGCCGACGGTGCTTGATGCGTGGGGAAACCCGATTCGGTATGTACATCCTGCATTTCAGGGCGTGATCTACGGGAACTATCCCAATGTGGGTGGGAATGTTGCTTCCTTTGTTCCCCTGCGGGATGATCCAACAACAGCAAATGTTGAGGGTGTTCTGATTATTCCTTCATCGATTCATGACGGTGCAGGACGACCGCCGACGCCTGTGCCAGAAGCATTTACAGACATTCGCAGAAGCCCAACGCAGGGCGATGCTGATGGTGGGCTTTGCACAAACAACAGACCATATTTCTACTCGTGCGGTCCCGATGGTGATCCTTCAACAGTTGATGACAACGTATACCTTGTCCGGCCGAACGGATTCCAGAACTGATCCAAACTGAGTCGTGTTCTGAGCAGTTGATACAGTGAGCACGGGTCGTTATGTCGGTTTTGTTTCGTGCGCGTCGTCGTGATGATGGTCAGGCTCAAAGAGACCAGTGCGCAAGCCCCAGATTGTGTGAATGACGCGGGTTGCGAGAATCCCCGCTGTGAAGCCGACGACGAACGCCCATCCGACACTCAGCACCTCCGTCTTTCGGAGCACGAACATCAGGAGCATCGAGACGCCGTAGTACACGGGTGAGAGCGCAAGGCGCTGGAGTTGTACACCCGTTGCGTCGCGAAAGAACGAGCCTCTGTGCCGCTTACCCCTTGGACGGTTGGGGTCTGGCATTGGCATGGCACGCGGTGGCTTTGCTCTGCCTGCGTGGTTGGCAAGCCAGTGGAGCGTGTAGTAGAGCGCTACATCGACGAGCCCATCGATAACCGCGGCTGTCACGGTGACCGCCGCTTCCTGGATGCTTTTAGATGTACCCGAGAAAAGACTTTGGACCCACGGCGAGATCCATTCAACGGGCAGCTTAGCGATTGCAATAGCAAGCAGACCCGATGCAACAAGATTGAAGTTGATGTTGATAATCCGGTGCTTGCGGTAAGCTTTAACAAGACGTTGTGGCATGCTGACAATCCTACGCCTTGTATTCGGATGTGCGGGCTGATGTATTCACTGACATTTTCGTTACGACGTCAGATGTGAACAACCGAGCACGTGCGACAGCAACAGCCTCAGGGTTCCTGTCACCAAGAATCCACGAGCGTCCCAGTTTTTGCGCAGCGACACCGGTCGTTCCGGACCCGCACACGGGATCGAGCACAATGCCATCGTTCGGGCAACACGCTGAAACCAGCATCGAAAGAAGCGCGATGGGTTTCTGCGTTGGATATCCCACACGCTCGGTACTCATGTTGTTGATTGTTGGGATGTCGATGACATCGGTTGCTTTTTTCATTTGTCCCTGCATGCGCCTGCTGGTCGCTGGCACCATCGGGGGCGTGAAGTGGTAGATCTTTGGGTTGATGCAGTACAGCAGGATGTCGTCGTGCTTGCGAGCGAACCTGCGTGGTGACGATCCGCCGAGACCGTACTGCCAGATAAGATGGTTCACAAACCGGTTTTCGCCAAGGAGTTCATCGAGGAGCAATCGCGCGTGATGGGATGTGCGCCAGTCGACATGGAGCAGGATGAGCCCGGTGTTTTTTATTGAAGGGAGCGTTGCAGCAAGACGCTGGCGCAGCCACGCGACCCAGTCTTTGGTGGCAGGCCAGGTGTCTGTGTAGCTCCCAGCGTGGCTCGATTGTGTGATGCCCGTGTTGAACGGCGGATCCGCGTAGAGCAGATCGATGCTCGCGGGATCGAGTGAGCCAGCAAGGTCGAGCCAGTCTGTGCACTGGATGGAGTTGCGATAGATCATGCGGCGAGTGCCCTGTTAACTCTGTGGCAACGGTATGCGCTATAGAAACAGATAAGAGCAGCAACCAAACTCATGATGGCAGTACGGGTTGATGATCGTGCTGCTACATTTGTAAACAAGTTATAGTCGTTCAATACTGGGGCATTGAAGTATCTTGCTATATCCCAGATATCGTTACTGCGTAGCTCAAAGCCATCTTTGTTGATAGTTTGGATTATCTGCTCAGTGTTTAAGCCGCCGTTATTGTTCAGGTCTTCAACTTTCCGCGTAGTCTGATCAAGTATTTCCGAAGATCTAATTGCGATCAGCGAGTGCCATCGAGCAATCTCCAGCACAGACATGCATGAAAACAATAGCAAACCACAGCCTAGAACCGCGAGTACCCGTGTTGGTGCATGTGAGATAGTTTGGGTCGCATCTTGCATGAACACATCGTATTCGTGCAATTTTGATTCGGAATATAGATATCACACATGCTGCACGCTTGATGCCGCCTGTGCTGGTGCTCGGCCGACGGAATAGTACGTGAACCCGTGCTTGGTGAGCATCTCAGGTCTGAAGAGGTTGCGGCCGTCGAAGATCACAGGCTGATTCATCACGTCGTGCAGACGTTTCCAGTCCGGGCTCTTGAACTCGTCCCAGTCTGTCGAGATGACAAGTCCGTCAGCACCTTGTGCGCACTCGTAGATATCGTCGGCGATGAACGGGCCGGATCCGAGTTCCTTCGCAGCGTTCTCGGCAGCAACCGGATCATACCCCCGCACGTTCGCACCGAATCCGAGCGCCTTGCGTATGAGGGTGAGAGCGGGCGCTTCGCGGATGTCGTCGGTGCGGGGTTTGAATGAGAGTCCCCAGAAGGCAAGGGTCTTGCCGGAGAGTCCATCCTGGTCCTTGTAGTGGTTTGAGATCTTCTGGAAGAAGAGCTCGCGCTGGTGCTGGTTGACCTCGTGGACGGCGCGAGAGAGCTTGGCCTGCCTGCCAGCCTGATCACCCATCATGATGCACGCGAGCGTATCCTTGGGGAAGCACGAGCCACCGTACCCAAGACCGGGGTACAAGAACTGATTGCCGATGCGCTTGTCCGCGCACATGCCCTTGCGTACCTGCTCGATGTCTGCGCCGTATGCCTCGCAGAGTGTTGCCATCTCGTTAATAAAACTGATCTTTGTTGCGAGGAAGTTGTTAGAGGCGTATTTCACCATCTCACTCGATGGGATCTCGAGAATGAAGATGGGATGGCCGTTGCGGACGAACGGCTCGTAGATTGTGTTGAAGAAATCCGCTGTCGCCTCTTCTTCAACGCCACAGACCACGCGGTCGGGCTTGTTGAAGTCTGTGATGGCGTCGCCCTCCTTGAGAAACTCGGGGTTGTTTCCGATGCGAAACGGGATGCTGGGGCCGACCTTCTCACGGATGCGCTTGCCCATTGCCTGCGTCGTGCCGACTGGGACGGTGGATTTCATGACAACGATCTTGGGCTTCTGGTTCGGGCCGAGATCGATGAGCACGTCTGCGATGTCGTCTGCAGCGGCGTGAATGTACTTGAGATCGGTATGACCTCGATCGTCGGATGGTGTGCCGACACAGATAAAGATCGCATCTGCATCGCGATATGCCTCATTCTTGTCGGTTGTGAACTGAAGGCGGCCTGACTCTGTGTTGCGGTGCATCAGTTCAGTTAGGCCCGGTTCGTAGATTGGGCACTCACCACGCTTGAGCATCTCGATCTTGCGAGGATCGACATCAAGGCAGACAACATCGTTGCCCGTGTTGGAAAAACACACGCCAGTGACAAGTCCGACATATCCGGTGCCAACCATTGTCAGTTTCATTGCACTCTCCAGTTCTGCGATGATGCAGAGTGTACGTCGGGTTCCTGACGTTCGTTCATTTATGGAGTGGAAACACTGAAAAACCCCGACCAGTCCGATAGACTTGCCGCTATGACCACACAGGTAAAGACACAGTCGGGATCAGCAATCGAGATGAAGCCGAAGAGGAAATCGAGCAAGAAGCAGAGTGTTGCGGATCGGGTCGACAAGCACGTGTGCTACGAGCTTTCGGTGCAGGATCCCGAGCCCGAACTGGAGTTTATTGAGAACACGTTCGAGGAACTCAAGGGCAGGAAGCTGAAGCATCTGCGCGAGGACTTTTGCGGAACGGGAAATACGAGTTGCGCGTGGGTCGCCAAGGGGAGAGGGCGGACCGCCATCGGGCTTGATATTGATCAACCCACACTTGACTGGGGAGTTGCAAACAACCTCTCGAAGTTGAGCGAGAAGCATCAGGAACGTGTCAAACTCGTGAACTGCGATGTGCTGGAACCGACCGATGATGCGTGCGGCGCGGATGCTGTTGTGGCGCATAACTTCAGCTACTGGTTGTTCAAGGATCGAAAGACATTATGTGCGTACTTTGCAAAGGTGCGCGAAACACTTGCCGACGACGGAGTTCTTTTTCTTGACTGCTATGGCGGTTGGGAATCTCACGATGTGCTGGAAGAACCGAAGGATGTGGAAGTTCCCAAGAGTATGGTTGCGCTCTTTGGTGGTGACACCTTCGAATACATCTGGGATCAGGATGAGATCGATCCGGTGCGGAACAACATGAAATGCTACATCCACTTCAAGTTTCTCGATGGATCGGAGATGCGTAAAGCCTTTTCGTATGACTGGCGCATGTGGTCGATTCCTGAGATTCGTGAGTTGCTTGCAGAGGCTGGCTTTAAGAAGTCCACTGTCTACTGGGAAGGTGTCGAGGAGTGCGCCTGCGGCAAGGACGATTGCGATTGCGAATGTGAGGGTGACGGCATCTTTGAGCCTGTCGAAGAGGCCGAGACGTGCCAGTCATGGATCTGCTATCTCACTGCTGAAAAGTAAGCAGCCATTATTGTAGTGACAGGTGTGTACAAAGATCGTTGAGCAGTGATGATGCACCTAAGCGGAATCGTGCTGGCGTGGTTGCCTCGTTGCCGAGCACGTCGCGAACCAGATCAAGGTATGTCGCTGCGTCCTTTTTGGTGCGAACACCACCAGCAGCTTTGAAGCCGACGACATGACCGGTCGCCTTTGTGTGATCCCTGATTGCTTCGAGCATCACGCGAGCCGAGTCGAGTTCTGCGCCAGCGGCTCCTTTTCCCGTACTGGTCTTCAGAAATGCGCCGTGACAGTTTGCCAGGTGCAGCGCGCTGAGGACGTGTTCAGACACGCTGCATACAAGATCGAGCGAGTTGAGTTCGCACGTCTCCAGAATGACTTTGATTGTTGCTTCGGAATCTGCGTGCGCACATCGCGAAGCCATCTCTCGAACTTCCCTTGCGATAGTAATGAGATCACCCGAGCGTGCCAGTCCGCGATTGATAACAATATCGATCTCGTCAGCACCGTTCGCAACTGCCCACTCGACCTCGGCGAGTCGCACCGAAAGGGGAGATTGTCCGTGAGGAAACATGGATGCGACGCAGGCGACTCGAACCATAGAACCAGCGAGTGTTTCCTTTGCTGCGGGGACGAAGTTGGGAAACACGCATACAGCAGCTACCGGTGGAGCTTTGTGCTCTAGTGATGGTGTTGCGGCGCGCTGGCATAATGCACGCACATCGGTCTCTGTGTCGATTGCGTTGAGGGTTGTCAGATCAAGCACGCTGATGAGGTGGTGGATTGAGTCGATGTCAGGCATGTGGTTTCCCTTTGTTGTGATCAAGTGATCGTAGAAACGCGGAGACTGCTTCACTGCACGCATTCAGATGGTCAGGATGAGTCCATAGATCCATATGCCTCCCATCGGGTATGGTGATGAGTTGCCCGTGCGATGCAGCATCCGCGATTGCTTTGCCGTCACTGAGCGGGCAGATCTCGTCCTTTGTACCGTGAAGAACCAGCAAAGGGCAGGTGATTTGTCGAGCGAGTTCGACACGACTGAATCCTGGCCAGCGGACCCCTGTGCCCCCCTGAAATCCGGCGAGTGGGATTGCTCCAGGCACCAATATGCTGCCGGGGAGCTCACGGCGGTTGAGAACATTGATGGCTGGTGTTTGTGGGTGAATGTACGGCGCTTCAGCAATGACACCGGCGACGCGCGACGAGTTTCCGGTGCAGAGTGCGGCAGCTGTCGCGATACTGATTCCAGCCCCCATCGACCAGCCAAAGAGCATCACGCGATCTTCAGGACGCGTTGTTTGTGAGACAAGTTCGACGAGATGCTGATATTCGCGAGCGCCGAGGACGCACGCTCCGGAGGTATCGCCGAGTCCAGGTGGGTCCCAGAGCAGGATGCGTGAGCACTCGGGGAGAAGCGCTGGCACACGTGACAATGCAACCCATTTGGAATCTGACCATCCCGGTGTGATGATCACTGTTGTGCCGTCGGGCTTGTTGCCAGCGATATCCCAGACTTTGAAGACATGCGATCTGCGGGTGTTTGGAAGTGTGTGTGTGAACTCCCATTCCTCCCACGCGGTTGGTTGCGGCACAATATCGGCTGGCGAGCCGGGAGATTGTCTGGAAACAGCCCAAGCGTAGGTTTTTCTGGGAGGATGACGCAGACCGTGCGCAACCATACACACTGCTGCGATCCAAAGCAACAGCAATCCCAGCAGCAGGAGCACACCAAGTCCGAGCATACCGAATCATTGCTGGTGTGAGAACAGAATGCGGGTTTTTCTCAGAAGAGATTCTTGATGTCATTGAAGGTGACAACGATGAACATCGCACCGATCAGAGCAATTCCTGCCATGGTTGCGACATTCTGGATGATGATCGGCACCGGTCGTTTGGTGATCATTTCAATCAGAATGAAAATTGCCTGGCCGCCATCGACAATTGGTAATGGGAGAAAGTTGATAACTGCGAGATTCACGCTGATAAGGGCCATAAAGAACAGCAGAGGAATGATACCGAGGCTGACGATGCGCGAACCAACGTGCGCGATCCCAACCGGGCCCTTTAGATGCTCAACCTTGACGGTTCCCTCGAACAGGCGTGCAAGCGTGAGGTAGGTATAAACCATCACGCGTCGTGTCTCGTGCACACCTTTTCCAATCGCATCAACAGGCGATGATGCCTTGACCTTGTAGTCGTACGGTGCGAACACCGCTTCCGGATAGAAGGGCACAGACCAGCCGAGCGAAGCGATCTGACGCGACGCATCCTCGTCGATATGGAGAATCACAGTTTGTTGAGTCGATGCGTCACCCTCATCATCAGGTATCTGGATCTCCATTGTCACTTCGATCGCGCTGGATCCCGGGAGCGAATCGTCACTTGTCTCAATCGCATCCACAATCTCGCGGCGCACGTCATCAAGCGTGTGAACAGATGTGCTGTTGATCGAAAGAATCTGTGAGCCTGCGGGCACATCTGTGTCGGCACGTACACCGAGCTTGCCAGCTGTCAACTTGAGCGGGTTTGCGTCTGACCACAGAGGCATCGCCAGAACAGTCGATTCATTGCTTGTGTCTCCAACGCCAAACCCGATCGAGCCCTTGCTGGAGACAGGGCACTGGAGCGTGATGCGCTCGCGCTGCAGCAATGGACCATCACCACGCAGCACCACGACTTCGATGTTCTCGCCCGCGTGTTTGCGGATCTCGATGACACCTTCCGGGTAACTCGGAAACACAACGTCGCCGATCCGTGCAAAGACATCTCCGTCGCGAAGCCCAGCCTTGTATCCGCGGGCTCCATTTGGTTCGTCCTTGTCAACGATTGCTCTGAGAACGGGGACCAGTCCAGCCAGATGGTCAACCTCGAAGATACTTTGCGCTTCAAGACTGCTGACCGGTGCTGTCTGGTAGATGGGGCTTGGTGTCACATGTGCAATGGTCGTCTCACTCGAAGGCTGCCGGAACACAAGCTCAACCGGGTTTCCATGTGACGCAGCAAAGACTGATGCAATAGACTGCCCAGCTGGAAGATCGGTGAGGCCGTTTGCACTGACAAGTTGCGCCCCGGGCTCAACTGCGCCCAAACCAATCTTGTCACGCACAAGGTTCCACATTTCACGCTGTTGATCGTTCTCGACTGCACGGACTGTAGTGGTAACAGCGGGTCCGACTCCAATCGAGAGCAGGCGGGTTTCCTTGTCCTGTTGCGGCTTGATCTCAAAGACGACGGTGTCTGCAACACCTTTTCTCTCGACGCGCATGTCGACAGAACCGCCGGATCGTGCAATAGCTGAAGCAAGACGCAGATCATCGAATGATTGCGGCCTGTTGCCGTTGATGCTGACAACGCGATCACCCGGTTGCAGATGTGCAGCCTCACCATCGAGCCCTAGTTCTTTCGCATTCGACGCGACAGTCAGCGCCGCGGGCTGCCCTTGAACAACTGTGCCGATAATTGCAGGGTCGGCCGGACGACCGACCATGAACACAATGATGAACAATGCTGCTGCAGAGATGAGATTGAATACGACACCAGCAGAGATCACGACGAGGCGCTTCCATGGCGGGCAGTTCTGGTAGCTGTCGGGCTCATTGGAAATGGCATTCGGATTGAGATCCTCCTGCCCAAGCATCTTGACATATCCGCCGATTGGGAGCGTATTGAGTCGATACTCGGTTGGACTGATCTCAGCAAGCTTTGCTTCTGCCTGTTGTGCGATATCGGGGTCGGTGCTCTTTGCCTGTTCCACGAGCTTTCGCACGTACGGCTCGGTTGTACCTTTACGGAATCCAAGCCCTTTGCGGTAGGAGCACACGGCATTGCCCATCCCAATCGCGAACGCGAGCACGCGGATCTTTGCCCACTTTGCAGCGAGGAAATGTCCAAGTTCATGGATGAAAATGATGCTGCCAAATGCCAGCACAATCACAAGGATGTCAAATGCACGTTCGAGCATAAATCGCAAATCTCCCAGCCTCAAGTATAGTTCGTTTCCAGCAGTATCGATGTTCGATGTTCGGCAGATGAAAGGATCGGCACTTCCCCAGCTTGTCCTGAAGGAACTCCGGATTTGTGCAAAGAAATGGACCCGGGCTGCAGTGCAACCCGGGTCCGATCAACTGTCTGGCTGATTCTCAATCAGTTTCAGTACTTCACACCGCAGCCGTAGGACTTGGTGGAAGTGACTTCGATTGTTTCGCCACGCTCAATCGAGAGCAGTGCGTTCTTGACGTAGTTGATATCACCGACTTTGCTTGCGGAGCGGTCGTTATCGATAGCGCCAATGTACGCGAGTGTGCCGGTTGCCTTTGTATCGCTTGCTTCTGATGCAGCTGACTTGTTCGGCGTGATGATGAACATATGAGGCGTTGTCTTTGCGCCGTACATCTTGCCAACTTCGCCGGTCTCGTCGAGCAGCACTGGATACTTGATGCCATAGTCTTCGATAGCCTTCTTGTTGCGCTCAACGCCAGTGCCCTGGTTCCCCTTGGCGCCCGAGTTGATTGCCAGCCACGTGACCTTTCTATCCTTGAACATGTCGTATGTTTCAGCCATTGTCTTGTTGTGCTGATGGTGCTTCTTGACGATGGGGCAATCCGGATTGAACCATTCCAGAACGACGGTATCACCGCGATCAAGATAGAACTGCAGGGAATGCTCCTTGCCTTCGGTGTCAACGAGTTTGAAGTTCATTGCCTGCTCACCGACCTTCGGGGGAGCCTTGGTGTCCGGGTCGGTTGTTGCGCTAACGCTTGTTGCGATCATGGCAGCGCCAGCAACGGTGCAGCCGAGCAGTGCCATGGCGTTACGACGTGAAAAAAGTTTCATTCCAGTTCTCCTTCGGATCTGAGATCCAGTGATAAACAAATCATGCGATGTGCGCTGTGTGCGCATCATTCGGGGTGTGCATAGCCCTTTGTGTCACCCCAGGGAAAATCAACCATATACATCCGTTTGGTGCCATCAGGATATTCCCATGACAGGACGCCCTGCAGCCTGAAATCACTCTTGAGCTGGTCGGTTTCGAGGCGAACCTCGAGATCTTCGCCACGCCGTTCAGTGTCCTGAATCGGGCTGACAAGGTTCGCACACTTGTTGCCTGGGAAAAAACGAACAATCTTCGCGTTTGGCACGACAGCGAGAAACGATGAATCATTCCAACGCAACTCCATTTCCAACGCACGCTCAGTACCGGGCTTGGGGAGTTTCCTAGGCAGAGTTTCCCGCATCTGTGCAAAGAGTGAGGCGTGCTTTGACCTTGGAGGCTCTGTCTCTCCACGTGTGATCGGGATGTATGTCTCAAGTTCGGCAGAGCCTGGCAGACACGCTTCCTTGCAGACAAGCCACTCCACGTTGGCTTTGACATACAGATTTGCAACCTCGCCTATACCCTCTGGAACGTGGATGGTCGAGATGAGCAGCACCTTGTCTTCGTACACAAAGTCGAGGATGTCGCCGGGTTGGAGATGGCGCTTGGGCACAGGCCACTGAAGTGCATCGGCGCGAACGCCGTTGGGTAGTTCGAATGATACCGAGACGGGAAACCCGGTGTCGTTCTTTCCGTTCCAGTAGGTATGCCAGCCGGGCTCAATATCGAGGAGGATTCCAACATCGACGGTGCTTCCTGCGCGGACTGCATCCTGTTCTGCTATCAGCGTTGCGTGCACGAGCGAGTTTCCATCGAGCATCTCAAAGTCAGGCTGGGCCAGAGCACGTACGGGTATCATCCATGCAGCAGTTGCAACGAGCAACACAGCACAGACCATGCGAAAACCTGGAATCTTGGCGCTAGACAGGCGAACCATGAGGAAATGCTCCTTGGGGGTATGAACGAGGGAGTCGATCGAGATATTCTTCGCGTATGAGAAACTGCAGGATGTCCCATATCTGTCTGTTCGGAATCATGATTTTTGGCTCAGGAGTGCTGGTTGGGTGCGACACAAGCATTTCGGATCGCAACATCCGGTTTATGCCGGGCGAGCGGGTGCAGGTGCTGTGGGCACGCCAGCAGAAGACGGATGGTACCGCAATCTTCGTCGATCCACGCTCTGGAAAGAAGTTTGCATCGGGGCACATCGCGGGTGCTCAGAATATCAAACTTCCACAGGTGCCCAAGGGGGCCCCGATTGACCCAACCATTGGACGGTACGACAACATCATCGTGTACGGACTCAACCCGGGCGATGTGGCTGCTCGTGCGATGACAAAGCGCCTGCTGACAAACAAGTACGGTGGCGTGTGGTTGTACTCGGGTGGTCTGCAGGAATGGCAGCAGCAGGGAGGCGAGGTGGAAGTGAGCGAGCTCGAAACACAAGAGCAAAGCAGATGAAACGCCTTGTTGGTGTTGATGGGTGTCGGGGCGGCTGGCTGGTGGTGGAGCAGAACTATACCGGGCGGTCTTCGGTCCGCTTTGCGCCTACTGCATGGATTGCACCAACGATTGCGCATGTCATCGGCGACTTTGAGACAGTGGCGGCAGCAGTTATTGATATTCCGATTGGACTCCTTGATACCAACCGTACTGGCGGTAGAACGTGCGAGCAGCATGCACGCAAACTTCTTGCACACAAGTCGAGTTCCATCTTCAACTCGCCCGTTCGCGCTGTGCTTGAGTGCAAGGACTATGACGAGGCTCGAGACGTCTCTATTGCATCGGGCGACATTGGCAAGAGCCTGACAAAGCAGACATGGAACATTGTGCCGAAGATAAAAGAGGTAGACTCGTATCTTCGATCGCACCCGGAGGTGCTTGTCCGATTGTCTGAAACTCAGTCAGAACTCATCTTTCTGGCGATGAATCGTGTTGTGACCGGTGGTGGATCGTTGGTTAGTTCCAAGAAAACCCGTGAGGGCAGATTGGAGCGTGAGAGTTTGCTCCGTGCTGTCGGGTTCGAAACGATACCGACAGTGGGGGATATACCGGGTTCGACTCGCGCGCAATGTGTGCCTGACGACATTATCGATGCGTGCGCGTCACTCTGGACCGCAGACCGTTTCTACCGAAGAACCTGCGAACATGCGGGTGATGCTAATGAACGGGATTCGTGCAGTCTCCCCATGCTGATGCGGTTTTGACGAAGGCTTCAGATCATAACTGCGATGTATCTCTTTGGGTGGTAGCTAAAACGATTGGCTGTTGGCCTTAGCGAAAGACTCCCGCAACCGTTTTTGATCCCATGCGAATACTTGCCTCTACGGTTCGGGCTCGATCGGTTGTTTGCTGCGCCGGGCCGAAGGGATGCTTCGGGGTGTTTGGGTAGCGTTTGGTCATCTGATAGTGTGTCAGGTTATCGAATGCCCAGTTTTTGTATCAGAAAGGGCATATCCTCGTGTCACAACTCACACAATCGCCTTCCACAGGAACGGGGGCCCAGATGAGCGTTGGCCACGAAGCCCATGCAGATGCGAGCCATGTCGGACATGTCGCATCCATCCAAAAGAAGAACGACCCTCACGCGACACGTTGGGGCAAGTTCCTGCTTGCGACGATCAAGCTTGAGTCGTCTGACCTTATTATGAAGACGGGGCAGAAGCCGAAGCTACGCATTCGCGGTGCGCTCAAGCCGCTCGATACCGAGGCGGTCGAACTCGAAGAGTTCATGCAGATCTGTAATGCGATCCTCTCAAAGGAACAGTGGGACGACTTCCACAAGTTTGGGTCGGTTGACTTTGCGTACGACTACGACGACCACAACCGTTTCCGTGTGAACCTGTTCCAGGCACGTGGCAAGATCTCAGTTGCTGCACGTCGCATCACCTCAAACATTCTCCCGTTCGAGGGTTTGCACCTGCCTCCAATTATGTCCCAGATCGCTATGCAGCCGCAAGGCCTCGTGCTGCTCTGCGGTGTGACAGGTTCCGGTAAGTCGACAACGATTGCATCAATGCTCGACTATGTGAACGCGCGCAAGCCGGTGCACATTGTGACGATTGAAGACCCGATCGAATACATCTTCGAGGACAAGAAAGCCACCATCAATCAGCGTGAGATCGGCATCGACTGTCTGGACTTCAAGATCGCGCTCCGCGCGCTTGTTCGTGAAAACCCGGACATCGTGCTCGTCGGTGAAATGCGTGACTCGGAAACCTTTGAGGCTGCTCTCATGGCAGCAGAAACCGGTCACCTTGTGTACGGGACCATCCACGCGTCGAGTACGACACAGACATTCTCACGAATCTATGGCCTGTTCCCGCCGGACGATGTGCCGCAGGTTCGCAAGATTCTGGCGTATCAGATGCGTGCGTTTGTGTACCAGAAGCTGCTGCCAACCCTTCACGAGCACATCCACCGTATCCCGGCGATCGAGATTCTCATCAACAACTCGATCGTGCAGAAGTATGTGCTTGAGAGTCGTGAAGGCGAACTCCGCGAGTACATCAACGCCATCGAGGCGCAGCAGGCGGGCAACAAGGACTTCAACCAGTCGCTGGTCGAACTGGTCGAGGGTGAGTACATCTCCCTGCGCGTGGCCGAAGAGGCTTCGCCGAATGTCGACGAACTCCGCATGAAACTGAAGAAGCTTGGCTGAGCCAGCTTCCGACCGCTCCGACAGTCTGCCTCTTCTGGCCGCTGTCAAGACATCCTGCTCGGAAAGCGGATGCTGGTGCTGATACACTTCCCTTCGCTCGCAGCGGGGCCGCTCGTCGTTTCCCGTCAGGGCGATGCCAAAGTCCTGCACACTTGTGCAGCTAACAGACCGGAGTGGATCTGAAACACTTCAGTCGAGTTCGCTGAATCCGTGGAACCTGTCAGAAAGAACGAGACCGTACACGATGACCAACCTCCTCTCGATTCAGAGCATGACGCTCGCAGAGTTCACCGTTCTGGTGTCGCCGTGGAAACCGATTCTCATGCTTGTGCCGTTTGTTGCGTGGGCGTGGTTTCTTTCCACTGTGATTGATAAGCAGGCGGATCGATTCCACCTCGGTCGGAACAAGTGGAACGCATGGCTGATTTCAGTTGGTCTTCTTGGCTTTGTTGGGTCTCTCCTACTTCCGATTGCAAGTGCATTCACATTTCTGATCTCGCTTGGCATCATTGTTGTTGTGCTTGGTGCCTCTCTGATGACGTTCATCTCTGTGACAAACAAGGACCCGCGCGTCCCCGAGCACCTGCGTATCCGTTTCGATACCCAGAGTTGGAAAGAAGCAAAGGAAGCAAAGCGAGAGGCAAAGCTCGCTGGCAAGGCGGAACTCACGATTACTGGTCCTGGCAAAGTACTCGTGCCTGTGCCGGAGGGAGAATCGGAAGCGTTTGTTGTCCGTACAGCCGCAGAGCGAATCTATATCGAGGGAAGAAATCGGCGTGCTACACAGGTCGATGTCGCTCTTGTTGCAGAGGGCAAGTATGGTGTCTCTGTATTGGTTGACGGTGTTCCAACAGCGGTGGAACAGCTGCCCGCGCAGGATGCCATACGAATCATCGATTTCTGGAAAGCAGCATCTGGTCTTGATGTTGCTGATCGCCGAAAGAAGCAGGTTGGAACTGCAAAGGTTGCTCAGGGGCCTGACGAGCACGAGATCAGTGTAACCACCAGCGGAGTGCCCGGCGGCATGCAACTGACGATGGTGTATGACCCGTCAAAGGCTGTGCAACTCAGTATCAACAATATGGGGTTTTCCGATACCCAGCTCAAGACACTTCGGTCAATGGCAGAGGTTGGCAAGGGCGGACTGGTGCTCGTTGCGGGCGCAGTCGATGGAGGCCGTACAACACTGCTCTACGCGTTGACCAAACTCCACGATCCGTACACACTCAATATCGAAACCGTCGAGATTGATGTCGAAGACGATCTCGAAGGTGTCCGGCAGAACGTGTGGGTTCCCAAAGCCGACGGTCCGGACTTCGGAACCTTCGCACGTTCATCGCTCCGTCGTGACCCGCAGGTCGTGACTGTGATGGAGATGCCGGATCAGGCAACAGCAAAGGTGGCGAGTGCACTCGATGACACCCGTACCCGCTTGTACCTTGGACTGCGTACCCGTGACACGCTCAAGGCGCTCCAGACGTATGTCCAGGCGGTTGGGGATGTTGACACCGCTGTAAAACCGCTTGCCGGTGTCGTGTCGGTCAGGCTGATGCGCCGTCTTTGTCAGAACTGCCGCCAGCCATACAAGCCGGATGCAGCGATGTTGCAGAAACTTGGGTTGCCAGCGGACCGTGTCCAGCAGTTGTTCAAGAAGGGTGGACAGGTCCTTATCAAGAACAAGCCCGACATCTGCCCTGCATGCAATGGTTCCGGTTACTTCGGCATGATCGGCGTGTACGAACTGATCCCGATTGAAAAGGCAGAGCGGGAACTTATTAAGACTGGGAATCTGCCAGCATTGCGTGCTTCAGCCAAGAAACGTCAGCTGCCCACGATGCAGCAGGCAGCAATTTTGCGTGCTGTTGAGGGGGTCACGAGCGTGGAAGAGGTGATGCGAGTGATGGCATCCTCGTCGTCTGGTGCCCCTTCACAGGCCGCCACGCAGGTGAAGGCTGGCGCGTCCGCATAATGGCGGCATGCGTTGTATCGCATCGGAACAGAACCTTTGCCGGAGTTGTCAGTAATACAGGTATGAGTTGGCGTGCGAGGACATCTGAAGCACGTCGCAGGGCATAGAGCGACAGAGGAGTATGCCATGGGATTTTTAGGAGTTGCCCTTCCACTCGCGGTGGTGCTGTTTTCACTGCTGATGTGGATGAATCGCGGGTTTTTCTCGGCCGCAATTCACTTGGTCTGTACGATCGTCGCTGGTGCGATTGCGTTTGCATTCTGGGAACCACTCTCACTCATGCTTCTCGACAAATCTCCGCAAACCGGATTTGCAAGCGTTTTACGCGATGTTGCCTGGGGTGTTTCGCTGTCTAGTGTCTTTGTGGTCAGTCTTGTTGTGCTTCGCGGCGCTGTTGACAGCATTGTGAGAAGGAACGCGAATGTTTCCGATCAGGCGAACACGATCGGCGGCACGCTCTGTGGCATCGGATCTGGCATCATTGCGTCAGGCATCATGACGCTCAGCATTGGTTCGCTTCGTCTGGGAAGCGACTGGCCTACCACGGTCACATATAACGATCTTGACGCACGCGGGAGTATTGTGTTCAACTCCGGCATTATGAAGCCATGGACAGACGAACTCACTGCGAAGTTCTACGGCATTGCATCTGCCGGTGCATTCAAGCCTGTCATTGGTGGTGATAGTCTCGCTCGCTCCTATCCAGAGGGGGTGCATGTTGTTCCATCCTCGCTGCGTGTGTCGTTTGAAGGTGGCAATGGGAGAAACACTCTCAAACGGGGTGATCTGACGCTTCGGAAAGATTTCAGTTATGTTGTTGGTGATGTGACCAATGGCACTCCCATGGGGCAGTTGCTCAATACAGACAAATGGGTTTCCTCCCAGCACAAAGCTGTTCGTTTGAACGGGGAAGAGATTACTCGCGGCTACCTGATCGGTGTTGCGATCGACTTTGGTCCGGGTGCAAAGGAGACCGGTGGTGGCTCTCAGGTGCAGATGACCAATGCGCAGGTGCGGCTCGTTGCTGAGGATGAGAACGGTGAATCCCGGTCCTATTTCCCGGTTGCGTGTTTCTCGGCATCAAGCGGATCATCAACTGGCCGAGTAGGCCGCTGGAGGTTTGACCAGGGTGATCTTGATAACCCAATGGTCATCACATCAGTTGGCGGCAGTTCGAATACGCCGTTTACCTTTGAGTTTGCAGTTGATGCTGGCTTCCTGCCACACGCAATCTTTGTGAAAAATGTACGCGTTGACATCTCAAATACGATGCAGGAACTACCCAGCGATCGGGTGTTTGCCGCAGTCAGCACAGACAAGGGGCGGGATCGCTGGATCAGCACCATGTACGATCCATCCGACACCGACAGCACGATAGCTGGAGAAAACGCGGTCGCAGTTCGTGAAATCATGATCCGCCCGCAGAATGAAACACGCGCCAACCGCGGTGAACTGCTTCAGGACATTGGCATCACTATCCGTAACAGCATCGGCTTCATCATCAAGAAAGGTGTTGAAGGATCACTCCAGGTCTCATCGGACGCAGGCAAGATGGATATTGTGAATGGTGAGCAGAAGTTCAGCAGTGAACAGTTGAAAACAGTCGGTGTGATCGAGAAGAGTCTCCGAATCGGCACCTTCCAGGAGTCCGATGGTGTTCGCGTTGTTCAAATGGATGTCAGTGTTGGTTCCCGTCTTGATCTTCTTGGTCCGTACTTTGAAGGGGTCAATCGAAATCAACCAATCCGTCTTGTCGATGAGAATGGAACGGCATACGACGCCATCGGTTTTATTTACCGAGATCAGGCCGCATTGACACATATCAGGTTCACACCGTCTATTCCGCTCAAGTCGATCAATGACATCCCGAGTCGTCCATCCATTACCAATCCGGATGGCAAGCTCACGATTATCTTCCGTGTTTCACGCGGCGTGAACATCCGGTTCCTCCAGGTCGGTGATTTCACTATTATGGACTTCTCGCAGGCTCCGTGGCCTGTCTGATCGAGTGCATTTGCGTTGAGACCAGTCGGGTAAACTTGCCGAGCGGCGGTCGATCGCCAATGCTTGTGAAGTGACCACAGAACCACACAACAAACCGACCCGGGACCTCGGTCTCCGGGTCGGTGTTGCTTTGGCGAGTGTCCTCCCCAGCTTTCACCCGAGGCACATGCCTTTCATGGCAAGACTGAACTTCAGCCGTGAGGTTCTCAGCGCTGCAACGCTTCCATTTATTACCGCTGGCATTGAGGGGGCAATTGCTGGCGTCTTTGTTCGAAATGCCTTCGAGCATGTCGTGAGCGATGATTATCTCAACGCGCTCACCACACTCGTCGCTTCCTCGCCAGCACTTTCAAACCTCAGCAGCCCCATATGGCGACGGATGCTTCGCGGGACAGATCGTCCGCGCATTGCGGGTATGCTCTTGATCTTCATTATGCTTTCGGTGGTCATGGTCTCAACCGCACAGATCAGTACGTTCGGCGCAGTCCAGGTTGTGGTTGCTGTGATCTTTGGTCGCATACTCTGGACGGGATTTATCTCTGCCCGTGCAACAACGTGGCAACTCAACTATCCTCGGGAGTCCCGTGGGCGCATTACAGGGAAGCTCGCAACCGTACAGACGCTCACGATTGCGGCACTGGGATGGACACTGGGAAAGGCGCTTGACTACGAACAGAACGCGTTCCGTGTGCTCCTTCCAGTTGGCTGTGTGATCGGATTCGTGACTGTATGGACATGGCTGCGGATGCCCGTACGTCAGAACGCAAAGCTCCGGCGCGATGAGCGAGCGATAGCAAGCAACGCGGATGCGAGGCGTTCTCTCACGATCTACCAGATTCTCAAGACAGACAGTGCCTATCGATCGTACATGATGTCGCAGATGATGATGGGGCTTGGAAATCTCATCATGATCGCGATCAGCCCTGTCATGGTGAAAGAGGTCTTTCATCAGTCCTACTCGGGCGGTATTGCGATCACGAACACGCTGCCGCTTCTCATGATGCCGGTGAGCATACCCATCTGGGCACGACTACTGGACAAGGGGCATGTTGTGGCGTTCAGAGCGGTGCACAGCTGGGTGTTTGTGACGAGCCAGACGTGCATGGTGCTCGGATACTGGTTCCAGGAAATATCACTGATCTACGCGGCTGCAGCATTTCAGGGCGCAGGATTCGGTGGGGGAGTGCTTGCGTGGCCTCTCGGTCACATGGACTTTGCACCGCCGGAAAGGGCCGCTGACTACCTCAACGTCCACGTTTGGCTCACGGGATTACGCGGACTTGTTGCCCCACTCATTGCCTTCGGCGTCTACAACGGCCTGAAAAGCCTGCCTGAGAGTGAGCATGTGCCAAGCCCGGTGTCACTTGCTTCCAGTGGCGTGTCATTCCTGTGCCTTCTGCTTGTGTTTTCTGGTGCGATTGGGTTTGTAAGGATGTGGCGCAAGGGGGAATATGGTCAGAAGCATCGCGAAGAACAGCCTGCGAGGGAAGCTCGCATCAGGACCGGCATCTGACATGTCAGGTCACTACGCTTTTGTATGAGTGCCAAGCAGAACCCAGTCGATCTTCGCAGCGACACAGTGACCAAGCCCGACCCTGTCATGCGCGAGGCTATGGCAAACGCGCAGGTCGGTGACGATGTGCTTGAGGGTGATCCAACCGTTCGTGCGCTGGAAGAGCGCGTTGCTGCATTGTTCGGTAAGGAAGCTGCGCTGTTCGTCCCTTCCGGCACAATGGCAAACCAGCTCGCGCTGCGATCACAGACAAATCCCAGTGAAGCAGTTATCTGCCATGAGGAGAGTCATGTCATCTTCTATGAGACCGGCGCTCCCGCTGCGATCTCTGGTGTGATGTGCGCTGCGGCTCGTGGGAAACAGGGCATCTTTGATGTAGACGAGATCAACAGACTCTTCCGCGATAATGAAGCTCACAATGCGCCAACAACACTTCTGGTTCTCGAGAACACGCATAATCGTGGTGGTGGATCAGTCTGGCCGATCGAGCAATATGCCCGTGTCTGCACACATGCAAGAGGGCGCGGGCTTCGTGTTCACCTTGACGGCGCACGTATCTGGAACGCTGTCGCAGCAACAGGTATCAATGAACGCGAGTGGGGGAAGCATGCAGACTCGATCTCGTGTTGTTTTTCGAAAGGGCTCGGTGCACCGATTGGTTCAGCACTGATTGGTGATAATGTAACCATCACAAGAGCACGACGGTTTCGCAAAATGCTCGGTGGTTCCATGCGCCAAGCGGGCATCATTGCCGCAGCAGCCATGCACGCTGTCGAGCACAATCGGGCTCGGTTGAAGGACGACCACAGACGAACCTCACGACTTGCTGAGTTGGTGTCATCTTCTGCTCATGCGAGGATTCATGAAGGGTGCCCGCAGACAAACATGATCTACTTTGATCTTGTTGGAGATTTCCCATCTGCAGCGGAGATGTGCAAGGTCTTTGGTGAGGCGGGAGTGTTGATGCTGCCCGAGGGTATGAGCACGATTCGTGCGGTATGCCACTTGCACATTACCGATGATGATATTGAGCGGGCTGGGAACGTGATCGTTAACACGCTTGGTTGATTAGGTGTTATGAATCGAAGGAAAAAGGCTGTGAAACCCGTGAGAGTTTCACAGCCCCTGGATCCCGCGGCCGGCTGAGTCTGCTCTTCAGCCGGGGAGCTAAGCTCCGAGAGCCCGCGGAGGTTGCGCCGATGGAATGTATCTGAACCCTTCAACCTCGATACTGTCTTTGTATCGATTGATCTCCTCTTGTCTCCTACAACTTGTAGAACACATGAATAAACGACACAGATGCGCCAAAGTTCCAACTGGTGTCAGATTTTTTGGAAAATTCTTGATCAGTTTCAAGGTCTTGGCACTTTTGGTCCAGAATGCGAAGAATTGTGAGCCACTGTTGATACCCAGTCTCAGGACACTCGGGTCCGTGTAACAAGCCGACGGCAGACGTGGCCAATTCCCGTCATGACCTCAAGCCCTGTATGCATTATCAGCATCAGCCTGAGCCTTCGCACAGTCGCATCATCGGGGTCGACCTGCCTTGCCTGTCTGACCCAGTACCGTGCCCGATTCCATTGCTTTTGGCGAATGCTTGAGAGGGCAAGGTTGTACATCGGGCCAACCATCGTCGGAGCGAGCCTGAGAGCCCGTCTGGCAGCATCTGAGGCACGCTCATCGTCACCGGCCTGGAAACACGCAGCGCTAAGCAGATGCATTGCCTGAGCCGCCCCCGGCCGGCGCTCCAGATTGACTTTGGCAGCCCTGACGGCTTCGGCTGCAAGTCCAGCATCCATAAGAAGCCCGGACAGGTGCTCGACAGCTTCGTCGCTGAACAGCTGTGGCTGATTCCGCATGAGGGTGTGTTCAGCAAGCAACAGCTCACGAGCCCGCTGAAGATCGCCCTGCGCATTCCGTTTCAACAGAATCTCACCAAGCCGTCGACGCACACCAAAGACCTCGGGGTCGAGTTTGACAAGGACATCAAAGAACTCAATCGCCCGTTCGTTATTTCCAACATGCAGCGCCAGTGACGCAAGCAGGTCATGAGCCTCAAGATGATCCGGCACCAGTTCAAGCACCTGGCGGAACTTCTCGTCGGCTTCGGTCACACGGCCAAGCTCACGCAAGACCTTGCCCAGCCCAATCATTGCCTCAATCTTGCCTGGATGGGTTCGCACTTCCTTCAGGAACAACTGGCGAGCCCGTTCAAGCCGGCCTGTGGATGCAAACACCTCGGCTAGCCGCGACCAGACGCCCGGCAGTCTTGGGTCGATCTTTCCAGCCTCACGCAAGCACCAGATCGCACGCTCAGGAAGCCCTCTGGCGATAAGTGATTCAGCAATTGCGGCGTGAAGATCTGCAGAATCATCGCACGTCTGCTGGGCTAGATAGTACACCACTTCAGCCTTGTCGTGCTCTCCCAGCCGCGTCAGTGCAGCGATGTGCTGCACGAGTGGCGTTGGATCATCAGGCACAATTGATGCTGCTTTCTCAAACCATGAGATACTTGCAGCGTCGTTGCCCTCACGGGTGTGCATCATCCCCACCATAAGTGGAGCAGCTGAGTGGTCTGGCGAGAGCTCGTGCGAGCGGATGAATGCCCTGCGCGCGTCTGCATGCCTGCCCGCAGCATCCAGCGTCAGCCCCAGGTTGAAGTGCCACTCGGGTTGGTGGGGATCAATGGACAGCGCATAGCGAAGCTCGGACTCCGCCTCGTCCCAATGCCCAGCCTCGAAGAACGCATGTGCACGTTCAACGTGGTGTTCAGCATCATTCCACTCGCCCATTGCCACAGATCTACCTCGCAGTGCGCCATGATATTTCGATCACGTCATTGTTACCGATTTGCCGCAAGGATTCTCGCTGATCCATCGGTCAAGACGATACGATAGCTGTACGCATCGTATCAGCTTGCCAGCACCTGCGCATCCCTGATTGGGATGCCAGTCTGTTCCACATGTTTGTTTTCCACGCCAGCGATATTTCCTGATCCAATGAGTTTGACCCATGCCACAATCCGAGCACTTTGCATCGTTGCGGTATGTGCTTTTGGACCAATAACCACACAAAGTCTGGCACAACCGAGTTCTACAGCCGAAACCTCGACCGATCCCAGCCCAAGGGATATCCTGCTTTCGATAGACACGTCTGCCACCGAAAGGGCCTCCGCTGCGACCCGTCTCCTTGAGAATGAGCAGGTAGAACCTGGTTCAGCACGTCAAGCGATTTCCGAAGTGCTTCGATCTGACATCGGTCGCGACCCGATGCTCCGTGCCATATCGAGTCGTCGCGATCGACCAGCTTGGATCGTTTCAGAACTGTCGTCACTTATGGATAGCGTGCCCGCAGGGAAACGGCAGACGCTATATTCGACCATATCAACGGTGGTCGACTGGCAACTCGCAAATCTGCTCCTCCGCGATGCGCAGGGTGATTCTCCACTTGCCGGCGATGCACTCACATCTCTCTACGCGATGGTTGGTATGCGTCGGGGGAGTGAGCAAGATCTTGACACAATAGCCAAGTGGATGGAAACGTCACGATTGTTGAGCGAGCCGCAGTGGTATGCAGAGGTTGCCGAAAACCACGCAAGAACGGCAAGAGCGCGGGCGGTCGATGTGAATAACGCGCTGACCGAACTCATTGCAAGTTATCGAATGAGTTATGATCTTCTGAAGGATTCTCCCGAAAAACGTCCAGAACTTCTTCTCCGATTGATTGAGCACGATCGTTCCGAGGTTCGTGAGTTCGGCTATACCCTTGCTGAGCGCGAGTTGCAGGCTGCACGCCAACTGGGTGATGCGTTTAACAAGCGTGTTGCTGCTCAACTTGTCCATCCGTCAGCAACCACGCGTATGCTCGCTGCACGCCTGCTTCCGAGGCTTGGATTCGATGACGGTGGCGCCGCGCTGGCGGAAGGGCTTGCGCGAGAAACAGATCCAAACGTGGCAGCCGCGATGTTGGAAGCGGTAGCGCAGCGATGGAAAGTGTCGATGATGGCTCCGTACGTGGTTCGATGGATTGCCGAGCCTTCTCCGGCCCGGATGGCTGCGTTTGATGCGGCACGTGCTCTGATTGACGCGAGCGCCATGACGGACGACTCACAGATTGACGCGATTCGACTCGCGCTCTTTCACGTGCGAAGTTCTCTCCCGACTCCAACCACCGCGGCTCTGATTGTGTCCCTCGGGACCGATGAAGATGTCCAGAGCCTTGTCAATCATCTGGCATCCCTTGCCGATGCAAGTGCTTCTCAGCTTGATGCTCGTCGAAACTTTGCGCTGCTTGCTCCGATTGTTTGCGTTCGTCCAGAGTGTGCGGACATCCTCCGAAACGCTGCGAAGACTATGCCGGAAGTCTCTCCTTCTGCAGCCCGTGCGATCTCGCTTGCATTTGAATCGGACGAAGCCGCGCGAATCATCGCATCTCTCAGTTTCCAGTCATCACGGGCAAAGCAGGTGGCCCTTGCTCCGGTTCTGGAACCGCTTCCTGATGCAGCGTGCGCAGAGGTTGTCGCCGATCTTGATGCCGAGACAAAGATCCCGCTGTTACGCACGCTGCTTGCGCGCCCTTCGGTCGGCGGACTTGATGCAGCCAATGAGTTTGCGATCTCAATACATGTGCAGCTTGCCGAAGCACTTCTGCATCAGCGTGATCCACAGGCTGCACTCGATACGATAATGGACCTGAGCCCAGCCGACGATTCAGCACATCGAGACACTCTTGTTGCTGCGCGTGCACGAGCACAACTGGCTCTTGGCAACACCGACGAGGTGATACGCATGGGAGTGCCTCCCGAGCTATGGCTCATGGGATTGCGCGAAGCCTATTGGGTTCGACGAAGTGATGTCCTGCACATTGTGGACGTTATCAACAATCGCTTTGAGAAGCCGGAACTGACACCAGCGCAGTGGAACGAGGTTGCTTTTTACGGCTACATGTCGGTGCAATCACAACTTCCACCACAACCAACACCTGAAACCAACAACGAGCCTGTGCCGGTATCACCACCCGGTACATGAACTTCAGTGAAGTAATGTTGCAAACGCTGGTATAAACACTCAGCCCTTTGGCTTGCCTGATGGACGCAAGCGCCAGAGCAACGATGAAGATTTCGTATTGGCTTTGATCACTGGCTGGAAATGCGGAATCGCGTCTGGTTTTTCCAGAGCACGAAGTGCTGCAGTCGCAGATTCAAATCCTGCAGCAGGATCGAGCCCTGCCTCGATCCACGTATCAAGCGAGCGATCAGATCGACCGCGAACCGACTCCATGCGAATCCGCGGAGCTTCTGCCGAGAGCCCTGTAATAAGCGTGTATGCCATCTCAACAATGGAACGAACCTCGTCCGCTCTATCGAACAGGCTGTCGTTATGTATGCCTTCGACCGTGCGACGGAATCCGTACAGGTCGATGATCAGTGATCCATGCGGATCAACAAGTATCTCGTCAAGTGAGAGTGGGCCGTGCAGCAGATCACGATCATGCACAAACTGAAGTGTTTCAAGGAGTTGCACGATAGCGCGCCGAACCTCGGGCACCGGCATGCGTCCCTGCTTCTGTCCGAGCAGGCGTGACATTGTCAGCAACCCATCATGCGTGGCTGGGTATGGCGTTACCAGCAACGCCGAATCTGTGTTGCCGTCGAATGCAAACTCCATCAGCGAGAGCAGATGCGGATGCTCAAGAGCAGAGAGTTTTTCGAATGCAGTAATGAATCGACGCTGATCTGTTTTCTTCGCGAATCCTTCAAACTGATACAGCATGAACGGACACTGCCTGCCCTCGTGGAACGCAAGCCAGCGCTGCCCCCATCGGGAAGCGGGAAGTACACCGGTGATTTTGTACGGACCGACCATGGGTGATCCGGAAGAGACTGGTTCCAACGTCGAGAACTCCGCGTGGGGCAGAACTTCAGCCCACAAAGCATCTTGTGCATCTATGCTGGCAGACGGGAAACGTTCAACCAGTGAGATGAGCGGGAACAATACGGCACTGAAATCGGCCTTTGCAAGCAGGAAACATCCCCGTTCGATACAATTCCGAACATTTTCCAATCACCCGTCAACCGGTGAAAATCGGCACTGCAACGGCAACCTGCGTCGATTCACATGTCACCTATACGTCCAATACGCCAGCCGGAGGCCCTTTCTGCGCCACCCGATCACGCGATATCATACCTCTGACGCTTGTCAGACCCTCTCAGGTCCGTCCACAGGAGAAAACCGATGACGACCACCTCGAACGCATTCGACACCGCTCGTGAGGTCCACGAGGCCCTCATGGGGTATCGTAAGGAGTTCAACGAGAAACTGGCAGCGGTCCCCGAAGAGCCAGTCAACGACTACACCTTCATGCAATCCGACGGCACAGAGATCTCGCTGGCTGACATGTTCGGCGATAAAGCAGAACTGCTGGTCATCCATAACATGGGCATCGGATGCAACTACTGCGCGCTCTGGGCGGACGCGTTCATCGGACTCTCACGCCACATTGAGCAGCGATGTGGGTTCTACCTCTCCAGCCCCGACACACCCGAGATCCTGACGAAGCGGATCGCCGATCGTGGCTGGCCGTTCAAGTGTGTGTCTGTCAAAGAGAACACGTTCGCACGCGACATGGGCTTCCAGGGAGCGACCGGCTACTACCCCGGCATCAGCGCGTTCCACAAGAAGCCGGACGGCTCCATCGTCCGCACAGGCGCACGACAGTTCTGCCCGGGCGATGACTTTTGCGGCATCTGGTCCGCGTTCGACATCATCAAAAGCGGCGCCAACGGCTGGGAACCGAAGTAAACACACTCAGTTCTCAAACATCGCCAGCACGTGCGACACAACATCCGCGTGCGGAACGACATCGCCCTTGCCCTCGTCCGATCGAAGCTTGAACTCGACACCACCAGCTTCGAGCGCCTTGTCGCCAATGGTGATGCGCGCAGGAATCCCGATCAGGTCGGCATCCTTGAACTTCACGCCCGGGCGTTCGATACGATCATCAATCAACACATCCACACCTGCATCAGCCAGTGATGATGCAAGTTCGGTCGCGATGCGCACGTGCTCGTCGTTGTCCGGCTTCATCAGCACAATCAGCACGTGGTACGGCGCGACAGCAACCGGCCAGATGATGCCCGCGTCGTCGTGGCTCATCTCCACGCACGCTGCCATTGTGCGCGTCACGCCGATCCCGTAGCATCCCATGATGACGGTCTGGCGCTTCTGTTCGCGATCGAGCACAGAGAAATCCATCGCGCTGGAGTACTTCGCGCCGAGCTTGAAGATGTGACCAACCTCGATTCCTCGCTGCTCGACCAGTGCGACACCCTTGGCGCGTGGCGAGGGATCGCCAGCCTCAGCGTTGCGGATATCCGCCACTTTCACGCGCGATGAGTCATTGAGCACATCGCCCATCTCACGCTGCCAGTTGAAATGCTTGACGTGATGGTCCATCTCGTCTGAACCTGTTGCCCAGTCGATCAAACCCTGCGCAGCATCAGGATCGATCACGAGCGTCGCGTTCTTCCCGTTGATTGCGCGCGGGCTGACATACCCGATCGCAAATCCCTCGGCCTTTGCTTTCTTTTCATCCGCCATCGCGATGGGATGCCCGACAACATCGCGCACCTTGCCCTCGTTCACCTCGTGATCGCCCCGCACAACCGCCAGCACATACCCGTCGCCATCCTTCGTTTCAAAGACAATCGTCTTGAGCATGGTCTTCGCTGTTGCGCCAAGATGCTCGGCAACACCCTCGATCCCCGGCATGTTCGGTGTGTGGACTTTTTCAAGACCAGCGCTCGTGCCTCTGTCAAACGACCACGCACGCTCGCCGATCTCGCACTTTTCGACGTTCGCTGCGTATCCGGTCTCAGGGCAGCGGAGCACTTTGTCTTCGCCCGTATCAGCGTTGACCATGAACTCGTGCGAAGCGGACCCGCCGATGGGTCCGGCCTCCGCCTCGACGGGCGTGAAGTCCAAGCCGCAACGACGGAAGATGTTCGAGTACGCTTGGTACATGTCGTCGTAGGTCTCGTTCAGTCCGCCCTTCCCCTCGACGGTGAGGTGGAACGAGTAGGCGTCCTTCATAATGAACTCGCGACCGCGCAGCAACCCGGCACGAGGCCTGGGCTCGTCGCGGAACTTCGTCTGGATCTGGTACAGCGTCACCGGGAGTTGCTTGTAGCTCGTCACCGAGCCCTTCATCATCTCCGTGATGACCTCCTCGTGCGTTGGCCCGAGGGCGCATTCGCGGTTGTGCCGATCCGTCAACCGGAACAGATCGTTCCCATAAGCCTCAGCACGCCCCGTCGCTTCATAGATCTCCATCGGATGGAGCGCGGGCAGGAGCAGTTCGCTCGACCCGATAGCGTTGAGTTCCTCACGGACGATCCGCATGATCTTCTCAAGCACCCGCCACGACATCGGCATGAGGTCGTACATGCCCGCGGCGAGTTTGCGTATGAACCCGGCCCGGCTCAGCAGGACGTGGCTGGGCACTTCCGCGTCCGATGGCGCCTCGCGCGTTGTCGGGATGATCGTCCGGGACCAGTACTGGATATCCCCCCGGCGGGTCGTCATAGCTGTGCGTGCGTGCTCTGCTGTTGTGCTTGTCTGGTTCATAAGGCTGCAAGTGTAGTGCGAAAAGGGCCGAAAGCACCTATTGTCCATGCCCATGACCGAGACAAGTACACAATCTCAAACTGCTGTTGCGTGCCCGTACCTCGATGAGCTCCGGTGGCGCGGTCTCATCAACCAGTGCACGAACGAGACCGAACTCGCAAAGCACCTCAATGAAGGCTCCCGGTCGATCTACGTCGGGTTCGATCCAACCGCAGACTCGCTGACCATCGGCAACCTCGTCGCGATCATGATGCTCAAGCGCGCCCAGTTGCACGGGCATCGCCCCGTCATTGTCATGGGCGGCGGCACCGGGCTTGTCGGCGATCCATCAGGCAAGAGCGCCGAGCGCCAACTCCTCACACGCAAGACAATTGATGACTACGTCGCGTCCCAGCGGCGGATCTTCGAAGCCATCATGGACTTCGACGTGCCCAAGGAACGCAGGCCGGTGATCGTGAACAACGCTGACTGGCTGTGCGAGATGGGATTCCTCGACATGCTGCGCGACGTGGGCAAGCACTTCTCTGTCAACATGATGATCCAGAAGGACTCGGTCCGCGATCGTCTCAACAATCGCGATCAGGGCATCTCGTTCACCGAGTTCTCGTACATGATCCTGCAGGCGTACGACTTCCTGCATCTGTACAAAGACATGGGTGTGACCGTGCAGATGGGCGGATCGGACCAGTGGGGGAATATCGTCGCGGGCACTGATCTGATTCGGCGTATTCGTACACTTGTGTGGTCTGATGCATACGAAGACGGAGTTAGACTCCAACAAGCTATATCACCACATGAACTTCTCGCTAGCGTACCACTAGATTTAGCAGATTCAATACGCAACGGGATAGCTGCAGTAGGGCCAGATATTGATTCCGTACTTGATTACGACAAGCTTACCCAATCATTTATGTCACTTGTGAGTTTCTGGGAACGCGAAGGAGATCCTGTTCCACCATTTGTCAAGCATCATTTTCAGAACCACATTCAGCAGCTACGTTGGGCACGTCAGGGAAATACCTTCGGTCTCACCACGCCGCTCGTCACAAAGGCTGACGGCGGAAAGTTCGGCAAGACAGAGTCCGGCGCGGTCTGGCTCACCCCTGAGCGTACCAGCCCGTACGCGTTCCACCAGTTCTGGCTCAACACATCCGACGACGATGCGCAGAACTTCCTTCGCATCTTCACACTGCTCACCCAGCAGGAGATCGCGGATGTTGTGGCTGCCCATACCGCTGAGCCGCACAAGCGCGGCGCACAGAAAGTTCTCGCGGATCACATGACAGACCTGCTGTATGGTGCTGAAGCTCGCGAGGGCGCAGTCCGCACAGCGCAGGCGCTGTTCTCGGGTGATATCAAATCACTGTCACCGTCCGAACTGGATGCAGCACTCGCTGAAGCGCCGAGTTCTGCGATGTCGCGCGATGTGCTCACGGGCGATGGCACTTCAATGATCGACGTGCTCGTGCAGACAGAACTCGCAACGTCGAAGCGTCAGGCTCGTGAGTTTCTCCAGAACGGGTCCGTGTCTGTCAACGGTGACAAGATCGGGATTGATGATGCGCTGACAGCTGGCCACGTGCTCCACGGCACGGTCACCGCGATCCGTCGCGGCAAGAAGAACTGGCACGTCATTCGGTGGGAATAGAGTTAAGATTGCGTCTCGAGTTAATCTGATGATCTGTTACAAGGATAATAAGGACATCTTCTTAATTCGCATGGACTATGTCGATCGATAACGCCATCCCTAAGCGTATGGCCAACATACAGCATATCCTGATCTCGCATTATCCAACTTGAATTTGGCTATTTGTGCATTGCAAATCGGCACGGAAAAACAGATGACAAACAAAAAAGAACTTCCAATATCCACAGGAACTAGCAATAATCAAAACAGCGTGCTCTTTTGTCCCGGCGCTCGCCAATCCGAAAGTGGTGACTTTGTTATTCTAGGACAAGTGTTTTCATACCCCAATAGCTGGAAAGGATTGCTGGCACTGATAGCTATCTGCTTAACCATTGTGAGCAGTATATTTGTTGGGCTGGTTTATGCACGCGGTGAGAATATCGCTCTATTTGGAGCGTGGGTAGGAAGTGACACTCATAGCATAGATCGGTTTGTTATTAATGAAAAAGGAGAGCGTAAGCGATATGACACTTATCAAATAGGATTCTGGACACCATCGCCTGAAACTGCCAAAACATACAAATCGGATAATTCAACACCATTGCCATTGTGGCAATCTCAAGTAGATGATGCTAAAGTGGATGATTTTGGTGATAAATTACGAAGCATACCAATGGTAAATGGCTACAGACGTTCACCCGTGATAGGGCATGGGCAAACTAACTACAAAGCAGGGTATTGGTGGGTAGTAGCCCTAGACAAAAGAGTGCCAGTGGAACAAGTTATTTATCTTTATCGCAAGCATTGGTCGCTACCAAGTAGCGAGCCACAAAATATCTATGTCGAAGTGCTGCCTCCAGGTGACTTTGGGTACAAAAAATGAGTTCGGCATGTGTACTAATTGCTAGATGCTGCCGCATTGTTGACTCTGCTCCAAAACACAACATTTACTCTCTTTGTGCACGCGCCTTGGCTGCAACCTTGTCGCGCCCTTCCTCATCCATCACAAGAAACTTGTGCTGTGAGTCTTCGCTGCAAAACCCGATGGTCTCGCCCTTGTAGCTGAGGTTGTACTTGTCGCGCACGGGCACACCAGTAAATGTGCATCTCTCGTTGATCGATTCGGCGCTCGCGGGCGCAACCTGGACAGCCGGGTCTTTCTCAACAAGCTCGGCGTTGTTGTAACTCGCGCATGCTGTCAGCCCGACGAGACATGCCGTTAGTCCTGCTGCGAAGATCCCCGTGCGTTTCATGTGCTGCTCCTTCGTGTGTTCCCTGTAAACTCGATTGGAGCATTGGATGCGATCCATTCCATCCGGTGACATCGCACCCTGGCATCACACCTGGACCAAAAAAACACGGCAGTTCAGGGCTGGTTCAGCCGGAATGCCGTGTGAGTTTCTGTAAGCGTCAAAGCTCAGTTTTTGCGGGCTTTGATCAATGCGGCATCGCGCTCTGACTCGTCCATCGCGAGGAACTTGGTCTGGCAGTCAGTGCAGCAGAACCCGATGGTGTCGCCCTTGTAGTTCAGGCTGTGGCCCTGGCTGACAGGGTGGCCACCCAATGGGCAGGTTTTATTGACAGACGTCTGACCAGCCTGTGCGAACTCAACGCCAGGGTCGCCCTCGACATGTGCGCCGCCGGTCTGGCAGCCCACCAGCGCAAGCATGCCAGTGATTGCGCACGATGCAAGAAGGCAGCGCCGATGATGTGTGTTTCGATTCATGTGTTGACCTCCTCAAGCATGATGTGTGACAAGTACAGAACGCGAACACAGATGATCTGTGACGCTGGGATGCGGAAGAACCCGCATGATGCAACAATATTCCGAACGCACTATGAACCACGCACAGTTGACATCGAAGTCCGAGCACTTCGATCAGCATTAGCGCATTCTTGACGAACTGATATTACTTGCTATCAAACTACTTGCCGTCGAACCACGTCGGCGCAATCGACGAGTCCACGCTGATCGGCACACGCAGATCGAACCTCGCGTCCATCGCGTGCTCCATCGCGTGGACAACAACATCCTGCACCTTCTCGGCAACCGGCTCGGGCGCTTCAAAGACCAGTTCGTCGTGGATCTGGATCAGCATGCGCACCCCATCAATTTCGGGCGATTTTCCATCGCGCCAGTGTGCCGCGTTGGGGCTGAAAATGCGATGCAGATCAACCATCGCGAGCTTGATCAGATCAGCTGCTGATCCCTGCACCACCGAGTTGATCGCGACACGCTCAGCGAGTGATCGCTCGCTCGGATTTCTGGCATCGAGACCGCGGATCGCACGCCGGCGGCCTAGCATCGTCGTGACATACCCGTACCGCTGCGCCTCGTCGATGCACTCCTGCATGAACGTCGTGATCCCAGCAAATCGATGCTTGTAATCGTCGATGATCGTCTGCGCTTCGGTGCGTGAGATATCGAGCTGACGCGCAAGCCCGAACGATGTGATCCCGTAGACGATCCCGAAGTTGACTGCTTTGGCGCGGGCACGCATCTCGCGCGTCACATTATCGATCGAGACGCTGTTCACTTGCGCAGCAACCGCTGCATGGATGTCCTCGCCGCGCTCGAACGCTTCGATGAGTCCCTTGTCGCGCGACAGATGCGCAAGCAGACGCAGCTCGATCTGCGAATAGTCCGCGCACACGAGCACGTGTCCCGGCATTGCTGCAAATGCCTTGCGTATCTCCCGTCCGATGTCAGAACGAATCGGGATGTTCTGCAGGTTCGGATCGGAACTCGAGAGTCTGCCCGTCGCAGCTCCGGTCTGATGGAAGCTCGTGTGCACACGTCCGGTGCGAGGATTGATCGCGTCCTTGAGCGCAACGAGGTACGTCGAGACGAGTTTGGTGAGCTGGCGGTACTCAAGAATGAGCTTTGGGATCGGGCTGTCCGTCGCACGATCTGCGACGATCCGATCGAGCGTTTCAGCATCTGTCGATGGACCTGTTTTAAGCTTCTTGTACGGCTTGATCCCAAGCCCGGGGTCGGCATCGGTCGGCTTGTTGAACAGAATCGTGCCGAGCTGCTTGGGTGAGTCAGGCTCGAACGTGCGCCCGCACGAGGACATCGCCGCGTCCTGAATTTCTGTCTTGAGTTCATCGATACGCGTCTGCAGGCGCGCACGCTGACGTTCGAGCTCGTCAGCATCAATGTACACGCCGTTGTACTCAATCTCTGCCAGCACCTCGACCATTGGAATCTCTACCGACGTCGCGAGTTCGGCAAGCCCGCCCGCGCGGAGTCTCGGACGCAGCGCTTCCGCGAGCCGGAACGTGATGTCGGCATCCTCGGCCGCGTACGCGCTGGCCCGATCGAGCGGGATCTGATCGAACGTCTTCTGCTTCTTGCCCTTGCCGATGAGTTCCGAGATCGACACAGGCGCGTAATCAAGATATGCCAGCGAGAGCGCGTCCATCGAGTACGAAGATCGTGTCGCATCATCGAGCCATGCCGCAGTCATCGTGTCGAGCGCTGCGAGCTCGCTGGAATCGCGTCTCGGCATCGCAACGCCTCGCAACTCCACGCCACTGTTGCGAAGCACGAGCAGATCGTACTTCAGATTGTGCCCGATCTTCGGCTTTGTTGCGTCTTCGAGCACAGATCGAACCGCATCAAGCACAGTTTTCGCGTCGAGATGCGTGTCCTGTTCCGCGGACTTCACAGGAACATACCACCCCTTGCCTTCTTCAATAGCGAATGAAAGCCCGCAGAGCTCGCAGTCCATCGGCTGGACGGAAGTCGTTTCGGTATCAACCGCAAAGACAGGTGCCTTCGCAAGCGCTGTCACAAGCTCATCGAGTTGTTTCTTCGTTTTCACACAGATGTAGTTTCCATCAGCAAGCGCCTGATCCGCTGCCGATTGCTGCGATGGTTCTCCTGCGATGTGATCGAACAGTCCACCGCCAAACGCGATATCGCTGGATGCTTGCTTCTGCGCGGGCTTTGCAGACGCAGCATCGGTATCGCCCGGCACTGTGATCCCAAACATCTCGCGCACTTCGTCCTGATACCGGTTGAATCCGAGCTCTTTCAGTATCGGTATCAGGTTTTCGAGTCTGATTGCACTCGTCTGCGCAGATTCGAGATCGAACGAGATCGGCGTGTTTCGATCAAGCTCGACCAGCTTGCGGGAGATGGAAAGCTGGCTTCCATCGCGTGCTGCGCGCAATCGCTCACCACGTTTGCCCTTGATGGAGTCTGCCGCATCAAGCAATGCCGAGAGCGAACCATGCTCTGCGATCAGCTGCGCAGCTGTCTTCGGTCCGATGCCCTCAACACCCGGCACGTTATCGACGTTATCACCCATGAGCGCGAGCATGTCGCCAACCTGATCCGGTTTCAGCCCTGTTTCCTCGAACAGCGCTTCTGCATCACTCACCTTGTCGTGATGAATGTCATAGAGAGCAAACGAACCCGAGGCATCCTCACCCTTCACCGGACGCAGCAACTGCTTCAGATCCTTGTCCTTTGTAATTGCGCGCACGCACAGCGCTTCATCCTTGAACTGCTCAGCGAGCGTCGCGATGACATCGTCCGCTTCGTACCCTTCTGCACCGAGCGTGACAAGCCCGATCGCATCGAGCATCTTCAGGCAGCGCTCGACTTGCGGCCTGAGATCTTCCGGCGGCGGCGGACGATTGGCCTTGTACTCCTCGAAGATCTGCGACCGGAACGTCCCGCGATCGCCCGATACATCAAGCGCAACCGTGATGTAGTCGGGCTTTCCACCCACCGCTTGCATCTGCTTCTCGTTGCCGCGCAGGAGCTTGAGCAGCATCCCGACGAACCCGTAGGTCATGTTGGTCGGCTCACCCGTCACCGGGCTGGTCATTGGTGTTCGTATGGCGTGGTACGCGCGGAAGAACTGGGCGTAGCCGTCAATGATGTAGAGTGTTTTCATGCGGACACACCCGCGTCAAAGAGTGCGTTCAGTCGCGCAAGCTCCGCATCGCTTGGCTTGTGGTTTCGACGCTGCATCGCTGCACGCATGGTCTCGACGAACTTCTCGAACCGGAACGTGCGCACGCCCGCGTCGGTTGCCCATGAAAACGATGCGATCGCGCCAGCCATCGGCTCCGTTCGCGCCCACATCGTGCCCGTATGCACAATCGCGCCGGTCATGATGCGCGTGCAGATCGCGGTCTTGGTGTGATCGCCAAGAACACAACCAAAGAATGTCTGGCCGGACCGCTCTCTTGACCCGCCGGGATGCTGCTGAATTGGGATCTCTGCGTATGTGTTGAGCAGATTGGAGTTTGTCGTTCCTGCGCCGAGATTCACCCACTGGCCAACCCATGAATCGCCGAGAAATCCGTCGTGTGCCTTGTTCGAGTATCCCTGGAACACCGTTCCCGTGATCTCGCCAGCCACTTTGCACACCGGGCCGATTGCTGTGTGCGCGCGGATGATGCTGCGATCGATGATCGTCGAACCACTTCCGATCCAGCACGGCCCGACCAATACAGATCCGGGCCGGGCAGTCGCATTGCCTGCAATATACACCGGCCCATCCTGCGCGTCGATCACAACAGTCGGATACACAACTGCGTTTGGATCGATCCACACACGATGATCGCCGATGATGGTGACTCCCTCGGGCAGGCCCGGGCCTTCGTCTGTACTGTCAAACAGTACATCAAGCGTCAGCGACAGGTCAACATCAATGCAGAGATCGCGCAACGCGCGCATATCCCACAATCTGCGCACAAGCACCCGCTCATCGGTATATACAACGTCCAGCTTGCTCAGCGCTGCATTTCGCGTTGCAGGATTGGCGAGCAGCTGCGCTGTTGGACCGTCACACACGGCTGCAACAAATCCACCGCCGTGCTCATCGGGTTCAACGAGCGCCTGACCAGATTCCAGATCGTCAATCCCCGCAAGCGGCAGATGGCACTGCCCGTTGAGAACAAACATCTCTCCTGCTGGCGGCGCGATCTCCTCACCAGCAGATGTCACTGTCACTCCGCTGTGCGATTCACGCACAATCCCCTTGAGTGCGACAGGCACGCTGAGCATTGCCGGGGCAATCCCGAACGCGAGTTCGAACCGCTCCAGCATTGTCAAGCCGCCCGTGCGCACGTCAAATACTGCGCGCAGATCTGTCACCGGCGACAGATCGTGCGTCCCATCGTCAAAGATGAATGCTCGTCGGGATTCGGAAGCCTCATCACTGGTCATGGCTGATCGTACTCAGGACGCGCCAGCATTGGGCAGTGTCATCCAGCGTCGGTTGCGGAAGCTTGATCCAGCGTTCTCAGCACCGCGCGGACCGGGCTCCCGTCAAATCCCCGCAGTTTGAGTGGCAGAGCGATCAACTCATACACGCCGGGCGTCACCGCGTCGAGCACAAGCCCTTCCAGTATCGCGATGTTGTTGCGCGCACACGCGGCATGCGCAGGGAGATCCTTGCTTGTTGCGGGGTCAACGCTAGGCACATCCACGCCGAGGGTTCGCACACCCCGTTCTCCCAGCGCGTCGATGAGTTCCGGCGCAAGCCCGCAGAAATCCTGATTGAACACCTGCTTGTCTGGCTGTGTCCCGGTCTGGATCAGGACGCGTGGATGCAAGGTATCGCCGATGATCGCATCGAGTCCGACGCGAAGATTGTCACGATCAATCTTCGCATCATCGATACCAACCACCACGCACGGCCCCAGATAACGCGACAGATCCATCTCGTCGATCGTTTTCCCATCGATTACGTAATGGCTCTCGGCATCGGCGTGGCTTGCCACATGTACCGTCGTCGTCAGCGTCGAGAGCGTGATATTCGCACCATCGTGCATATCCAGCAGCACGCGACGTTCCGGCGGCGTGTCGCCCGGGAACACCTGCATCGCCGGATTGATAACTGGCGAGATATCGATGATCGTGCCTGATTCGGTCATGGCTGAGTGTAGAAGATGTCGGTCGGAAAGTGTTGCCAGATCCGCTGTGGAACAACATCCGTATACTTCACGTTCTCCGATAGACAGACGTACCCATACAGAAAGACCTTATGAGCCAGACGCACACCGCCCCCCTCCACACCAGTTTCGAGGGCATTGCCCGTCTTCGTGAGTCGATGGCTTCCGTCTACATGGGCAATATCGAAGCGATTGATCGGCTTATACGGTGTCTGCTTGCGCGTGGACACATGCTCATAGAGGATGTCCCCGGTGTCGGAAAGACTGTCCTTGCCACGTCGCTCGCCAGAAGCCTCGACTGCGCGTTCTCACGCATCCAGATGACACCCGATCTGCTTCCCGCGGACGTGCTCGGCGTGAACGTGCTCGACATGAAATCCGGGTCGTTCGAGTTCAAGCCCGGCCCCATCTTTGCCAACATCGTGCTCGCAGACGAGATCAATCGCACAACGCCTCGCACGCAAACCGCGCTCCTTGAAGCGATGGGTGAAGCGACTGTTTCGATCGACGGGATTACGCGCCAACTCGAATCACCATTCATGGTCGTTGCAACGCAAAATCCGCACGACTTTGAGGGCACATACCCGCTTCCAGAAAACCAACTCGACCGGTTTCTCATGCGAATGAGCCTCGGCTATCCCGATGCGAACGTCGAAGCGGATATTCTTGAACAGCGCCCGTCGCAAGCCCACCTTCATAACATTCACGCGGTTGCAACACGCGCACAGGTGTCGCATTGGCAGGACGCGACCGATAGTGTGCGCCTGGACCGCTCGCTCATCGACTACATCGTTGCTATTGCAGAAGCAACTCGCAACGACGACGAGCTTACGCTTGGACTCTCGACGCGAGGCTCGCTCGCACTGAGTCAGGCAGCACGCGCGTCAGCTATGCTCCGCGGACGCGACTACTGCATCCCCGAGGACATCACCGAGAACCTGCACATCGTTGTCGGGCATCGCATCCTGGCGCGTTCGTACTCATCGCGCGACGATATTGCACAGCAGGTGCTTGATCGGATTATTCATCGAGTGCCCAGCCCAGCCTGAGTTTTGTGCGTGCAGTTCGTCTGACTATTCCCCCGCATGCACAGCGGGGATGGCATTGGTGCGGGCTTTCAGCATGACCAGCACCCCCTCGATCACGATCCACACCTCCATGATCAGCATCAGCACAGCGATGATCAGCAGGTGCGTCTTGCCCTTCGCTTGAGAGAAGCTCTCGGTCTGGAGTGCGATCGCCCAGCCGGTCATGATCAGCATGAATGTCATCGGGATGGCAGTGACCCACGCGGGCTTCTTCTGTTTGACGAGCCAGACGGTGATGACGAGCAGAGCAAGCCCTGCAAGGAGTTGATTGGTTGCGCCAAAGACGGGCCACAAAAGTAGGCCGCCCTTGCCGGCTGCTGCCAGTCCTCCCGGTGCGGTGAAAGCGTCGGAGATCGCGAGCATGAACGCGGTGACAACCGCGACCCCGGTCGCAACGTACCGATTGTGCAGTGCGCGGATCTGGAACCCAGTATGTGTGCCAGCACTCTGCCCCGCGAGTTCCGCAATGATGTATCGCTGCAGACGCGTTGCGCTGTCGAGTGTTGTTGCAGCGAATGACGCAACGAACACGCCCATAATCGCAATGGCAATGGAGTGGGAGAGCCCGAACGACTCCATCATGTTTGCCGATCCAGTGACGAAGGGTTTCAGGATGTTTGGCAGCCCGCCATCACCGCCCCATGTACCGTAGTGATGGAGCCACGCCTGACGACCAATGATGATTGTTTCTACCGACCGGCCTGCTTCGTTTGTCACAAACTGACCGGAGCCCGTGCCAAGGCCGATGCCAGCAACACACGCGATGATGACGAGTGTTGCAAGGAACCCCTCGGTGAGCATCGCGCCGTATCCGACGAACTGCGCGTCTGCCTCGGAGCGAAGCTGCCTGCTCGAGCACCCGCTGGACACGAGACAGTGAAACCCGGAGACTGCGCCGCACGCGATCGTAACGAACAGGAAGGGGAAGAATGCAGGCACGGGGGCGCCGTTGCTCGCTGGTGCAGGTGCAACCTGCACAGTATCCGCAGCGATTGTCGGATGCGCAACTAGGACGCCGAGCAGCAACAAACCCATCGCGATGATAAGTTGCCACGCGTTGATGTAGTCTCTTGGCTGGAGCAGTGTCTGCACCGGGAGCACACTGGCGATAAAGACGTAGATCAGCAGAAGGATAGTCCATACAGCAACGTCGCTAATGTGTGCTGTGATGCTCGATGGGATGACGACATGTGTCGATGGAAGCATTGCGCTCGCTATGATCGTGGTGTACATCAGCACGACTGCGACGATCGTGCCGAGCGCGACATTGCCGCCGCGACGCATCCAGACGCCGAGCCCGATCGCGATCGGAATCTGGAGCCAGACAGGCGCGACACTGGATGGGTACACCTTGAAGATCACCGCGATCACGAGACCGAAGATTGCTAGCACGATCCAGAGCCCGACCAGTACGACGATGAGAAACAGCAGGCGCACACGCGGATTGACTACGTCGCTGGCAAGGTCGGCAATGGTGCGTCCCTTGTGACGCATGGAGATGATGACCGAGCCGAAGTCGTGCACTGCGCCCATGACGACCGAGCCGACAAGCACCCAGATCAGCGCGGGAACCCATCCCCAGACGACAGCGACCGCCGGGCCGACGATCGGGCCCGTTCCGGCGATTGACGTGAAGTGATGGCCGAACACAAGGCTTCGTTTGCTGGGCACAAAGTCCACGCCGTCCTCGCACTCGATGCTGGGTGGCGTCCGCGATGGATCGATCGAGAAGATCTTCCTCGCGAGCCACGTGCCGTAGGTGCGATAGGCGATGATGTAGAGGACGAACGAGCCGAGCGCGATCAGAACAGTTTCCATACGAGTATTGATCCCCTATCAGAGCATGGAGAAACGGGAATGCGAATAGGATACACGATCGGCAATCGTTACGAAAGTCTGCAAACTGAGCTAAGGTGTCCCCTTGGGAGTCGTGCATGGATATCGAACGTCGCGTCGCAAGCCCTGCGGTTGCACTGGAGACAACGCTGATCCTCCACGGCGTGCCGAGAGATGCGGCATTACCACTGGTTGATCAACTGGGTGATGCTGTGAGAGCATCCGGAGCGAATCCGGCACTGGTCGGCGTGATTGCAGGCAAGCCAACTGTTGGACTGACACGTCATGAGATAGAAGATCTCCTTGCAGCATCCAAAGTGCCAAAGGCCAACACGTCAAACCTTGGCGTGCTGATGCACAGAAAGTCTCACGCAGCAACAACCGTCAGCACGACCATGGAGATCGCATCTGGTGCAGGTTTGCGCGTCTTTGCAACGGGCGGGCTTGGTGGTGTTCACAAGGGATTCAGCGAACATCTTGATATCAGCAGCGACCTGGCGGCGCTCGCTCGCACGCCCATGGTTGTCGTGTGCTCGGGGGTGAAGTCGATTCTTGACGTTGCATCTACACGGGAACTTCTGGAAACACTTGGCGTGACGGTGGTCGGGTATAGGACAGATACTTTTCCAGCGTTCTATCTTCGCGATGCGGGATCGTCTGTCGATGTGCGCATGGATGATGCGAAGGAGATCGCAGCGTTTGCATCACACGAGTTGGCGCGCAGTGGCCGCGCGATTGTTGTTGCGAATCCTGTACCGATAGACCACGAACTGACACAACAGGATTGGGACGAGTACATGGAACGCGCGAGGGCGCATGTCGAGCGTACAGACAGCAGTGCATACGGACGCAACGCAACACCGGCGCTACTTGCTGCGCTGCACGAGACGTCCGGCGGGCGCACGTTGACCGCGAACATTGCGCTTGCGGTCAGCAATGCTGGGCTTGCAGGGAAGATTGCTGCTGCGATGAAGTAGGTTCCTGGCCTCCTTCGGGTGTGGCATTATGTGAAGTTGCGGCGAAATTGGAAGCTATTTGCGACCGGAAGGCTATATGCTCGAACCGCTGTCGGTCCCGGGCGATACTACAATGTGCAATCGCTTGGTGCTCCTGCTGCGCTTGAAACGTAGCGGAGAAACAGATTGGAGAAAGGTATGAACAGTTGTTCCGGTTTGCGTACGAGTTCTTTGTGCCGTATGGGTCTGCTAGGAGTATTTGCAACGATCATTGCTTCCGGAGCGTGCGCGCAGCAAACAGACATCCCAAAGAATACAGATGAAGCGGTGCGAGTCTATGAGCAGCTCGTCGAACGCTATGCCGCGTTTCAGGCCTATCAGGATACCGGAGCATTGAAGTATGACATCCAGATCGATGGTGACGACTCGATGTTTGGCGGAATGAATAGCTGGCCTGATCAACCGATGTCATTCAGTCTCGATCGGCCGGGGAAGTTCCTGCTCAAGCTGGGCGGCCAGATTGGCACTACATTGCAGTCGGACGGCTCGCAGATGTGGATTGTGTCCGATACTGCTGAACAGTACATTGAGGTTGATCGGCCTGAACAGATTGATCTTCAAGCGTTGAGTGTGAAGTACCCAACTGCGCAGTTCACCTCGCATCCAGTTGCGGGGATACTGCTCAATGAGATGCGAGTGAAATCACCAACGACGCCTGTTGGCGTGAAGCCGGAAGAACGCAATGGAGTAATGGGCCAGCGACTTTACCTGCACATGCGGTATACGGAGGACAGTATGCCCGGATGGGGCGATGTTGATCTTCCGGGCACCATGTGGATCGGGTCCGATGGTCTCATTCATGAGTTTACGATCGACTACACCGATGCGTACAACGACATGATGGCTGAGTACGGTGGGGGCGGTGGAGACACGGATCCAAACGACAGGTTCGCTGGCGATGCGCCCGAGGAAGATACTGATGCGTTCGACTTTGGTGGGTTTGAGATGCCGACGTACAAGAAGATGGCGTATACATTCGTCATCGACAACCCAACCATTACGCCCGACTTTGCACCCAATATATTTGCATTTGAGGCACCCTCCGGATACGAGAAGGTTGACGAGATCTCCATGCCGTGGGATGACATGGACTTTGATTTTGATGCAACTTCCCAGCAGGACCTCGCATTGACGCTTGTAGGCAACGAAGCTCCGGCATGGACGTGCGAAACGCTTGAAGGCGGCGAACTCTCGCTTGCTGACCTGCGCGGGAGTGTTGTAGTAATGGACTTCTGGGCAACGTGGTGCGGTCCGTGTGTTGCTGCAATGCCGCACATGCAAAAACTCCATGAGAAGTATGAGAATGAAGGCGTTGTGTTTCTCGGGATCAATCAGGATTTTGGAAACTCTGAAGCCGTTGAAAAGTTCCTAGAGAAGAATAAGGTCACGATCCGGCAGGTGATGGACGACGGCACAATTGGCACCGACTATCACGTTTCAGGCATCCCGACACTCGCCCTGGTCGACAAGCAAGGCGTCGTGCAGCACATTTCCGTCGGATTCGGTGGTGAAGCAGAAGCCGAGGAACTTGCACATCACATTGATGCAGTGCTTGCAGGCGAGCAGTTGTTCAATAATGAGGACGTTGTCCCGATCGGCCACATTGATGAATCGGCGATAGTGACGTCAACCCCTATTGAGAATATCAACCCGGACTCGTTCACGTTGGATGGAAAACTGCGAAACGTGACGAGCCCGTCGATGCCCGGCATGGTGGGTGGGCAGCTTATCGAGCACGATGTCGATGGCGATGGTGTAAAGGAGTTTGTGGGATTGAGTGGCACGATGCCCGCGTCGAAGATTGCGATCGTGACACCGGACGGCACAGACAGCCGAACGATCAGTCTCAAAGGGATGGCGCGTCAGGCGATGGTGCAGGGACTTGGTGTGGACGGCGAGGGTGAGCATCTCCGGTTCCTTGTTTCCGCCATGCACACCAATATGCGCAATGCTGAGAACACGCTATACATGTTCGATCAGAATGGTGAGGAGGTATGGTCGTATTCACCCGATGTCGATGCAAATGCCTTTTCGCAACTCAGCTTCAGGCTCGGTGATATCGATAACGATGGCAAGCGAGAGGTGGTTGTGGGCATTATGGTCATGGATATGCGGTCGTACTCGAATCACAGCTATGTTGCGATCATTGATGCAGATGCTGGTGACCTGCTCGCAATGACAAGTATTGGGAACGTGCATGTGCAGGGGATCAACCTGACTGAGCCCGATGAGCATGGGACACAGATGGTCCTTGCTGTGACCGATCGGGGCGTGGAGCGGCTGGCATGGAAGCGACCGTGAGTTGATTGTGCAAAGCAACAGGCCGCAAGCGCACTGCTCGCAGTCTGTATTTTATTTGTAATAATCTAGACGATATGTCAGGGTATGTGAAGTCCTTCATCAAGGTCACGCAGTTTCATTTTCTTGACGAGCAGTGCCCCTGCGAGCACACCGATCGCACCGCCGATTGGGTTGGTGATTCGCGTAAAGAGCGGCTCGCGGCCGACCTCTTTTATGGCTTTAAGTACTTCCATTGTCGACTGATCTGCCGGGCGTGCTGGTCGTTCGTTTGTTGGTTGTGGTTGTGCAAAGCCCATTGCTGCGCCAAGCACGAGGAGTGTGACAGCCAGCACAATGCTCGCGTTGCGACTGCGGGCGATTAACTGGCAGACGATTCCGCCCGCGATCGCGGCGATGACCGTGATGCCGAGTGCGGTGAGCACCCAGAGCATCGACGCGTCGTAACTTTCCGGCTGAAGTACTCGATCAACACCCAGAATGAACATCCCAGCGAGAAATCCGATCATAACGATCACGGCAAGTGTGATATATCCAGCAATGAATCCGAGGATTGAGCGCATCATGATGCGTTCCTTTCTATTCGATAAATGTATAATGGAATATATATCAGATGACTATGCAACTGATGCGACAGCATCACAAAGCAGACTTGCTGCATGTGTCTCTGCTTCGATCGCATTTTCTACAAGACGGGCAAGGTCGGCGTAAATCGACATCGCCTGCTCGTGTGTAATGTCGCAAGAGGCAGTCGAATCGCGGAGTTTGATCCACTCTGCCTCGCCGTTTTTAATCGCGTTGGCATCGAGCATCTCAGAGTAGCTGTCGATCATGTCGCAGCCACTACGGACCTCGCGGATATCGCAGTCGGCGATAAATGTTGCGATACTTGACCAGTGAGTAGCAGCGGTGTCGTACGCATACGCAGCGTTGGTATAGGCGCTGTGCTTTGCGAGTGTTGCTGCTTCACGCAGAAACTCAGCGTACATCGCGCGGCCCCCAGCCGGGGGTGTCATCTCGCAGGTCAGGCCCTCATACACGCGACGCAATCCGAGACACGCCAGCCTGCCCTCGGGGAAGAGCGTCGCCCAACCCTTGAGATCGCGATCATCGGTGAGCATCTTCGCCCACCTGCGCATACCCGCGAACCCAAAGTTTGATGCATATCCCTTGTACGGCGCGTTCTCGTACCGATCGGCAGTCTTTGCGATTGCATCGTGGATCACAGAGACAATGTTTTCAGGCCTCGCATCGCGGGGAACTTCGAGCAGTTTGTTCTTTCCCTTTTTGAATGCTGCTCGTGCCTGCGCAAAGTCCTTGCGCGAGATGGTCAGTGGTGTACTGCCACCGGTATCGAGGACGATCTGGTCGCCGTCATAGCCCGTTGCGCAGACAACCTTTGGTGCGTTGCCCTTGAGCATCGCCGGCCCGACGATCTGGTTCAGGCTCATCGCGTCAACAACGCACAGGACGGGTCGATTGTCGTCGAGTGCAGCAAGCAGAGTCTTCTCCGCTTTGGCTGCGCTGGTTGTTTCATGGGTGATCGCGCCGATGCCCATTCTGTCGATGCCGTTCATCACGAACTGATCTGCCGACGTGTCGTAGCGCATAAGTGTCGAGAGCAACGGCGGAAAGCCCTTGTATTCGAACACAATATAGAGAAATCCGATGCCACCCGCGATGCCGGTGATCATCGCTTCAGACAGAGGCTCATCAGATCCTGGTGTGCGAACACCGAGTGAACTGAGCATGTTGCGTGCAGCACCCGTGTCGCGGCAGATACCTGGCGCAAACGCGTAGCCGGAATCGGTTGTAACGAGTGCGGTTTCCTTTGAACCAGCGAGCTTTGCGAGCAGATGCGCCCGTGCTGTGGTATATCGCTCGCCTGTGCGCTCCATGCGCTGGCGGACGTGGAGTTTGAATTCCTTGTGCTTGGTCACGATCGTGTTCCATTCAGTGCGCAGAACAGTGCCAGCCCGTCCGCCTGCAGTGTTCCGCCGAATGGTGATCGTCGGATGGATTGCTCAGATCCCGAGAGGTTGATCACACGGGTGGGTGTGAGGGCCTCCCTTTGCTCCCGCGGTGCGATCCGGGACGGCGGATCGTCAGGGAGTTTGGCGCGGAATGAACGCCAGCGGGAGTATACATCAACCAAAGAAGGAGTGCAAGCACACTACTGGGCTCATTTCGGAAAGATCCGCCCCAAACTTGTTGCCTCAGGTCCACATCTGTTCAGGATAGAGTGCTCTGGTGTGTGCCTTTCAATCGTCCGATCTCGGATAAGGCTATCGCTCCGATACATGGCAGATAGATCACACCGATGAGTGTGAGCACCTGCTGCGCAATCGCGTCAGCGTGTGGTGCCCTCATAACTCCGCCAGCAACCGCAAAGGAGAGCACAACGCACGCGAGCACAAAGTTCAGACCAAGGTCGATGCGCCTTGTCACTCTGCTTTGCCTGCCTCTCCAGGTTACAAACAGGAGCATCGCAAGCAACGCAATGAGCAGGCCGATGAAGATGGGAAGTCGCTGCTGCTGAAACTCATCCGTGTAGGCAAGTGAAGGCGCATCGATCTTCGCGCCTGTCATGCGGTTGAACAGATTTGCTGTCCACACTGGCGCGATGTACGCAACGATGCCCACGACTGCAAACGGAACGATTGCAATATTGCCAAGTCGATGTACACGATCTCGATCGCGCGGCTTCCACTTTGTGCGTTCGGGCCATCGCCTGCGCATCGCGCCCTTGACACCATACCACACGACAAGTGTGCCGAGCCACGAGAGTGTACCGATCTTTACGATGTCATCTGGCTTGACTGATGGCGAAGCAAACTGCGAGCATGCGCCCGCGAGCAGCACGAGCGAAACAGCACCGACGATCGCTGCCCGTAGAAAACTCGTCGTGTCGGCAGGGTCGATGATCGTCATTGGCGTGTGGTATCGGGCTGCGACTGTGGCGGGTTCGCCATAACTGCGCACGAGGGCAAGCGCGGCCTCTGTGCGTGCTGCCTCATTATCACTCGCTGGAGCATTTTCTGGTACACTCTGCTCCATACGTGCATTGAGCTCCTCGTGCAGCAGTGACCGCAACTCGCATGCTACATCGGCACGCATGCGCCGCGGCACAAGTCGGACGGTATCGTCGATGTACGATTCGATGATGGTGCTGGTGTGCATGGTGTGTGTTCTTTGAGTCGTTGTATGGCGAATGTTCTTTGTATGAGTTTGTTTGCGTGCTACTGCTTCTCGATCAGGTGGTTGACCGTGGCAGATAGTTCGTTCCAGCTGTCAATCATCGATGCGTAATGCTGAACGCCCTGCTGGCTGAGCGTGTAATACCTTCGGCGTGGACCATCCTGATCGCGCCACTCGCTCTCAAGAAGACCCTGCGACTCGAGTCGTCGCAGGAGCGGGTAGAGCGTGCCCTCTTCGATGGCAAGCCCAGCATGACCGAGTGCCTGCCGGAGTGAATAGCCATACTGGGCAGTCCTCAGCATTGAAAGCACCGCCAGCACCAGCAGGCCGCGGCGCAGCTCTGGATCCAGCGTTGCAGTTTCTGATGGCTGGGATTGTTTGGCCATTGCTTGGGATAACCACTGAGAGCACGACACTACTGTGCGGCACATAGTACTATGTGTCGCACAGTATGTCAAGCCTTTTTCGAAGAAACGCTCGCGATTACGCACCATCAGGTGATCTGGTGCCCAGCATCTTTGAGTGCAGCAATGGCAGCATCGAACTGGTCGTCTCGCAGCAGGATGTAGTCGGTATCGTGCGTGCCCAGCGACAGGATCCAGATGCCCGCGTCAGCAAGCGGAACGACCAAGCTGGACAGGATGCCGGTCTCAGTTGTTCCGAACGTCATCGCAACAGAGATCAGGCGGAACCGGCCCACACTTTTGCCGATGGATTCAATGATCTCCAGCGACGCGATGATCGAGAGTTCGTCAGCAGTGCGCGCAACAAAGCACGGCGAAGCGTTCTGAATCACCTCGGGCAATGGGTCAGCAGCATTGAGCTTTGTCATGCCGAAGAGGCCAGCTGTTACATGAGTTGGGAGTGAGATAGTCATGCTGGGCACACAGTATCCGCTCGCTGGGCATGGTTCGGACAGAGCGTGCTCTTTCGTTTCCAGATCCTATAGAATACAGAAGAAAGTTATACCAACAATCATTTCCTTCTTTCACATAAGGAGTTATCTCTATGCCAACCTTTGTCATGAGCACGCACGTCAAGGCACCACTCGAACAGGTCTTCGCTGTGTTTACCGATCTTGAAAAGGCTGCAGACCGAATCCCCGCGATCACGAAGATGGAGATGCTCACCAAAGGTCCCTTCGGCGAGGGCACGCGCTGGCGCGAGACGCGACTGATGTTCAAGAAGGAAGCGACCGAGGAGATGTGGGTCACGGGGTTCAACCCGCCGAACAGCTACACCGTAAGGGCAGAGTCCCATGGCTCGATCTACGAGACGCTCTTCGAGTTCACACCCGAAGGCGACGGCACCAAAGTCCAGTGGACGTTCAACTGCACGTACCAGTCGATCGGCGCGAAGATCATGGGCCCGATCTTCAGCGTGCTGATGAAAGGCATGATGAAAAAGTGCATGCAAGAAGATCTTGATGCGCTGCGCGATGTGTGTGAGGGGAAGATGCAAGATTAAGACGTACAAAGAAAAGCATCGGTCGCGCGAGGCGCCGATGCAATGTGTTCGTTTCTTGGTTTGGTGAGACGATCTCTGTATCGATGACTTTTCGCGTATCACTGTTGATTGGCGTACGCCTGGTCGTAGCAGAGATAATCCAGCGCATCGAACACACCATCGCGATTGCAGTCTGCCCGCGGATCGTGCGACGAGTGCATGGACGCAAAGATTGCGGGATCGATGGATGTCAGATACGAGTCGCTGTCCGTGTCGGCATAGCCGTCGCAATCTGCTCCGTTCACGCAGAGCTGCGCAAGATAACTCTGCCAGAAAATGTCTGGTGAAACAAGTGTCGCCAGCGGGCTGTGGCCCCAGAACACGCACGCGTTGGTCGGGTCGGGGTCAATGCCGGAATAGTCTGCCTTTTGAGTAGTTGGGCGGACGTACGGGTTCTGCTGCTTCATCTGCGTGATCGAGAGCACACCGGCGGAATCGGTGGGCAGATGTGCGCCCATCCAGAACTGCGGGTACGTGCTCGCGCCGCTCTGCGTCCACACAAGACCGACGGTGCCGTTCGAGCTGACCGCGATGGAAGGATCGAACGCCTCGTCGTCCTGCGGCCAGATCTCACCGACCTGCGCAAGCGTGGGGGTGGCACTGGGTGTCATCGGCCAGCCGTTGGTGTGGATCTCGTACCAGCGCACGATGTTCTTGTCGAGTGGCGATGGGTCAGACGGACCAGCAACAGGTCTGACGTGGTGTGTTGCCCACAATCGTCCGCCCACACTGGCATCGGGGCGGTAGGTTGCGTGATTGAACTTGCTCGCAATCAAAATCATTGGCCCCGGTACGGGTGATGCTGCTATTGCATCCGTGTCCCACCAGTCAGGCAGGTTGCCCCCGGTGATCGGTGTGCTGACATATGAGAATGTGTAGCTTCCCGGCGTGCCGGACTTTGTGATCGCGCCGAGAATCAGTGTGTCCTGATAATGTTGAATACCTATTGGCCCCGGCGCATAGTTGGGCTTCTTTTCCGTAGCGATTGTGTAGATGGGATGGGAGTTGTTCCACGCGTCGTACTCGACCGCCACAACGTGACCGTACGTTGACTCCGTGCCCCACGACTGCACGTTGTCTTTCAGTTGCAGGAACGAGAGCTCGGAGCTCACAATATTGGTTGTGCCGGTGACGACGGACACCGTGCCCGTCTGCAGCTTGTCCTTGTCGATCATGCACAATGTCGTGCTCCGATCCGTTGTGCCTTCGTCGTCCATAAAAGCGATGTACAGCGTATCGTCGTCCACAGTAATGTTCTGATTGTGTCCAAGCCCATGCAATGGCGATGGCTGAATATTGAGATCCCACGCTGTAAAATCGTACTTGTACCAGTCACCGGTGGAGACACCGTTCGGTCCGTTGATGGCATCCCAGTTCGACGGGGTTGCGTCCGTCGACACTCCGATCTGCACCCGAGAAACGACCAGTTGGGTCTGAAACAAACCCCATTCGATGGCAACAACCCAGAACCGATCATCCTCGTAATCGTAGTACACCACCGGATCACCTATAAGGAATGTTACCGTTGGAGAAACTGTTGTTTCAGGAAAGAAGTACGGTGTTCCCGGGCTGTTGTAATCGCCGAGACGGCATTGGGTGCCGATCTGATTTGCTGCTTTGTCGTGCAGGTACAGCCACGAGTTTGTGCATGTGAGCACGCGAGAATCTCCAACGGCAATTTCAGTGTCTGAAATCGGGTAGTTTGGGTAGTTCGCCACCTCTTCAAGATGGACGGCGAGCGTGGAAGCTGGGCTGCACAACTGGGCGGAGGCTGGGAACGTCCCGATCGCGAACACGAGCGACGATATATTTCTGAGGTTCCTGTTCATTTTTTCTTCCTTTGGTGGCACCACGACCATGATGTGGTACACTGGTTATATCCGGTATCGGACGCGGAGGATGCCATGAAACTGCAAAATGTTGATAAGTTGTATTCCGCAGTGTCTGCGATGTTCGTGTTTGCCTCTCTTGCCAGCGCGCAGCCACATGCAACATTTGCAATTGATGTGATTGGTGGCGTTGTGTCGCCATCAAACCCATCAGTGACGGTGCGTGTGTCCGGTGTGTTCCCGGAGACGTGGTATGCGCTCGGGTACGCAGAATTCGATCTGATCAGTTCGGACGAAACAGGCGAGTTCAGCAATCTGTTTATACCAGCGCCGATCGGCCCATATCCGCACGGAACGTGGGGATGTGTCAATACCTTGGCTGGCGCAATTGTTAGTGGCAGCATTATTGAAGCGGGTTTTTTCCAGTTGAATGCGGTTGGTTGCGTGGCACATACTGGCACGCCCCTTCCCATTTGGGAGGGAACGTGGACGGCGACGGACTTCACACCGCGCACGGTCACTCTGCACACGGACAACACACAAGAGTTTCGTGTGCTTGTTGATAGCACAGCCACATTCGGATATGACTTTGTAGCCGCGGGATGGTTCGATCACGGGTTTGGTTCGATCACGGTCGTGCCTGCGCCGTCGTCTGGCGCGCTGATGCTGGCCGGGATGATGTGCATCGCTCGCAGGAGACGATAGATCAGCCGATGCGATGCAGAGCACACCAACTGTTCTTTCCTTTGTTCGCAACGTACGCGATGTGCTGTGCTGTCTGCGCGCAGCCACATGGAACATTTGCAATTGATGTGATTGGTGGCGTGGTGTCGCCATCAAACCCATCGGTGACGGTGCGTGTGTCCGGTGTGTTCCCGGACACGTGGTATGCGCTCGAATACGCGAAGTTCGATCTGATCAGTTCGGACGAAACAGGCGAGTTCAGCAATCTGTTTATACCAGCGCCGATCGGCCCATATCCGCACGGAACGTGGGGATGTGTTAACACCACGGGTGGCACTATCATGAATGGCAGCGCGTACGAAGCGGTGTTTTTTCAGGTGAATGCACTCGGTTGTGGAGCATATCCAGGCACGCCCCTTCCTATCTGGGAGGGGACATGGACAGCGACGGACTTCACACCGCGAACGGTGGATCTCCACACGGAGAACACACAAGAGTTCCGTGTGTTTGGAGATAGTGGCGCTACTGCTGGGTTTAACTTTGTTACAATGGGACTGTTTGAGCACGGGTTTGGTTCGATCACGGTTGTGCCCGCGCCGTCGTCTGGCGCGCTGATGCTGGCCGGGATGATGTGCATCGCGCGCAGGAGACGATAGATCAGCCGATGCGATGCAGAGCAAACAAACTTTTCCTTCCTTTGTTCGCCACATGCGTATCGGCTTCTCTTGTCTGCGCGCAGCCACATGCAACATTTGCAATTGATGTAATTGGTGGCGATGTGTCGCCGACAAACCCATCGGTAACGGTGCGTGTGTCCGCCGTGTTTCCAGAAACATATTTTTCACTTGATTTGGCAAAGTTCGATCTGATCAGTTCAGATGTACAGGGTGTCTTTTCAGATGCGATCATCCCTGCCCCAATCGGCCCCTTGCCGCATGGCAGCTACGGGTGCTTGATCACCGAAGGTGGTTCTTTCTCAAGCGGGTCTGTATACGGAGCCTGGTACAAACACATCAACTCGCTCGGATGCTTTGCATATCCGGGTACTCCGCTTCCCATCTGGGAGGCAACATGGACGGCGACAGATTTCACGCCGCGCATGATCGATCTTCACACGGACAACACACCCGAGTTCCTTGTGTATGGAGATCATAACGCATCTGCAGGTCTAGATATGGTTGCCATGGGCTTATTCGAGCACGGGTTTGGTTCTATCACGGTTGTGCCCGCGCCGTCGTCTGGCGCACTGATGCTGGCCGGGATGATGTGCATCGCGCGCAGGAGACGATAGATCAGACGATGCGATGCAGGGCACACAAACTTTTCCTTCCTTTGTTCGCCACATGCGTATCGGCTTCTCTTGTCTGCGCGCAACCACATGCAACATTTGCAATTGATGTGATTGGTGGCGTGGTGTCGCCGACAAACCCATCGGTAACGGTGCGTGTGTCCGGTGTGTTCCCGGAGACGTGGTATGCACTCGAATACGCGAAGTTCGATCTGATCAGTTCGGACGAAACAGGCGAGTTCAGCAATCTGTTTATACCAGCGCCGATCGGCCCATATCCGCACGGAACGTGGGGATGTGTTAACACCACGGGTGGCACTATCATGAATGGCAGCGCGTACGAAGCGGTGTTTTTTCAGGTGAATGCACTCGGTTGTGGAGCATATCCAGGCATGCCCCTTCCTATCTGGGAGGGGACATGGACAGCGACGGACTTCACACCTCGCACGGTGGATCTCCACACGGAGAACACATCTGAGTTTCGCGTATTTACTGATCACAATGCAACTGGTGGGTATGACTTTGTAGCAGCGGGGTGGTTCGATCACGGCTTCGGTTCGATCACGGTTGTGCCAGCGCCGTCGTCTGGCGCGCTGATGCTGGCCGGGATGATGTGCCTCGCGCGCAGGAGACGATAGATCACATTTTTTTCAAAGTGACCCTGCCGATGCATACGATACAGGTATGCTCGGCGCAGCATGCGATCGCAGCAGGGGCCATCTCGGTGGGCTCTGTTGAGGAACGTCCGGGCACGACAGGGCGCAACGGTGATCCGGCATCTCGAAAGAGTCGCTTGGTCACCCGGCTAGAGCACGCTCCGGAGTGGAGCACTGGTCGAGGGAAAGTGCCACAGAAAACACACCGCCGATGGCTCGCAGTCTGTTCGATGCGGGATCAGGTAAGGTTGAAAAGGTGCGGTAAGAGCGCACCGCCCGGCTGGTGACAGTCGGGGCACGGTAAACCCCGTTGCGTGCAAGGTCATGCAGTGTCCGCACCGCAAGGTGACGACCGGCCCGGTCGGAAGGACGCGGGTAGACCGCAGGGAGCAATCCCGCGTTGTGATCCGTCTTTGATGGGTCACAACGCAGAGAAATGATCGCGCTGCTGGACAGGCACTCGCAATCGCGCCGGAGCGCGCGAGTGAACCAGCCAGCGGACAGAACCCGGCGTATCGCTGCGTCATGCTCCATGTATGGGCGGGTGGTAGGGAGACCTCCATCCGCCCGCCTTTCTTTCGTCGCGAGGAGCGTGGCTTGTCGATGCATGCCGATTGCAGGTAAGGTGCGCTATAGTCCGCATTGCCCCTGAATCGCCTCGGAGCATGCACGATGACAACCGCTTCCACCCTGAAAGACCAACCCACACTCAAGGCAGTGAAGACTGCGTTTCCTGACGCGACATTGAGCGCGACGGAGTTCCGGGGTGACATCACGCTGGTTGTCCAGCCGGGCGATCTGCACGCGGTGTGTGCATTCCTGCGTGACAATGCGCAGACGAAGTTCACATTCCTCTCGGATGTTGCGGGGCTTGATTACCTTGAGTATCCTGCGAAGCAGCCGGGACGGTTTGCTGTTGTCTACAACCTGCTCAACACAGACATGACCGAGCGGTTCTATGTGAAGGTCTACCTTGATCCGTCATTGCCAACCGATGGCACCGCGGAGGACCCATCGCTTGTGGTTGATTCCGTGTGCGATCTCTGGCCCGGGGCCGAGTGGATGGAGCGCGAGGTGTACGATATGTTCGGGATTCGCTTTGCGAATCACCCCGATCTGCGACGCATCTTGTTGTGGAAGGACTATCCGGCGCATCCACTTCGCAAGGACTATCCGTTGCGGGGTCGATCGGAACGTGAGATGTACAAGATCATTGATCGCACGACAACATAACTGCTTAGAAGCTCAACGCAATAACAAATCGCACGGTTTGGCGTGCGGTTTGTGTGATTCAGTGGAATCGTGGGATCAGGAATCGCCCTTGGCCCGGCTCTGGTATGAGCCGTCGGATGTCGAGACGCGCACCTTCTCGCCAATGACGATGAACGGCGGCACCTTTGTCTTCAGTCCGGTTTCAAGTGTGGCATCCTTGAGCTGATTGGTAGCGGTTGCGCCTTTGATGCCTGGTGGAGTGTCCGTGACTTCAAGCTCAACCGAACTGGGAAGCTCGATGGAGATCGGTTGGCCTTCCGAGCAGAGCATGATGACGCTCAGATTCGGTGTGAGGAAGTCCATGGCGTTGCCAAGCACGTCCGTGCCGATCTCGAACTGGTCGTAGGTTTCGAGGTCCATGAATGTGCCGCCCGAGCCATTGTCAAAGAGAAACTCCATGGATCTGCGATCGAGTTCTGCGACTTCCAGATCGTCAGCAGGATTGAAGCGCCGGTCGTAGTTCTTCCCTGTCAGGACTTCCTTGTACTGGAGCTGGATGAAAGCGCGCAGGTTGCCCGGTGTGCGATGCTCCACACCTGTCACAACGCACAGTTTGCCATCAACACGAATGCCTTTTCCCGGGCGCAGATCAATCGCTTTCATTGTCTCTTGTTTCCTTCGATCTCAGTCATGATGATGGTGGAACCACGCGCGGGTGGCTGCTGTTGGAATGATGGCATGGTAGGCTGAAAGGTCCAGCATACCGACCATGAACCGAGCAGAATTGGTTGTTTCGTTCTGGTGTTCGCGCGCGTGTGTCGCTTCTCGGTCGGTATTCATTCGGGAACTGAGAGCGCGGTGATTGATCGATGAAGCAGGTGACGATCTTTGACTGCTGGGCGCGCACACGGATGGCGTTGTTCAGTGAGAAACTCAACATCCTGACATGCTGCGCTGGGGACTGGATACATGCGTCAGAACAAGTTTGGTGTCATGAAGCGTTTTCGTCGTCCTGCATCACATGCGGTTCGCCGATGGGCTGCACCGTGGTTTTCGTCGAGTCCGCAGCCGGGTGCAGAATCGCTGATGGCTGATATCATGGAACTGAATCCGGGTGCGACCGTGAGTTTTCTTTCGAACTTCAACACATCCGAGTTGCGTGCCTACCGCGATCGATTGACCAACGTCACACATCCAAGCCACATTGCTGTGATGTCGTAGTCCTGACAATCCACATCCGTCCTGCATACCATCTTCTGCCACGATACATGCCCCGCACTGGTGTGGGGCATTTCTTTTCAAGTCGAGTTCGTTTTACATATGGAGCGCCACATCAATGTCAAACTCAAAGACCAAGGCAGTCTCACGCAAGCACCGCAAGTCACGCGAACGCCGTAAGACAAAGATCAAGGCCGCAGTTGCCGCGAAGAAGAAGTAAGGACAACGCGGATTATCAGTGAGCTGATTGTGTGACAAGCTTCACTTTTCCGCATCGAGAGCAAGCATCTTTTTCACGTAAAAAGTCGCTGGTAAGTCCAAATGCCGAAGTGATCGGGTTGACTGCAATACGGTTCTTGATCTCCGCAAGTTCGGCAACACAATCGTCACAAAGGCGCTTGGACTTGTTTTTCCGGAGTAATGCAAAGACTTTTTCTGGATTTGATTTGTGATTTGGCATGGTGGATCCTCAAGGCCCGCCAGCGCCAACAAATGGTGAGGCGTTGCGTATCTCTATTCTGTCCTTCACGAGATCCCAGAAAATCTCCGCAGCCTCAACCGCGCCGCTGCGGGATGGATCGTACAAGGTCACTGTTCGTCCCGGTGATGCCTTGAGGACGACATGCCCCTTTGTCGCATCGTACTCGGCGATGTCGGCGCGAGCTTCACGTGTACCATCGTTGCCGCGTGAGCGAACATACACACCCTCTGTCGCAAGTGCCGTTCGGATTGAACCTTCAGACTCTGAGCTGGCATCGTTGTTCATTGATGCGCTGATGTACTGCGCCTCGATATAGGTTTGCTGCCCATCGATCTCTCGAATGTGCGTCATCGTGACATCGCCACGAAGTTCCGCTCGCGCGTCCGCCTGATGCAGCGACATTGACTTTGTCCACGTGAAGAGCGACTGGCCGAACTCGGGCACATCCGGGAGTGGGGCTGATGGCGTTGGTGTTTCTGACTCACGCTCATCATATTCTGTTGCGAGTGACGCGCGCGCCATCATCAGCATCTTGCCAGCGCCGGGGACCGTCAGACGCTGTGTGGGTTTGTCCGATGTTTCGGGTTGTGCATTAATCTCAGTAGAGTTACTGATTGCATTACTCGGCAGATCGGTATCTACTCGGAATGAGTCGGCTTCGAGATACCCGAGCCTGACGAGCCGCTTCTCCTGTGTCATGGGTGCCTGTGGATCATCGCCAGAGGGAACCATAACGAGCTCGTATCGTTTCGATGTTGCGGTGGCACGCGCATCGTCATCGATGTGCAGCACCGCGCCTTCAACTTCTGCCCATTGCAGTTGGCGGGAGCCGAGTGTTTCCTGCACCGACGCGACCTGAGACGGATTGAACGAGTTGTTGTTGTCCTTTGGCTCAGTGAACGGTGTGATCTGCGCTTCGAGGCGATGTCCCTGAAGCTCGTCAAGACTCAATCCGGTATCATCAAGCAACTGTGCTGTCACGTTGCCGACAGCGAGCAGCCTGCCCGCACGGTCGTCATAGCGCATCTCGGTTGCCCACGACGCATCAATAGTGCTGGAACCGTTCTCACTCGTCGATTCAGCTTGTCCTGAGAACGAGCCCGGGCCAAACACCCATACCGATCGCTGCACACTGTCGAGCAGCACCTGTGGTCCAACAATACTGGATGCACCTGCTTGAGCAAGTGCAGGCTCGCCGGTTTCCGAAACGAGTGTTGCTCGTCGTGCGATCGCATCGAATCGGATGTGTTGTGCGCTTGCATGGACAGGATCGGAAGCCCTGCTGACTTGATCGTATGTTGCTGGAGAGTCTTCGTTCCCAAACAGATCGGCACGCACGAGGACACTGCGAAGCTTCTCTTCGGGCTTTGTTGCGCTGATGTTATCGAGTGATGGAGAGCGGTGCGACCGGCCCGGTTCAAACTGCGCTTCGAGCGAGCGTGCAGCTAAGGCGACATCGTCCTGCACCTGCTCGCCGAGCACATTACCCTCTGCTTTCAGTGTTCGCACAACGACATTGGACTTTGTTGCAACACTTGTATCAAAGTGGACCGCAATGGTGTCAGCTTCCAGCCAACCCTCCTCGTGATCGACTGCGATCGCATTTCCAAGCGATGCGATATCCTCGATTGTCCACACGCCGTCATTTGATCGTGTGAACTGTCCCTCGATAGTGTCGCCACGGAAAGCGCCCTGCGTGTGATTGAGCTCAGCCCGTTCCTTCATTGTGAACGCGCGGATGCCATAGACGGTGTCGCCATCAACGAGGAGATCAGCAAGGCACTCATCATCGAATCTCGCGTTCCCGATCTGTTCGCCATCCTGCGTGAAGAGAAGATTAGCTGGCCCCGTGACCTGCGCTGTTTGTGTTGAGAGATCGACCACTGCTTGTACGGCATTGATCGTGCCGAATCCAGGCATGTCGAGAGAGATACCAGCAAACGGGGTTGTGCCCGGAGCGTTTTCATTTTCAGGTGTCGCTGCTTCATGGAGAACCAGTCTGCGGCGTGTTGCAAAGTACTCGATGTTTCCGCTTATTCCACCAGAGTCTGAGTGCAGATCGTTTGTTGTCACAACTCCAGACTGGGGGCTGGACAGCAGGAGTGCGGCATCGTCGTTGAAGAGTTGTGTTTCATCGAGTGACGTTGGAACCACGATCATGCGTCCGGACCACGCGAGTGTGACACGATCCTCATCATCGGCCTCAACAATAATATCAGAGAGTGGAGCAACACTTGGCTCGGTCACTATCTGTAGCGCACCTGTGGTTTCTTCTTGAAGATTGATGGATGACTCTGGCTGCACATCAGCAGGCTGTGCTGGAACGACATTTGTGAGAGCGTACGAGTTCGTGAGATAGCTGCTTGATTCAACTGAACCGAGAGGTGTTTGAATGGGCTCTGGACCGATGGGTTGAATGATTGGAGCAACCTCTCGCCTCGACGCTAGATCAAATGCGATCGGTCGTATCGCGTCCTCAGCGAGTGCGTTATTGACGAGTCTGAACCACGCATCAAGGCGCTCTGATTTGACCGCAGCAGCACGATCCCCCGAGTACAACTCAATCACGACATCGTCGAGGCACGTGACGCGATAGGCGGTGATGACATCGTCTGAAACCGCCGGGCCTGCTGTTTCGGGCTGCTGTTGGGTGTCTGGTGAAATCGGGTTTGGACGTGGTGTAGCCTGATGTGTTTGAGGGGCTGTCGGTGGAGCAGATGCGACTGTTGCGGGTTCCGTTTTGGGCTCGGACCTTGCAAGTGGAACGCGGAAGTTTCCTTCACGTTCGATGACGATGCGGCTGACACGTTTTTCAATCTGATTGAGTGCGACTGAGAGACCAATGCCGGACCCGGTGACTCGCTCACTCACAACCGTGAATGTGCCGGTTGTTGAGACCTCGCCTCGCTGCTTATCAAATCGAACAGGGGCGTCTGTGGTGACTTCGATATCCGGCGTGTTTGACTTCGTGCTGACACGATGTCCGAACTCATCAGGTGCGTAATAACGCACTCGCACATGACCGGAAAGCTCACCCTGCTCGGGTTGCTGCTCCGGCGACGGCATGGTGACGAGCCCATCGTCAGCCGTAATATGCAGCACTGATCCGTCATCAAGGTAATACTCTGCGTCCGGTCCCTTCACGCGATACAGCGTGCGATTTTCAGACTGGATCGAACGTGCGGAGAGTTTGCCTGTGACTTTGGTTGCATCGTGTTCATCAACAAGAAGGATCTGGAACTCACCAGAGTTTGCGGTACCCGCTTCGCCAATCTGTATAGGTGCGGTATCGATGACATCGGCCTGATTGTCTGGCGGGAGTTGTGTCACAGAAGTGGCATAGAAGTACGCAATCGTGCATACAGCACCGGTTGCTACGACGATGGCTGCAGCGAGCCCGATGCGTGCTGTCTGACGTGAAGTTCGTGCTTGGGCTGGAGTGCTGCGTGCCATTCCCCAATCATATACCGGACACTGTGCAGTGCTGGCACATGTCGGATGGGAAGCGTACCTCATCGATTCTTCTATTGAATACTGGCAAGCAGATGGTCTATTGCCTCGCGGACTGCCCCGTTACCACCAGTGCGTGTCGTTACAATGTCAGCCTCTTTGAGCACGGTCGGCTCTGCGTCAGCAGGGGCGATCGAATAGCCTGCGAGCGTGAACATGGGCAGATCGGGCACATCATCACCCATGACGGCAACGTTGTCCGGTGCTACACCGAGACTGCTCATCAACCGACTAAGCACACGGTCCTTCGGTTCGCTGACACCAAGATGCATGTGTGTGATACCGAGTTCCTGCAAGCGTGTGATTGTTGCATTGCACGAGCGACCGCTGATGATGCCAACATACAGACCTTTGTTGATCCACTGCTTGATACCGTACCCGTCGCGCACATGAAAACGCTGATACTGCTCGCCACGCATGCCGTAGAGAATGGAGCCGTCTGTGAGCACACCATCAACATCAAGCACGAGCAGTTTGATGTGGCGTGGGAGCGCGCCGCTTGGGGTTACAGCCATACTTGATCCTGCTTATTCTGAGACCAATCTGAGCGCGACAAGATCCTGAATGTCCAGCACACCAATTGGCTTGCCAGCATTGTCAACCACAGGAAGGTCGTCGAGCCTGAACTCTCTGAACAGCACTGCAGCATCCTTGACAAGTGCATTTGCTGAGATCTTTCGTGGTGACTTTGTCATGAACACATCGACGGGTTGAGACAGGAACTGCTGATGCAGAACCATGTTTCGACGCAGGTCCCCATCGGTCAGAATGCCAATGAGTGTTCCCGCGTTATCTACAATAAGAATCGCGCCGGGTCTCCTGCCTGTGGTATCCGCCTGTGTAATTGCATCAGCAACTGTCGTGCCTGATCGGACAGGATGTACATTCTGACCCACACGGAAGCGGAGCACATCAACGACCGGTCTCAGTGTTGAACCAAGTGCGCCGCCAGGATGACGCTTGGCAAAGTCGGCATCAGTGAATCCTCGTCTGCGTGCAACTGTCAGCGCAAGTGCATCACCCACAGCCATCGTTGCTGTGGTGGAACTGGTTGGCGCAGAGAACTGCGGAGCACCCGCTTCTGTGTCAGCATGGAGCAGCACGGTTGCGCTTGCGAGTTGTGCAAGACTGGATGAGGCGGCGTTTGACCCCACCAACGCGATAATCGGAAGATTGTCCTGATGCAGGATGGCACAGAGATTGACCACTTCAAGGGTTTGCCCTGAATAGGAGATCGCAAGAACGACATCGCGAGACTGGAACTTGCCAAGATCACCATGTGCAGCCTCAGATGGATGCACCGAGTGAGAGGGGATACCAAGTGATGCAAGTGTGGCAGAGATCTTCGCGCCGACAAGCCCGGATTTCCCAAGACCGGTGACAAGGACAGTGCCGTTCTGGTGGCAGCATCGTTCGATCAGAGCAACAGCATCAAGAAATGACTGGCCCAGCGCGTGTGCGGTGGCATCCAGCGCAGCCAGTTCTGATGTGAGTACCCCGCGAGCAAACCCGAGTTCAACCTCGGGTGATGACTGTGGTTGGGAGCCTGTCGGTCTGGAATCTGCTGTCATGGTCACGATGGAAGGGTACACTGCTGGGAGCAGAAATGATCAGATAGCCCGAGTCAATCGTCAAAGCCCGTGCTGGAGGTTCGGTGATCACTGAGTATCGTGTCCATCTCGATGTCTTTGATGGCCCCATGGACCTTTTGATGCATCTGATCCATCAACACGAGGTCGACATCTCTGATATTCCGGTCGCAATCATTGCCGACCAGTACATTGACTACATCCGGCATGTCGAGAAAGTAGACATGGAAACCGCGGGCGATTTCCTTCTCATGGCTGCGACATTGATGGAGATCAAGTCCCGCATGATCGCCCGTCAGTCGGTGGCGAAGGAGCAGAGTGACGAGGATGTAGGGCAGTTCGATGATGACGAGGGTGAAGATCCGCGTGCAGAACTTGTCAGGCAGCTTCTTGCGTATCGCATGTATCGCGAGGCAGCAGATGCCCTCGAATCAAAGCGAGACGATTGGGAACGCAAGTACCCCGGCGGTCGTGTGCTTCCGAGTGCTGAAGCATTATCAGAACTGAAAGAAGCTGAGCCCGAACTTGATCTGGAAGACATCGACCTGCTCGATCTCGCACGTGCATTTGCCCGGATCGCTGCTGCCGTCAACTTCGATCGACTCGGCGAGCATGAGATCGGTGAGGATGATTCGCCGATTGAACTCCATGCTGCAGACATGCGCGACAGTTTGACGCGTTACAAAGCCGAAGGCTTGGCTGAAGTTCCTCTGAAAATGTTGCTCACCGGACGGAAACGCTCGGAGATGCTTGGGTTGTTCCTTGCGATGCTCGAACTCATGAAGCAGCAGCTTGTTCGAGTGGAGCTTCACGATGAGTTTGGGATTCGCCTTGCTTTGCACGATCATCCGCAGGAGATCCCAGATGTGGAATCCGATTCAGCAGAGCCAACAAGCGCATAAGACGAGCAATCGAATAAAAACACGGACCCCGGCAAAGCCAGAGTCCGTGTGATATTACGTGTCGTTGATTGATCAACAATCAACAGTCGTGCAAGATTTAGCCACGACGACGACGTGAAGCGACGAGGCCGCCCATGCCGAGGAGCGCGAGGCTGCCCGGTGCGGGAACCTGGGTGTACATGTTGATACGACCGATGGAGCCGGAAAGGCCGTTGAAGATGGTGCCGAGAGCAGCGGGGCCACCCACGGGGTCACCGATGTCCCACTGCACGCCTGCACGGAACAGGGTTGTGGAGACGCCTTCGATCATGGTGGAGTATGTGCCACCGCCGCTTGCGTAGGAGTTGCTGGCTGTGAAGTTGCCAGCGCCGCCTGCTGCGCCCGGTGTCCAGTTGCCAACGATGGTCACGATGTCGCCAGCGGTGACGTTGATGTTGCCACCAGCGTACGGGCCGTTCGCGTAATACGCGGTCGTGCCGTTGATATCAACGAGATAGGTTTCCTCTGTCAGACCAGCCTGCGCGTCTGTGGGCAGGGTCAGGTTGGTGATCTGGAAGCTGGAACCAGCTGTGAACGAGAAACCGCGGCTGAAACCTGTGTAGGTTGTAGCGTGCGGGGGCAGGACAACCTGCGCCATGGCGCTGGTGCCGAGTGCCAGAACGGTCATCGCAACGAGCTTCTTCATCTCAATCTCTCCTTCTGCACATGTGCAAGAAAACAAAACACTCCCGCGTGACACTCAGTACGAGAATCTGAGCTCACACGACTTAAGTCCAACTATTCACATGGCTGAGGTGGCAACCGGTCTCCCGGCGCAGTCTCTCTCCTCGACCATGACAATGGGTAACCTATCTCAATCCGTGAAGGGTCGCAACCCTGGCGGTTCGACAAAAATAGAAAAAAACGAAAAAAAGCGGAGATTTCTCTTTTTCTAAACTTCATCGATATATTTATTGGACCTATCAGATGGTTGAAAACTGGTCTCATTACGAAAGAGTTGTACAAAAACGCTCAAATCGGGTGATCCCAGAGCGCAGCGTGTCTACATGCTTTGCAAACGAGAAGCGGATGTGCTTGTCTCCACACCCCTCAAAGGCGGCACCCTGGATCACTGCAATCCCAGCTTCGTCAAGCAACGCTTCAGCAAAGATTGTGCTGTTGGCAAGCTTTGTCCCCTTTGGTGTCGTCTTTCCAAGTAATGCTGAGACATCTGGAAAGGCATAAAACGCACCACGTATCGGGGTACATGTGACTCCAGCGATGGTATTCAGTCCTTCGTACATGATCCGTGATCGCTCCTCGAAAGAGGTACGCATTCGTTTGATGTGGTCATCAATCTGTGTGAGAGCGGCGCACATAGCGGGCATGACGAACGATGTCACATTGCTCGCAGATTGCTCCTGAACCTTGCCCATGCCCTGGATCAGTTCTGCACCGAATGAACCGGGACACGCCGCATACCCAGCACGCCACCCAGTCATGGAAGCAGACTTTGAAAGACCATTTATCGTGATTGTTCTATCCGCAATTGACTCAATGGAACCGGGTGAGCAGTGCTGCATGCCATCAAAGATGATGTTTTCATAGATTTCATCTGAGAGGATGACAAGGTTTGGAGCAACTGAGCTTGCGAGATGTGCCAGTTCTTCCGCGATTGCACGCATTTCGTCGGGAGAAATGACCGCCCCTGTCGGATTGTTCGGACTATTCAGAAAGACGGCTCGTGTACGCTCGTTGACGAGTTTTCTGAAATCTTCAGGCCTTGGCTTAAATCCGTGCTCTGGAAGGGTTTCCAGTGTGACAACCTTGCCGCCAGCAAGTTCGACAATTGGGCGATATGAAACCCACGATGGCACCGGGATAATCGCCTCTGCTGGCGCTGTTCCAGTTGCAGCAACATCAAACAGGCACTGGCAGGCGTTATAGAGAGCCTGCTTGGCCCCGAACGTGACTGCAACATGGTCCTTTGTCAGCCCTTGGATTCGGTTCTGCGTTGTGAGTTTGTGGGCTATTGCTTCTCGAACAGCGACATCACCAAGAGCTGGTTTGTATCGCGTTTCGCCGTTCCGGAGTGCCTGAACAGCCGCTTCTACAACAACCTCTGGGGTTGGTGTATCAGGTTCTCCAGCCGCGAAGATGAGGATGTCCTTCCCGGCTTTCTGGAGTGCGTTTGCCTTTGCGGTAATTCGCAGCGTAGCCGAAGGTCCGATTGAGTTGACGCGATGTGAAAGTGTCAGGGATGTGGTTGGTGTTGTTGTCGAGTTCATCTCATGGGTTCCCGGTATTGAGAAGGCGGTTGTCGAACGGGACAAACACACCGTGGCATGGAGGTGGATCGGCTGGACAGACTCAGCGAAGTGTCTATCCTTAGACGTTCGATCTCCGGGTCTTTTCTCGGCAGAACATTGGTCCCGACTCAACAGAACAGGTGTTCCGTGGGGGTGGGTCTCGCATTTGTCAAACGGTATCCCATTCGAGGCACTGCAGTCCATGTCAATTTCCGTAGAAGTCCGCAAGCAGACCATTGTTGATTCACGCCGGCACGACACAGATTCGGGTTCACCCGAGGTGCAGATCTCGCTGCTGACAGCGCGAATCAATGAGCTCAGCGAACATCTGCAGAGCCATAAGAAGGACAACCACAGTCGTCGCGGACTTATTGGCATGGTCAACAAGCGCAACAGTCTACTTCGCTATCTTGCACGAACGCGCCCGGAAGAATACAAAGCCACGATTGCCCGCTTGGGCCTCCGTCGCTAAACAAGGATGAGATGTTTCAGGCCCGTGGACGAGAGTCCGTGGGCCTGTGTTGTTTATGGCAGTTGTGCGCCGATGCTGACAGCAGCAAAGGCTCGTGTCGGTTGGTGATGCAATCGACGGACAAAGTGGATCGGGTGATTCTGGTGGCAGGAGACACCGCGCAGTTTGGCATTGAACTGCGCGATGCCCTCTGCCTCTGGATCTTGCCAGTCTGCCGTTTGCTGGGCAGGTTCGTCGCTCTGTTCCACACATCATGTTGGGATGACCGTGCTGCGGTTGCGATCACACGTGTGGAGCAGCGCGATGCGCGGTCGATGCGGCTTTGAAGAGGAAACAGAAGAATATGGCAATTTCACCGGTTACGAAGGTTGAGAAGGAAATCGGCGGTCGCACACTTTCGCTTGAGACTGGGCACGTCGCAAAGCTTGCAACGTCTGCAGTCATTGCGACGTATGGCGGTACATCCGTGCTCGCAACGGTTGTGCGCGCAAAGCCGCGTGAGGGACTCGACTTCTTCCCAATGCAGGTTGATTACCGAGAAAAGCTATCAGCGGCAGGCAAGTTTCCCGGTGGTTTCCGTAAACGCGAGGGCGCGCCATCGGAAAAAGAAATTCTCACAATGCGCATGATCGATCGACCGATTCGCCCGCTCTTCCCGGATGGGTTCATCGACGAACTCCAGATCCAGTGCTGGGTAATGAGCCACGACGGCGAGAATGATTCGGATGTGATCGCAGGATTTGCCGCATCGGCTGCGATCGCGATTTCCGATGCACCATTTGAGGGGCCAACAGGCATGGTGCGCGTTGGACGCATCTATACGGACGATGGTCCACAGTTTGTTGTTAACCCAACTATCTCACAGATGGACTACTCGGATCTTGATCTTGTGCTTGCCGGTCATTGTGATGGTGTGAACATGATCGAGGTGGGTGCTGCAGAGATCGCAGAAAAGGACATGGTTGATGCAATCCAGTTCGGGCATGATCAGATCAAACTTCAACTTGATCTCATCAGTGAACTGGTTGGAAAGGTCGGCAAGGAGAAGCGTGTCGATTCGCTTGCGTTGCCGACGCAGCAGATCGCTGATCAGGTTCGTTCGCTGGTTGAGGCTGATTTGACCGAAGCTCGAAAGGTGCCAGGCAAGGCTGACCGGGACGAGCGCGTCGGAAACATCCGCGAGCGCATGATGGATGCACATTTCAAGCTCAAGATGGACGGCTCCATCACGGAATACGAGCAGAGCAAGAAGGATGCATCGATGGCGAAGGAGGCGTTCCGTCGCCTCGAGAAGAAGCTCACACGCAAGCTCATTCTTGAGCAAGGTACTCGTGCCGATGGTCGTGGCCCCAAGGAACTTCGCCCGATCGACGGGCAAGTGGGTATCTTTGCAAGAACACACGGTTCAGCACTCTTTGAGCGCGGTGAGACGCAGTCGTTGTGCACATGCACACTTGGCACGGGTCGCGACGAGCAGATCATCGATGGTCTAATGCCAGAGTACTCCAAGAAGTTCATGCTGCACTATAACTTCCCGCCTTTTTGTACTGGTGAAGCTGGCAGGATCATGGGGCCTGGTCGTCGTGAGATTGGTCACGGTGCACTCGCAGAGCGCTCTCTTCTGGGGATTCTCCCCGGACCGGAAGAGTTCCCATACACGATTCGAGTCGTCTCCGATATCACGATGAGCAATGGCTCATCGTCGATGGCGTCTGTGTGTGGAGGATGTCTTGCGCTGATGGATGCTGGCGTGCCGATCAAGGCAACGTGTGCGGGTATCTCTGTTGGTATGTTCAGTGACGAGAACAAGACGATGTATGTCACTGATATCCTCGGCGAAGAGGACTTCTTTGGCGACATGGACTTCAAGGTCTCTGGCACACGCGAGGGCATCACGGGTATTCAGCTTGACCTGAAGGCGCGCGGTCTTGTGATCAACCAGATCACAGAGATCTTTGAGCAGGCTCGCGTTGCGCGTCTGCAGATCATCGACATCATGGAAGGCATTATCCCTGCACCTCGCAACGATATTGCAGACCACGCGCCGCGCGTACGCACAGTCAACATTGATCCGGACAAGATCGGAAAGCTCATTGGGCCAGGTGGCAAGACCATTCGCAGTTTGCAGGATGACTTTGGTGTCGGCATCGACGTGGAAGAAGATGGCACTGTGCTTGTCTCATCGTCGAATCGTGAATCACTCGAGTCAGCAGTTGCTGCGATCGAAGCGATGTGCGCCACGGTCAAGGTTGGTTCGATCTATAGCGGCAAGGTTGTCAGCACAAAGGACTTTGGTGCCTTCATAGAGATCGGACCGGGTACTGACGGTATGTGCCACATCTCTGAACTCGCCGATGGTTATGTGAAGAATGTTGGTGACATCGTGAAGATCGGTGATGAGGTTCGTGTGAAGGTCATCAATGTCGATCCGACCGGTCGCATCAAGCTTTCGATCAAGCAGGCGATGGCGGAGGAGGCTGAACCCGTTGCTTCTGGTGAGTGAGAGTTTGTCAAAATTCGATAAATGTGCATAGCCTGTCGGTTTTTCCCCCGTTTTTGGCATTCTGCACTAAGGATTTTTCACAATTCTGTCCTTTTCACCGCGTTCAGGTCGCACTGGGCGCGGTCTTTTTGTTATGCTCCGATAAACTCTGCCGATACCAGACCAATGTCCCGTCTGTTCGAGGGGTCTTTAGTGCGCGTTGTTCCCGCTCTCGTGCCGGAACCAACGTTGAAAGGGCTGACATCGTTCGGCCTTCGTGGAGGAACGTTGACGATGAGCAATCAACCAGTACCGGGAGACCGGCTCAATACAGAAGGCGCTGTCAAGTGGTTCGATTCCCGGAAGGGATTCGGCTTTATTGTTGGGCCCAACGGTGAAGATATCTTCGTGCATTACTCCGTTATTCAGGGCGACGGATTCAAGGCACTTGATGATGGCACGCAAGTCAAGTATGAAGCCGAGTTCACACCAAAGGGATGGCGAGCTACAGCTGTATCGCTCAGCGGTGGAGCGACTGACTCCTCGCCTGAGGTCGTGGTTCGGCCGCAACACCAGCGAACGCCATCGCGTTGACCTTCTAAATAACTTCTGCTGCTGTGGTTCGCCTTTGTCAAGCCACGCTGCTATGTTCGCCTGCGATGGGTGATGTGTTCATAACTCTTGGCATCATTTCTGCAACATTGCCGACATGGGCAGTTGCTGCGTTCTCAGCTCTTGTTGGCGTGGTTGTGACTGCGCTTGCTGCCAGATGGATCGTTTTGCGCCAGTTCCGCATGGTTCGGCTTGCAGAGCGGCGTGCCTTGCGTGCAGAACGCATGGCCGAACTCGGAGCAATGGCTGGTGGGCTAGCACACGAGATCAAGAATCCGCTGTCGACTATTGGTCTTAACGCGGAGTTGCTGACCGAATCAATCAGTGACCTGAATGTTTCTGATGAGGACAAGCAGCGATTGATTCGAAGGATCGGCTCACTTGGTCGTGAGGTTGATCGATTGCGTGGGATCCTGTCGGATTTTCTCGATTATGCTGGAGAGATCAGGCTCGATCAGTCGCCGGTGAATCTGAATGATCTTCTCGAGGAACTTGTTGACTTTTTCCACCCGCAAGCTGCCAAACTCGGTATCACGTTGCGTGCAGATCCATACACATCGCCTGTGGTTGCGCATGTTGATTCAAGACATATCAAACAAGCGGTGCTCAATTTGATGTTAAACGCGGCGCAGGCGATGGAGCAGTATCCAAGATTGCCATCGCAAGAGGCGACATCTCGGCGAGCCAACGAGTTGATTCTGCGTGTACGTCCTGCGCGTGGCGATCACGATGAAGAGGTTGCTGAGATCCATGTGATTGATACGGGTCCCGGAATTGAGCCAGAGCAGGTAAAGCGTATTTTTCAACCTTACTTTACGACCAAGTCTGGCGGCAGTGGGCTGGGTCTTCCAACATCGCGCCGACTGGTCGAAGCGCACGGCGGGCAGTTATCAGTCATTGCAGAGCCAGGCATGGGATCAGACTTCGTTTTGACAATACCATGTCGTCCGAATACTGAGGACGAAGCGTCAACCTCCTCCTGATCCATTGGTTTTTTGCTGCAATTTCCGGTTCTTCTGGTATTATCAGTTTGTACGGTTATTCCGTGTGTGCCGGTTGTATTGGCACGTGCGCAGTGCCGTAGAGAGAGGTGTATGTATGAAGAAGAATCAAATGATTGCTGGCGTGTGTGCTGTTGTCGGTCTTGCGATGTTCGCGCATGCGCAGGGCGTGCAGACGTTTCGTGGCGGAAAAGTTGGTCCGGATCGCTCATCGTGCTGCCACATGACAGCGCGTGTGCATCACAACTGTGACGGGTACAGCCCGTGCTGCCAGTATGTTGCGCCGTTATCAAAGTCTGTGTGCGATGCAGCTGCGCAGTATGGCAATAAGGCCGATCCAAAGCAGACCATTGTTGTTGGTCGCGGTGTGCATTGGTTCGAGATCAGTCCGTGGGAGCCTGCACATCCACTGCTCGGCAAGCACATTGAACGCCAGCGTCTTGAGTGGCTTCGTTGCCACGGGTTTGTGGGTGGCATCAAGACCGTGACGAACCCGGGTGTAACCGAGGAACCCGAAACAACGGCATCAAGCGATGCGGCTTTTCAAAGTGGTGTGATCGTGACTCCAGCGGTGCAGGACACGGTTGAGAAGAAGGGCGCTGAGAAAGAGAAGATTCAGCCCCGCGCTATCTTCCGCGTTCCCGAGGGAGTATCGCGCGAAACCCCAACATTCCGCGTCTAACTGTCAACCAGAGAATACATGAACCCATAATCGGCGTGGCTGGTGCAACGCCGATTGTTGCTTTGCTAGCATTCAGTGATGCAAGGCTCGTTGTTTGATCCATCCCGCATGCGCGGACCCGAAAAGCCCGCTCAGGAACAACCTGAAAACGATGCGTTGACTGTGTCTCAACTGGCGGGCCGGATCGAGCGTGCGATCGAGGTAGGCCTTCCAGCCCAGGTGTCGGTTCAGGGTGAGATCAGTGGCGTTCGAGTCCGCACGCATACGTACTTCGATCTGAAGGACGAGAAAGCCGCGCTCTCGTGCGTGATGTTCCGATCCAAGGTGCAGCGGAGCAGGCGAGTGATTGAGGATGGCCAGCACGTGGTTGTGCTCGGACAGGTAACGTACTACGCGAAGCAGGGGCGGGTGTCCTTTGTTGTCGATTCGATCCAGCCTGTCGGCAGGGGCATGAGAGAAGCTCAGCTTCGAGCCTTGTGCGATGAACTTCGATCGCTTGGATGGTTTGATGAATCACAGAAGCGCACACTCCCGGTATTCCCGCGAAACATCGCAGTTGTAACCAGCCACAGCGCAGCTGCACTTGCTGACGTGCGGGTGACACTCAACAAACGTTGTCCAGCGATCGGTGTGTATCTGTTTGACACGCTGGTGCAGGGAGAACGTGCGAGCGAGCAGATCATCGGACAGATTCGACATGCATCCTCACGTGCAGATGAACTCGGCATTGATGCGATCCTTGTGACCCGCGGCGGTGGATCGGCAGATGATCTTTGGTGCTTCAATGATCGTGAGGTTGCACGAGCGATCGTTGAAGCGGGTGTCCCCGTAGTTGCAGCGATTGGGCACGAGACGGATGGCACTATTGCAGAGCTTGTTGCCGATCGTCGAGCAGCGACGCCAACACAAGCTGCGATGCTGCTGTCACCGGATCGCGATGCCCTGACAGACCAGATTGGATTTTTGAACAAGCGTCTCGAATCGCAGGTGGCACATCATCTTGACTGGGAGCATCGGCGTATTAATACGTTTGTTGATCGAATGCACTCATGCATTTATGCGACTGTGCATACCCGGTCTCTTCGATGTGCAAAGCTGGAGTCTCGATTGCATCAGGCGCACAAGCGTTCAAGTCCTGAGGCGATCGGGGAACGCATCGGGCGACTAGAGATGCGCATGGAGTTAGTTGTCGAGCATCATATTGGTGACGCTGTATCCGATTGTAGAACGCTTGCTCATCGACTCGAAAGCCGTATGCGGTCGATACTTGTGCGTGAAGCGAGACGGGTGGAGTCACTTGAGCAGAGGCTGCATCAGTCCAGTGTTGCTGGGCTGCTCGCACGTGGTTTTTCTCTTACGACGGACACATCCGGTCGTATTGTGCGGTCCTCGGACAAGGTGCATGTTGGCGAGCAGATCGTGAGTGTGCTGGCTGATGGGCAGATCACATCGACTGTTAACAAAGCAGAGTGAAATACCTCCGATCCGACCCCCAAGGAACTGGAGGCTGAACGGTTGCACAGCCGTTGTAAGGTGATCGATGGAGATGCAGCCTGACAATTCCGCTGATACCCGTGTGTGCGCGTGCCACGCGTGCGGGCTGGTGCAGACTGCGCCAGCGGCTCTTGCATCCCGCTTGCGATGCTGTCGTTGCTCACGCAGACTCGATCGGCCTCGATCTGATGCGACAAGCCAGTGGGCTGCTGCACTCTGCGTGACGGCTCTCCTCCTGTATATTCCTGCCATGTCGTTGCCCATTTTGGAGGTGGAACGATTCGGTCATCGACACAGCTCCACAATTTGGTCCGGCATTGTTGAGTTAATGGCTGAGAATGAAACCGGCATCGCACTCATCGTACTGTTCAGTTCGATTGTCGCTCCGATTGGCAAACTCCTTGCGATGCTCTTTGTGACACTCGGTCATCCACTTGCTGGGCCACGACCGAGAGCGATCGCGTTTCGCGTCGTGGAATGGCTTGGACGATGGGGCATGGTCGACGTGCTGCTGGTTGCAGTGCTTGTTGCGGCTGTGAAACTTGGAAGCGTGATTGAGGTGAAGGCTGGTGCTGGTGCAATCACCTATGCCAGTGTTGTTGTGTGCAGTCTCCTCGCTTCTGCAGTGTACCATCCACACACCATATGGCAGCGCGAGGACCACAGCGCATGACGAAACCAAAACAACAAACTCCGGATGCTTTGCCTCAGGCTGTGGAATCCAAACAGTGGACGAGACCGTCGATTGCGTGGCTGCTACCGATTGCCGCGATGCTTGTTGTAGTATGGCTGGGATACTCGGCGTGGAGGCAGCAGGGTGAGACCATCGAGATTACATTCGACCATGCCCACGGTATTGAGGTTGATGATCCTGTGATGTATCGGGGGGTGCGGGTTGGTATTGTGCGGGAGGTCACGCTTGCGCCTGCCAACAGCGGCATCATTGTGCGTGTTGAGCTTCGTCGCGATACGCGTTCCATCGCAACGTCCGATGCACGATTTTGGATTGTGAGACCTGAGGTGAGCCTGCGAGGTGTCACCGGGCTAGAGACGTTGCTTGGCCCTCGGTTGATCCGTGTTGAACCGGGGACAGACCCAAAGTTTGCTCGCGAGTTTGTTGGTCTCAATGCAGCGCCATCAATTACCCTCAATGAGAGCGCGCTGCATATCTTTGTAGATGCGGACCGTTTGGGATCGCTCCTTCCCGGAGGTCCTGTGCTCTACCGGGATGTGCAGGTTGGTCAGATTACGTCATACGAGTTGGTGCGCGACACGACAGCCGTGCGCATTGCTGTCGAAGTTGACGAGCGCTTTGCTCCCTTGATCACAGACACGACGAAGTTCTGGAATGCGTCCGGGATTGATCTTGACATCGGGTTGTTCAACGGCGTTCGTCTGCGATCTGATTCACTCGAATCGCTGCTGACTGGTGGGATTGCATTTGCAACCCCGACAAAGCCTGGACAGACAGTCGGGCACAACTACGTGTTTCAACTTGAGTCGGAACCCAAACCCGAATGGCTGCGATGGAAACCATCCATTGATGTCGGCGAGGCAATGCCAGCAAACTAAAACAGCCCGATCGTTTCCGACCGGGCTGCAACACTGTGACATGCACATTGCGTGATGTGTGTTCAGACAGCGTCTTTCAGACCCTTGAGCGGACGGATCTTGACGACATTGCGGGCTGGCTTTGCCTTAAAGACGGTCTCTTCACCTGTGAATGGATTGATGCCCTTGCGTGCCTTGGTGGCCGGCTTGCGCTGCACCATGACCTTCATCATGCCTGGAACGGTGAACTTGCCACAGCCGCCCTTGCGCAGATCTGCAACGATCATCTCGTTCATTGTGTCGAAGATGGTTGCAACGTCCTTGCGTGTCACGCCAGCGTGCTCAGCGAGCACATTGAGGATTTCACTCTTGGTACGCGCCTTGTCCCTCGCCGCAGTGATCTTTGCGGGCTTTGCTGCGCGGGGTGCAGCAGCTGCGGTCGGCTTGCGCTTGGAAGTTCCCTTGGCGGCTGGACGGCGCGCGGGGGTTTTCTTGGTCGCTGCTTTGCGGGTTGTTTTGCGTGTGGTTGTTTTTCTCGCCATGATGTGTCTCCCTGACTTTGACACTGGTGTCGCTCGTTCCGACTCCATCGGAAGTGGAACGTGATCATTGTCCCGATAATGCTGACCACGATCTCTGGTGCCTCGACGTTCAGATTGCACCAGCAATTGTGTTCAACCGATCGGCATGAACGTCCGCAAAGATACACACTTTTTGCGACTCGTCCAGTCAAAACACTGTATTTTTCGATGTTTTTGGGAAAAACCGACAAAAAACCACCTTTTTTGCCGGGTTATACAGGGGGCAGACGACATTTGATGGGGTTGGCAGTGTGCAGTCGTGGTACCGATTTCCGGCATAGGCTTGCGCAATGACAAGCACGCAGAACACCTCCGCCGACCTGTTCGTTGCTGTGACGCGCAGTGTGCCCGGAATGCTATCCATCGAGAATGCAACAGTTCGATGTGCAGGCGATGGCGTGCTCAAACCGGCAGACATGAAGCAGTTCGCAGCGGGAGCGAGTGTGCTGGTGACCATGTATCACGATCGCGTGGATGCTGATCTGCTTGACGCGATTGGGTCTCAAATCAAGGGTGTCTGTAACTTTGCGGTCGGGTTCAACAACATCGATCTCGAGGCTTGCAGGCAGCGGGGGGTTGTTGTTACCAATACACCCAACGCGGTGACCGAGGGGACTGCTGATCTTGCCTGGGCGCTGCTGCTGGCGGTCGCTCGCGGGATTGTGCCTGCAGACCGGTATGCGCGAAGCAGGGCATATCCCGACAACGGCCCGCTTTCCATGAGTGCATTCAGCGGCGCGGATCTGACTGGTCGGAATCTGCTGATTGTTGGTGCAGGCCGCATCGGGTTCGGCGTGGCGATGCGTTCGCTCGGCTGGGGCATGAGGGTGCAGTATGTTGCACGATCCCGTCATTGGGACTTTGAGCTCGCGCCACTTGCCGCTCAGCGCGTGTCGCTTGAAGAAGGACTGCGGAACGCGGATGTTGTGAGTCTGCATGTGCCTTTGTCACCAGCCACAACGCATCTGATCGATGCCAAGGCACTGTCGCTGATGAAGCCGAACGCGATATTGATTAATACTGCTCGTGGCCCGATCGTCGATGAGGCGGCGCTTGCGCAGGCTCTGAAAGAGAATCGTATTTACGGCGCGGGACTTGATGTCTATGAGCGAGAACCGGAGGTGTATCCGGGCCTGCTTGATCTGGATAATGTCACGCTCACGCCGCATATCGGCAGTGCGGAAGTTCGGTATCGCGAAATGATGACCGACATGGTGAGCGAGAATGTGAATGCAATACTCGCTGGCAAAGAGCCGCCGAATCGGATTGCTTGAGAGTGAGAGATTGGGCTCGCTATACGTTGATCATGTAGATCTATTTGAGTCGCCCGCGCTCGCGCTGATGTGCTTTCGGTGTGACGTGGAATGTGATCTTGGCACGACCAACGCGTTTCTCGGGGTCGCCGGGCTTGCGGACCTTTTGCGTTACATTCATGATGAGTTCGATATTGAACTCACCGCCTGCTTTCACGAGCGCCTCGATATCGTCCTTCGGGTCGATTCGGTACACAGCTGGTCCAAAGCAGGGCCGAAGGAACTTGTACTGGAGTTCCTTGCAGACGACGGTGTAGTCAGCACCGCAGAATCCGAAGACGTACATGCCGCCAGCGATCTCGGTGTTCCCAAGCAGTGCGGCACCGGCCATCGCGTTGTACCAGTTCCGGTTGAATCGCTTGAATGGGAGCACGGCGGTGAACGTGCGAGGATCAAGGCGTTTCATATAGATGCCGGAACGTGCTGCGTAGGGAAGCCAGATCATTGAGCAGACACGGTGCCAGAAGTTGGATCGGGTCGAGAGCTTGGAGATAAACGCGTCGAGGCGTTCGATGAGTTTGCGCTTTGATTTCTTCCGCAGCGGCTTGTCCGTCGCGGGTGGCGTCTCAGTCATGGGAGTGGTGGTCGTGGCCATTGTGTCGTGGCACATCGTAGTCACGATTGGGGTGTCGATAGATCCCGGTTTTTGTGAAGCAAACTGCTGCAGAGGTTGAGATTCCGGGCTGAAATCATGATTTCAGTGCTTCAAGGACCCACTGTGGATGCTCCGCGTTGAGTCTCTTCAGGAGGGGCTTCTTCAGGTAGTAGATAAAAGCAGCCCAAGCGGGCGCGATAACGCCGATTGCAATCACACCGAAGTACGCGACATACGTGAACTGCTCGATCATATTGACATATATCTCGCCAATGTCGGCACCTGCGCCAGCGTCGCCAAACTGGGATTCGATCTCCCGAGCAACCGGTGAGCCGTGTACTGCCACCTCGTAAACCTTCCACCCGCCATAACTGACAAGTGTGATTGCGAGCGCCAACTGGCTTAGCAGCAGGAACTTCACGGCATCAACCGAAAGTGCTTTCAGTTTGGACCTGCCAACCAACTCCAAGCTACCAGCAATGATCAATCCCACGCCAACGGCGGTGCCTGCGGCCGAATACTGTGCACCCCCGATCAGGGCCGAGAGAATCCCGAAGACCAGCGTTGACCAACCGCTGATCCCTGCCCAACCAATCGCCCGTCTGATCGGCTTGAGCTGCTTCCGAGCCTTTGCAACCGCTTGGGCAGCATCGGTTGGGTTTGTAGGTTGTGCTGGATGCTGTGACACGGATCCTGACTCACCGTCAATGGCGTGGTCTGACAGCCGCAGATTGCGGTCAGCAAACTCACGCTCAGATTGATGCGCATCGTATCTGGTTGCAGGCAGGCTCATCGTGCAGATCATCGGCCGTTTTCAGCCGCTCGATCAGGATGTTCTCCGGGGTGAACTGACTTTCCGGCTTCGTCGCATAAAGTTGCTGACGCCGTAGAAGCCGAGAATCTCGGCGGTTTTTGTTCTGGAAACCCGTTTGGAGCTCCCATGCCCGCTGCAGCGACTGACACCCACGTTCATCTGCCCGCCGACACCAATCAGGCCCTCGGTATTGCCGACTATGCGATCAAGGCCATTTGGGGTGGTCCTGGCGAGCGGTTGGAGCCCGATGCTTCCGTCGTGGAGCGGATCAATCAGTTCCATACAGACGCGGTGATCTGCGGTCTCTCAGCCTTGGCGCTGGGATGCAACGCTCCCAATGTACTCCGTGATGAGGCCTTCCAGTACGCTGTGCCGGAGGGGAATCTCGGTAAGGGGCTTGGCAAGTCAAAGCATCACGGTGCGACGACGTTCGGTTCGATCGTCAACGGCAAGGTCATGCGCGTCAAGAGCGAGAAGGCGATCGTTGCCAACTGCTCTGCGGTACGCGAGTGGGATTCGAACGGCACCAACTTCGGGTTCAACCCGGAACTCGGGCACATCGCTGGTGAGTTCGGACACAACGACTTCTACGCAGTAGCACTCGCAGCGGCGCAGATGCTTGGTGCGGACGGCGAACTTGCACTTCGAGGTATGCTCGCGATTGATGAGATCCGCGGCAGACTCGCGGAGGTGTTCAGTCTCAAGTCGTACAAGATCGATCACGTCGTGCATGGCGCCATCGCGTCGGCTGCGGTCTTTGGTGCGATGGTTGGTGCAACACGCGAACAGATCGAATCCGCAATCGGCATGAGCGTTGCGCACTACATCCCATTCCGCGCGATTCGCGCGGGCAAGCAACTCTCCGATTCCAAGGGTGCATCCGCTGCTATCTCGACCGAGGCGGCGATTCTCTCGGTGAAGCGTTCCATGGCAGGATTTCTCGGCCCACGCGATATCTTCCGTAATCCCGAAGCTATCTTCCGCATGTTCGAGGGACCAGGCCAAATGGCGCAAATGGTCGACAAGAATGGCAACGCGATCAAACCAGCGAACTCTGCACAGAAGGACGCGTCGCCGTTCGATCTTGTGCTCGGACGCGCTGGTTCAGACTTTGCTGTCATGGGCATGCACTTCAAGCTCGGTCTGTACGAGCACCAGTCCGCTGGCGCGTTGCAAGCGATGATTACGCTCCTCAATCAGGCACCAAAGCTGCTGGAAAAGAAGGACGGTGGGAACATTGGCAACATCAAGATTGTTGCGTACGAGCCCGCGTTCGGCATCATTGGTGATCCTGCGAAGCGCAATCCGACCACGCGTCAAAGCGCCGACCACTCCATGGTCTATATCGTTTCGACGCTGCTCCGCAAGGCGCTCGAACAGGGCAAGGCTGGTTGGACAGATCTGATGCTTGAGCCGAAGGACTACGGACCCGAGGCGATCAACAACTCGCTGACGCGCACGCTCATGGACAAGATTGAGTTTGCGCACGGCGGCAAGGAGTACGACGACAGGTACCCCGATGGCATTCCCACGAGCGTGGTCATTACCGACGCGGATGGAGCGAGCCACGACTCGGGGCTGGTGATGTATCCCGGCGGTCACGCCCGCAACGCAAAGGGCAAGACACCCGTCGATCTAAATGTTGTGCTTGATCACAAGTTCACCCTGCTCGGGTCGCTGGCGTTTGCTAATCCCACGCCGATCATCAACAAGTACCGCGATCTACACACCAAGTCGGCAGACGATGTGCAGACGATCAACGATTATGAGCTTTCGATCAGCCCGACGCGGTTTGACTGAAGAAGCTTGGACACTGCGGGCTCACCGATTCAGGCAGGCCAGAGTTCCAAGTGAGTCTTTGCCGTGGGATGCCCTGGGGCATACCCTAGAGGTTCACATTTCCGGGGTGTAGCGCAGCTTGGTTAGCGCGTTTGACTGGGGGTCAAAAGGTCGGAGGTTCGAATCCTCTCACCCCGATTCATCCTTACTGGCACTGTCGATAGTCGCAAAGGCGCTATATTTGCAACAAGTAGGCTGCAAGTTGAACTGAAAGTTATTGCGATACACGGATTATTGAGTTCAGTTATCGCCCACACGTGTACCTTCACATTTCTGTGTGATGTTATCAAATTCCGAGTGCTTGAAAACACACCACATGGGATTTCGCCTCATTCGTGAAGTCGAGTCCATCGAGCTGAGCTTTGAGAGCTTAAAAAACTTGCACCATATTCTGTTTGGGGTAGAGTAGGTTTGAAACAGGCTTTGCCTTTGAACTGTCGGCGGAATCCTCAGTTTGGTCTTTTCACTGTTTGATTCGACGCTTACAAAGCAAATGACCGCTTGAACATTGCGATGTGCTGCCAGAACAGTAGACAGTGTCTTTGCATGTGGATCGCATTTTTTGCATGTGGATCGCATTTGTGGATCGGTGGGAGAGTTCTGGTGTGATGATTGATTGTGTTTGCGATGACGAGAGCAGTGCATCGCTAGCGAAGCAGTGCGTTGGGTGAAGTCGTGTATCTGTGCTAGGCCTGTCACGGATCACAGTCTGTAACTGGTGCTGTTCCAAGGACGAGCGACTCAGGAGATGGTCGACCAAATCAGCCGCGAGTTTGTCACAACGGTTTCCAAAGACTGCTGAAAGCATATGCCGAGGATTATTGAACTGATCGGTGCGCAAGAATGCTGATAGCAAGAGGGACAGTTATCTGAGCCTAGAATCGGTGTCAAAGAGACTCCGGGAAGAGACTGTTGCCACAGGACAGAAAACGATTGCATCATGCAAGATCCGAACTGCCATGTGACAGAACTTCTGAACAATGCCGACGCTCGGTCCGGGGCTGAGCTGCTCGACGAAGTCTACGCACAGCTCAAACACATTGCACGGGCTCGCATGAAGCGGGAGCGTGCTGATCACACACTCCAAGCGACAGCACTGGTACACGAGGCCTACATGGATCTGATTGGGAATCAGGCACTCTCATGGGAGAGCCGAGCACATTTTTATTACGCAGCTGCGCTTGCAATGCGCCGCATTCTGATCGATCATGCCCGTGGGAAAAACGCGCAGAAGCGTGGGGGTGGACAGAGAAAGTTGCCTTTGGGTCTCATTGATCTCGCTGAACATAGGGATCCGGCGGAGATACTCGCGCTCGAAGATGCGATGCGCGTTCTTGAGAGCGAGGATCCGCGGGCATCCAGAGTTGTTTCTCTTCGCTTGTTTGCGGGCTTATCTGTTGAAGATACAGCGAAATCGTTGGATGTGTCTGAACGCACGGTGATTCGTGAGTGGACATTTGCACGGGCTAGGCTCTTTGAGCTTCTGTCTGACGAAAACACACAGCTATGACGAACCAAACTGCAAAGGCCATATTTCTTGATCTCGTTGAGATGCCCGAGAAGGATCGTGCCGGCTACATCGACGAAGTGTGCAAAGACGATCTCGAACTGAAAGATCGCGTACGGGATCTGCTGCGGCTGCATACGCAAGCAGGTGATTTTCTTAAAGATGTGAGTAGTGCCGCACCTGTTGAATCGGTTTCGGCTGGGTTATCTTCGTCGTACATTGGTGCATACACGAAGATACGACCGATCGGTGAAGGCGGGTTTGGCACGGTCTATCTCTGCCAACAGACAGAGCCGATCGAACGGCTGGTTGCCGTGAAAGTGCTTAATCCAGGCATGGACACAGGATCTGTGCTCAAGCGGTTCGAGGATGAACGCGTGCTCCTCTCGCGTATGGATCATCCCGGGATCGCGCGTGTGCTCGACGCGGGTAGAACGGATTCGGGGCAGCCATACATTGCGATGGAGTACGTCGATGGTGAGACTATTACCGCGTACTGCAATCGAAAGCAGCTTAGTTTGTACCCTCGCATCGAACTATTTGGGCTCGTGTGTCAGTCGATTCAGCACGCGCATCAGAAGGGTGTGATTCATCGTGACATCAAACCGGGAAACATTCTCGTCACCGAGTATGACGGAAGAGCCTATGTGAAGGTGATTGACTTTGGTATTTCCAAGGCACTCGAGGGTGCTGAAGCACGTGATGGCGTGACACTCACGCGACAGATTGTTGGCACGCCTCAGTACATGTCGCCCGAACAGGCATCAACGGGATCTGTTGACATCGACACACGCACAGATGTGTACGCGCTGGGTGTGCTGCTCTATGAGTTGACAACGGGAACGCTTCCGTTCGATCGGGAGAGGTTTCGTTCGGCGAGTGCCGCGCAGCTCGAGCGCATGATCCGAGAGATTGTGCCCGAACGCCCGTCATCCCGCGTTGCTGGGCTTGACGAGGCACAGGCGCAGGAACTCGCTCGTACTCAGGGCACGAGCAGAGCCAACATTGTTCGAGGATTGAAGGGAGAGATTGACTGGATCACTGCAAAGGCAATGGAAAAGGACCGGAATCGCCGGTATCCAACAGCGAACGCACTCTACGAAGACACTGTCCGATTTCTTGAAGGTGGTGTTGTGCAAGCGCGTGAACCGAGTCGCACGTACAAGGTACGAAAGTTCGTCTCCCGGAACCGAGCCGCGACCGCGATTGCCGGGATTGCGGCAGCGAGCCTGATCGCGATTACTGCGATGAGCATTGGACACGCACGAACGCTCTCGCGAGCAAACAAGCGCATCCAGACAACGTCTCACAATCAGGAACAGGTGCTCCAGTTCACCGAGCAACTGCTCGGTGGGGTTGATCCCTCAACCGCGCGCGGACAAGACACGGAACTGTTCAGATCGTTGCTTGATGGCGCAAGCACTCGGCTGAGTTCGGGAGTAACAGATTCACCTGAAGTAGAAGTCAGGGTCCGATCGCTTGTCGGGAACCTCTATTCTGCGATTGGTTTATTTGATGAGGCGATCGAGCATCTTGCGATTGCTTCCGACATCGGTACCAAGGCGATGGGAAATCGGAGCGAGTTAACCATACGTGCAATGGCTTCCCTCGGCGCAGCGTATGCGGAAGACAGCCAGTACGATACCGCGCGAGTCGTGCTGGAGAATGCGATTGGTCATGCTCGCGACTCGTTGGGACCTGCGCATCCCGAAACGCTCTCGATCATGAACAGTCTTGCAGCTGTGTACAACTATCTCGGCGAGACGGATCGTGCGATAGAGATGCACGAGGCGCTTCTGGAGCAGCGCATCAATGTGCTTGGTGACGCGCATGAGGAGACGATGACGACACGGAACAATCTTGCGATGGCACTCAGAGGCATAAACGAGGTTGATCGTGCAAGGGGACTGTTTGAAACCGTGCTCGATTATCAGATCGATGTGCTTGGTCCGGATCATCCGAACACACTCAAGACACGCACGAACCTTGCGCTCGTGTATCACGATCTGAAACAGTTTGACAGAGCTGTCGAGATGAACCAGGAGATACTCGAACAGAAGCAGCGGGTGCTCGGGCCTGAGCATTCAAGTGTGCTGGTGTCCATGGTCAATCTCGCATCGTCACTCGAGTCTGCAGGCAGGAAAGAGCAAACACAACAACTGCTTGAAGAAGCGCTTGAGATATCCACACGGACACTCGGAGATGAGCACCAGTACTCGCTCATCATCAAGAACAATTTTGCGAGCTTTCTCATGAGGCAGGAGCAGTATGAGCAGGCGCTCGCGCTTGCGCAGCAAGCATGTGACGGACTTGATACTGTGTTCGGAAGGGCGCACCCCATGACGATCCAGTGTAACTCGAATCTGGCTGAGTTGCTTCTCAAAATGGACCATCTGGAGGATGCCCAGAGCGTGGCATTTGACAACATCGCCGTTGCTCGGAGTGCGATCGATGCGACCGACCCCAAACTTGGTAACTGTCTTGAGCTTTGCGGGACGGTGCTCGCAAGGCAGGGGCAGGTCGACGATGCGAGAGCGCACTACAACGAGGCGCTAGGAATTTTCTCCGAATCCAAGGGAAAGGAGTCCGAGGAGTGCATCCGTATCCGAAGTGCTCTTTCTGAGCTGGAAACGGGGTTTTCAACTGATGGGTAAGAAAAATCAGCCTCGAAACACAAAATATTTTCTGGAGCGTGTCACCTCGTGATCGCGGTTTTCGCAACTAGGTATGCAGCCGAGATTGACGGCTCACATCCACCTGTGAAAAAGGAGACCGCAATGCACGCACCAACCAATGTTTCTGTTGCCCACACTCCCAAGGAGGCTGGCAGTTGTCCGATCCACGCACTGATCCAATGGCGGGCAACAGGCTCGATGCTGTCACGAATCAGCATTCTCATCTTCGGGCTTGTCTCGTATTTCGTTTTCTTCGGAACGATCCTGTACACTATTGGCTTTGTTTCGGATGCAGTTGTTCCAAAGACGATCAACTCCGGTACTGCTGGGCCGTGGCTGCCCTCACTCCTCATTAATAGTGCGATGCTTCTGCTGTTCGTTGTCCAGCACACCATCATGGCTCGGCCGTGGTTCAAGCGATGGTTTATCAGGTACGTGCCATGCGCAATGGAGCGCAGTACGTTCGTGCTCTTTGCGAGTGTGATATTGCTGGCAATGTGCTGGCTCTGGCAGCCGGTGCCCAGCGTTGTCTGGAGCGTAAGCAACCCAATCCTTGCGAACATGCTCTTTGGCTTATCAATGTTTGGCTGGGTCCTTGTATTTGCATCGACATTCATGCTGAGTCACTTCGACCTCTTCGGCGTTCGTCAGGTTGTGACGAACGCGATGGGAAACGATTATCGCCCGATCCCATTCCGTCTCGTTTGGATGTACAAAGTCGTTCGGCATCCGCTGATGCTCGGATTCATCATCGCAATCTGGCCGACACCCACAATGACCGTCGGGCACTTATTCTTTGCAGTGATGGTGACGGGGTACATCTTCTTCGGGGTGATGATGGAGGAACGCGATCTTGTCGCAGCATTCGGCGATTCGTACAGGCAATATCGAAAAGAGGTTCGCGGCCTTCTCCCCCTGCCGAAGTTCGGCAGAAAGGAAGGTGCGGCGTGATGAACGGTACAAACGCAGCGAAGCGATTGGGTGTTGCAGGGGTTGTATTCTTTGCAATCAAGGGGTGTGTCTGGCTTGCGATCGCACTCGCAGCATCGAATCAAATACTGTAGAGCTATGGATGCGAACGACAGTATGTGAGTGATTCGCAACCGATCGAAATACAGGTACGTTGTGAGCAAGCGAGATGAGTTTGATCCTCGGTCGATTTGCTTTCGACATACATGAACCTCGCTCAGTTCCTGCCGCCATAACTTTCACGGTTGTGGCGGTCTTAGAGAAGACACGTATTTAGTCTGTCGTTCAAGCGTCAGCTAAATACTGAGTTCAAACTTTCACGCGCTATGAAATCTGCGATTTCGAGCTAAAGTCGTAAATTTGGTTGTTAAAAAGTTTAACTGGTGTTCTGTCACCCCGATTCTGCGAATTTCTTTCACGTGATGCTTTCTTGGCATATGGTGGGCAAACTCTTGTGGGGTAGAAGCAATAGCGCAGCTTCAGCCTGCAGTCGTGAGTGCTGGCCCAAGCGCGCACGGCCCTTTCGAACTACTTTGGATGCAGAGTGATAAATAAAGCTGGGTTCAGAACGTGGAGGGTACAGGAACAGGGACATCGGCATGGTTCTGCCAGCCTTGGCGTATGTGAATGTTGAGTTTGATTGTTCGAGCGTGGGTAATGCAAAGCTCATCATGGCGATCGCAATTCGTTGAAACCTTGTTATTTCCTTGTTTCCGTTCCGCGCTGTACTGCAAGAAGTTCTGTCACAACAGACTCAAGTGCTGCAATGCGTGCTTCATGCCTTGAAATGATCTCATCTCGTCGAGCAATTTCAGCGTCCTTTTCTGCTCGCAGCGCGTTGACGGCTTCGACGAGGAGTGGTGTCATGCGTCCGTAGTCCATGCCGGTGACATACTCGCTGTCCGGCTCGGGTGCGACGATCTCGGGCACGACTTTGCGAACTTCCTCGCCGATGAACCCGATGTCGTGCTGCCCGCCGTGCTCAGCGTCCCAGTCGTAGTACACGCCCCGGATCTGTGCGAGCATGCCGAGAGGATCTGCAATGGGTTCGATGTTGTTCTTCCATCGGATGGATGAGGGCGAGCCATAGTTGATGCCTGCGCCGGTTGCGTAGAAGTCGTATCCGGTCGATCTGGTTGCGTGACCCCGCACAGCATACGTTGTTGAACCACTGGGACCGCCAGTGATGCCAATGACACCATGTCCAAACGCCACGTCAGCAAAGCCTACAACACCACTGCCGTTCTCTCCTGTTGTTTCTCCGGAGACACCATACACTTCTGCCTGCGCAACAACTGCAATATCGGATGGCGTTATGACTTCCAGCTTTGCGCTTGGAGTTTGCGTTCCAATACCGACACGGCCACCATCGAGTTGGAAGTAGCTGTCTTCTCCGCCAACACCAATCGCAGCCGAGAGCGTTGTGGTGCCATCACCGCTGTAGAACTGCACGCGTTTTTTCCCTGTTGTTGTAGTGTAGCGGAAGAAGCGGATGAGCGACTGGCTGATCTGGTCGAGTGGTCGTGCATCAATGTCGATGAAAACGTTGCCGCTCGATGTATTCTTCTGGAACTGCATCTGATCCATCTTCGTGTCACGCATGATAGAGAAGCTGTCCGGATCGTCGTCGTCCTGAATGCGCAGCGCAGCCCCGTCGTGTTGTATATGCACCTCGTCGACGGGTGTGATGGTGCCGATGCCGACGCGATTGCTCGCATCGACGTGCATGCCTCTGGTCTGCGCTGCGAACGGTGCGCCAGTGATCAGTTGTCGTGGCGAGAGCTCTGTGCCGTTGATGCTGATCTCGAGCCAGCGAGGCGCAGCGCCAATGCCCGATTCTGCGCCAAAGTCAAGCTGCACGGCAAACGTACCATCGATGACAGCAAGATTGTTGAAACCGATGATCGATCCGATCTGCGTGCCGCCTGTTGCAGCACTCCACAGTGTCACGTCGACGTTGTACGTGCCGCTTGCGGGAGCTCCCGCCTGGTTCAACTGCCCCTGGTATGTGAATGTTGTGTCTGTTTGGGCGACAGCACACGATGCTGTTGCGATGACTGCAAGAACAAACGCGAGTTGGCTTTTCATACCGATGTCTCCTTGAGATGAACTGCTGAGGGATGCTGACAGACCTCAACGCGTCTTTACGGCCTGTATATAACGAAAGAGACCGGGTCGCGACCCTCCCAGTTGTCGAGTGAGTTCCACGTGTAGATCCGCAGGTTTGATCCGCTGCGCTGGCATCGCGCAACCACTGGAGCGCCTGTGGAACCGGGCTGCGCGTCGCTCGCGACTGCGATATCTGTGTCTGTGATTCCGCCGCTGATCTGGACAATAAAACCCGTTGATGTTGTCGTGACTCCGGTGACATTCGATGAAGCCGAGACGATGGTGCCGTTCTCAAGTATCTTGCCATACGCGTACGCGGGATGTATCTGGTTCGGCCCCATCGTGATATTGCCGCCGTTGGCGTTGAGGTACAGTGTTGCTGTCTGGCCGTTGTTGCGCGCCATGATCTCGTTCTGATCGATCGAGATGTTTGCTCCAGATTCTGCCCCCGCGACAATCAGACCGCCACCACTCAGCGCGGTGTCGTCCGTTCCCAGCGCCCAAATTGCCGGGCCGCTGTTCGAGTTCGATGCATAGATCGTGGGGAGCACATTGTTCGATGAGTACGCCTCAATACGGACGATGCCCCCTCGTCTGCAATCGCGAGCTGGCCGAACATCGTGGATGTTCCGATCCCGAGTCGTCCGTCGGCGTTGAGATACACCTGCGGAACGTTGCCCCCAGTGCGGAACTGCATGCCGTTGGGGACAGACGGGCTGTTGAACACAACACCGCCGTTGGCAAGATTTGAGGGATCACCAAAGAGAATGCCACGTTCTGACGATGTTGGCGCGAGAACGCTAATGAAGTTCTGGCCGTTACGTTCGAACACACCGGTCGAGTTTGCCTGCGCTGTGACAGCGCCTGCGGAGTTTTCCCTAATATGGAGCGGCGCTTCGGGAGTTGTGGTGCCGATGCCGACGTGCTTGTTTGAATCAACGAAGATCCCGCGTGTCTGGATTGAATAGGGTGATCGTGTGATCGGCTGGCGCGGTGTGAGCACAGCGTAGCTCCCGGTGCCCGAGGGCTGGCGCACCTCAACACCAAGCCAGCGCCCGCTGTTATCGAATGCAGCAGCGCCGAAGTTCAGATCAACACTGAATCGTCCGTCTGTCACAGAGACACTTGTTGCCTCAAGCATCGGGCCGACCTGATTCCCACCCATGATCGAGTCATAGAGCCAGAACCTGAAGTCGCATGTGTCGTTCACAGGAGCACCGAGCTTGTTGAGCTCACCCTGATACGTGAATGTTGTGTCTGTCTGCGCGATCGCGACGTGCGCAGCTGCTGTGACTGCGATAACTGATGCGATTGTGTTGATCTTCATAACTGGATATTCCTTTTCAGTCTGTTGACATTGATGTGTCTGTTTCTGTGTGTGGTACTTGTTTCAGGGGCGATAGACAACGAACGAGAAGTAGCGGTCATCTGCACTGCCACCATCGTCGTATGTACCCACCTCAATCGTGCCGTTTGTTGCAACGATGCCCCACACGAATCCCGGTAAGGGATGAACCATCGAGACAATTGGGATGTCGTTTGTGGGTTGAAAACCTCCCTGTATAGAGATGGTGTACTTGCCCTCATCAGTGCGCTCGCAGGTCACGTTCGATGAACCGCTGAGCAATGTCCCGTCCTCGTACACCCTTCCGTACGCGAGGGCTGGATGGATATCGTGCAATCCCATGTTGATGTCGCCGCCCTCCGCATTGAGGTGCAGTGTTGCGGTAAAGCCCGCTCTGCGCGCCATGATCTCGTTTGCATCAATCGATATGTTGAAACCTCCCTCATCGCCTGTCACGATCAGGCCGCCGCCACTCAGCGCGGTGTCACCATCACCCACCGCCCACAGGACTGGGCCGGTCGAGCTGTTGCGGACAAACATCGTGGGGTTTAAGCCGGACGAGTACGCATCGAGCGCGAACGGGGCTCCCCTATCGGCAATGGTCAACTGGCCAAGATTTACGTCTGGATCTCCGATGCCGACGCGCTTCTGGAAGTTGGCTGGCAATGCAACGTCAAACGGCACACGCGGACTGGCTGTACCGATCCCGACGCTGCCACCATCGTTCTGCATGATGACAGTGCCGCTCGTCGACGCCGATCTGATGTACCAGTCGCCCGTTGTGCCCCAATGAATAAAGCTGGAGCGCGGACCGAGGTTGGGGGCAGAGAATCGCGCGGTGTTGTTGCCAGAACTTGCGGCCTCTGTAGTTACATCCAGTTGTGCGAGTGGTCCGGTTGTGCCGATGCCGACGCGCTCATTGCCATCAACATAGATCCCGCGTGTCTGGATTGAGTATGGCGATCGTGTGATCTGTTGGCGCGGTGAAAGCGTCGAGAATGTGCCTGATCCTGCGGGATATCGCACATCGATGTTCAGCCACCGCTGGTCACCATCGAATACTCCTGGGCCGAAGTCAAGATCAACGCTGAACCTGCCGTTCGCGACTGTAACATTGCTCTTACTCAGCGACTTTGTAAGCGAAGCACCGCCGATGTTTGCCTCGAACAGCTGGAAACGAAAGTCGCACATGCCATCCACCGGTGTGCCGAGCAGGTTCAGCTCGCCCTGATACGTGAATGTCGTGTCGGTCTGCGCGAACACAACGTGCGCAGCCGCTGCTGTTGCGATCAGTGATGCGATGGTGTTCGTTCTCATGGCACGGATCTCCGAGACCTGTTTGCTGATGTTGATGTGTGGGATCCACGCTGTTTTCAGGGGCGATAGATAACGAAGTTGAACGGCGTGTTCTGTGGTTCCTCGCTCGAAACGTTGTATCCGTAGACTCTCATCTTGTCTGTCTGGGTAAAGTCTCTTCCTGCAGCGACTGTTGTCAGATTGAATCCTGCCCCGGCTGTAGCGACGCAGATATCGCCCGAAGCAAACCCTCCGTCAACAGTGATGAGATACGCGCCCACCGCTGTTCTCTGCACCGAGACGATGTTCGAAGATGCGGATACGATCGAGCCATCGAGAGCGATGTACCCGTACGCGTACGCGGGGTGAATCTGGCTCGGCCCCATTGTGATGTTGCCGCCTTGCGCGTTGATGTAGAGCGTTGATGTCTGGCCGTTGTTGCGCGCCATGATCTCATTCTGGTCGATGGAGATGTTTGGGCCCGATTCTGCGCCCGCGACGATCAAACCGCCACCGCTCAGTGCAGTATCGTCCGTTCCCAGTGCCCAGACTGCCGGGCCGCTGTTTGTGTTTGATGCGTAGATCGAGGGGAGCACGTTGTTCGATGAGTACGCCTCGATTGCGAATGGTGCGCCGTCGTCCGCAATGGTGACCTGTCCGAACGTGCTTGATGGATTGCCAACGCCGAGCCGCTCGCGGACAATTGCGTTCCCAGCAACATCGAGCGTTGCTTGCGGCCCTGCTGTCCCGATGCCGAAGTTCCCGCCGTGGTTCTGCACAAAGCTGTCGGCGCCGTCCACGCCGATCGCAGCGGAAATTGCTGTTGTGCCATCGCCTCGATAGAACTGGGCTCTTTTGAGCCCAGCAGTTGTGGTGTAGCGGAAGAAGCGGATAAACGACTGGCTGATCTGGTCGAGTGGTCGTGCATCAATGTCGATGAAAACGTTGCCGCTCGATGTATTCTTCTGGAACTGCATCTGATCCATCTTCGTGTCACGCATGATAGAGAAGCTGTCCGGATCGTCGTCGTCCTGAATGCGCAGCGCAGCGCCGTCGCGTTGTATGTGCAGCTCGTCTGCGGGTGCAGTCGTACCGATGCCGACGCGCTCGTTCCCATCAACAAAGATGCCGCGTGTCTGGATTGAGTAGGGCGATCGTGTGATCGGCTGGCGTGGCGTCAGTGTCGAGTATGTGCCTGCGCCTGCTGGTTGTCTCACATCAACGCTCAGCCAGCGCTCTGCACCATCGAACACCTCTGCGCCGAAATCGAGATCGACATTGAACCTGCCATCGGTCACACTAACGTCGCTGACTGTAACTCTGGATGTGACGGCCGAGCCACCCGACATCGCGTCGTAGAGCTGGAACCTGAAGTCGCACGCACCATTGACCGGTGCGCCGAGCTTATTGAGTTCTCCCTGGTATGTAAAGGTTGTGTCGGTCTGTGCGATCGCGACATGCGCAGCTGCTGCGACTGCGATAAGTGATGCGAGGGTGTTCGTTCTCATGGCACGGATCTCCGATTTCAGTTTGCTGGTATTGATGTGTGTCTATGTGTGTGGCACTTGTTTCAGGGGCGATACACCACAAAGGCGAAGTCGTCGTCTATCGTCTCGGTGAACTCAAAGTCCCGTGTGACCACCCTGAATGCATCGATCAGCGGATCCCATCGATAACTCCCGACGCTTGACCACGTCGTGACGAGCATCACGTCAGCATGGCTGCCGCCGTCTGCAAGTTTGATCGCATAGGAACCCTCAGCCAATCGCTGCGAGGACACAACGTTTGGGGTAGCACTTATGATTTGTCCGGTAGAATCAACCCTCCCATATGCGAGTGCAGGATGGATGTCGTATGCACCCATGTTGATCTGGCCTCCCTCGGCGTTGAGATGCAGCGTTGATGCGGCGCCGTTGTTGCGTGCCATGATCTCGTTCTGGTCGATTGAGATGTTCTGGCCGGATTCAGCGCCAGCAATAATCAAGCCACCACCATTCAGCGACGCGTCGTCTGTCCCAAGCGCCCAAAGCGCGGGACCGCTGTTCGAGTTGGATGCGTAGATCGTGGGAAGCGCACTGTTTGACGAGTAGACCTCGAGACCGAACGGCGCGCCAGCGTTGGCAATCGTTAACTGGCCAAACGTGCTCGACGGATTGCCAACGCCAAGCCTGTCGCGAATGATCGCGTCACCAGCAACATCGAGATTTGTCCCAGGATCGATGGTTCCGATGCCAACCTCGCCCTGTTCGTTGATGAAAAGACCGGTCCCACCAAACGGCGATGAGCCGTTAGCGCTTGTGAACAACCCGAGCCCCTGATCCATGAACCAGATATCGCGTCGCTTCCCATTGTTGGAAGTGCCTGCAATTGCTGTGTGGCTGCGCGGCGAGCCCATCTGGATCTTCCCCGTCGCATCGCCGGGTGCAGTCATCTCGAAACCGACGGCACTGGAGTTGGTGCCGTCGATGTGCAGATTTGCGACGGGACTCTCCGTCCTGATACCGACGTTCTTATTCTGATCGACAAAGATGCCGCGAGTCTGGATTGAGTATGGTGAGTGTGTGATCGGCTGGCGTGGGGTGAGTGTCGAGTATGTGCCTGAGCCAGCCGGTTGTCTCACGTCGATGCTCAGCCAGCGCTGGGCTCCGTCGAATACCTCGGCGCCGAAATCGAGATTGACACTGAACCTACCGTCAGTCACATTCACTGGCGATACCTGCACTACCCCGCTGACCTGCGAGCCACCCGACATCGCGTCGTAGAGTTGGAACCTGAAGTCGCACGCGCCATTGACAGGCGCGCCGAGTTTGTTCAGCTCGCCCTGGTAAGTAAAGGTTGTGTCGGTCTGAGCATGCGAAACCGAAATCAGTCCTAACGTACACACAACAAACATCGTGATAATACGGTTCATTTTCTTTCCTTTTACTGCAAATCCTGCGGCACACTTGCACCTGCTCAACAAGACCGCGAGAATCGTGGTGTGATCTCCTATTCATTCGATTTGGAGTTGCGCGAATGAGTGCAGTGGATGACAGCGCGGAATCAACGAACGGCGGCATCACTGCGTCTGCGTACGCCGCGCTTCGAGGGATCGCTGCGTCGTATCTGCACAATGAGAGGATGAACCACACGCTTCAACCGACCGCACTTGTGAACGAGGCGTATGTCAAGCTCGCCGATGGCAAATGGAAGAGTGACACGCACTTTCGCGCGGTTGCATCAAACGCGATGCGTCAGATTCTGGTTGATCATGCGAGAGCACGCGGTGCACAAAAACGCGGCGGCGGCTGGGTCAAGATCACACTGTCTGCGGACGCCGCTGCCACCCCCGGACTCGATGTTGACCTGCTTGCTCTTGACGAAGCGCTCAACGAACTCGCTGAACTTGATGAACGAAAGGCGAAAATCGTCGAGTTGAGATTCTTTGGAGGACTTTCCTACGCAGAATCCGCTTCTCAGTTAGGGATCTCGCCCAAAACCGCCGAGGCCGACTGGTACTTTGCGCGGGCGTGGCTGCGGGATCGGCTGAGCGAGGACCGCTGATGAACGAGACGGAGCGTTTCAGGCGTGTGGCTGAACTCTTTGAGACTGCGCGATCGATGCGCGGACATGAGCGTACGTCGTTCCTTGAGGACAAGTGCAACGGCGACGATGGTCTCATTGCTGAAGTACACAGGCTGCTCGGGCATCACGAGTCCAGGCACGGGCTGCTCGAAGAGCCGATCACCCCCGCAGCGGTCGAGCTTCTCTCGAAGCCGCGCGAGGATGGCGCGATTCCCGAAACAATCGGTCAGTATGATGTGCATCGCCTCATCGGCGCAGGCGGGATGGGCGCGGTGTATCTCGCCGAGCAGCGCAATCCGAAGCGCATGGTGGCGCTCAAGGTTATCCGTCCAGGCGTCATATCGTCCGATGCGCTGCGCAGGTTTGAGCTGGAAGCATCGATGCTCGGGCGCTTGCAGCACGCCGGCATCGCGCAGATCTATGAAGCGGGCACATACAACGATGGCGTCGGCGATCGGCCGTACTTCGCGATGGAATATGTTGATGGCGTGCCGTTGCTGAAATACACGGAACTGCACGGTCTCGACACGCGCGCACGACTTGAGCTGGTCGCGAAAATGTGCGATGCGGTGCAGCACGCGCATCAGCACGGCGTGATCCATCGCGATCTCAAGCCAGGGAACATTCTTGTTGATGGATCTGGTCAACCGAAGGTGCTCGACTTCGGTGTGGCTCGATCGGTCGATGAGGATTCTCACACGCTCGCGACCCAGGCCGGCGCGCTCCTCGGCACGATCGGGTACATGTCGCCCGAGCAGATCGACGGGAAGCATGATGACGTGGACACGCGCACCGACATCCACGCGCTTGGCGTGATCATGTACGAGCTGCTCTCAGGGCGCATGCCGTACGACCTGTCCGACACAACAATGACGGGCGCGTTGCAGCGGGTGCGCGAGAACGTGCCGACGATGCTCGGCAAAGTGAATCCAGCGCTGCGCGGCGACATCGAGACAATCTGCGCAAAGGCGATCGAGAAGGACAAATCGCGCCGGTACCAGTCTGCGTCCGACCTGCGCGACGACATCCACCGGTTCCTGCAGAACGAGCCGATTACCGCGCGCCCCGCGAGCACGATGTATCAGCTCCAGAAGCTTGCGCAGCGGAACAAAGCACTGTTTGTTGCTGCTGGTGTTGCGCTCTTTGCGCTCGTGGGTACTCTGGTTGCGGTTTCGATTGCAGCCTATGAGATTTCGCGCCAGCGCGACGAGGCTGTTGCAGCCATGAATGATGCGAATGGCGCGACAAGATTCCTGAGCGATGTGCTAATGTCGCTTGATCCGCGTCAGCGTGGAAAACCGGAAGTGGCTTTGACAGATTTTCTCGATGATGTCACCGAACGTCTTGATGCCGGGCAACTTGAGGACCAGCCAAGAGTTGAGGCGGTTGTGCGAGAGACAGTTGGAACAGCCTACCGTGAACTAGGCCTGTTGGATGTCTCGCAGACGCATCTTGAGCGATCACTGGAACTGTACGAAACAGTTGCAAAGGGCACACCAGCGCAGCGTGCAACTGTGCTTTGCAGTCTTGGCGGGATGTGGGCAAGAAAAGGAAATCTTGAGCGAGCAGAGAAACTACTGGCTGAATCCATCTCACTCTTTGAGACGGTGCATGGGGAAGACCGGTATGGAGCGGCTGGTGCGATGCACTCGCTTGCGAGTATTCGTCTGGAACAGCGAGAACTTGATGAGGCTGAATCGCTCCTTCATCAAGCTATTGAGTTGCGTCGAGACGAGCCACAGCTGCATCCTGAGTTCCTTGCACGCACGTTGACGTCGCTGGCTGCTGTTATGCGTCGATCAGGTCGTTCAGAGGAGGCAAAGGGCGCGTATGAGGAAGCGCTTGCAATCCAGCGTTCGTTGCATCGCGAGCCGAGGCTCGATATCGCTCAGACAATGAATAATCTTGCGATATTGTACATGTACGAAGAAGATGTTGATGCTGCTCAACCGCTGCTCGAAGAGGTACTCGCAATCCGACAGGCTTTTCTTCCCGAGAATCATCCGGATATTGCACGTGTGTACAACAGCCTTGGCGGTATCTACTCGATTCGTGGCAACGCCGAAAAAGCGGAAGAGATGTATCTGAAGGCAGTTGCGATGTACGTCGCTGCATATGGAGAGGAGCACGCATCACTTGGTACGCCATACATGAATCTTGGAGTTTCACAGCGAGTGCAGGGCAGGTACACCGATGCGGTGCGATCACTAGAGCATGCGATTGCAATCAAGCGGGCGAGTTACGGTGAGCAACATATCCAGGTTGCGCCGTCCTTGCTGCACCTGGCACAAACGTATATTTTGGCAAACGAATCTACCCTCGCGTACGAGTGCGCATTGGAAGCACATGAGATATTCTGTCGCGAGGAGGGTGAATCATCATCGCAATCCGTTGTTGCAGCTTCCGTGCTTGGGTATAGTCTGGCTTTGACAGGGGAGTTTGACAAAGCCGAAGAACTTCTTCTGATGGTTGACACAGCGATGAACGCAGTTGAAAACCCATCTGCGAGAGTCTTGCGTGCGATGGCGCGTAACCGCGAGTGGATTGTCGACATGTATGAACGTTGGAACAACGCAGATCCGATCGGCAATCACCTGCAGGATATTGAGAAGTGGAGGGTTTCCTCTCCATGAAGTTATCCTGATTGCTGCATGCTTCCGGCCCACGGCGTCGGCTTTGCCGAGTCCGGGATGCGCCCGAACGCGATTTTGTCGTCCATCTGATGGCAGTACCCGTGCATGGAGCAGTAGTAGATCGACGACAAACCCCATCGGTTGTTGATGCTGTCGATCGTGCTGGAGAGTTTTACAGCGTTGTGCGCATCCTCGAAAAGAATATTTGCGATCTCTGTTGTGCGTGTCAGATCATGGACTGTTGCACAGACCTGAATGGGGCGCGCCCGATTGAAATCGATTCTCTCCCACATTCTGTAGAGCGCTTCAAGCAAGCCGGGTGTGTCCTGCACCGAGCCGAGTGAGATCGCATCCTTGCATCGTGAACCATCAAGAAACGAGACCTTGATAGCGAGTGTTGCTGCAACGTATCCGTCGCGTCTGAGTCTGCTCCCCAGCCTGCACACGAGCCGAGTCAGGATTGCCCGTGCGCCATGTTCGTTGCGAAACTTGGGGTCGAGCACATTCGCGTGCGTCATGGAACTCTTGCGTGTAGGCATCTCGGGTTCATCAATGCCGTGAAACCCAGTCCACCAGTCCGCACCCGTGACAGAGTTCCAGATGTGGACGGATTCGCGCTTGCTGAGATTCCACAGTTCCTCAATGGTGTGTACACCGCTGCGTTCAAGCCTGTCTGCCATGCCTCGACCGATGCCGCACAGGTCCTTTGGTTTCAGGTGTGAGAGTCGGTGGGGGAGATCGTGCAACTGGAGTGCGCAGATCCCGTTGGGCTTGTCAACATCGCTGGCTATCTTTGCGAGGAGGCGCGTTGGTGCGATCCCGACCGAGCATGTGATGGCTGGACTGAAATCTTTGAGAATCGATTGCTTGATGTTGCGTCCAACTTCGAGTGCGGTGCTTGGTGTGCACTCGCTGCCTCGGAGTTCGATTGCCCATTCGTCAATGGAATACGCCTTGTGGATTGGCACGCATCGCTCGATGGATCTGGCGACCGCGTGGTGTATCTGCACGTACACGTCCGGGCGTGCTTTGAGAAAAGTGATCTCCGGGCAGAGTTTGCGTGCATCAAGCACACGTGTTCCGGTCTTCACGCCAAAGGCCTTTGCCTGTCTGCTGGCTGCGATGACGCAGGTGCCTTCACTCTTCACCGGAACAACACCCACGGGCTGATCGCGGAACTCCGGCCTGAGATGCTGCTCAATGGAGGCAAAGAATGAATCCATGTCCACGAACAGCCAGCGAAGTTGCGGAAGAGGGCTTTGCATACCCAAACAAAATACGACAATAAAACCGACGTGTCAAGCGTGTCGGGCTTGTTACACGATTTTGGTCGTGAAATGTGGGTCCTTGCGATATGCTGAGGCATTGGAGGATGCTCATGAGGTTGTACTGGATCAGGTTGGCTGGAGGATTGGGATTCATATGTGCCGGTAGCGGTGTGGCATACGCACAAACCCAACTTCCGATTATCAATCCAAGCTTTGAACAGGTCAGCCGTCCATTGGCGTCGGGCGAGCTGACCAACGGTTGTGGTGGAGTCGGTGTGTCTGTTGGGACTCGTGCGAGTTTCTTCGCTCAGCCGCAGTTTGTGAACACGGTTGAGGTGGCTGGCTGGCGCACGTATCTGCCCCCGCCACAAAATCCAACCGCGTTGATCTATGCCGGTGTCTTGAACTCGCCAGACGTGGGCGCAGGCCAGCCGTACCTGACCGGGCATACAGGAATGCATGTCGCGAATCTGCATCATGTTGCTATGCAGCAGACGCTCCCTGTATTCATTCAGCCAAATACACACTACAGGCTGTCATTCCTTGCGGGGTTCGGCACCGGCGAGACCCAGGAGGGGATCTATGTCTGGCTCCTCGGAGCACCCGATCTATCGACGATCGTGTTTCCGTCCAATGGAGAGATACTTACGCAGACACAGGGGCTGCTCCCGCCAATCAGCAGCGAGGGGCAGATGCTCCCATACGAGCTGGAGGTGACAACGCCGAACGTGCTTCCGACGAATCTTCAATCAAAGTATATTGCTATCGCGTTTATTGGGAGCGATGGTATTCCGAGCATGAACTACGACGATTTTCAGCTTGTTGCAACTCGCACATGCGGGTTTACAGACTGTGATGGGAGCGGCGCACTCAATGTCTTTGACTATATCTGCTTTGGGAACGCATACGCGGGAAATGATCCATACGCAGATTGCGACGGGAACGGCATTCTGAATATCTTTGACTATATCTGTTACGGCAATGTGTTTGCTGCTGGATGCCCCTGAACGGGCAGTACCGATTTACAAAGAAACAGGGCACGATGTCGTGCCCTGTTTCTTTGTTGTTCATGTTGGCGCGTTTTTATTTAGCGACCACGAAGATCGAATGCATCAGGCGACAATGCCGGCCTTGGCAACTGCACGTCATCGGGAATCTCACCCTTCACTGACATTTCGACTTTCTCAAGGATGGTCGGAATGGTCTCGTCTGCACGGAAACCTTCCGCTGTATGGATGACTTGGTTGTTCGATCCGACCACCGCAAAGTGCGGATAGCTCTTGCCGCGATACGCCTTGAACAGCCCGTCGTTTTCGAGATATACCACCGGGAATGTGATGTTGTTCGCAGCAAGGAACTTGCGGAGATTCTCCTCGTTCCTCTCTCGCACAGCCATGCCGATCACCTTCACAGGCTGATCCTTGTATTTGTTTGCAATATCCTGCACTGCTGCAGTTGCTTCCTTCGCAGTGGGATTCCACGATGCGAAGAAGTACAGCACGATGGTCTGGTTCTGCATCTGGTCAAGTGCAACCTGCTTGCCATTGAGATCCATCAGATCGAAAGCGGGTGGTGGGAACGTGTTCACACCGCGTGGTTGGACTGGGCCTTCCTGCTCGTTGCCATCGCCGGCACCGCCAAGAACATTCTGATCGTTGCTTGCACGATCGACAATCGGCGGGATAATGTCTTCCGCGTACCCCTCGGGTGTGGGGATATTGAAGACTGTTTCGGGGATTTCTGGATTCAGCTTCAGATTTGTAATGGTGATGGTTTCAACAACCTTGGCGTCGCCTGCGGCGGCGCTGAGAGTTTCCTTCTTTCGGGGAAGATGATCCTCGGCGCCAAAGTACCAGCGGCGCTTGTCCTTGTTCTCCCCATAATCAATAAAGACAACATCACACTTGACACCGCCAACTGTTTCCTGCCCAATGACTTTCGAATCTGTTGCAGCGAGTTCCTGTTCGAACGGATCGGCAAGCTTGAGATTGCTCATCCATGTGGTGTTGGCCATCTGTACCTGGCTGCTGCGCGCGCTACGAGCGAACTTTTCGATGACCTTCTTCTGCTCGTGATCGATCCAGAGCACGGACGCGTTGCGATCAACAACCTCAAACTCGACTGTTGCGTCAGACACACCGGAGACCGCAGGAACCATCGAAGCCTTGGAACTGCCTTCGTGGCGAGCACGCCAGCGGAGACCGGCATTGATGTCACGCTTCATGGTGATTTCACTCTTGCCTGACTGTTTCAGGGATGAGCCACCGAACGGAATCTCGCTCTCCATCGTGCTGGTGAACTGCAGAGACTGTGCCAGTCCGATTGCATCGACAGCCTTCAACAGGACAGCTTGTGCGTCCGGATCAGCGAATGATGTGCTGGGAGCGGCTGCGACAATGGCTGCCACAGAAGTCAAGAAAATGTGATGCGCACCTGTGTGCCGGGCAAGCGACATGCTCATACTCCAGTTGAAAAGTTCAGGGATAAATCGATTCTCTCCAGACCGACAGGATGGGCACACTGCCTCATTCCGTCATCTTCTTTCGGGTCAGGGACCCAATCTCCTTCGCCCTCATGCGAACCCTGTCGATAATAGGACGAACCGACAGCAATCCACCAGTCAGCAAGGTCCGGGTCGATACGAAATCCATCTCATTCTTGTTCATACATTATGGGACCGGATTTGTGGGGCCGCAGTGCCGGTGAAGGAAAGTTTCAATTGAACTGCATTCAAATCGCAAGTCTGGCACTTCAGGAGGATCGCATCAAGAGTGAGGTTGCTCAGGCTCTCGGGGTGGGGGCGTGCTTTCTTGCTGTCTTCGTTGCGCTTGCGTTGCTGGCAGTTGCGAAACATTGGATGCGATTTGCCAGGGACAACGCAGACAAGGTTGATACCAAGCCGGATTCCTTCAGAATGCAGGAGGGGTTTGTGCTTGTGTTTGGCGCATTTGCCATGTTTTTCTGTGTTCTTGTTCTTCAGTCAATCTTCAACGTGGTCGCATCGCGTTTTATGGAGAGCAAGGAGAGCGCTGGCGAGATTGCATCGATTGGCTCGTATCTGTGTGCGAGTGTTGGGCTTGTCATGGTGTGCGCGTATGCGCGCAACGACACATGGCAGCATGTTCTCTGGGGATCGTCGTTTCGGATGTCCGTCGTCCGGGGTGTCTTGTGCTATGTATTTTTCCTTCCCATGCTGCTGGGTGTTTCGATGATTTTGCCTGTATTGTGGCAGATGTTGACAGGCCATGAACCAAGCCAGTTGGCGCACGAGTTATTGCGTGCGATAAACTCAGAGGGACTCAACGCGACTTCATTTCTGATCATGGTGAGCGCTGGACTGGGTGCTCCTGTCTTTGAGGAGTTGCTGTTCCGTGGGTGTATTCAGGATGGAGTAGTCAGAGTTGTCGGCGACGGAAGGTTGCAGAACTGGTTTGCAATCCTGTTTACATCGGTTGTTTTTACTTCACTGCATATTGGTGTTGTTGACGGAGAGTACTTCGCACTTGGTCCTATCTTTGCTTTGAGTGTTGCCTGCGGGCTGGCCTTTGCCCGAAGAAGATGTGTGCTTGACACAATACTTGTCCACATGTTGTTCAACGTGATGAGTCTTGCAATCACAGTTGCGATCATGTCGAGTGATGCTGCTTCGACTGCCGGGTAAGTCATGCTCTGACGAATGGGTTGGTGTGTTTTTCTGTGCCGATGGTTGTTTCTGGTCCATGCCCGGGTAGCACAAGCGTATCGTCCGGGAGTGTGTAGAGTTCTCGCGTGATCGCGTCGATGAGATCGTTGTGGTTTGATGACGGAAAGTCGGTGCGTCCGATGGATCCTGCAAAGAGCGCATCGCCCGCGATGCACACACCGGTGTCCTTGTTGTACAGGCTGACACTTCCGGGTGAGTGCCCCGGCGTATGGCGGACATCCCACGTCAGGCCAGCGATATCGAGCGTGTCATTGTGGTTGAGCAATCGATCTGCCGATGGCGTGGTGACGGGTAATCCATAGCTTGCGCTCATGTTCAACTGTGGATCAGTCAGCCAGTCCCGTTCGTCGGTGTGGATGAGGATCGGGGTGTTGGCAAATGCAGCACGAACGTCTCGCACGCCAGCAATGTGGTCGATGTGCGCGTGTGTCAGGATGAGTTCGTCCGGCGTGAATCCCTGCAACCTCACAAAGTCGATCATCGTGCCGGGTTCAAAGCTCGCGTCGATGATCGAGCAGTGGCGGGTATCGCCAGCATTCTGCGCAACGACATAACAGTTTGTTTCAAAGGGGCCGAGCGTAAACCGAAAGATGGTCACCTGATCTGAGTGGAAGACAACGTCGGCCTGATCGATTTCGTGCGTGCTCATTGACAATCCTATGGCATGACGAGAGACATACAGTCCCATTGCAAAGGAGCACAGCATGGATATCCGTAATCTTGACGAGGTCACGATGAACCCGGTCCAGATGGACGGCGCAAATGGCGTTCGTATGGCGATCATGGTGGGGCGGGACGATGGCGCACCACACTTTGCGATGCGCAAGTTCGAGGTTGAGCCGGGTGGGAACACACCTCGCCATCAGCACGATTACGAGCACGAGGTCATTATCCTTGGTGGATCGGGGACGGTGCTGCTCCACGGTGAGGATCGAACACTGAAGGCTGGTGATGTGCTCTATGTGCCAGCGGACTCTGAGCACCAGTTCCGTGCGGATCAAGGTACGTCATTGGAGTTCATCTGTCTGGTGCCGGTTGAGCGCAACTGCGGTGGTGACACACCGGGCAGTTGAGTGTCACATCACGAAACAGGGTGCATCCAAATACCAGTAACAAGGAAAGGATGACACCATGATCCAGAGACGAAAAGCGGACGAGCGAGGCAAGGCAAACTACGGGTGGCTCGACGCGCGGTACACGTTCTCGTTTGGCGAGTACTACGACCCTGACCACATCCACTTCGGGCCGTTGCGCGTGATGAATCAGGACCGTGTTGCGCCAGGTCGCGGATTCCCGCGTCACGGGCACGACAACATGGAGATTGTCACGTATGTGCTCCACGGCGTGCTTGAGCACAAGGATTCCATGGGCAACGGATCCCAGATGAAACCGGGCGATGTGCAGTTCATGTCAGCTGGTTCGGGCGTGCAGCACTCCGAGTACAACGCATTAAAGGACGAAGAACTCCGCCTCATGCAGATGTGGGTTGTACCCGCACAGCGCAACACAGAACCGCGATACGAGCAGAGAACTTTTGCTGACGGCGAACGTCGTAGTACCCTGAAACTCTGTGTTTCACCGGATGGAGAGGGCGATTCTCTCACGATCGGGCAGGACGCTCGCATGTACACGGGGCTCTTCGACAGCGGTGAAACAGTAACACATGATCTGACTGCAAAGGCAGCATACCTGCATGTTGCTGAAGGCTCGGTCACTGTGAACGGCCAGACACTCCATCCGGGTGATGGCGCGGAGATCACCGATGAGTCGGAGATTGAGATCACCGGTGTGGAGCGTGCGAATGTTGTGTTGTGGGAGTTCCCTGCGGCGCTTGTTGTGATCGCGTAACTACACGAACAGTGTTGCGCCGCACATGGCTCGCTCGTGATCGATCAGCCATCGTTTGCGTTCCAGTCCGCCCGCGTATCCGTGGAGCTTGCCCTGCGAGTCGATGACGCGATGGCAGGGCACAATGATGGCGATCGGATTTGCGCCGTTGGCAGCGCCGACCGCGCGGGAGTAGTTGGGGCCGCCCACGCGCTTTGCGAGTTCGCCGTAACTGATGGTGATGCCTGCAGGGATAGAACAGAGTTCGCGCCAGACAGTGTGCTGGAAGTCTGTGCCGTGTGCAGCGAGCGGGAGATCAAACGTCGAGCGCGAGCTTGCGAAGTATGCATGCAGTTGCGCAATCGCTTCATTGAGGATGTGTTTCAATGGTGCTGGAGCATCTGACCCATCTGGTGCATCATCATTGGGCTTGTCGAACGCAACCTCTGACACGCCGGCAGTCCCATCGGCGTTAGTCCGCGCGGTGACTCGGATGATGCCCAAAGGTGAATTAAGTTGGGCGGATGCGATGGTGTCTGTTGCTGGTGCTGGCATGAGATTCTCCGGGCAAGTCTATGTTCGCAATCTGTGCGGATGAAGATTGTGGGTTGTCCTCTGTATCTTTCGTGTGTGGAACCCCGGATGGCACCCCTGTTTTCTTGCCACCAGCCCGGGTGCGGTCTAGCGTGAGATCGGATTCGGTCGATTGACCTGCCAGACGCACTTTCTGCCCGCCTCAGCATCCGGAGCCCGACATGACAACATCAAACCCGTTCAACTCGCGTGCGACCCTCAAGACCAAGCACGGCGAGTACACCATGTTCAGGCTCGGCGCGCTCGAAGAGCAGGGGATGACGAAGATCGCACGGCTGCCGTATTCGATCCGTGTACTGCTCGAATCGCTATTGCGGAATGTTGACGGGTACACGGTCACATCAGACGACGTGTCCGGGCTCTGCAGCTATGACCCAAAGAATGTGAAGGCTGAGGAACTCCCATTCATGCCTGGCCGAGTCGTGCTGCAGGACTTCACGGGCGTGCCGTGCGTGGTTGATCTTGCTGCGATGCGTGACGCAATGAAACATCTTGGCGGCGATCCTTCAATGATCAATCCCGATGTGCAGTGCGACCTTGTGATCGACCACTCGGTGCAGGTGGACGACTTTGCGACGCGCGTCGCGCTGACGATCAACGCACAGAAGGAGTTCGAGCGCAACAACGAACGCTATGAGTTCCTGAAGTGGGGACAGCAGTCATTGAGTAACTTCTCGGTTGTGCCGCCCGCAACCGGCATCGTGCATCAGGTGAATCTTGAGTACCTTGCCAAGGGTGTGCTGACCAAGGAAGCGGATGGCAAGACGGTTGCGTATCCTGATTCGCTTGTTGGCACGGACAGCCACACAACCATGATCAACGGTCTCGGTGTTGTCGGCTGGGGTGTGGGCGGTATCGAGGCCGAAGCAGTCATGCTGGGCCAGCCGGTATACATGCTCACGCCAGAAGTTGTCGGGTTCAAGCTCACAGGCAAACTGCCTGAGGGGACAACCGCGACGGATCTTGTGCTGACCATCACGCAGATGCTCCGCAAGCACGGTGTTGTTGAGAAGTTTGTCGAGTTCTTCGGGCCCGGCATGGCTGACCTTGCGTTGCCCGATCGTGCGACCATTGCAAATATGGCACCGGAGTACGGCGCAACGATCGGGTTCTTCCCGATCGACAAGGTGACAATCGATTATATGAAGCTGACGAACCGCTCCGATGCTCAGGTTGAGCTTGTCGAGGAGTATGCGCGTGCGAATCACTTGTGGTGGACACCTGACGCGCCGGAGCCCGAGTTTGCCAGCGTGCTTGAGCTTGATCTTTCGACGGTGCAGCCATCGCTTGCTGGCCCAAAGCGTCCGCAGGATCGCGTGCTGCTGGCGGATATGCAGACAGAGTTCAAGCGTGCATTGACAGCCAAGGTCGGACCGCAAGGCCTCGGTGTTGATCCTGCCAAGGTTGGCGCAAGCGCAACGGTTGTGCATACCGAGGAGAGCCATCCCGCGCAGCCCGGTCTGACGTCGGAACTGAAGCACGGCTCGGTTGTCATCGCTGCGATCACGAGTTGCACGAACACATCGAACCCGGATGTGATGGTCGCAGCGGGGCTCGTCGCTCGCAAGGCGCGTGCGCTCGGACTCACGCGCAAGCCATGGGTGAAGACGAGTCTTGCGCCCGGTTCAAAGGTTGTGACGGAGTATTACGACAAGGCGAATCTGACCGAGGATCTCGACGCGATGGGATTCGACACGGTCGGGTACGGCTGCACAACGTGCATCGGCAACTCCGGCCCACTCCCGGGTGAGATCGAGAAGGCAATCAAGGAGGGCGATCTTGCAGTTGCGAGTGTGCTCTCGGGCAATCGCAACTTCGAGGGCCGTGTGCATCCCGCGGTGCGTGCGAACTTCCTTGCGTCGCCGCCGCTGGTTGTGGCGTATTCGATCGCGGGTACGGTTGATATCGATCTGATCCACGATCCGATCGCAACGACACCCGATGGCAAGGATGTGTATCTGAAGGACATCTGGCCGACCCAGGCAGAAGTGCGCACGATTGTGGACTCGTGCGTGACTCGCCAGCAGTTTGAAGAGAAATACGCTGGTGTGTTCACTGAGAACGATACGTGGAACGCGGTTCCGGTGTCGAAGAGCGAACTGTATACATGGGACGAAAAGTCAACGTACATCCAGAACCCGCCATTCTTCGCGGGCATGACGACTGATGCGCCGGGGCTCACACCGATCCGCGGTGCGCGCTGTCTTGCACTCTTGGGTGACTCTGTGACGACGGACCACATCTCGCCGGCGGGCAATATCGATCCTGTCACACCTGCAGGCAAGTATCTGATTGAGCACGGTGTACCAAAGCACGATTTCAACTCGTTCGGTTCCCGCCGAGGGAACGATCGCGTGATGACGCGTGGCACGTTCGCGAACGTGCGCATCCGCAACCGGATTGCGGCCGGCGAAGACGGCACGATTCCCGAGGGTGGCTGGACGCGTGATTTCACCAGAGTTGGCAAGGGCAGCGTTGCGTACATCTATGACGCGTCGCTGAACTACAAGGCTGAGGGGACACCGCTCATCGTGCTTGCTGGCAAGGACTACGGCATGGGTTCGAGTCGTGATTGGGCAGCCAAGGGCACGATGCTGCTCGGTGTAAAGGCAGTGATCGCGGAGAGCTTCGAACGTATCCACAGAAGCAACCTCGTGTTCATGGGTGTGCTCCCGATGCAGTTCAAGGACGGGCAGACCGCTGAAACACTTGGGCTGACGGGGTATGAGACTTTCGATATCACGCTGCCGAACCCCGTTGAACCGCGCTGCGATGTGCATGTTACCGCGACACTCGAGGATGGATCGAAGGTCGAGTTTACCTGCTTATGTCGCATCGACACGCCGATTGAGATCGATTACGCATCCAACGGCGGCATTCTGCAGACCGTGATCCGCAAGAAGCTGAACTCAAGCGTGCAGCACGCGTAATCAATAGGGCAAACATACGTAACAAAGAGAAAACCCCGGTCATTTGATTGGGGTTTTCTTCAATCGACGATTAAAGTATCCGTGCTCAGAGCTCATTGATTGTGTATCGCACAACCACGCGAATAATGCGCCTGCTGGTCCCGATGATGCTGGAGTTTGACGTATCTGTCACATGCAACTGATACTGATAGGATTCGTTATCAATCAGGTTGTAGTTTGTATTTGGGCTGAGGTCCTGATATGCGACTGTGCCGGAACTGCCGGTCGAGTCAACCGTTGCAATCACATTGCTTTGGCCGTTGTCCTCATGCTGGACAAGGGAGACTCGAACATCTGCAACCGATGATGAATCCTCGATTACTGCGACGATGGCAACGACTGTTGCACCATCGGGCAGAACGACTGGTGCGCCAAGTGTTGCTGTTCCACTTGTGACATATGCCGACCAGCCGTCATGGATAACAGTAGCAGATGAGTCAGATCCGATGAAAGCGCTTGAACCAATGCTGATCACCTGGAGCTTTGGCTCGACAAAGTCGAAGATGCCTGCACGGACTGTGCCTGCGACATGGAGCTCTGCCTGCGGGTCTGCAACACCGATGCCCACATTGCCGCTGAAGTAACCACGGCCCTCAAAGTACCCGCCGTACCCGTTTGCGCTGTCGGTCTTTCCTCTGACACCATAGTTTGTCCCGGTATCGCCGTCGGCATATCCGTACACACCATGTCCGCTGGTGCTGTTCGCGTGCCCGAACACGCCATAAGTCACACCCCCGCCTGCTGTGGAATCACCAAAGACACCGCGCCCCGCATTGCTTGGTGTCCAGCCGTACACGCCGTAGGTCACACCGGTGCCTGATGTTGCAGCACCGAAGACGCCTCGACCAGCATTGCTTGCGGTTCTGAACTGCCCGCCATATGTCACCCCAGTGCCGCTAGTCGCGTTTCCGTAGACACCAGTGCCTGCATTGCTTCGCGAGTTTCCATAGACACCAACAGTTGCTCCGGTGCCAGCTGTTGTGTCGCCGAACACACCTCGACCGCCGTTGCTCGCACTCCAGCCGTATGTGCCGACAGCAAACCCTGAACCGGCGTTCGCGGCACCGAACACACCGACACCGTTGCCGGCAGTGGAAGTTCCTCGAATACTTGATCCACTGGAGTAGATAACTTCGAAGCGTCCATTTGTGGGATTATTTGTGCCAATGCCAACTGGTCCGTTGTTGTAGAACAGCACATCACCATTGGCCTGCCATCCAACACCACCATCAATAAAACCACCAGACTGGGATGTCATAGTGTGCGAGGAGAGGTGGTTGGTGCCTTGAGAATCTGTACCAGACTGAAATGTGGTCGTATGGTTTGATTCAGCAGGGTCAGCATCGGCATTGGCGGCGTCGGTGTCAGCGGATGCGTGCGATGCGATTGAGACAGGGGCAACCAGCACCGGCTTGCGGGGAGTGAGAATAGTCATCTCAGCATCACTGTTTGATTCCCGCACACTGATCTGGAGATATTTCACACCTCCTGCCAGGTGCTGGGCAGCGATTGGGAGATCAATCGCAATACGCCCGTCAACAATCGAAGCTTCATTCACCACGAGTGTTGTGCCGAGTTGGTTTCCTCCTGATACTGCATCAAAGAGTGCAAACTGAAGATCAACAACACCGTTGAGTCGCTCGCCGTGGAGTCTGAGTTCGCCGTCGTATGCGAGTGTGACTGTTGATCCTGCCTGGGTTGCATCTGCACCAACAGATGGCGGCAGGGATTGGGCCAGAGTTGAGGCACATGTTCCGGCAAGCAACGAGCATGTCATGGCTGTGGTGACGAATCGACTCATAGCAGTTCCCCTCAAACGAAATGATGTGCGATGATTGGCCTCATCCATGCCCGCCCCTCAACGAGTTGGCAGGGAGCCATTACCCAATATTCTAGCAGAACCACCAGACGGATGCATAGGGGAAAATATTCTGATAATATCAGACGTTCAGGATGCCTGACGCAGAGTTAATTTTTCTCTTTTGACTGCAGCAAGCTATTGTGCCTCAGTGATTGTGTAGCGAACAACAACGTGAATGACCTTCAGGTTGGTTGTATCCCACGAGGTATTGGGAGACACAATGACGCTGTAGGAGTAGGTTTCGTTATCAACGAGAGCATTTGCGATAGTCAGGTCTGTATAGTTTGCAAGACCGCTTGCACCTGTGGAACTGACAGAGGCAAGCGTGTCATATGAGGATCCATTAAACCTGCGCAGTGTGACGTCGAGATTATCTGTTACTCCAGAGTCGTTTATGCGAGCAACGAATCCTGTGACTGTTGCGCCATCGGGCAGCTGGACGCTGGCTAACAGGTCTGTTGTTGCGGGGACCGCGTATGCACCATTGTTGTAGATGACTCTGTCGTTGTTGTCTGCTGGGACAAATGCACCTTCGCCAATGTTCAATACACGGAGTTGTGGCTCGACAAAGCGGTATGAATCAGCGATCACGTTTCCGTCAACGTGCAGTTTCTCTGATGGTGCGTTCTCTCCAACACCGAGATCGCCGCTCACATAGGCATTGCCGACAAAGTATCCTGCGAAGCCATTGGCGCTGTCCGATCGACCATACACGCCGATGTTAAAACCAGTTGTGCTTGTTGCAATGCCAGCCACGCCTCGACCGGATGTGCTGGCAGAAGTGCCGTACACCCCGTTGGTGACGCCTGTTGAACTCTGTGCTTCGCCGTACAAACCGGTGCCGCTTGTGCTGTAGGCGAGTCCATATACCCCGTACGTTGATCCCGCGTTGTTGTTTGCAACACCTCTGACACCAGCTCCCTGATCGCTGTCAGCAGTTCCAAGAATGCCTGATGTTGTTCCATCAGTCGAGGTTGACTTCCCCTGCACACCGATTCCTGTGCTCGAATAGGCTTCACCATACACGCCTGATGTCAGTCCATTCAGGCTGGTTGCGCGCCCAAGGATTCCAAGGCCCGATGCGCTGGGTGTCGTACCAAGCACGCCGACTGCCTGCCCGGATGTCGCTGTTGATTGGCCGTAAACACCATAGCCTGTCGCGCTTGCTGACTTGCCAAATACACCAAAGTTCTGGCCTGATGAGGCGGTAACTTCGCCAAAGACACCTGTCCCTGTTGTTGAGAATGCCTCGCCTCGGACGCCGTATGTTGTGCCGGACATGCTCGAAGCGCGTCCGAAGACACCTCGTCCAGCGTTACTCTTCGCATGGCCAAATACGCCGTAGGTTTGTCCTGTGTTGGAAGTCGCATCACCGAACACACCCTGGCCCTCGTCGCTTGCACTGTGCCCGTACACACCGCGAGTGACACCGGTGAGCGAAGAAGCAGTTCCAAAGATTGCTCGTCCTTCAGAGCTTCGTGCGATGCCGAAGATACCTGTGGTGACTCCCGTCGTGCTGGACGTCTCGCCGTACACACCTTTCCCTGCGTTACTGCGTGAAACAAACAGGCCGCCGTAGGTTTCGCCGGTCTGGCTGAGAGCATCACCGAAAACTCCTCGACCTTCATCACCTTTGGCTGTCCCCCAGACACCAGCCCCTGAGCCTGTTGTACTTGACGAGAATCCAAAGATACCACGACCTTCGCTGCTCCGAGTGTGACCATATACGCCGTAGTTCAAGCCAGTTGTTGAGAGTGCGTCACCAAACACACCTCTTCCGGTTGGGCTGTTTGCAAATCCGAGAAGACCAGTTGTGGTCCCCGTCGATGCTGTTGCTGCTCCAAGCACCGCGACGCCGTTGTCGGCGCGGGCATTTGATCTGATACCCGTCCCGATCGGGGCTTCGACCTGGAATCTTCCCTGAGTGGGGTTGCTCAAGCCAATTCCCACCGGGCCATCGTTGTAGTAGATGATGTCACCATTCATCTGCCAATCACCAGCATCGGTCACGTTTTCGAGTAATATGCTGCCGGATTCAGGCAGGCTTGTTGATGCATTTGAAACTGTGCTCTGTGAATCTGCAGAGAAGGAATCGGGGCGAGATGAGTCATGCTCTTCGCTCTCACTCTGTCTGTCGGCGCCCTGTTGTTGCTGGTTCGCCTGCTGAACAACAAGACCAATTGGTGAGAGGAGCACCGGCTTGCGAGGCTGGAGCGCGGTATACGAGGTTGGAGCAGTACCGCTTGTTGCTGTTTCGCGAACGCTGACCTGCAGGAACCGCACACCACCTGCAAGATGCTCGGTTGCGATCGGCAGATCGACAGCAACTCGACCGCTGACGATTGATGCAGCGTTGACATGCAGCACATCGCCAAGCCGTTGTCCAGCAGTTGGAGCATCAAACAGTGCGAACTGCAGATCCACAGTCCCTGTCAGAGGTTTTCCCTCGAACATCAACTCGCCGTCATACGAGAGGAGCACAGTTGATGGTGACTGTGGTACAGCCTCACTCTGTGTCTGGGCATAGAGCGTGGTGGCATTGAACACGCTGAGAGCCAACACACCAAACGTCGTGGCTGCTGTCAATCGCATTGTGCTGTTCCTCATGGTTTGGATTACTCTCTCTATGGTGGGTGCGGTACATCAGTTTTCAGTTTGCGCACCTCCTGCGCAAACAACCCGTGGACTGTCAACACCATATCGGCAGGTGGGGGTAAACTTCCGCCAGTAGGGCACTTTGAGGGCTGTCAGTCGCTTGCAGGACCGTCTTGCAGGCTCCTACACTGGGCCATGCTCCCACAGCCCGAGTTTGTCACCGCACAACTGCTCGTGAATGTCGTCACCATTGCCGTGGTGATCCATGTCATTCTGGGGACGGTTGCCTACCTGATTTACCTCGAACGGAAGATCTCTGCGTACATCCAGGATCGCATTGGGCCGAACCGCGTGGGGCCGCTGGGATTGCTCCAACCGATTGCCGACGGGTTGAAGTTCATCCTCAAGGAGGACTACGCACCAACAAACGTGGACAAAGTGATGTTCACGCTCGCTCCGATGCTCTCGATCATCCCTGCGATGATTGGGTTTATTGTGATTCCCTGGGGCGGCACGTTTCTGATGCCGGACATCACACTGCCGATTCTGAAGTGGCACATTGAGGGCGGGCTGGTCCAGGTCACTGGCGCGACGGTTGGTGTTGGTATCGTGTACCTGCTCTCGGTCGCCTCACTTGGCGTGTATGGGATTACGCTTGGTGGTTGGGCGAGCAACAACAAGTACTCGTTTCTCGGAGGATTGCGCGCAACCGCGCAGATGCTTGCATACGAGATTCCGCTTGGCCTGAGTGTGCTGTGCGTTGTGCTGGTTGTTGGTAGTGTCATGCCAAATGAGATCATCCGCCAGCAGGTTGATGGGGGTTGGTTTGTGATTGCGCAGCCCCTGACAGCGATCTTGTTCTTTATCGCGATCCTCGCCGAAGCGAATCGCGCACCGTTTGATAACGCCGAAGCCGAGCAGGAACTCGTCGGTGGATACCATACCGAGTATTCCGCAATGCGCTTTGCGATGTTCTTCCTTGCGGAGTATTCGCACATTGTTACGTCGTGCGCGTTCTTTACGCTATTGTTCCTTGGCGGGTACCACCTGCCGTTTATTCCGCAACTGGATCCAGCATCAACAGGTCTTCTGGCGGTCCTGATGAAGTTTGGTGTGTACTTCACGAAGGTGCTGCTGCTCATCTGCTTTGTCATGGTGATCCGCTGGACGATCCCGCGTTTCCGGTATGACCAGGTGATGGTGCTCGGCTGGCAGGGGCTGATTCCGATCGCGATGGTGCACTTTGTGCTCACATTCGTTTTCGCGTACCTGAATATGACATCTATGCTGCCGTTGCTGCTGCTCAATGTGGGCATGATGGCGCTCGTTGTATTTGTGCAGGGCTGGCTGCCCAAGCAGACAACGAACCGAAAGGTGCAGTTGTATGGCTCGCGTTACAGCTCTGTGCCGGGCACAGTGGTCGTGACAGCACCGACGGATCCAACAGCTATTGAGGATCATCCGGTCCGCGGTCTTGCACCGAGTGCATGAGTCGTGGATTCTTTTCAACGATCTATTGAAACCATTGCAAGGGCTGTTGCAGATGCACGATGTGTCTGTGTGCTGACCGGTGCCGGCATCAGCGCGGAAAGCGGGCTCGCAACATTCCGTTCCGATGATACAACAGATGCGGATGATCCACAAGCGGCGTTATGGAGCCGGTTCTCGCCGATGGATCTTGCAACGGTGCGCGCGTTTGAGCGTGATCCGAAAACCGTGACAAGCTGGTATGAGTGGCGATTCTGCCGTGCTCGTGATGCGCAGCCAAATGCCGGACATGGTGCACTTGCGGAACTGCAGCAGCAACTTCAGAGCAACGGTCGGAGGTTTACGCTTCTGACGCAGAATGTCGACGGATTGCACCAGCGTGCTGGGAGTACAGATGTTGTCGAACTGCACGGCACAATCCACACGTGGCACTGCACAAAGACGGGGCATGCGGTGCCGCTGACAAGTCTGGATTTTTCAGAAAAGCCGATTCGATCACCTGCAGGCGGGTTGTACCGTCCCAGCATTGTGTGGTTTGGTGAGCAGTTGCCGGAGGATGCAATATCACGTGCTGACGATGCTTCCGCAACATGCGATGTGTTCATATCGATCGGGACAAGTGCAACGGTGTATCCTGCAGCAGGGCTTGCGTCTGTTGCGAGAATGAACGGTGCAAAGGTGTTTGAAATTAATCTTGATGAAACGCCAATCAGCCGCGAAGTTGACATCACGGTTCGCGCAAAGTCCGGTCAGGCGCTTCCGATCATTGCCGAGCAGGTTTGCCGGTACATGAAAACCACATAATCGATACAGTCTGATCCTGCACGATGCTTGATTCATTGGTTTTACGAAATATCTGTGCAAAAAATGCTGTTTGTAGAGTAATGACCAACGCTTCCCCTGACTTTGCGAACGATCAGGTGAAACTGCATCGGTATTCGGGCATGTGGTTTCCATTGCTCGTCGTTGCGGTGTTTATCGGTGTCCTCCTGTTTCGTTCTGGTGTCTTCGAGAACAACGAGAATGCGCACGGGATTCCGCCTGGGTTTGCGCACAACATGACAGTGCGAGATGCGGCGATGGAATCGATGGAGCGCGGTGAGCCGCTGCTCGTGATGTTCTCAGCAAGCTGGTGTCCGCCTTGCAAGCGCATGAAAGCGGGCCCGCTTCGATCGCAGGAAGTGCAGGACTGGCTCGAGACCACTGGTGACGCGCTGTATGTCGATGTTGATCAGCAGGCGGACGAAGCCCGCGAGTGGGGCATCCGCGCAATGCCGACGTTTGTGCTACTCAACGGTGGGTATGAGGTTAAGCGCATTGAGGGTGGCATGGACGCGCGGCACCTGATCGACTGGCTGAACAGTTATTGATGTTGTGCAATCACCCCTTCACGATCGTTGTTGATCTGAATCTGCCCTCGAGCACCACATTCGAATCTGCACTGAGCCAGTGTTCGAGCACGTCTGCGTACACGCTGCGGAAGTCGGTGTGGAACTTGAGATCGCCCTGGTCAAGATCAACGAGCGATGGATGTGTTCCGTATGCGCCGGGTTTGACCATTGGTCCGAACATGAACATCGGAGCAGCCGTGCCGTGATCGGTGCCACCGGACGCATTCTGGCGTACACGTCTGCCGAACTCACTGAAGCACATGGTGAGCACACGTTCCGAGAGCCCGGACTTGATCAGGTCGGCATAGAACGTGCTCACAGCGTCAGAGAACTGCCTGAGCAGGTTCGCATGGTTCCCGTTTGCTCCGCCTTGGCCTGCATGGGTGTCAAACCCGCCGTGTGTCACGTAGTACACGCGCGTCGGGAGTCCTGCACGGATCATGGAACTGACCATTGCAAGCTGTCGCCCGATGTCTGTGCGAGGATATTGTGTTTCCGGCTGGCGCGCGACTGCTTTACGAATAAGGTCGCTTGATATCTGTGCATCGACCGCGGTACGCATCAGGAACGCAGCATTCGAGTGGTCCTCCACATCTTGCGTGCCGTGCCCAGCGTTGAGCGCTTCATATGGCATTTCGAGCGATTCATGCACATCCTTGCCGGTCCAGCGGAACAGATCGGGAGATTCGAATGCAATGGGTTTGAGCTTGCGCCCCTGCATGGCAAGTGGGGCGTCGCGACCGATTGCGATGCCGGGTTGTCCCTGCGCTGTGTGGGGTGATTCTGCGGTACCCGATTCGCCAGCGCCTGAGCCGACACATTCGGAATCGAAATACCTGCCCAGCCAGCCTGTTCCAGTACCCGATGTGTCCGCGGTGTGCCAAATGTCCATCGATTTGAAGTGTGACCGATTGGGGTTTGGATACCCAACACCCTGCACGATGGAGCAGAGTCCTTCGTCGTAGAGGGACTTGATGCCGGTCATTGCTGGGTGCAGGCCAAGGTCATCGTTCTTTGCCAGCCTCAGTGCTGCATCGCGCGAGATACCGATACCAGGTCGAGCCTTGTAATAATCGTCCATTGCAAACGGCACCACGGTGTTCAGACCATCATTACCGCCTGAGAGTTGCAGCACAACTAACACGTGATCCTGATCAACTCCAGCCAGCGAACTGAGCGCAAGCGACGTCTGCGGGATGCGTGCAGCAGCAGCCTGAATGAACTGTGGCACAAAGAGTGACGCAGATGCGAGTGTCAGACTCTGCCCAAGCATCTGACGGCGGGTAAATTGCGGTCGTTCGTTCAGTTCCATGGTTTGCTCCATACAGCACACGGGCGCGAGACACTGTACTTGATTAACACAACTGGTACTCCGGCATCGCACTGATCAGCAGCAGAAGGGCTGTGACGATATCGGGTGTCACAGTTCCACCAGATTGCTTTGCGAGGGATTGCAGCGCGTCCTGCGCGTGTAATGGTGCCGAGCCGATAGTGAATCGCAGCAGATACTCGATGACACGGGAGACATCCTTGTCGCCGCCGGCGCTTGCGAGTTCTTCCAGCAGCGGCATCGGGTCAAACTTTTCTGTGCGTGCGGTTGGGTCGTATCCGCGCGTCGTTCTACCTGTCAGCAGGAAGCTGAGAATGTTCTGGCGCACGAACATGGTGGACGTGTTGATCCACGATCTTCCGCCGTCCCAACCTGCGACGCTTGGCGGATACATGATGTGCTGGCCCATGAGATCGAGCGCGTCGAGGAGGATGGAAAGATCACGGGTTGGTGTATTCATGGAGCGAACAGATCCAACGATGAGTTGCACCGGTGACTTGATCTGCTCATTCATCACAGCTGAGCTGTAGAAATGCTCGCTGAGGAATAACCGCTGAAGCACTGCCTTGATCTCGTACTTGCCCGAGAGCATGGAACTGCTGATCCGATTCAAATAGGTCTTTCCCTTTGCGGGTATTTCTGAGGCATCCTCAGGCAGGTCGGCAACAAAGTAGCGGTAGAGTTTTCGTGTCATGAAGTCTGCGCAGGCACGCTTCTGCAGAATTGCAATGACGAAATCGTCACCATCAAGTGTGCCTCTCTTTCCAAGGATGGTCTTTGAACCGTCATCATGATTCTCACGTCGAAAGACAAACTTGTCGTCCTCAAACGTGTATCCTGTGAGTGCGCGAGCACCTTCCTTGATGTCATTTTCGTTGTAGTTACCAACGCCGAGACTGAACAGTTCCATCAGCTCTCGTGCGAGGTTCTCGTTTGGCCTGCCCTTACGCGAGTCGTTGTTATCGAGATACGCGATCATTGCAGGATCTCGGATGACAGCGAAGAGCAGATCGCCGAAGTTTCCCAGTGCATGCGATCGGAACGTCTGGTTCTGCAGGAACATGTGATAGGAGTTCTCGATCGTGCGATAGCTTGTCGCGAAGTGCCCGTGCCAGAAGAGTGTCATTTTCTCTTCGAGTGGTCGTGGCGATTCAATCATGCGCGTTAACCACCACGTCTGGATCGCGCGGATCTGCGCTCGATCCCGTCGCTGGCGTGATTGCTGCTCAGCTCGAATCCGAGCGAGTGTTGTTTCGTCACCAGCCCGACGTGCCCGAGTGACGATCTCCTGCTCCTCAGGATTCGGCGGACGCATGATGTCTTTGTCGAACAGATCTTCCTCAATGGGTTCGACAGATGTCTTTTCAAAGTTAATGAGAGTATCGACTGCTGCTTCAGGACCCATGGCGGCGAGCATGCTGATCTGGCGTGGTGAGCCGCCGAATCCTGCGCGGTTCAGCAGATGACGGGCCTGCATGTAGCCAAAGTCTTCCTTTGAGATCGTCTTCATCGACCCAAAGAAGGTGTCGTCCTGTGGTGGTTTTGCCATTGCTGCCTCGTCGTTTCGGTGATCAGCGGCGCATTTCAGGATCCAACGATGTACCGGAATGATTATTGCGATTCGTGCGGTGTCTGTTGCATATCCGCACGGTATTGCATGCCGGATCGAACTCCCCGATCTAGTATCGGCCTCATGGCTTCTGATGAAACATCACCCAGCGAACACGATACAAACACCCGATCACTGGCGTTGCCACACGTGCTGCTCTACACGGATGGGGCGTGCTCTGGGAATCCTGGTCCAGGGGGATGGGCGTTTGTGCTTCAGCACCCGGCATCCGGCAAAGAGATCGAGGGTGCTGGAGCAGAACTTGAAACGACAAACAACCGCATGGAGTTGCAGGCTGTGATTGAGGGGTTGCAGCAACTGAAGATTCCGTCAGAGGTTGATCTGTATTCGGACTCTCAATATGTGCTCAAGGGTCTTGAGGAGTGGATGGCGAACTGGAAGAAACGCGGCTGGCGGACTTCTTCAAAGCAACCTGTCAAGAACAAGGATTTGTGGGAGCGACTCGACACACTCAAGTCGACGCATCTCATTCGATTCCATTGGATCAAGGGCCACAACGAGCATCCTGAAAACGAACGGTGTGACGCAATGGCAGTGCAGGCCCGAGAACGCCTCGTCGAAGAACACAACCTCTAACGTTCCTTGTTCTCGGCCCAGAACATCCTGTGTGTATGTTCTCGGGGCTTCAGATGCGCACAGGTCGTGTTATTGCAGTATTCAACGGCAAACCCGGCTTAACCCTCCCGTCCTTGGGGTCGATACCGATATTGAGCGCGCAGATGTGTGGTAGTCGCAACGGAGCGATCATCACATGCTGCCTCACACCGGACCCGGAGATGCAACGTGGACCTGCATGAAATCCTCAAGGCCGCATACGAAGCCGACGCATCTGACATCCATCTTATCGCCGGCTCACAGCCGATGATGCGTGTGCATCAGATCATGAAACCACTCGACTATCCGGTGATTTCACCGGAGCAGGCGCGCGCATTTTTCGAGCAGATGGCTCCTCGTGAAGCGATCGATACGTTCGAGCGGATGAAGGATGCCGATTTTTCGTACCAGGTTTCAGAACTTGCCCGCTATCGTGTGAACTGCCACTTGCAGCGTGGTGTGTGTGCGATGGCCATGCGAATGATCAAAACCAAAGTGCCTCCGTTGGCAAAGCTCTCACTGCCCGAGGTTATTGCACGTCTGACATATCTGCCACGTGGACTTGTGCTCGTGACGGGTGATACAGGTTCGGGCAAGTCAACGACACTTGCAGCGATGATTGAAGCGATGAACCAGCGTTATCGCAAGCACATCATCACTCTGGAAGATCCCGTTGAATACGTGTTCCAGAGCGCAAAGTGTGTGATCGAGCAGCGCGAGCTTGGTCAGGACATGCCAACATTCAGTTCAGGACTGAAACACTCGCTGCGTCAGGACCCCGACATCATTCTGGTGGGCGAAATGCGTGACCTTGAGACAACAGCACTTGCGATCTCAGCAGCGGAAACAGGTCACCTTGTGCTTTCAACGCTGCACACTGTGAACGCATCGCAGACGGTCGAACGTATCATCGATATGTATCCTGCAGGCCAGCAGAATCAGATCCGCTCAATGCTGGCAAACACACTTCAGGCGGTTGTTTCGCAGACCCTGTTCTCACGTGTTGACAAGCCAGGCATGGTGCCAGCGGTTGAGACACTGCTCTGTACACCCGCTGTTCGCAACCTGATCCGCGAAGCCCGCACGTTTGAAATTCCGAACATCATCGAGACCAGCCGCAACGTCGGCATGTCGTCGCTTGACGCGTCGATCGCCGAGTTGTACTTCAACGGCATGATTAGTAAGGAAGATGCGATCGCACAGGCAGCATACCCAGATAAGCTGGAACGCCTGCTTGCAGCGTGAAGATATTTGATGCATTGTTGACAGAGCCGAGTTTCACACACGATCGAGACGGAACGCCATGCCAAACTATCGCTATCAGGTTCGCAGTTCTGACGGTCAGATCCAGACCGGCGTGATGAGCGCTGATTCGACCGCGACGGTCGCACAGATCCTGCGCAATCAGGGTGGGCATGTGCTGCAGGTCAGCGTGGCGAACTCAGCGGAACTCGGCGGTGGTTTTCTTGAGAAGTTCCGCGAGGTGAACGCAGGAAAGCCCAAGACCAAGCACGTGTTGGACTTTACTACCCAGCTCGCGGTGATGATGCGTGCAGGTATTAATCTGCGATCGGCACTCGATGGCATTGCAGAGCAGATCGAGCATCCCGCATTTCGAAAGGTTGTGATAGGACTCAAGAACGATGTTGAGTCAGGTAAGCCATTCTCTGAGGCGTTGCAGCGTCATCCCAAGCTGTTCGGTCCATTGTACATCAATATGGTGCGAGCGTCTGAAATGGCGGGTTCATTTGCGGACATGCTCGACCGTATCGCCGGGTACATTGCTCAGGAGCAGGAAACCCGGAAAATGGTCATCGGTGCGTCGATCTACCCCGGTGTGATTGCAACCATGGCTGTAGGTGTAACCATCTTCCTGCTGACATTCGTGCTGCCGAAGTTTGAAGCGGTGTTCGAAGGTAAGGAGGATGTGCTTCCCTGGTCAACCAAGTTTCTGCTTTCAGCATCGGACTTCATGATCCACAACTGGTACTACGTTGTTGGTGGCTTGCTTGGTGTTGTCATTGGGTTTGTGTTTATCTTCAAATCAGAACCGGGTGGTGCATGGAAGGATCGATTTGTGCTGAGAGCACCAGTACTCAAGGGAATGTTCAAAGCGCTGTACATCAGCCGATCACTTCAGATTATGGGTCAGTTGATTAACGCGGGTGTGCCGATGCTCGATACGCTTGCGATTACAGGTGATATTTCCGGTAATCGTGTGTTTAAGGCGATGTGGCGCACCGTGTATGCCAGTGTCAAGCAGGGACGAAAGATCAGTGTCCCGCTGACAACTGCGAAACATTTGCCCAAATCTGTCGTGCAGATGATCACTGCGGGCGAGGAGTCCGGTAAGCTCGGTGAGGTACTTGATGAGGTTTCGTCCTATTACATCAAGACCCTGAAGGAGCAGATCAAGACTGTGACCAGTCTTATCGAGCCCATCATGATTGTGATTATGGGCTCGGTGGTTGGTTTTATCGCTATGTCCATCATTCTCCCCATCTTCAAGATGAGCCAGATTGTCAATCACTGATTTGTAATCAATGCTGAAACAGGCGGGTGCGATATCCCGTCTGTCAGCAAGGAGTACGAGGTATGCTTGGTCGATCCCGGTTTCCAATGTGCTCCCGGCGTGCGCGTCGCGGCGCGAGGCGTCGGGGATTCACGCTGATAGAGACGGCGCTTGCAACGATCATCATTGGTGTCGGTGTCGTAGCCGTTGTTGAAGCGCAGGTCGCGTTTTCTCAGGTGAATCAATGGTCGAGCCATTCAGCTACCGCAACGATGCTTGCAAACGAGATACGCCAACTCACAATCAATATGCCGCGACATGATCCGATTACCGGGTTGTATATCAATAGCGGCACGCTCGTTGGATGGGGACGGGAAGCGAATGAAACATCCGTCACTGATCTTGACGATATCGATGATTTCTCAGGTGTTTCGTTTGGTGCTACCGGCACATTCTCGGGGCCGGTTGATGCAACAGGAAATGTGATTCCAGAAATCAGTGCAGGCGGACAGGTTGTCATGAACAACGGTTCCGTTGTGCCAATTGAAGGATGGACACAGTCAGTCACAGTTGAGAAAGTGCGACATTTCCGGTTTGATGAGGTTCTGGCAAATGGATACTACGAACCGGCTGTCGGCACTACACCGGGAACATCCGTTGATGGGTTCCCACTGCGTGTGACCGTCAGGGTGTTTTATCAGGCACCGGGATCGACAACGCCAATGGAAGTAGGAAAGGTGCGATGGGTAGTGCCAGCTGATCGCAGGTATTCTGAGATACCTGCGACTGGTGCATCGCCCGAGTAATCATGATTGTGGATCTGGCAGGTTGAGTTGAGTGGGGCAACGGTTCAGCTGGGAGTGTTGTGGGTATGTTGCAACGACTTGGATTCATTCGCAATACTCGTGTGACACGACTTCGCCAAGCTGCTGGCTCGCGTCGCGGTATTGTATCTGTGCTCGCGATGATGTTCCTCATCCTGTTCAGTTCCCTCAGTGTTGCGATGGCAATCGCGAGCCAGGGGAATCTGCGCACCGCTTCCACGCATCTCTATGTCATGGGGGCTATGGGAGCAGCGGAAACAGGGCTTGGTGTTGGTGAAATGCGTCTCGCGTATGCAGCGAGCCGGGTTTCCATAAACAAGGGAAACATCGATAACACCATCGGTATTGCGTTGTGGTCTGGAACACCGTCATCGGTTGCGACCGCGAGCATTGCTGCCATGTTCGATGGCACAGTGCCAACAAATGTATCCGACGCGCTGATGTACATGCACAGTCTGGATGCCAACACAATCACAGTGGGCGGTGTGACATCACCGACACGTGGCAACATACCATCCGGATTATCGTCATCGACGTATGGTGCGACAGATTGGATCGTGACACCGGCGATATCGCTTGAAGACGACGTTGGTGGAAGCCAGACAACCGGCGCTGCATTTCAAATTACATATGCTCCGCTTGCGGACGGCAAAACAATCCGAATTGTGTCTACCGGATATGACTTTGGAGTGACGCGAAACGGTCTTCCGGTTTCCAGAACACTCACAAAGGACTTTGTACTTGTCAAGACGATCAGCAGCGCTATCGTGAGTCCGAGTCGTGTCATGGTCGGCAAGAACGTCATGATCGATGGTGACATTGCGACGACATTCGAAGATGTTGGTGCTGTGAACGGTGATCCCGTGCGGATTCGCTCGGACTTCCAGTACCTTACAGCTGCGCTGGACCAGGATCTGGAGTGGTTGACACAGAACCTCAAGGCCCATGATGTGGACGGCGACAACCGTCTGCGCGTCACCCATCCGGAAGAGGGTTTGGGTCTGGGTGTTGACACAGATGATCCGCCGGACGGCATCGTTGACAAGGTCTTCGCTGACAAAACCGGCGATGGATATGTTGACGACTTTGATCTGTTCCTTGCGGCATTTGATGCTAATGACGATGGAATGGTTGCGCTGTCCGACGAGCTTCGCGAGGGTGGACCATATGAAGCGTTGACAGCCGAGTTTGTTGATGGCAGCGGCGATCCACTTGATGAGGATCTGTCCCTGCTCATTGACTCAGCAAACCCTGATCGAAATAAGAACGGGATCTATGGATACGACGATGAGAATAACAACGGACGATTCGACCCGGAAACTGAAACGCTGTACGACTATGACGCAATAAAGGATACGTATCCGGATCACGTGCTTGGATATCGCGATGGCGTGCTCGACGTAAGGGATCTCTATGCTAAGGTGAATGGCAGCGTTCAGCTGCGCGTGACAGAGTCCGACTGGACATCCGAGCAGGGAGATCTACACGACATCATGCAGGGGTCTATCAGGCCCAAGGGCGACGGCACGCCGCTGCAGTTTGCGCTGCCCGACCAGAAACTTGTTGAACTGACCGCGGATGACTTTGATGTCGCGCAGAGCGAACTCGTCACAGCCGTGAGTAACGGCGATCCGTTCTGGGATCAGGTCGCAGCGAATCTTGGGACATCTGTTGCTGCACTTGCAACATATGTTGAATCCGGCGCTGGTACGGTGAAGTACTACCGTGTCGATCCCGACACCGATGGTGATAACCTTCCAGACAACTGGAGCACAGCGTACTTCGAGAAAATGCCGTTCAATGCGCCAGCCTATTCGGACTGGTACTACAGGCCGGTATTCGAGAACATGGTGTTCCGCGATGTTGAAGTCCCGATGGGTGTCAACGGGCTCTTCAAGAACTGTACATTTGTTGGCGTGTGCTATGTTCGATCGCACGAAGACAACTCCCACCCGGTGTGGAACCTGTATGGTCGTATGACGCTTGATTCGTCATCGGGCAAGCCAAAGCCTGCCGATAGAATGCTGATTACAAGTTCAACCGAGTACCCTGACGACATTCTGCCTGCGAGCGCACTGCCCCCGTATCAGGACGTGAGTGTCCCCGTCGACGGGTTTACGAACGCACTGGATAAGGCCGACTTTGCGAAAAACGGTCGTCCGCTGAACTGGAGTGATCTGCCAGATCCACTGATTATTAGTGGCAAGCGTGTGATTAACACGAAGGAGTATTCGAACAACATTCGTTTCCACGACTGCCTGTTCATCGGGTCGATTGTGAGCGATGCGTCTGCCGAGTACACGCATCCCCGCAACAAGATGCAGTTTACAGGTGCGACGAAGTTTGTGTCAGAGCATCCTGATGAAACACTGGCATCAAACCCAGTTTACATTCCTGATACGGCGGATCTTGCAGCCATCGCGAAGAGTTCCATGATGCTGCCGAACTACTCAGTTGATATTGGCAGCTTTAACAGTCCGCCTGAGCAGGATGTGCGCCTGAAGGGTGCGATCATCGCAGGTATCCTGGATATTCGAGGGAATGCGAGCATCGATGGAGCACTGTTGATGACATTCAAGCCGGTGCTTGGCGAGGGGCCACTGGTCGATCCGCAGGGCAATCCGGTTGGTAACACAGCAGGATTTAATGTGACCCTCGGGTACTTTGGACCTGACGATGGCGATCTGGAGTCGCTTGATCCGCAGGACCTGACGGAAGTTGGCGGCGTGAAGATTACCGGCTGGGATCTTGATGGCGACGGACTTCCGGATCTGCCGCACGATGAAACACCCACAGCGGCTCAACTTGCTGCCGGTGCGACACCCATTCCGTTCTACGGGTATGGCAGTGTGCAGATCAAGTTTAACCCTGCAATGGAACTGCCCGACGGCATCATGCTGCCGATCACCATCAGTTCGCAGGCAAGCTCATATCATGAAGGGAAGCTGCAATGAGTACACATCGCCGCAAACATCAGGTTGTGCGTCGTGCGTTCAGTGTGGTTGAGATGCTGGTTGCAATTGCAATCAGTGGCGCATTGCTGGCAGCATCGACTGTTGCGCTTGATACCTGTTTTAAGAGTTATCAGGTGACAACAGACTCGGCATCATCGCATGTTGTTTCTCGTATCGTTATGCATCGAATCACTTCACTGATTCGCACTGGGACCGACTTTGGGCCGTACCCAACCAATCCGCTCGACCCGACGCAGAATCCTGTCATTAGTGATTCCATTGAGTTCGTCGCCGAAAATGACGGCGCTGGCAACATGACGGTGGTTCGAATTGAGCAGGTCGAGGACGACACCAGCACCAACGGCACGGACATGCTTCAGCTGACAATTATGCCGTTTGTTTCCGGAGTCGCGCAGACCCCAATCGTTCAGCCGATCCTTCGCGGGGTGCAGGATGCGACTTTCATTCTCGATTACGATGTAGGGCCGCGCCTGAAGAAGGCCACAGTCGATATCACCGTCGAGCCGAATGATTATCAGGATGGTTCTATCACCAGTGGCCTGACTGCGAATGTTATTCGGTTTGTGGCTTCGGCGTATCCGAAGAAGATCGATCTGAGCAACTGATCTGCACGCGAGATTGCTCACACGTCACCCGCTCATCCGAGCGGGTTTTTCTTTGTCAGTAGACCTCTATGTGACTTGGCGGCGTGTCGAAAAATCAGTCGTCAGGCCTACGCTTGGCTGTGATCGATACACACTGCCATCTCACATTCCCCGAGTTCTCGTCACGAGTCGATGAGGTTCTATCCGTCGCGAATGAGCACGTTGTGACAGGCATGATCTCTATCTCAACGACCACCGTTGATTGCGTCAACGCACTTGAGATCGCAAAACAGCACGAGCGAGTCTGGTGTACAGCGGGTGTGCATCCGCTTTATAGCGACGAGGGACCGCACAACTGGGAACAAATGCGAACTGTCGGAATGCATGAGAAGTGTGTCGGATGGGGTGAACTTGGGCTTGACAATCATTATGACGAGCCACTGAGAGACATACAGCACACCGTTCTGCATGAGCAGTTGGCGCATATCGAGTCATGGAAGAACGATACATCATGCCCACTCGATTTGCCGATCGTGATCCATTGTCGAAAAGCCTTCAACGACCTGATCCCAATCCTCAGGAGCAGTTTGCTTGCTGCGGACAAGTTTGTGTTCCATTGCTTTACTGGATCACCCGAGGATGTGCGCAGAGTTCTGGACTTTGGTGCATCAGTGTCATTTACCGGCGTTGTGACGTACAAGAATGCACGCGAAGTAGCTGAAGCTGCGAAGCTTGTGCCGAGCGATCGAATCATGGTCGAGACAGATGCGCCATTTCTCTCTCCCGAGCCAAAGCGGGGTGTGCGCCCGTGTGAGCCGTGGATGACCTCGTTGACTGCGCGATTTCTTGCAGAGATTCGTGGGCAGGACTTTGATTCATTTCATGATCAGATCAATAGAAACACACACAACTTCTTTGGAATACCAGCCGCATGAACACAATCACGGTGACGCTGGCGGACTGGGTCCACAATCTGGACCCTGTGATCTTGCCGATCTCTGGCAGGCTTGCTGTGCGCTGGTACGGTCTGTCGTATGCGCTCGGGTTCTTTGTTGCGTGGCTCTTCATGCGATGGCTTTCAAAGCGCGGCGCATGCGCAGTGCCTGCTGCGAGGACTGCGGATGCGATCCTGCTTACAGCAATTATCACAGTTGTGGGTGGGCGCCTTGGATACGTGCTCTTTTACCAGCCGGGGCTTCTCAATGACTTCTCGTCCAGTTTTCCGTTCTGGGGCGTGTTTGACACAACGCAGGGTGGTATGGCGAGCCACGGAGGCATCATCGGCGCGATTGTGGGTGCGTGGCTGGTATCGAGAGGGTGGAAGGTTTCGGACAATGAAGGCAATATTTCACGAGCTGGCGCGTGTCCTCTCAGGCATGTGCTCGACACGTTTGCGCTGCTGTGTCCGTTTGGATTGTTTTTCGGCAGACTTGCGAACTTTGTGAATGGCGAACTTCTGGGTAGGGTTGTTGCTGGCCCAGGGGAGTCCGCACCGTGGTGGGCGGTTCGGTTTCCGCAGGAGTTTTCTGAACGGTTCAAGGAACTGAGCGAAGACCAGCAGGTCGCAATGCTCCAGTTTGGTCAGCAGTTTGCGCAGGGGAACGAGTCACCCGGCATCGGGTATGAGCGTGCAGTCTCGATGTTGCACGAGGGTGTACCAGGCATGGCCGAGAAGTTCGCACAGATTCTCAACGCAAGACATCCTTCACAGTTATACCAAGCCTTGGCTGAAGGGGTTGTGCTGGCAACTGTGTTATGGATCATTGCCAGAAAGCCACGACTCCCTGGCATCATCGGCTGCTGGTTTATGATCACGTATGGCGTGCTGCGTGTTGTGACAGAGTTCTGGCGGCTTCCTGATTCTCATCTTGTAACGCAGCGCATCGCGGGCTTGAGTCGTGGACAGTGGCTGAGTGTTCTAATGGTGGGCATAGGCATTGCGTTTCTGCTTCGCTGGCGTCATAGCGGCGAACCAAAGATGGGTGGCTGGGCGTATTCCCGTGCAGACACGACTCCAAATGAGGCGATAACTACCCCATGACCGATGCGATCGACACACCAGCCCCAGTGCATGAGCCGATTCCTGAGTCGGCACAGATCAGCCCCGTGCCAAAGTGGGCGCTGCATCGTCGTCTGTACGACTGGATGGTGTCATTTGCGGAGCATCCAAAGGCGACGCTTGTGCTCTTTTGGCTGAGCTTTGCAGAGTCGAGTTTCTTCCCAATTCCGCCCGACGTGCTGCTGCTTCCGATGGCGCTTGGAAATCGCGCAAAGGCGTTCTGGTACGCGCTGGTGACAACAGTGGGGAGCGTGCTCGGCGCATTGCTGGGATACGCGATCGGTGTGTTCGGGATCGAGCTTGCGATCAGACTGATCCCGAAGGTGACGCAGGAGGGTGTGGATGAACTCGCTGCGAAGTTCACCGAGAACGGCGATCTGTATGTGTTTATCGCAGCACTCACGCCGATCCCATTCAAACTGGTGACAATCGTTGCGGGCAGCGCATCGATGAACATCCCAATCTTCATTGGAGCGTGCATTGTCGGGCGCGGGATGCGTTTCTTTGCTGGCGCGGGTCTGGTTTGGCTTGTCGGGCCGAAAGCAAAGCCGTTGATCGAGAAGTATTTCAACCTGGCGTGCATCGTTGCGGGTGTGCTGCTGGCTGGTGCATACTTTGCATATCGTGCGTTGTCGCACCACTGAACTTCTGATGTGTTGATTGAGAGATTGAGCAGGGAGAGTCTGATGCGAGTGATGGTGACAGGTGGTGCTGGGTATATCGGGTCTCACGCGACGCAGCGGTTGCTGCGCGATGGGCACGAGGTCACTGTTGTTGACAACCTGTATCGAGGGCATCGTGAGCCGATCGATCTGCTCGCGAATCAGTACGGAGACTCACTGTGCTTCGTTCATGCTGACACCGGAGACCGTCAGCGGATGCTGAGCACGCTGAAAGAACGCAACATCGAAGCAGTGATGCACTTTGCTGCGCTCGCGTATGTCGGCGAGAGCGTGACACAGCCGCTGGAGTACTACCGCAACAACACGTCATGCGCGTTGTCGCTGCTGCAGGCATGCGAAGAAGCAGGTGTGCAGAAGTTTGTCTTTTCATCAACGTGCGCAACGTACGGCGAGCCGGACGAGAGCAACATCCCTATTCCAGAGACATGCCCGCAGAAACCGATCAATCCATACGGCATGTCAAAGCTGCATGTCGAGCACATGCTCTTCGATGCCGCGCATGCGATGCAACTGCGAAATGAATCGTTCGGGTTTGCTGCGCTGCGTTACTTCAATGTTGCGGGATGTGATCGGTCGGGCGTGCTCGGCGAGGACCACGAACCCGAAACACATCTGATCCCGGTCATCCTGCGCGCGATGCAGGGACTGCGCGATGGGATCACGATCTTCGGCACAGACTACGACACGCCGGACGGCACATGCATCCGCGATTATGTCCACGTCGAGGATCTGGTTGATGCGCACGTCCATGTGATGAACGCGCTGCAGCCTGGCGATGCTCGTACGTACAACCTTGGCATCGGGAACGGCATGTCTGTCCGTGAGGTGATTGAGTCGGCACAGCGCGTGACCGGGCTTTCCCTGAATATCACCGAGGGCGCGAGGCGTGAGGGTGATCCGCCGCAGCTTTATGCGAATCCGGCGAAGATCAAGCACGAGCTTGGATGGTCGGCATCGATCACGAACCTCGATGACATTATTGCATCCGCGTGGCAGTGGTTTGAGAAGCATCCCGAGGGTTACAAATCGCCCGCGCATGTCTAAACTCATCCGATGCAACTGGTCGTCAGCCCATACCACCTGACTACACGCGAGCCGCCCGCGATGGCTGCCGCGATGCTTGCGCACTCGATCGTGACGATGATGCCGGTCCCAACCGAGGGAGCCGATCAGCACATCGTCGAACAGATGGTGCGCGACGTGCCACGCTACCACGAGTTGATCGACGCGTGGCGCTGGTGTGCGCCGATGTGGGAATCCGGGCTCATCGCGTCGATGTTCAACGGCAACGATCCGGCGCAGGATGTGCGTTCGATCGTGAACGAGATCCACGACCGACGCGAGTTCCGCGGACTTGCAGGGCTTGTTGACAGAGCTGTCTATCACGACGAGCGTTCATATATTGCTGCATTGTCACTCGATCTGCTGCGAGGCGGACCGGACCCGAGTGTGTGTGTGCCGATCGCGTGTGGACTTGATCGATTCGCGGGCAGGCACGGCATGGTCAGCGTGCGATCAGAACCTGTCTCACTTGTTCAGCGGACCGAGGCGCGCGTTGCGACGAAGATCGCATCCGCTGTGATCCCGGTGTTTCTGCAAGCAGATGCAGACACGATCACGCAGTCGAGGGTGATGCTCGAACCGGAACTCGAAGCGCTACGCACCGTCATGGACCACGCAATCGAGAACGCCGATCTCGGCGCATACCCACAGCAGCATCTTCGCGCGGCAGCATCGCGATACGGCGACGCGTTTGATGAGGTCGCGCGAGAACTCACGCACGAGCAGTCCGACGACGACGTGCGATTATTAACTGGAGCGGTTTCGATCAACCTTGTCTCGTTCCCACAGGACACTGCTTTGATTGCTGGTGCTGCTGCAGCAAAGTCGATGGGATTCGGTTGCCATGTTCGCAAGGAACCTGCCATGCCCCAGTGGAATCCCGGGACCAGATTCACCTCCATGATCGTCAAACTGATCGGGCGTTCGTCTTCTGCAACCTGAACGATGAAAGCAAGCAAATGACACAGCCCGAAGTGAGCATGTACGCGAGTGTTGAAACGGTCTCCGTTCGTGTTGACGAACCAGCAATGTTTCGTGTGCAGATGCATATTGATGAGGGTGCGCCGATCTACGCTGCCGATCCCGGCGAGGGCGGCGAGATGCTCGGCATCATCCCGCTGCGTGTGCACGTGCTGCGCGGATCGCATATCTCGGTGTTTGCTGATTATCCCGACGGCAAGCCGCACCCCGACGTGCCATCGGATGCACCGGAAGTGAGGGTGTGCTCAGGCTCGCTGAAGTTCGATGTCGCGATCGAGCAGACAGCGCAGTCGAGCGAACCTGCAACGCTCGGCATCACATATCAGCACTTCGGTCTCTCGGTTGCGCAGGGGTATGAAAATGCCGATGAACGGGAACTCTATCACAACCCACTCTTTGCGCCGAAAACGGTCGAGCTTGATATCGATATTCGATGCGGCTGATTGCGTTACGCGGGGTTCGGCCACGCCGCATTCAGGAATCGGCCGTCTCTGAAGAACACCTCGCCGTCAGCCTCAATGGTGCCGCCGCCCGCGTCCTTGCGCAGATCGCAGACCATGTCCCAGTGCAACGCGCTCTCGTTGGTGTTGCCGGACTCTGGGTATCCAGCGCCGACCGCCATATGGAATGTGCCGCCGATTTTTTCGTCGAACAATGTGTTGCGCGTGAACCGCTGGATCGAGTAGTTTGTGCCGATAGCGATCTCGCCCATGTTGCGTGCGCCCTGATCCTGATCGAGCTGGGCAATGAGGAACGCTTCGTTCTTCTTTGCGCTCGCGTCAATGACACGTCCATCCTTGAAAACCAGCCGAACACCCTCGACTTCCGTGCCCCGATACACAGCGGGGTACGTGAAGTTGACGTGCCCGTTCGCGTTTTTTGGTCCAGCAAACACCTCGCCATCCGGAAAGTTGCCGGTGCCTTCGCAGTTGATCCATGTCGAGCCAACGACACCAACTGTGAGATCAGTTCCGTCGTGTCCGTGGCTTGCTGGCGCACGAAAACGAACCTCGGACTTTGAGTTCAGAAAATCACACACCGCCTGCTGACGCTGCTCGATCTTTGTCCATGCTGCAGCCGGATCGTCAAGATGAAGCAATCCTGCGCGATAGACAAAGTCTTCGTACTGTATCAGACTCATCTCGGCATCCTGCGCGCTCGCCTGTGTTGGGTATTGTGTGCCAACGATGGTCAGTGATCCCTCGGCCTCGCGCTGCATGAACCGCTTCAGGAACGCCTTGCGGCTGGCCTGCATCGCGGTGAGCTTTGTGTGGTCGTACTGCGTGAGATATCGCGTGTTGTTCTCTGCCCAGAATGAGATCACGACATCCACTGTCTCAATGCGGTGCATGTCCAGTGGCGAGACAAATCCGAGTTGGTCCGTGTTTCCGTGTGCAACCATCAACTCGTCGAGATCCTGCGCTCGTGGTGACCATACGGGATGTGCGCCCGATTCAAGCACGCGTTTGTACGTTGCCTGGATCAATGGCATCGCAACCGGATCCGAAACAATGTTGACAATCTGGCCCGGCTTGACCTTTGTTGCGTACCCAACAAGAACATCCGCGAGTTTATCGAGTCGAGGATCGTGCATGTCCGTGCTCCTTCTTGCTGTACGATGCGACTGTAGTCAGGGTGTGGTGCCAGTCGACAGCAGTGAGACGAGGTGGTGTGAAAGTTCTGCTTTGACATCTTCCATTGATGGCATGCGGGTGTCGAGGAGTTGCTGCATGCTCGTGACGGGTCTGCCGATGAGTCCACATGGTACGATCAGATCAAAGTGCTGTAGGTTCGTCTCGACATTCAGCGACAAGCCGTGCATCGTGATCCATCGCCTGACACGCACACCCATCGCAGCAATCTTGGCACGTTGGTCTGATCCATGCAATTGACGAACCCAGACGCCCGTCGCGGTTGGATCGCGCTCGCCTGAGATTCCCCAGTGCGCGCACGTGCGGATGACCGCCTCTTCGAGTCTTCGCATGTACTCGTGTAGGTTCACGCCGATCGCGTTCAGATCGATGATTGGATATGCGACGATTTGGCCGGGGCCGTGGTACGTGATGTCGCCGCCGCGATCAGTCGACTGGACATCCACACCCATCTGCTGCAGGAGCTGCGATGATGCGACGAGGTTGTTCTGTGCGCTCGGACGCTTCGAGACGGTGATGACAGGATCGTGCTCAACCAGCAGGATTGTGCCGACCGACGCATCAGGTGTGCCTCGGTTCTCAAGTATGCGCGCGTGGTGCTGCTGTTGAATCTCGTAGGCGTCTGCGTATGGCATTCGTCCAAGATCGATGACATCGGGCATTGTCTGCTGGGCGTGTGTCGTCATGCGGTACCACCCTGCAGTGATGCAGTAAATGCAGTCTCGAACACGTCATCCGGCGGGCGCGTGCCGGTCCAGATGGCGAACTGGAGTTTCGCCTGCTCAATGAACATGGCATCTCCGGTGATTGTCCGCAAACCGCGCTCACGCGCGTGACGGATCAATGGCGTTTCGATCGGTGCATAGATCGTATCAAACACGACAGGCTCTGCTGATTCGATGTGTGCAGGATCGATCGGTATTCCTGCTGGATCAGGGCCGCCTTGCATTCCCACTGGCGTGCAGTTGACGATTGCATCCCATGCGTGATTGCGGATATTCTCTGTTGCGACCGCAGTGCAATCGAGTTCTTCTCCGAGCAACGTTGCCTGTGATGATCGACGAGCGTTGATGTGCACATCAGCACCTGCATTGCAGCATGCCCACACGATACCACGCGCTACACCTCCGGCTCCAATGATTAGAATCTGCTTCCCAGTGAGTGGTCCCAGTTCTGATTCCAGACAACGTCTCGCAGCAGGCGCGTCCGTGTTGCTGAGCGCGATCCGGGACGCTGTCGTGCCAGATCGCTCGATATTCACAGTGTTTGCTGCGCCGATTGCCTTTGTAGCATCATCGACATCCCAGCCTTGCTCTGTTGCAAGCTGGACGAGTCGCTGCTTGTGCGGGATGGTGACACTCAATCCACACAGATCGAGATTAGGATCGTTGATCAGATCGAGCATTGTTGCTTTGAACAAGAGATCGCTGTCCTGCTCGTTCTCGCCCGGCGCAATGGGTAACGGCACATACACGCCGTCGTGGTTGATCACGGAAAAACCGGCGTTGTGAACGTGTGGCGACTTTGAGTGTGCGACTGGCCAGCCAATAATGCCGTAGATCTTTGTTGTTGATTTGATCGATCGGAATCGGTAGGTATCAATCATTGCGGAGACGTTGAGCTGTCCGGGCGCAGTCTCGTTGGTACTTGGTAAGCTCGCAAAACTGAGAAACGCGCCGAACTTCGGCGCGAGGATGCGCGTGATCTCGCCGAAACCGCCCATCGCGATCCCGATGGTCGGCTTTGGAGTTGTCCGGACAAGATCGAGCACATCAATAGCATCCCGGAGCGAGCGCGCTGTATAAGCAAACTTCGCGACTGCGCATGATTGCGCGTCAACCATCGCAAGCAGTTGTCGCTGGAGATTCGCCGGCCGCTCACGGAAGTCGTGGGTAGAGAGGATCAGACGTGTGGAGACGGATCTCGCCTGGTTTGGATGATCGACCGCGAGTTCGATCTTCTGTTTGATATTGGCAGAGTGCGAAAACGATCGGAGCTCAACATCAATGTATGCTGGCGACGTGTCCGATGTACCAAGGTGTTCGAGCAGCGAGATGCGGTCCATCTCGTTGCCCTCGTACATACCTCCCTCGTCGTCGATTCGGCACGTGATGATGCACGGCAGAGGCGATTCCCGCACGAGGCGCTCCATCAGTTCGATCGATGCTTGAAGATCAGCATCGGAATGAAACGTGCCGATACATCCGTCGATGCGGTATTCGACAATGTCTGCGCCGAACTCGGCAGCACGCACAGCATCGGCGTGGGCCTGCGAAAGATCGTGCACGAAGATGGCAACGCAGATCTGTGTCGTCACACAATAGTGTAGAGCCGACGACCGCATATTCGCATCGGATGGTGCCAACAATCAGGTGTGAATAATGGAGCTGGCCAATCCTGTGTTTGTGCGGTTTTTCTCGATCGGGACGACACGCTCATCGCAAATAACTCCCTGCCCCCGGTGCCTGGACAAGCCCCGGGCGATCTGTGCGATCCATCGCGTGTTGAACTTCTCCCCGGTGCGCGCGAAGCATGCCATCAGCTTGCACGTGCCGGGTTCAGGCTGATCATGTTCTCGAATCAGGGTGTTGTTGCGCGCGGTGGCGGTACAGAGCAGGACGTTGTGCGCACCAACGAACGCGTCATCGAACTTCTTGAGGAAGGATGGGATGGCGACCAACTCCTGATCGCGGGTGTGTACTTCTGTCCATTCCATCCGAATGGCACTGTCGAGCCTTACAACGTCGAGCACCCATGGCGCAAGCCATCACCCGGGATGTTGCTTGCAGCTGCGGAGGATCACGGTATTGATCTTGCCCGGTCCTGGGTGATTGGCGATGCTGATCGCGATATGGAGGCTGGCATGAATGCGGGTATCCCACGAGAGCAGTACATTCGGATTGGCGCCGATGTAAACAAAGCGATTCTTGATGCTGCCCGCGAGGTGATTGCTCACCAGTCCTGCCAGTCCGGCACATAGTGCGGTCCGGGATCTGTTCCAACCGAACCGATGCGTTGCTTCGGATGCGTCAGCCAGTCTGGTTGTGCTCGAAACGAACGCACACTCCCATCGGCAACCGCACCCTCAGCGACACCCATCGATGACTTTGCAGCATGGCGGAACGCGGTGGTGGGGGATTGGTTCTCCGTCCAAGTGCCATTGGAATACAACATCGGCGGATCGAGCAGCGCGTTGTTCGATGGCGGTTGCGATGCGATTACGCTCGGGAGCAGTGTGTCTGCAAATACGAGTACATTCGATGGCTGACGCACCGAGCCGATGGTTTGCCACGGACGATGCCCGATGGAATAACTCCATCCCGGCGTGTATCTCGGCGACAGGTAGTACCCGTTGTACCCGTATGTGCTTGTGATTTCGCCCGTTGGTCCCTGTCGGACGTATGAATCACTCGATTGACACGGACACTGGCACACGTCACCATCGTGCAACTCGTGATGGCCGCCAATGTACTGCGAGATGAATCCTTGCGTGTGATCGACGTGTCCTGAGACGTTCCCGTCGCTTCCCCACCAGTAGATACGATCACCGGTGCCAATGAGCTTTGTCTCGGTGTACGCGAGCGGCATGGCGCGATCGTGGTAATCGTTCGCATAAGCATGCCAGCCGAGCATGAGTTGTCGCTGGTTCGACATGCACTTTGCAGACCTTGCAGCATCGCGCGCGTGTGCGAGCGTTGGCACGAGCAGCCCCATCAACAGCGCAATGATCGCAATCGAAACCAGCAACTCGACCAGTGTGAACGCATGCAATGTTGTATAAATCCTTCGGTTCACTCAATCACACCCTATTGCATAAAGATTTCCAAAGCAGATGTAATCGAAGATATTGAGTGTGCCTGATCCATCGCAATCGGCGCTTGGATCATTTATCGCATAGAGATTGCCAAAGCATATGTAGTCGAAGATATTGAGTGAGCCCGAACCATCACAATCAGCGTAGCATGAAGATGCAAAGGTGCTGAGTCCGGAACTCCCGATTGAGATGACGTGCGTATCTCCGTTTGCATTTTTTATAATTGCAGCACTTGCGCCAGCATGCATTGATGACGATGTAACAAACTCTGCAGATGACGGAGTTTTTGTCATATCAACTTCGACCAGCGATTCATATATTCCGAAACTGGCAGCACCAGAAGACAGTGTTCCCGTATACATGGAGGCTCGCTCTCCCTGCGAGTTCATCAGAACCACCGGCTGCGATGACCAGCCGCCGATATCGAGATACTCGCCGGGATCGAGCAGGTTGTTGCTGTTCAGATCGATCCAAGAATCAAGCGCAGAGTCCCAGACACGAACCGCAGATGTCCCCAGATCGTCATAGAGCGCAATACTGGGCACTGTTCCGAACCCCCGTAATCCACCCGACACGACAACCTGTCCGTTCGGCAGAGGCACCGGTATGGTGTCCGTTCGATTGCTGGGCACTGTCCAGACCACTGCGCCTGTTTCTGCATCGAGTTTCACCAGCCTTGATGAATCGATGCTGCCATTGGCGTTGTATGTTGCAGCGAAGACCGATCGACTCCCTGCATTGCCTGTCACAGCAACGCCGCCGAAGAAGCCCTGGCCAGCGACGGATTGTGTCTCCCACAATGGCGAAGGTGGAGCGATCGATGTTGCATCGAACGCGCGAATCCAGCCATCAGCGGTTGCGACATACACAATACCATCGATATACGCGGGTGTTGATCCCGACGCCTGACCTATTGGCACGGACCACACGATGTCGCCCGGCTGATACGCATTCGCTGCCGCATTGAACGGATCAATGTTGATGCAGTAGAGCGACGAGCCCGGCCCGAACCCGGAGTAATCCGTGATAAACAACCTGTCTGCATCGCCAAGATCATCTGAGATAACAGGGGACGCGTTGACGACGGGCTCGAAGAGTGCTGCCGACCACGCTGGGCTGCCATCAGTCAGATTCACCGCCGTGACAGCGGTATTCACACACGCCACGATCGTGTTGTTGTTCGTGTCGATTGCAAGCGACGACCATGAATCAAGCAACGGTGCCGATGGGACCGGCGCTTTCCAGATCGCGTTGCCCGTGTCGATTTCGTACGCGATGATGCCCCATGTGCTGTCGCTCTCGCCGATCGCATAGACGCGGTTGTTGTGCACAATCGGTGTCTGCCACCATGAAAATGTGACCGCGTGTCCATTGTGATCGGTCATGCTTGACCACGAATGGTTGTCGAGCGACACGGGAGCAATCTGCGCCGACGAAATATGCGCAGCTGATTGCGAGAGATGCGTCCATGATGTTGACTGCGACAACGCGCATGATGTGCCGCACATGATCGCCAATGGAAAAATGTATCTGTGTTTCATTCCAAGTTGCCCATAGCAGAAACAAGCCCAGGAACTGCAGTCCCTGGGCTTATGTTGTCACTCAGTTCCTTCTCCGGCGCGATGCGCACACGAGCGAGCACGACACCAGCGCAAGCACCGATGGCGCAGGCACAGCTGTCACATCCGCGATCGCGTCGATCTCCGGCGTGACACCCGACCCAAGCGGGTTGAAGATGCGAACAAACGAGATTTCAGACAGTCCCAGCGCACCAATATCGATCCCCGCACCCCCGCCAGAGCCGTTGTATCCCGCAACGATCTGGTTGAACGACAACCCCGTCGGATCAAACGTCGGATCGACCGGGCGAGTGAAGTCCGTCAACACGTTGCCCGCAGTTGTCGCGTACGGATCGATCAGATCGGAATACCCCAGCGTTGGGAACATGCCGTCGGCCTGCACGCCGGTGACTTCATACCAGTTGGTGCCATCCGGGCTCACAGATACAACGCCGCCCTCAGCAGCAACGGGACCAGCAATCCCATTCGGATACGACTGGTCCACGAAGTACGCGTTGCCGAAGACCAGGAGATCGATCCCGAACGGGTTGTTGGGATCGTTTGTGATGGGCTGACTGAAACCAAGCACAAGCTCGCCGCCCTCACCGATCGACACGATCTCGTCCGTGCCGAACGGGCTGTTGAACGGCGTGACAGCACCGGGAAACACACCCTCACCGGTGAATCGCTCGGGCGAGCCGAGCGCAGTCAATGGGTTGGTGTACCCGGCGGACGCGTTCGACCCTTGCGAGTACGAGATCACCTGCGACGCGAACGGATCGGCACACGCACTGCCCGCGATCATCGCACACGTGCACAGCGACCAGCGAAACGACACACTCTCAAATATCGACATGACACAACTCTCTCCCAGCGGAACACATCGCGTGCCGGGACGCTGCCAGATGGACCATCCATCGGGCACGACGCTGGTTCGCGGAAGAGTGCAGTCACGCTGGGAGCACGCCACGTCGGCATGCAGGTGGAAGACCACAGCGAGCTGACCCGTTGGCGCGAGGGCAGCATCGGACTCACTTGTGGCAGGTCTTCCGGCTCGGGTGCTGCTGGCTCGCCTTCCCATGCGTTGATCGCGATTGCGATCTCTCACAGTGGCTTTGCATTGCCAGCGGTTCCGGTGTTGCACGAGTGTTGTGCTTCCCGGCACCCTTACGGCGGCGCGTCCGCGGTGGCTTCTCACCACACTTCCCTTTTCACCCGACCCCGCACAGAGATCGGGCACCTCAAGCGCAGGGAACATACGGCAGAACTGGGATCGTGTCAATGCGTCGCGTCGGTTGGATGGGAATGAACAGCCCAAAGGCGTATATCCTGCGCGAGTTGGCCTTTGTCTGGTATGACCAGCTTCAGACAGTGCCAAAATCCCCCCTGAATCTTCAGAAAAGGGTTGGATAACGACAAAAGTGAGAGCAAACGTGGCGACGTTTGCTCCAAACAGGGAGAGGTTTGCTCTAAACAAGGCGATGTTTACTCCAAACGTGACCCTGTTTACTCCGAAGATGGCCCGGTTTGCTTCAAAGCTGGACGTGTTTGCTGCAAACAGGGCGATCTTTGCTCTGAACCTGGACGTGTTTGCTTCAAAGATGGACCGGTTTGGTCTGAAGATGGCGACCTTTGCTCCGAAATTGGCACGATTTAGTCTGCACCTGCACTGATTCGGAATGGAACCGCAGAGGACGCAGAGGTTCGCAGAGGAGAGAAGTGCGGGTTGTTAGGCGAGAAGCTTCGTTCACGTCATCCCCGCGCAGGCAGGGATCCAATATTAATGGATGAACCGCGGAGGGTCGCAGGGACGAACCAAAGCACTTCCACGAGCTGTATCTTCATACGTTCGCATGTTTGCGAAGTATCCCTTACAATGATGCTTTCAGGAGCTTCATATGTCCCGTATCAGATTAGTTGCGAGTTGTCTCATGCTCACTTGCGGCATCGCAGCCGGACAAACCGCGTCACTTTCCCTCCTCGGTGATTTACCCGGGGGAGAGTTCAGTAGCACAGCGTTGGCTGTCAGTGCTGATGGGACTATTGTTGTTGGATACAGCAATACGGCGATCGGGCTCGAAGCCTTCCGATGGACAGCGGCAACAGGCATGGTGGGACTAGGCGACTTTGCTGGCGGTCTTGAGAACAGCAGATGCGAAGCCATCTCAGCAGATGGTTCGATGATTGTTGGCCATGGGCATGGACCAGTGGACTTCCAAGCTGCAATGTGGAACGCGAATGGACCAATCCAGAGCATTGGTCTATTGCCCGGCGGGACTTCTTCTGTCGCGCTTGGTGTCAGTGATGACGGCAAAATAATTGTTGGCAAAGGCAGTTCCTCATGGAGCAATGATGAGGCGTATCGGTGGACTGCCAGCACAGGCTACCAACCCCTCGGTGGATTTGCTTCGTCATTTCCATCGAGCAATGCGTTTGCAATCAGCGGTGATGGTTCGCGCATCGTTGGTTATTCGTACGGTCCAACCGGATTCGAGGCATGCTATTGGGATGAGCAGGGAGTGATTCACGGTATTGGGCAGTTTGGCGGCGTTCTCAATCCGGCAAGTGAAGCACGAGCGACCAACGTTGATGGCACCATAGTTGTTGGCGCAAGCATGGATAACAATGGTGAGACTGCGTTTCGCTGGACGGCTGCAACAGGATTGCAGGCACTGCCAACCGCCGGCAATGTACGCTTCAAAAAAGCACTCGCCGTGAGTGATGATGGGCGAGTTATTGCTGGTGGTTCCCATTCACTCTCGGGCACTTGGTATGCGATAATTTGGACTGAAGCTTCAGGGACGCGAGTGCTCGGCGAAGTGATGGAGAATTTCTATGGACTTGATCTTCAGGGTTTTTCTCCAGTCGAGGCGCACGGGCTATCCGAAGATGGCCGCACCGTTGTAGGTTGGGGACTGGGATCAAACGGAGAGGAAGCCTTTATAGCGTATTTGCCGCCATGTTACGCGGATTGTAATGATAGTTTGACTCTCGATATCTTTGATTACATCTGCTTCGGAAACTCTTATAATGGAACAGAGTCTTATGCTGATTGCGACAACTCAGGTACTTGGAACATCTTCGACTACATCTGCTTTGGAAACGCGTATGCAAACGGTTGTCATTAAGCGTGATTGATGTTGAGCACCCGGGGCAAGATACCCCGGGCTCCTGTTGCTTTGGAGCCTATTCCTTTCCCTCTGTTTCCTGTCTCTGTGTTCCTCGTGGGGGTGTGACCTCTGTGGTTCACATCCTGCACCCAACGAAAAACCCGGAAGCGGTTGCTCCAATGCAATGAGCGAAGGAAATAAAAGAACCGGCTGAGTATCTCTGCCCAGCCGGTGTGATTCCAAACATGACGTGTCGTCAGATGGAAGGCAAAGCGGACGACACGGTTACCACCCGCCTCTGCCCTTGTTGTGGCCGTAGGCGCCACGGTTCCCACCGCCGGAGCTGCCGCCCCCGCGCTGTGTTGCCTCGTTCACTGTCAGATCTCGTCCGTCGATGTTCTTGCCGTGCAGCGCTGTGATTGCAGCCTGCCCGAACTCGTTGCTGGACACTTCAACAAAGCCGAATCCTCGCGGTCTTCCCGATTCGCGGTCTGTGACCACCGACGCGGAAGTGACACCGTACGGCTCAAACAGTTCGCGCAACTGCTGTTCCGTGGTCTGAAATGACATATTGCCAACGTAAAGCTTCATGTGATGCTTCCTCAATGCCCAGAGGTTCAAACCGTTGCTAAACCTGGGCAGCGGAAGCGTCGGGAAACCGATCGCTCTGTAATGTGAGCCGGGTCAGTACCCGGTCGGCAGGAGATCAGCTGTGCAGAGTATACGCGGAGAAAACGCGAAAAGCGATCATGCGATGGACATTCCATGCATGAGGGCGCATCGGCCGCCCGCATAGACCACAACCGCAAAGTCACGCGTTGTCCGAAGGATCCGATCGTGCCAATCCGAAATCAGGTTCCCGGCTGCTTCGGTGACGCATCGCTGGTGTCACCCGCGATCGCTTTGCGCATCTTCGAATCGGCCTGGATGTTGTTCATCTTGTAATAGTCCATGACACCAAGGTTGCCGGAGCGGAAGGCTTCTGCCATCGCCTTGGGGACTTCGGCTTCTGCGAGCACGACGAGTGCGCGGTTGCGCTGAATCTCGGCTTTGTTCTCCTGCTCGAGCGCGACCGCGAGCGAGCGACGCTTTTCCGCTTCGGCCTGGAATCGGCGCTTGTCGGCTTCTGCCTGATCAGCCTGGAGCTTTGCGCCGATGTTCTCGCCAACGTCGACGTCTGCTATATCGATCGAGAGAATCTCGAATGCGGTGCCCGAGTCAAGCCCGCGCTGCATGACGGTCTTGGAGATGTTGTCGGGGTTCTCAAGCACAGCTTTGTGCGACGCAGCCGAGCCGATGGTGGAGACGATGCCTTCGCCGACGCGCGCGACGATTGTTTCTTCTGTTGCACCACCGACGAGACGCTCGATGTTGGTTCGAACAGTCACGCGGGCGCGTGCCTTGAGCTGAATGCCGTCCTTTGCAACCGCGTCAATGGTTGGACGACCAGCACTTGGATTGGGGCAGTCGATCACCTTCGGGTTCACGGACGTGTTCACCGCGGCGAGAATGTCACGACCCGCCAGATCGATCGCGGTTGCGACGTGCCACGGGAGTGTGATGCGTGCGTTGTTTGCAGCAATCATCGCGCGGACGACGTTGCGGACACGACCGCCTGCGAGGTAATGGGCTTCGAGTGCTGGCGTCGGCAGATCAAGACCGGCCTTGGCAGCCTGGATGCGGCCGAGGACGACCTCGTTGACATTTACACGTCGCAGACGCATGCCGATGATCTCAAAGATCCCGACGGGCGCTTTGGACAGCATTGCCTGCAGCCAGAGCATGAAGTACTTTGCCATCAGCGCGAAGATCGCGAGAATGAACAGTGCAACAACTGCAGCCACGATGATGAGGACAACCTCGGTGGGGGATGCACCGAGTGTCACAGAAAGGTGTGGGAGGGCGTTCATGTATGATCTCTCCAGTCCAAGTTGGTGTCGGATCGACGCTGCATCATAGTGGCGTTATGCCTGAGACAAGGTGTCAGTTGATTCCTTGTGGATTCTGACCTTGATCTGGTTGTCCACAATGGCGCTCACGCGGACGGTATCCCCGCGTTCGATGGCTCCCAACTCTGCGAGCGCTTCGAAGCGTTCGCCATCGATCTCAATCGTGCCGATCGGCCGAAGTGGGGTGATTGCTTTGCCGGTGCGACTCACCAGCGTGGCCATCTTCTGGGTGTGCTCCTCTTTGGCGCGTCGTTCGGTTTCGACAAGATCTTCGGGCATCTCCCCGAACATGCGCCTGCCCATAGGCGTGTTGGGGAGTATCTTCAGCGCAAAGGCGGCAACCGCAGGACCGAGCACCATGACAGCAAGCATTCCTGAAATACCCCAGACCATGGAGTGCTTCCAGAGGAACGCGATGCCGACGATGACGCAGATGAGTGCAAGGATGGATATCAAGCCGTGCGATGGTATCAGCACTTCCACAAGGATGAGTGCCAATCCGATGACGACAAGTGCAAGGCCGAGGAACAGAGGATCAACTGGCATGCCTGATGATAGTCTCCGATACCAACACGGTGCCCATATTGCTTTGTCACTCAGGTAGAACGCTCGACCTCGATCCGGGTGCCTCGAATAGCGACGACTCGGATGGCATCGCCCGTATCTGCAGATTCCGTCGCGGCAACAACCTCAATGACAACGCCGTTGATCTCAGCTTTTCCATAGGGCCTGAGTGGAGAAACAACCACGCCTGTTGCGCCGACGTTGGGCAGGGTGGTTTTCATCGGCCGCATGATGTCGATCAGTGGATCAACCGAGTTCTCCTGATCAACTGGCGATTTGACAGTGCTCGCAAGCACGAGCTTCTGGAACATCGGGAATCGCTGCGAGTTCTTCGTCAGGAAGTAGAAGGCGACACTCGCAGCCGCGACTGCCAGCACCACATACACAAATCCGTAGAGGAGTTCGGTGCGGTATGCTGGTGATGCGGGAATCAGACCGCCGCCCGGTCCGACAAATGTTGCAACCAGTCCTCCAAAGAGCAGGATAATTCCAGCGATCCCCGGAATGCCAAATCCGGGAATCACGAAAAGTTCGAGAGCGATCAGCACGATCCCCAGCCCCATCGCCGCAAGTTCCCACCAGCTTGCAATTCCGAGCAGGATTGCAGGCAGGAGCATTGCGATTGCCGCGGCGGCTGCGATAAGACCTGGCACTCCAACACCGGGCGCACTCAGTTCGAGCATGAGACCGATCAGAAAGATCGCGATCAGGATTGCACGAATTAGTGGGTTGGCGAGGATGGCAAGGTAAGCGGCGAGTGATTCGGTCCATTCCGGATCAAGTCTGTCAACTCGCTCGGCACCGAAGAACTGTTTCATTTCTTCATCGTTTGAAACAATCTCGATCGCGTATCCCAAATCCATCATGTCATCAGGACCCATGACGATTGGCGCATTGCCATCGCATACGTACTCAACAAGCTTCCACTTCCCAGCATCATCTGCTGTCAGGGCCGGTCTGTGAGAGCGTTCTGCCAGTCTGGTCGAGATAGCTTCGCGCAGCTCTGAGCCAACATCGAATGCGGGCTTAAAGTCAATATCGTCATTGGATTTTACTGTTGGTTGGTTGGTTGGTTGCGCTTGTGTGTCTTCTGCTGAAGGGGTATCAGAAGGTGTGGGTGAAGAGACATGACTCCGTGCTGAACTGTGCAGCCGTCTGCTGCCTGATTGAATACGAGGCTTGCCGGTTGAAGGCTCTGTCCCAAAGAGCAGTTTGTACTCGTTCCGATCAACGCAGATGCGCTGGCCTGTTTCAATGTTTTCGACCTGCCACAGCTCCACGCCATCCATGACAATCGCTTGCGACAGATATTCGTCGTAACCGTTCCTTCGAGCGGAGTCGACGACCTCGGCAATCAGCGGTGGGAAGACTTTTACACGGAGTTCTTCGGGCACCTGCTGTACACCTTCAAATCCGAGGATAATTGGAAACGCGTCACCCATTGCTGATGGATCGGATGTGATGATGTGATCACAGGCGAGCGCGGTGATTGCAGCTCCCGAATACGCACTATCATGCACCCACGCAACAGTCAGAGGAACGGTGGACGACTTGATTGCGCTCGTGATATCGAGCACTGCTCCGACTTCACCGCCTGGGGAGTCGATCTCAATAACAATGGCGTCGGCGCCAGCCTGCTCTGCAACCTTGATTCGACGTATCACGCTGGATGCTGTGATGTTGTCGATTTCTCGTGAGAGTGGGATGACAATGACGTGCTTTGACTGCAGGCCAGCGGGAACAGAGAACACTCGCTTGGGTTGCGCTTTGGTGGCGTCTTGCTGACGCGGTGATTGCAAAGCAGATGAACTGCCTGCGATGGGACTTGGCACGAAGGCTGACTTTGGTGAGAAGGTGCCTGCAAGAAGCAGTACAACAGCCAGCCACATCATGAGCGTGCCTGACAACACGCTCTCGTTCCACGACTGGGGATTGGTTTCACTTGCAGCAGGATGGGGTTGATTTAACTTCACGTTGTATTTTAACTCGGGTGTGGATCCAGGGGGTTTCAACTTTTTGTAAAGTTATCGGTCTAATTTGATTGGTTCTTTGTCTGAATCGATGGTTCTTTCGGAAGTAAATCGCTGTTTGTGGTACACTACGCCCATGACCACGGGTCAAAACAGGGAGTTTCCCCCGGTGACCGAAGGCGACACGACTCATCCTTCCTCTTCAAACTCGAAGACCCCTCCGACTTCAGTCGGTGTTTCTCCTGTCTGGAACATGTTTGTTGCTGATCCAGCGGTTGGTGTGGTGATTACGAATCTCGATGCGGTAATTGTCTACGCAAACAAGAAGTCGGCACAACTCTTTGTTGGTGTCGACGATCCAGGTGTCGTTATTGGCAAGTCAATGTACGATGTCGCATCAAAGGAGTGGGTAGAAGAGCGACTCAAGGTGTATCGACGGATTGCAGAGACAGGTCAGCCCGCCATCATGCGACATATCAGACGAGGTCGACAACTGCAATCAACGGTTCATGCTATCCCAACGCCTCCGGGTGAAGCGATGCAGTTTCTTTCCATCACACATGAGGGTGAACACACAATTGAGGGAGAAGACGAGGATTTTTTTGTGTTTGAATCGGGTGTGATGGATCTTGGCCCGCTTGATGTGCTTTCCACGCGAGAGCTTGAGGTGCTTGCGCTCATTGGACAGGGACTGACCACGCAGGAAATTGCGGAGGTGTTGTTCCGGTCGCCCAAGACGATCGAGGGGCATCGCGATTCAATTGCGAAGAAGCTGGGTGAATCCAGCAGGATTCGGCTTGGACAGATTGCGCGGAGTGCTGGCCTCGAACTCGCCGACGCATCACTGAAGCGTTTGAAGGATGAGCCGTCCATCGAAGATACCGAACTGTAACCCTCCTCTGGCGGGAAACATCAAACAGTTCGTCTAGAATCGGCCCCGAGATGCGTGCTGCGGATCTTGGGTCTTGTTCATCGTTTCCCCCAGCGTGAGAGGTCTAGTGGTATGGCAGTTCCTGTGATTGTGTCAGCAAAGCGAACCCCGGTCGGCAAGTTCTTTGGCGGACTGAGCAGTGTTCCGTCGCCGCAACTCGGTGCGTTTGCGATACAGGCAGTGCTCAATGAGGTTCCCTCCATCAAGGAACACATTGGTGAGACGATCATGGGATGTGTGCTCCAGGCTGGGCTTGGGCAGAATCCCGCTCGTCAGGCTGCGCTCAAAGCGGGGCTGCCCAGTTCGATGAATGCCGTCACCATCAACAAGGTCTGCGGCTCTGGCTTGCAGGCGGTAATGCTGGCGGCCCAGTCGATCAAGGCTGGCGATAACGAGTGCGTCATTGCTGGCGGCTTCGAGAATATGACAGCTGCGCCGCACTTTGCGCATGTGCGATCTGGTGTGAAGTATGGCCCAGCCACAATGCAGGACGTGATGGCGCACGACGGGCTGACATGCGCGTTCGAGTGCTGGGCGATGGGCAATGCAGCCGACCATATCGCGCATAAGTACAACATCTCGCGCGAAGAGCAGGATCGTTACAGCGCCCAGTCGCATCAGCGTGCTGCAAAGGCGACTCAGCAGGGCTGGTTCAACAACGAGATGGTTGCATTGACCGGTGAGCAGGTTGGCAATCGCAAGAATCCGGGACCTGACGGCGGTGTCTCTGCTGACGAGGGCATTCGTGGCGATTCCACGCCCGATGGGCTTGCAAGATTACGAGCAGTCTTTACAAAGGATGGCAGCGTGACCGCGGGCAATGCCTCGCAGATCTCCGATGGTGCTGCAGCGGTTGCGGTGTGCTCTGAGGACAAGGCAAACTCACTGGGCATCAAGCCAATCGCCAAGATCCTTGCGTACCACACGCACGGTGTTGATCCGAAGGATATCTTCGCAGCGCCTATTGGTGGCGTGTCGGGTGTACTCGCAAAAGCCGGGCTGAGTGTCAACGACATCGACCTGTTCGAGATCAACGAAGCGTTCGCTGCGCAGGTGCTGTGCAACATCAAGGAACTCGGCATCTCCGAGGATAAGCTCAATATTGGTGGCGGTGGCATCGCGCTCGGCCACCCGATCGGTGCCAGCGGTGCGCGTGTGCTGACAACACTTGTGCATCAGCTCCATCGCACCGGCGGCAAGCGAGGTGTTGCAGCGCTGTGTCTCGGCGGTGGCAACGCTGTCGCAATGGTTGTTGAGACCTGCTGATCTTTGTCACAAAACACGGCAATAAAAGGAACCATTGGTGCAATCATGCCAGTGGTTTTTTCTTTGCTCTACAATGATTGCGATGAGATGGATGCGCGGCATAGTACAGGATGATACAGGAAAGAAAGTAGTACTTTTTCGCTGGTATCAGCGAAGAGATACTGTGTTGTCAGATGAAGGCGATCGAGGTTGGGATACAAGTGCATCAAGGCCTGTTCGGCGTGTACTCGCGATACTTCTTTTTTCTCATAGTGGACTCTTTTTCTGGTTTGCGATGTCTGGCCAGAAGAGCAGATCATGGCTGCTCGGTTTGTCTTCTGTTGTCGTTTTCGTTGGGATGATTGTGTTCTACTTTGTATTGCGCAATAAGGATCGCGCTCGCGATACAGGGCGTGCCTGCCTGATTTCAGGCTGGTGCCCAGGCTGCGGGTATTCTGTGACGGATCTTGCGCCCGATGAACGCGGATTGATTGTTTGCCCTGAGTGTGAGGCAGCGTGGAAGCTGAGCTAAGTCGGCTGAAACTGCTTCAAGTTACACGCTGTCCAATATCTATTGGGCATGGGTGTTCGCGGAGCCTGCACCACTGCATTGGTATATTGAGATGGCTTGCGATGTCGCGCGGATGAGAGCCAAAGCTCAGCACATGTCCGCCAACATGCAGTTGTGTGATCAGTTGCTGTATCGCGTGAGTGTCCGAGTCGTTCTCGGCTTCAATCACGCACATATCTATGTTGGTGCATGGAGCATCAGTATGTGTGCGTACAACCTTCGTGCCCATGTTTGTTCTGATCGCATGCATAGCGAAGATGGTGTTAGTTGATATTGGCGAAGGAGTTTGGTTCGTGTTGTCGTTCTCAAGCATGATGAGTTGGCAAATCGGTGTTTCCCCCTTTGATCTGAGTGGATCAATCCGGGCGAGTTCCATGCCTGATGCGAGTGCGTTAATGACATCCATGTGAAGATTCCCAGAGCAGACGACTTCGGATGGATGCAGGTTGCGTGCCAGTGCAAAGGCGATCATGACTCTTGCGTCATGATCGTGTTGGAGATTGTCATATGTTGCAGGTGAGATCTCGACTCCATCGAGCCTTCGCAGCACTGTGATGCCGTAGTTCAACGGTGCGGTGTACAGATCGCACATCTCATATGTGCCGGATACGTGCGTGCTGAGATGATCGAGCAGCAGGCGTGGGCCATCGCACCCACACTGCTCGGGGAACACATCGTGCAATACAACGCACGATCCCTTGCCAAGCACCGGCTCTATCGCATTCAGATCTGACGCGACTCCTGCGAGCGTGTGATCCCCATCAATGAAAGCCATACCAACTAACGGATCGTGCCCCGCGATGTGTGCTGCTGCGTGAACACGTGACACAAGCGTCTGGGCATCACCGATGTGAAGTTGGGCTACCCGTTGCAACTGCGATTGCGCAATGTGCCTCTTTGCCCGTTGCAGCTTCGCCCATCGCACCATCCTGTCGTGGATTGTGTTGCTCGGCCACGATCCGTATATGTCCGTGCCAAAGAGCCTTGCTGTGCGTGGTGATAGAGTATTGCGCATGGCGCTTGCCATCCAAATTGTGGAAACACCGAGATAGCTTCCGACCTCAAGAGCAAGCTTTGGTGTTATCACTTGTGTCAGTGCATGCAGAAGCATGCCCGCTTCCGGCGATATGCACTTTGGACACGATCTCGGTTGTTCATAGAGTCTGGCAAGCATCTGTACTGCGGCAGATTGTTTGTCGAGCCACTCGGGAAACGGCCAACAACTCTGCGCCCCAAGGAACTGTTCGCTGTCGCCAGAGAGTGTGGGAAATGCAGGCCATGTGCTTCGATCGTACACAACGTTGGTTCGCGTGGAACTCTCAGTGCTGCTGATCTCGTGTGAACTTGCGATTGGCATCAAGCCACTGTAGGAAGTGTGATCTGCCGCTATCTGTCCAGGAATGACGGGTTTGCGTCTGGTGGTAGAAGGGAACGAGTATCATTCAGACACGATGGACAACACAATGTCAGATGTCACCGCACAACACCCAATGCCAAAGTCAATCGTTCTGTTTGTTGTTGCGTGCATCGTTGTGTTTGGAGCATTGGCACTCTATCAGGGCAGCACCGAGTTCATCATCTACACGGTCATGACGATTGTTGAGGTTGTTGTCGTCATGGTGATCCATCGACGTGTTGGCTTGCCGTTGCACGTGCTCTGGTTGCTCGCAGTGTGGGCGCTGCTCCATCTCGCGGGCGGCACAGTCCACATCGATCCGGAGCTAACCAAGGAAGGTAACAAAAATGTGCTGTACGCGCTGCGCCTGCATTCGTGGCTGCCGCGGTACGATCAGATCGTGCACATGTTCGGATTCTTCAGCGCAACGCTGACGTGTGGTCATGTGCTCTTGCGAAGTGTGCGACCGATCAGTGCAGCACCGGACTCGATGCCAAAGGGGTACACCGCGATCATTATGTGCTCGATGCTCGCGGGGATGGGGCTCGGGGCACTCAACGAAGTGGCGGAGTTCATCATCACCCTGATTGATGAGAATAACGGAGTCGGTGGATATGAGAACACTGGCTGGGATCTTGTAAGCAACACTGTTGGCGCGTTTGCCGGAGGGGTTCTGCTTCACATGAGTAAAGCATCATTTCGATCGCATTAACGTGCGGAACTTGCGCGATTGCCACGATGCAGCTTCTTTGCTGTGCGCCTGCGCGCGTTTACTGAGTTACTGCCGCCGCCGAGAGGATGGTCATTGCCTCTGGATTGCGGTGCACGTTTGCGGCGCGAGGGACGCTGCTTTGCTTGTGTCTCATTTGGTTCGGACGGGTTCCGACGAGCCGATCGCGAGCGGATCCGCTTCTTATTAGTGGATGGTCTCTGCGGATTATCCGAGCGTGATCTTTGAGGCTGCTGGGTCTCTGCTTCCCAGTTGTCCTCATCATGCTCATGCGATTCGCTCTGTGCGATTGCGTGCAGTTCATCAGGAACCTTTGTCTGGTTGATCCGCTTGCCGATAAGCTTTTCAATGTCACGCAGATATCCGCGTTCGTCGCGTGCGCAGAACGAGATCGCAACACCCGCCATTCCTGCACGCCCGGTGCGCCCGATGCGATGGACGTACGCCTCGGCCTCATTCGGCAGATCAAAGTTGAAGACGTGCGATACGCCATCAACATCAATGCCTCGCGCAGCAACATCGGTTGCAACAAGGATCGGTGACCTGCCCGAGCGAAACGCGTTGAGTGCTCGCTGGCGTTGGTTCTGGGACTTGTTCCCGTGGATTGCGACAGCACGGAAACCCGACCTGCCGAGCTTTCGCGTCAGTTTGTCCGCGCCAAACTTGGTGCGTGTGAACACAAGGGCCAGTTCAACCTTGCTCGTGTGTAGCAGGTGCTCAAGCAGCACCGGTTTGACTGCCTTGTCAGCAAGATAGAGCGACTGCTCAATCTTCGGTGTGTTTGCTTTCTCTGGTTTGACTGTGACACGAACAGGATCGTTGAGCAGCGAGTCCGCCAGATGTTTGATGCTGGCGGGCATGGTTGCAGAGAACAGCAGCGTCTGGCGTTTTTCTGGAAGTGCGGCTGCGATGCGCCTGATCGGATGGATGAATCCCATATCGAGCATACGGTCGGCCTCATCGAGCACAAAGATACCAACATCAGTCAGATCAACAAGGCGCTGTTCCATGAGGTCCATGAGTCTGCCCGGTGTTGCGACGATGACATCAACACCGCGCTGCAACGCCTTGACCTGATGATGCTGGCTGACACCGCCGAAGATCGCGGTATGACGCAGGTTGGTGTGTCTGCCATACGTAGCAAAGCTGTCACCGATCTGCGTCGCAAGCTCGCGCGTTGGTGAGAGCACAAGAGCGCGCGGCTTCATGGGGCCGCGGCGTGACTTATCAATGGGCTGCGTGTGGAGCAGGTGGAGCACGGGCAGTGCGAACGCAGCGGTCTTGCCGGTGCCGGTTTGTGCTGAACCAAGGACATCACGCTCCTGCATGATGGATGGAATTGCTTGCGCCTGGATGGGTGTGGGGGTGTCGTAGCCCTCATCTTTGACAGCGCGGAGGATGGGCTTTGCGAGTTCGATATCAGAAAAATGCAACAACAGAACGATCTCCTCGGGCGCAGCGGCATCTCCGTGCGACCTGACTGGTGTGGGCTTTGGTGCCCAAAACGATTGGAACACGTGTGGCCGACTGGTGAGCGATCCGCGTGTCAGACGCGGCGCTGCCAGATGATTCCCGGTGTTTCACTGCCGTTGTGTTGGCGGAAACAGAGAACGGGGCCACTGGCGTTGAGGTGTATAGTAGGCTGGTTGTTGAAAAAGGCGAACAGAATACGGAAATAGTGCGATGGAGTGTTCTCAAAGTGATGGAGTTGTGGTTTCTCAGGCGCTACATCTCGGTGGGGTGGTCTATTAGTTGTGTGCAATAACCATGAGGCTGTGAGGGTGCTGGTATGGACCTGACGATCGAAGCAGTGGTCAATGATATCCGCACACAGTACCGTGAACGTCCTCCAAACGGTTGGCTGCTTGGCTGGGAGAGAGAGCGATACCTCTTGTTGGTGCAGGAAGCGTGCGCCCCACACGCTGTTGTCAACGCGACGTCCTTCGACTATGCGTTCTGCAATCGGTACGAAGTGAATCTCAGCGAAGGAGATGCAGGCATTTTCTATATGCTGGCAGTGAGACTAAGTTTTATTGCGCCGGTTTTCTCGTTGCACTGGACAAGATACGAGAGTCAGACCAAGGGGTCTGTTGTAAGCAGTGTTCCAAGTGACTGTTCTCAGCTGGAAGAAAAGTTGCGGAAAACGCTCGAACGTGCTGGACTGACCGGACTCCCGGATGAATGGTTTGAGCAGGAAGTATCAGGCGTTGAGCTCGAACTGAGCGGCACCTCGAATGTCACAATCGGCAAGTGTCTGTTTGAAGACTATGAAGGATAACACGCGGGCATCCTGTTCTGTCACTGGTCACACATACGTTGAAGAGAAAACACAATGAGGTGTATCAGCTCAACCCCGACGTGCGTCACGATCCAGCTCACCGTGGATGAGGTTGATCTCGTGCGCAGCGCATTGAATGAAACCAATGAAGCACTGAGAGATTGGGAGTTCCAGACACGGACAGGATTCGAGAGACAGCAGTTTCACGCGCTGCAAGCGTCGCTGAGCGCAATCAGCGAAGACGATGATACAGCGATCTACCCCGAGTGTGGCTCAGAGTGGAAGATGAAACCGACCGAGAAACCACCGTCTCCCGAGCCTGCACCACCACACATACTTCATGCCCTACATACCGGATCGCTCATTGTCTGCCCGGAGTGTGGCGCGACGTTGCGGTCGGAGAAAACAGAGTGAAGTGGTTTCGGGGGAAAGTCTATGACGACACTGGCAAACCAGTCACGCTGTATCGATCTTTGCGCTCTGCGGATTGGGTCCATGCAGGTATTAAGTCGCCTTCGTCTGGCAAGGGCCGCAGATGGCCGGTGTATGTGGATGTGCTCATCGCGCTTGGTGTGGCGGGACCGGCGTGTGTTCTTGCGGTTGTTACCGGCGAATACATGGTTGTCTTGTTGATGGCCATCGTGCCAGTGTGCTTCGTGCTTGTTGTCATGTCTCCTGTTGCGATTGTCAGCAACAGGATGAACACGGGCCGTATCAGAACAAAGTGCCTGCACGAGAGCATCTGCCCAAGCTGCGGCTACTCACTTGCTGAGGTTCCAGCAAACGAAGCCAACCTTACTGTCTGCCCGGAATGTGGCGCTGCGTGGAGATTGCAGGAGATACTCGCACAATGAGACGATTCCATGGGAAAGTGCGAGATGATGCGGGCTCAATCTTGCGGCTCTATCGCATGGTGTACCCGGAAGATTTCAAAGTCAGCGGAAAGAAAAAGAAGAAGAAAAAACCACAGCAGCATATCAATCCATACTTTCTCTTTGTTGGAGTTCCGCTTATTTATGGAGTTACGGGTTGGGCAGTTGTATATGCAAAGTCAGGGAGTGCAATGGATGGGGCCATAGGTGGTGCTTCCGGTGCGATTGCGTATTGTCTTGCAGGGATTCTCTATCAGGTTGTCAGAAATCACAAGCACGCGAACGCAATGAAACATATGTGCTTGCGAGATCGCATCTGCCCGTCTTGCGGCTATTCCATTGCTGGTTTGCCGAAAAATGAGTATGCTCTGACTATCTGTCCTGAATGCCAGAGCACGTGGAGGCTGGAGCAAGCCGAATGAAGTGGATCAGAAGCACTGTGAGGGATGCGTACTTTCGTGAGGTCGCGCTCTTTCGACGTGAACCGAACCCATGTTGGCTCGCGATGTATGGCTCAGCAATGGCAGGCTCGGTGCCACGTCTCTTTCTGTACATGTGTATGCTCAGTCTGCTCGCATGCTGGCTAACGAACTTCAACAGGACAAACGTGGCAGGTGCTTTCAGCCTACTCTCTTTTGGGCTGTTCTTTGCCGCCCATGTTGTCTCTATCGTGTACGGTTTGCGTGCTGCGAGTGAAACAAATGCAAACAGAGCAAAGGATTTGTGCTTGTGCGGATTTGTGTGTCCCGCGTGTGGTTACTCACTGAAAAACCTGCCCGCAGATGAGCACGGCGTGACCATCTGTCCCGAGTGCCAGAGTGCGTGGAGACTCCCCAGTACAATGTGACTATGGCGACGAACCGACGACATCTCCGTTGTGGCGCTGTATCCATCGCAGTTGGTGCAGTTGTGACGATGCTGGTGTCGTGGGTTGCTATGCTGTGGCCGACATGCGGTGGGTTGTTAGGCTGGACAAACGGCGATGCGTACCAACTCACCCAGAGTTCGATAAAAGATGAGTGCTGGGTTGTCATGATGGCTGGAAACGCATGGGCTCAGAGTGTTGACTATGCTGAACTTTCTGGTTCTCTCATCGTGTCGCAGGGAAAATGGCCAAACGAACTTACGTCGAAGATTGAACTTGACATGCTTCCATCGTATTTGCGACCTCGGTCGATTGATCACTTGCATCTGAAAGCAAACTATCGAGGTTCAGGCTGGCCCTGTCATGCGATGATGTACTCGATAGTTATGGAAGATGGAAGCTCTGGATCGCGTACTCCATTGATCGTGCGAGGAGGGGTGCGTCTCCCTCCGTCGTTTGGCGCATGGCCGAATGTGCTCCCCATCATGCCTGTTCTCCCCAGCTTTCTCATCAACACATTGTTCTACGCGATCATCTGGCTCGGCCTTACTCTCGGGTTCAGCGCATGGCGTTCGCATCGCAGAATCAAACGTGGCAAATGCGCACAATGCGGGTATTCACGAGAGGGGCTTGATGCAGCATTGCCGTGTCCAGAGTGCGGATGTGTGCCAAAGCCAGCACGATTGCAAGCGAACTTACAGACGTTCTGACATCAAGATCAGTTATTCGTATAATGCATGAGTGACGAGTACTCGAAGACATCTCCGTCGTAGCGTCGTGTCGTTGATTTTCGGCGCAGTTGTGACGGTGCTGGTGTCGTGGGTTGCGGTGTTTATTCCGCTGAAAGTATATTGGGAGCAAACACAGTCAATCGTGCCAGGCGGTGGTATCTCTCTCCCCACGAATGAATCGTTCTGGACTGTAACGCAGGGAAGAAATGCACTGTGTCGAGTCAATGTGTACTCAAGTGTGAACCTTACTCTGTCAAGATATTACGATACGTCCTTTTTATTGCGTCAGATCGAACTCAATGACATTCCTGCCAGTATGCAACCGGAAGTGTTCGATCATGCAATGGGCCAGCCAAGAGTGGTACAAGCCGGCTGGCCGACACCTGCGATGAAATGTGAAATGCACTCTGCGATCTTTCAGACAGAGCCATATATTCGGTACCAGACAACTGGCGGTATCGAACTGCCGAGTGTGCCAACGAAGCAACCGATGGTGGAGGCACCGACTCCTCGAGCAGTTCCCTTGATACCCGTTTTTCCAGGCTTTCTCATCAACACGTTGCTCTATGCGATGATCTGGCTCGGCACCACACTCAGGTTCGGTGCATGGCGTTCGCACCGCAGAATCAAGCGTGGCAAGTGCGCACAATGCGGGTACTTGCGAGAGGGGCTCGATGCAGCGTTGCCGTGCCCAGAGTGTGGATGTGTGCCAAATGCATCATGATTACCACCTCGGCCCTGATACCAAATGTGCTTTCTCGTACAATGCCGAAGTGAAATACGCTCGAACACATCTCCGTCATGGCATTGTTTCGCTGATTGTCGGCGCCGTTGTGACGGTGTTGGTGTCGTGGGCTGCAATGTTTGGGCCTGCGCTCAATCCTGTTCACCTTGGGTGGTGGCAAGGAGAGTACAAACTTGCATATTGGGACATTCTGGGTGAAGCAAACGCATGGCACCGTGTTGTCCACTATATAAAGAGCAAGGAGGACGGACAGCCGAATGAACTGCCGAAGGAGTTTCTTGAAGAGCACAAGGTGGCAGCAAGACATTGGCCTCCGTACCTGCGCCCGCCCCAGTGGAACAGCCTGCCAACATACACCGTTTTTCATGGAACAGGATGGCCAGCAACTGCGTTGAAGTATTCCGAACGATATGAGTCACCTTACTCAGCAGTCCGTACACCTGTACAGAGGTATGGTGCATTCCGGCTCTCGCGCTTTTTCCCAAGCGCCTCTCTTACTTTTCCACTCGCTCCTATTTTTCCCGGCTTCCTCATCAATACCGTATTCTATGGAGCATTCTGCTTCGGCGTTCTGCTTGGGTTCAGTTCATGGCGTTCGCACCGCAGAGGCAAGCGTGGCAAGTGCGCACAATGTGGGTATTCACGAGAGGGGCTTGATGCAGCGTTGCCATGCCCCGAGTGTGGCTTTGTTCGGAAGGGCGTACATGCCAGGAATCATGCAGCATGAACGAGCATGAGCAGGCGATGGTAAAGGCTTTTTTCAAACCCACCAAACGTGAGCGGTATCGCGGGCTACTTCAGAGTTTGCGTGGACGAGCAAAGCTGATACGTGAGCTTGATCACCTAGGGGATCTGGATACGCGGTACATGGTCCCTATTGCGCCTTGCGATCAGTCTGCAAAATCAATATGCGAACTGCTTGTGCAGCGAGGTGCGCCGGAGCACTGCTACATTATCTCAAGCAATCCCGATATAGACGGGCACGAGATGCGACTGCATGATGCGCTTCGGGCAGTTGTTGGACATGGGCATGGAACATTGATCTCGTGCATCCCTGAAAAGTGTGGATACTACGAGGGCGAAGATATGGAGTGCCGCTGGATTCTGTCAAGAGAGTGACATGGACCTCGAATCAGAGTCTGCTCGACTCCTGTGTCGATCCAAACTCGTGCTCAAGATAGTGGGCAACATAGTCAACGATGCTGGTTGCTTGTGGGATGTCGGGGTTTGATGTCATGCCCATCGGCTCGAAGCGCATGCCGCGGAAGCGTGCGCAGGCCTCATCGATAGGAAGACCGTACTGGATCGCAAGACTGAAGGCTCGGCAGAAGGCCTGCACCATGCCCTTCATGGTTGAGCCTTCCTTTGCCATCTTGATAAAGATCTCGCCTGGCAAGCCGTCTTCATACAGGCCGATGGTGAGGTATCCCTCGTGCCCATTCACGCTGAACTTGTGTGTGACACTATTGCGTGTTGCTGGGAGTGCGTTGCGAGTCGCAATCATGTGGCCAGTCTCCGGCGGGCGCTTCTGGGCAGCGGCTTCGTCGTCATGCTCGTCAGGTTTGCTGGCACATCCGTCACGATTGTCGGGCATGCAAGCACGATACACGAGTCGCTTGGAATGTCCAATATCGGCGGGTGTCCCTGATTTGGTCTACGTCTGAGATGATCAAATGGTCAAATTCAGCAGGGAAGGCCCAAAGATCCGGGCATTCCACTGATCAAATCCCGAATCTCTAGGCGATTCTTCCCAAGAAGCCGATACACTCTGTGTCCCGGACATCCGTTCTGGCGCATCTGAGTTTTCACGTGACTAACCACATCAGCCAACTCCAGCCCGAAGTTGCCCAGCGCGAGCCAGGTTCGCGCCCAGTGCCGGGTTCTGTGCTGTTTACGCTGACGATGGTTTTGGCTTGTGCATTGACACTTGGCGCTCAGCCGATTGCGTCGCAAGCATATCGGTCAAGCACATTGCGCCTTGTGGTTGTTGCTGGCGATCAGTTGGTTGTTCCTGAGCAGCCAGATTGCACTATGACACCAGCGTTGCTTGTTGCGAGTGCCTCCGTGCCAATGCTTGGTGCGCTTCATGACCGGCAGTTTGATGCGATGGTTGCTATGGGATATGCGGATATGCCGCCGCCGATGTGCTGAGTCTCCCTTTGTCTTTCATATCCACATTGTGTGCAAGCCGTCTGTATCGCTGGCTTTGCACGTGTTGAGAGTGTGGCGTTTCGCATAGCAACGCTGCCTCGGCACATCACTCCAAACCGAATGACTCATCACACACTCACTTCGTGGGTGATGCTTGGAACAATCTCATGGCAAACAAACAAGGCATCCCGCTTATCGACCCGCTCCTGAACATGATCATCGGGTCGCGGAACGAACGATTCGTGAAACGATACAACTCGCTGGTCAGCCAGATCGGCGGGCAGGAAGACGATATCCGCAAGCTGACAGACGGTGAAATCCGTGATCGGGCGCGGAGTCTTCGACAGAAGATCAGCGATGGCGCCAGCCCGGAAGATATGCTTGTCGATGTGTTTGCTGTTGGGCGCGAAGCGATGGATCGCTCGATCGGTATCCGCTCAATCTTCAACCCTGATCAAAAGTTTGATCCGTCCCAACTGCCACGCGCAATGCAGGATCTGTACAAGAAGATTGCTGAGGAGGCAAAGCAACTTCCACTCTTGATCCCACGGACATTTGTACCTGATGCAAAGTCTCCAACACCACCACAGGGTGAGGTGGATGCGAACGACGAGTTTCTTGGTTCGACCGTGGTGATCCCCGGCTGGAAACGTGTAAGGATTCCGAACGAGCTCTATTACGCGGTGCGCGAACTCTATCCGGAAAGCCGCCCGCCGTTCCGTGCTCGCCCGTTCGATGTGCAGCTCATCGGCGGCATGGTGTTGTATCAGGGCAAGATTGCAGAAATGAAGACGGGCGAGGGCAAGACGATTGTCGCGCCACTTGCTGCAGCTCTTGTTGCTTCTGACGGGATGAAGGTTCACGTTGTCACGGTGAACGACTACCTTGTCCAGCGTGACCGTGACTGGACAGCGCCGTTCTTCCACGCGCTCGGGCTCACAGTTGGTGCAATTCACCCACAGCACATGCAGCCTGAAGGGCTCAAGCGTCTCATGTATACCTGCGATGTTGTCTACGGCACGACATCGGAGTTCGGGTTTGATTACCTGCGCGACAACATGAAGCCGACGGTGGATCAGCAGGTGCAGCGTCGTCGCGATCTTGCGATCGTTGACGAGGTTGACTCGATTCTGATTGATGAAGCCCGTACGCCGCTCATTATCTCGGGGCCCGCGCACGAGTCGACGCCTCGGTATGAGCTTGCCGATGGTCTGGCTCGTTTTCTTGTCGAGAAACAAAGGCCGTGGCAGGAGCTTGATGACAAAATATCGAGGGCTGAGGAACGCATTAAGGGACTTGAGGGCGACATCCGGAACACTCGAGACAAGTCGCAAGTGCCAGCGTGGAAACAGGAGGTTGAGTCACTCAAGTCCTCCATTCCACAGATGGAGCTTGAGCGCGATGCGCACACGCAGTACTACGAGATCAAAGAAGAACGCAAGCAGGTCACACTGACCCACGATGGTGTCGCAGAAGCGCAGAAAAAAGCCGGGCTTGGCTCGTTCTATGTTGATGAGAATATGGATATTCCCCATTTGCTTGAACAGTCGCTGCGCGCGCATGTTGTCTACCAGCGCGATCGCGATTACATCGTCATGGATGTGCCTGACCAGATGACACAGCGACCGACCCCGAGCATTGTCATTGTTGACACATTCACGGGCCGTCCAATGATCGGACGCCAGTGGTCCGACGGGCTGCATCAGGCAATCGAGTGCAAGGAACATGTGCCAATCAAGCAGGAAACACAGACTGTTGCAACGGTCACGATCCAGAACTTCTTCAAGATGTACAAGCGGTTGTCCGGCATGACGGGTACCGCCGATACCGAGGCCCAGGAGTTCCACGACATCTACAGCCTCGATGTTGTTTCGATCCCGACAAACGAGCAGATCCGTCGTATCGATTCGGATGACCGCATGTACATGCGCGAGAAGGACAAGTGGAACGCGATTGTTGATGAGATCAAGACGTTCCACGATGTGGGCAGGCCGATCCTCGTCGGCACGACCAGTGTTGAGAAGTCCGAGCTTGTTGCGTCGATGCTGTCGCAGAAATATAACATCAAGCACAACGTGCTCAACGCGAAGCAGCACGAGCGCGAAGCCAACATCATTGAGGACGCAGGTCAGCTTGGCTCGGTCATGATTGCGACCAACATGGCTGGTCGCGGTACAGACATCAAACTTGGCAGGCTGACACGCGAAGCGTTGCGAGAGCACTGGCTCAAGCGTGACATCGCACCTCGCACACTCTCGGTCGATGATGACGATCAGACACTTCGCGAGAAGGTGTACCGGAAGATCGCCCCGAAGTTTTTGGAGATCGACAAGAAGCAGGCGGAAGATATGCAGTTCGATCAGCTTGAGATTGAGCTCCTTCGCCACTGGACATATCAGAACACGCTCCTTAGCGAACGCAAGATCCAGTCCATGAACGCGGACCAACTTCGCGATGCACTTGATGCTGAGAGCAGAATGATTCTGCACAATATCCGCTGGTACGGGTCTATTGAGGATATGGGTGGGTTGCACGTGGTTGGCACAGAGCGTCACGACAGCAGGCGCATCGACAACCAGCTTCGCGGACGCTCGGGTCGTCAGGGCGACAAGGGGTCGAGCAGGTTCTTTGTATCAACCGAAGACGACATGATGCGACTCTTTGGTGTTGATAAACGCATGGGTGTCGTGTCGAAGCTCGGGTTGATGAAGGAAGGTGACGCTGTTGACAGTCCGCTGCTCTCAAAGACGATTGCTGGCATCCAGCGCAAAGTGGAAGAACGCAACTTCCAGTATCGAAAGCAGATTCTTGAGTATGACGAGGTGATGGAGCATCAACGCCAAGCGTTTTACGGGTTACGCCAGCGCGTGCTCGAGGGTCGTGACGTGCATGGTCTTATTACCGAGTACCTGAAAACTGCAATTGCAGACAAGGCCGACGAGTATCTTGATGAGGATTATGGATACAAGTGCATTGCCGAATACGCGCGAGAGCATGTCAAGAGCCAGATTTCACCCGAGCGCATGCGCCGTAAGGATGCACGTGAGATCGACACAATGATTCGGCGTGAAGCTGGACACGACGCGCGCCAGCTCATCAACATGACCCTCGGTGAGTACATGCCGGATGTTGGTTCTGAGGTCAAGGTTGATTTCGATGCGCTTGCGATTGTGAACTGGGCAAAGTCACGATTTGGCGTCGATCTTGATATCGCGGAGATTGAAGCCGGCGGTATTGAAGCTCGAAGAGCAATTCAGGATGCGCTGGAAGAAGCGGCAGTTGTTGGGATCGAGAACGCAAATCTTGACAAAGTCCCCGTGTATCTCGACAAGAACTACGGCCCCGATCAGCTTGCGGGCTGGGTGAAGCGCAAGTTTGAGGTCGAAGTAACGCGAGACGAGATTCTGCAGGCGCTGCATCGTCATACGGAAACGAATGAAGAGAAGGATGCGCCCGAAGCAGTGATCATGTCGCGCGTTGAAGAGGTGTATAAGGCAAAGGAGATTCGCTATCCCGTCGATTTCCGGCTCATGCTGACCCAATCCCAGATGGGCCAGAATCCGCAGGGCGCAATGCAGGGATTCATCGAGTGGGCGAATCAGCGTTACGAACTTGGGCTCACTGCTGAAGATGCGATGAAACAATCACCGCAACAGATCCGCGAGAGATTGCTTGAAGCCTCACGCGAGTTCGTGAACTCTGGTCGCATCAAGAAAGAGATTGCAGATGCGATTTCTCAGCCCAACAGCGACGCACTGAAAGCGCACTTCACGAAGCGCTTCGGCACAGACGCCATGCTGCCGGACTGGTTGCTTGGTTTGAAGGGCGAAGAGCGCGAGCAGGCAATCCAGGGGCGCGTCGAGATGATGTTGCGAGCAGAGATGCAGCATCTTGAACAGCATCTGCTTATCCACACACTGGACACCGCATGGCGTGAGCACCTGCACTCGATGGATCAGCTTCGCGACGGCATCGGTTTCCGCGCGATGGCGCAGACCGATCCACGCAACGAGTTCAAACGCGAGGGTGCACGGATCTACCGCCAGATGATGCGCGATGTCATCGATCGCGTGACAGACGATGTGCTGCGAGTCGAGCTTCGTCCGAATGCGCCCCAGCAGCGTCCTCCACAACAGATGATGCCGCCACAAGATCCGCCTCAGCAGGAGCAGAGGGCGGGCGCCGGCCCGATCAATACCGGTGGTGGCATCGCTGGCGGCGGGATCATCGGAGCTGGCTTCTAACCGGTCTGCGGCATCATTACACAAGAGAAACTCACAAGGTGGATCGGGCAATCCGGCCTTGCTCTGTTTGATGCTCCGTCTCGCGTGAGAATGCTGTATACTTTCTCTTGTTGAAATAAGCCTGGGAGGAAGTATGCGCGCACTGCTTGGAATGTTTTGTGCTTTGACATGTGCGTGGGCTGTGCAGGCGCAGACGAGCGAGGTTCCACCGGAGGTGACTCGCGCCATTGCTCAGGCCGATCGAGAACTCGATCGGATTGCGACGCTCGACGAGCGAACAGAGCGCGACGCACGCGCCTTCGCCCTGCTGAATGATGTGCTCACACCGCAGCTCAATAATCTCGAACTTTCGGATACTGCAACAGCCGAACTCTGGAAAGATGCTGCGATAGCTGTGTTCTATTCGCACGATGTGGCATCTGTGCCGCTCGTTTCAACAATAGCAATGCGAACACATCCCCAGTATGCGGATGATGAGGTCTTGCGCGGTGTGCTGACTGAACTCAGGAAGATCAATCAGTTGTACAAACCGGATGAGGCCGCTGCACTTCGCGCCTTTGCCGAGCAGCGATGGGCAGAAGCGCAGTCCGGCGATATCAATGCGATGTTTGATGTTGGTGTGTGCATGGAGGATGGCACCGGCATGATGGTTGATGTAGCAGAGGCTGCAAAGTGGTACCAGCGTGCCGCTGATGCTGGGCATGTGGGCGCATCAAAGCGATTAGGCCGGTTATGTTTGGCTGGGCAAGGTGTTGTCCGGAGTGAGGCGCGTGCAAAGACGTTGCTCGAATATGCTGCGAACCAGAACGATGCTGAAGCGATGTATCTGCTCGGAAAGCTCTTTCTTGAGAAGCGACAGATCGCGGGCGGCACGACAAAGGCAGTGCAATGGCTCGAAGCAGCGGCCAATCAGAACCAGTACCAGGCGATGTTTCTGCTCGCACAACTGCACGAGCAGGGAACCGGGTTTGCCAAGGACGACGAGGCTGCAGCCGATCTGTATCGTACAGCTGCTGAGGGTGGCAATCCGAGCGCCATGCGCGCGCTGGGGATTCTGTATCGCGAGGGACGCGGTGTCCCAAGGATGGATTCCCTTGCCAACGACTGGCGCACAAAGTCGATAAACCAACAGCGTGAGGTGAAGGATACCGAGTGGAGCGAGGTGGGTTTCTTCGGCGTTGAGGTGCCACATGATCGTGTTGCATTTGTCTGCAACGTGTCGAACTCGATGAGCGGCAACAAGAAGATGCCGAAACTGCGTGGCGAACTTATCACAATGTTGGATCGACTGCACGCAGACAAGATGTTCTCTATCTGCCTCTACAACGACCAGCCAGTTCCGCTTGGTGGCAGCACCGACTGGACGCAAGCGACACCGCGCAACGTGCGTCGAGCAATCTCGCAGATCATGGCTGTCAAGCCGCAGGGAACATCGAACCCGGCCTTCGCGATTGAGCACGCGCTCTCACTCAGGCCCGCGCCGGAAGCCATTTTTTTCATTACCGACGTGTCGCATAGCGACAAGGTTGCCAACGCGATCAAGGAAGCAAACACAAAGACGCGGGTGCCGATCTACACCTTCACGCTCGGCTCGAACAAGGCGCAGAAGGTCATGAAGAAGATCGCAAATGAATCGGGTGGTACGTACAAGCATGTGCCTGCCGGGTAACCGAACACGATGCCACTTCCCAGCGCTGCTCGCATTACTTGCTCTCGTTGACAGGATATGCCTCTGTGTTCACCGCCAAAGATCAATAAAATGTTGCTTATGTGATTGCCAGCCGAATCGGACATGGTCTGTGAATATCCATGCGCAATGATGTGGCCTAGCTACTTTTTCGAGCTGTTCTGCAATATGCCAAATTAGATTAAAGGCAGATCGGCATGCCCATTTTGCAACTTGCGGGCTTTGAATTTGAAAATACCACCCTGCAAGCACATCTTTGTCACCAGGTTTATTAATGCAGTATCCCCTGTTAAAAAGATCCACAACAGCACCATGGGCTTTCCCGGGGTTATTAGTTGCCTTGGGTTTTAAATGTACTAACTCATTGCGAAGATCATTTAGTTGCTGTGCGCTTTGCAATGGTTCGCTTCCGTCGCAAAGGACATTGCCACCTAATACAATTGAAGCAGCCCTGTACTTGGAGAGTGCGCGAGCGTTGTTTTTTTCTAACATTGACACCAGAGATGCGGTGTTTACCAGCTCTGTCGGCCGTGGATTGCATCCAGTGAGCTGGTCGAGATCCAAATGGATAACAAGCTCATTGATGAAGCATTCCATCGACATTGCAGCAAGGACTATACTCTCAATAACACCATCGGCCGAGGCTGCGCTTGGAAAAGAGATTCTATGCTCTATTGATCTGACGGCATTGCTTGCAGCTGTAATCCACATATTGCGAGAACAGTGGGCCCAGCCCATTTGCATTTTCTTAAGTGAATCAGTTATGTGGCTTTGCATTCATTGCCATATGAAAAAAACTTGAATCAATACGCCAGGCACGCCTCGATGCCTGACCTGATCCGCTTGGAGTCGGGCAGGTAGTCGAGTTCCAGCTTGTAGTATGGCATGACCGTGTCGAACCCTGCCACGCGCTGAACGGGCGCTTCGAGGTTCAGGAAGCAGCGTTCCTGGATAATGCTCGATATTTCTGCACCCATGCCGCCAGTGAGGCAGGCCTCGTGCGCGATGACGCATCGCCCGGTCTTCGCCACACTCTCAGCGATGCAGTCCTCGTCGAACGGATAGATCGAGCGCAGATCAATGAGTTCCACCGAGATGTCCTCGGGCAGGTTGTCGAGCGCTTCGAGACACTGGAAGACGCTCGCGCCCCAAGTGACGACGGTGATGTCGGTGCCCTCAGAGACGACCTTGGCCTCGCCGATCGGGATGGTGTAGTCTTCGTCCGGCACTTCCTCGCGGAACGCGCGGTACACGCGCTTCGGCTCAAAGAACACGACAGGATCAGGGTCGCGGATGGCTGACAGCAACAGTCCCTTGGCGTCGTACGGCGTTGATGGCATGACGACTTTGAGCCCCGGTGTGTGGGCGTAGACTGCTTCGGGCGAATCCGAGTGGAGTTCCGGTGCGTGGATGCCGCCGCCAACGGGCACGCGAACTGTCATCGGTACGGTGATTGCGCCGCGGGTTCGTGTGCGGAACCGGGCACCATGATGGACAAGTTGGTCGTAGGCTGGCCCCATGAACCCCTCGAACTGGATCTCGGGAATGGGACGCATCCCAGCCATGGCAAGCCCGATGGCGGTGCCCATGATCCCCGATTCTGCGAGCGGGGTGTCCATGACACGATCAGCGCCGAACTTCTGGTAGAGCCCCTCTGTGACGCGGAAAACGCCGCCATTGAGCCCGACGTCCTCACCGAGGCAGACGACGCGCTCGTCGCGTTCCATCTCGTAGGCGAGGGTCTGGTTGATCGACTGGACGAGGGTGAGTTGTGCCATGGACGATGGTAGGAAAGCATGATGCGAATGGCATCGATAGGCCGCGAAGTTCTGGGTTCGATAGGGTGAGCACGAGCGCGATTGGGTCAGCCTATACAATACAAGCGACAGGACTCGTGGGGTTTCAAGCCGCAGACAAGGAGAACAAGTATGGCACGTTTGAAGCAGACAGCATTGATGGCATTCTGTGTTGGTGGAGCATTTGTGCTCGGACAATCGATCGCATCGAACTCGGTTGGAACTGCTGTCGCAGCCCAGCCTGAGATGGACGGCGATCAGCCCGACATGTCCATGATGGGCCCGACGGAGTATCACAAGAAGATGGCAGGGATGCTCGGCGAATGGGATGTTGTTGTGCAGTTCAAGATGTCACCATCGGATGCAGAATGGACGGAATCCAAAGGCACGATTACACGCAAGTGGATTCTCGACGGCATGTTCATGCAGGAGGAAGTGAACGCATCCATGGGACCGGGTATGCCCGAGTTCAAGGGCATCGGAACGATGGGATACAACACGTTCACGGGTGAGTATGAGTCGAGCTGGATGGAGAACACGTCATCACCAATTACATCGGCGACGGGTTCTTACGACGAAGCCACAATGACGTGGACGTTCATCGGTGATATGTTCAATCCGATGACCGGGGAGAAGGTCAAGTCAAAGCAGGTCTACATTGAGTCCGACCCAAATCGTCATATCCTTGAGTCATACATTCTCATGGACAACGGTGAGTACTGGCAGAGTTTCAAGGGTGTTTCTGAGCGCCGTGGTGCGCGAAGCGGAACCCGATGAAGCGATGCTTTGAGTAAGGAAAACTCCACAACCGGGGGCATGATGCTCCCGGTTTGTTTATACTGGATTGGGTTTGTGCCAACGTAGTCAGAGAGGATGTCGCAATGAAATGGATTCTTGGCTTTGTCGTTGCAGCGGTTGCTGTTTGCGCTGGAGGGGTCGTTGCTCTGCAGCCAGAAAAAGAACAACAGCAGCAGGAAGTTCATACAGAGCCAACGTTGATCGCGTCATTGGGATGGGAGCGTGGATATACCTTTACCCCGCCTCCAACTCATGTAATTGTCGCTGTGTGGGATGATGGAGTCGTTGTGTGGAACTCGACCCCTCATGGGGGCCCAACGTACTACTTTTCAACTGTGTCGAAGGAAGCGCTTGCAAGACTCAAAGATCAAACAAACAAGCTGGATCTGCGAGGTGTTCGTGGCCGCCATCACGCGCCACCTGACAGCTCTTGCTTCAGATTGCGATTTGTCTCTGCGCATGAGCAGTTGCCTATAAGACTTTCGATCTCGCACTCTGGGTTCTTGTCCGGGACCGATTCCAAGTTTATTGAAGCATGGTGGATTGTGAGCACCGAACTTCAACAGATTAGGCCTGGTGTAGGCACGCGATTGCTTGACTCTGAAGAGATGCAGGAAAGATTCAAGGAGACGTTTCCAGGCCTTGAGCTTGGGAGCTAACTTCACTGGTGAGATATATTCGCACATGGATACACCAACTCCTGAACTTCCCGATCTTCCAGAGAGAGAATCACTTCGGGCTGTACTGAGCGAGGAGTTTTCTCATCGCATGGAGTTTCATAACGCGCTGCTGGAGGAGCATTCATTTTCAGGTGATTCACCGCAACAGTGGCGATTGGAACGTTGTATTGCCTGCCGGGTGCAGGCTGCTCACCTGCGATTCTCCACATGCGTCATGATTGATGTTGCACTCGATCGATGCGATCTTGCGAACACAGATCTGGGGCAAGCGAGGTTCCGGCGGTGCTGTTTGTCCAACTGCAAACTGACCGGATTGAGTGCTGCTGACAGCTCGTTCCACTCGGTACGATTTACCGACTGTGTGCTGGAGATGGCAATCTTTCAGCGATCGTCGTTCCGTGACGTGGTGTTCGAGCGATGCGTGCTGCGTGAGGCAGACTTTGACGGTGCTGATTTGTCAGGCGCATGTTTTGGGGAGTGCGATCTGCGCCGAAGCAATCTTGCGTTTGCGAACGTGAAAGGCGCTGACTTTCGCACATGCAAAGTTGAAGGATTCACCTGCTCGCCCGACGGTTTGCGCGGCGCGGTCTTTGATGTTCAGCAGGCGCCGGATATTGCCCGGCTGCTTGGTGTTGAGTTCAAATAATAGTAATAAAATAACCGCTGGTTCAGCCGTACTGCTGCGCGATCATCCATTCGAGCACGCTGCTCTGCGGGAGTGGATTAATGCCAATGTGACGGAGCATGTTGACGCACTGGGCCCGATGGTGCATCCCGTGTGTTGTCACATGAACAATTACGTTCCCTCTCGGGAAAGCGTACTCGCGTCCGCCGCGCGAGCCCTTCGCGATCGCGTCAACGGGATGCGCGCGTGCGATCTGCGCGAACTCATCAGCGACATCGTTGTGGAGCGCGAGCAGGTCAGTCTGTGAGCGGCGTTCACCCTCAAGACGCGGGCGAAACTCCGATTCTCGCAGCATGTCTGTCCATCCTCGCATTGCGCCGAGAATGTGCGTGATTGTGTCGTGGAGTGTCCCCAGACCCATTTCGAATGTGCGATGGAACTGGTCGTCGGTAAGCCGCCCGCACGCGTTGATGATGTTGTTTGTGGCCCAGCGATCGTGGGCCAGCATTGTGTCGAGGAGCACAACAGTTCTCCTGATTTGGAGTTGTTTGCGAATGTGTTACGTTCCAACTTCGTCTGCTTGCCCAATCGAAAACGCGGTAGCGACCGCAAGGAAGCCCCAGAGCAGATCAAAGAGACCGAAGCTGGCTTTGAACACAGCATTTGTTGTGATCGATTGTCCTTGTGCAAACCCCTGATCCATAAATCCTTGAAGTTCCCTGATCGTCTCGTTCTTTTCATCCTGACTGAGTGAGTCCCAGTATTGCTCGGCTTCGCTCCAGACGGCTTGTGGAAAATCGGCTTGTGATTCGGCGGTTTCAAACGATGAGCCGGCCGGCCATTGCAAAGTCTCGCCCTGTGCCTCGTGCTCTGCAGCAACTTCGTAGGCGATGTTGATCATGACCGTTTCTTCTGTGACAACAATGCTGCCATACTCGCTGGCGACTTTGTCTGCAATCATCACAGCGGTGATGTACTTCCCGCCAACAACAGAGAGCAGAGCAATCACGGCAGCGATGACACCCGTGGTGGCAGATGCTTCTTTTTGAGCGCCGAGTGCCATCGCGAATCCAACAAGTCCTCCAATACCCCACGCTGCCCAGCCGATCTCAAGTTCGAGGTAGTACGCGATCAACGCCCAGAGGATTGCCCCAACTGCACCTGCGATCGATGCGAGCACGATTCCTTTCGTCATGATGTACCTCCATGCCCCACGAGAGCGTCGGGCGACACAAAGTACCACCAAGGCAGGTTGTGTGCAAGTGTGCATTGGATGCCTACCACTTGCTGAGTACGCTCCTAGAATCATGCTCACGAGACAGATGCCAAACAAAACACGATCGAGATCAGCGTCCGCTGATGACGTTCCGGAGACACTATGGCCCACGCTCAGTCAACAGATCCAAACGTTTTCATCCTGCCCGACCTAGGAGAGGGTGTCCACGAGGCTGAACTCATCGCGTGGAAGGTGAAGGTTGGCGAGACCGTCGAAGAGCACCAGATCCTCGCTGAGATGGAGACTGACAAGGCACTTGTGGAGGTGCCCAGTCCGCGCGCGGGTGTCATTGAAATACTTCACGGCAATGAGGGCGAGATTCTCAACGTTGGCAATCCGCTCGTGACATACAAGGGTGACGGCTCTGCACCAACGAAGGCTGCGCCTGCTCCGTCCGCTTCAACCAACGGCCATGCTCAGGAGCATCGCGAAGATGCGGGCACTGTTGTTGGTTCAGTTGGCGGGGATGTTGCTGGCATGACCGCACAGGCTGGCAAGGCACTCGCAACACCAGCAGTTCGCAGGCTTGCGCGTGACATGGGTGTTGATATCAATGCAGTACCCGGCACGGGCATGGGTGGTCGTGTGATGGCAGCTGATGTCAAGGCGTTCGCTGCTGGTGGTGGAGCAACAGCAAAGCCTTCTGCAGCAACCAACACAGCGGCCGCGCCTCACCAGCAAACACAATCTGTACCGCAGCAGTCGTTTGCACCGCAGATGCAGCAGCCACAGTTCCAGCAGAACTATGGCGCGATGCCGCAACAGCAGCAGATGATGCCCAGCATGAACCCCATGATGGGCATGGGCGGCATAATGCCGAATCCCATGATGATGGGCATGATGCACCCGATGATGATGAATCCGTGGATGGGCATGATGATGCCGCAGATGATGGGCGGGATGGGTGCCGGTCTCCCGCAGGCACCAGGATATGTGCCGTCATCGGGCGATCGTCCTGTTCCTGCGCCCGCGCAGAAATCACAGATCCAGCCCGGGCAGGCAACTGCGTCCATCCCGTTCCGTGGCGTGCGCAGAACCATTGCAAACAAGTTGCGCGAATCTGTCAACTCAGCGGTTCACTTCACCGTGATGGACGAAGCCGATGTGACCACACTCGATGCGCTCCGCAGGCAGATCTCCCAGCAAACCGGCGAGAAGATCAGCTTCCTGCCGTTTGTGTGCGCAGCGGTTTGCCGGGCACTGACCAGCGGGTTCGGCGCTCTGAACGCGACAGTCGATGATGCGCATGACCAGGTCATCCAGCACGCTGGCGTGCATCTTGGTATTGCAACCGACACTGACTCGGGCTTGATGGTGCCTGTTATTCGCGATGCGCACTTGATGCACATTGTGCAACTGGCCAAAGCAATCGCCAGTGCTGCGGCTGGTGCGCGCGATCGTACAGCACCTCGCGAGGCACTCATGGGCTCAACATTTACGATCTCGAATGTGGGCAGCCACGCTGGACGCTTCGCAACTCCAGTCATCAACGCGCCCGAGGTCGGAATCCTTGCGGTCGGCCGCGTGAGCGATGGCGTTGTTGTGCAGAACGGACAGGCGATGGTCGGCAAGGTGATGCCACTGAGTCTCGCGTGCGATCATCGCGTCGTTGATGGTGCGACAGCCGCGCTTGCTCTTGCGCAGATCATCCGATTCCTGCAGCAGCCGCAGTTCTGATTCGAGTGCTGTCATTCAGGGTTCGGCATCAGATCCGGGCTGTTCAGCAGATCCCCTGTCTGCAGTTGCTCCATGATCGAATCAAGTTGCTTCTGCACATCACCCAGAGGCATGGCGTTTGTTGTGCCAGAGAACTGCGAACTGGCAAGCTGGGCAATCACAAAGAAGATCACAATCGCACCAAGAATCCCAAGCACAAATCCGATGATGCTGAACAGCATCAATCCCTTGAATACACCCCAACCGACGCGCCATTCCAGCCATTTTTTGTCTGAGAGGTTGTCGACCTTCGTGCTCAGCCGAACGAGTTCCTCTTCGAGCCGCATAACTGTCTGTTCAAGCGATGACTTTGCATCAGCAACACTATTCACTTTCTGCGTTGCGTAGTGCGTTGTCACGTCGGATGCTTTTGCATCATCTGCAACCCGACCATCGGTCAGATGCCCCTGCGCAATCACCTGCTTTACGGCTTCTTCGGGAGTGTCTGCTTCTGCATCAACGCGATAATCCTTGCCGGAATCGAAGTTTGTGCAGATGACGCTGTAGGTTGGCATGACATCGCATCGTAGACCGCTGATTTCAGTTTCATATCACATCTGGCGCAGCTGAAGCGCCACGGTCGAGAGCGCCATCGCAGCACACGTGTACACGCAGCATCCCCACGCGATCGTTTCCATCGTGATGTGCTGATCGAGTAGTGCTCCAAACAGTACCGGCGATCCTGCTGTTCCAAAGACCATGATCGCTGTCGCGAGCGCCCGGATCGCGCCGAGATGCTTCGTGCCGTACAACTCTGCCCACATCGCGCCAACTACAGGGCCGTTTAATCCTGCCGTGACTCCAAACAACCCAAGGAACAGCCTTGTGCCGATGGGGAGGTCGATCATTGCGATGGCAACGAGACTCAGGGCGAGCGGCACAAGAAAGAGCTTGACAAGGCTGCGCGCTCCAAACCGATCAACGAGCGGGCCAGCAATGAGACTGGTGATAACCTGCGCACCTGCAAAGACCACAAAGCTTCCGGCATACCACTCCTGTGTCCAGTGCTTCAACTCAAGCAAACTGCCGTGATGGAAGAATACACCAGTGACAATGAATCCAGGCGCGATCACCGCTGGCAGCAGCAGGAAGAATCTCGGATCGCGCATGACCTCGTTGCGAGTCCACTGCTTTCCAGTCGTCTTGTGGGAGATCGTGTCTATTCCTGACTGGACAGAGTCAAGATATGCCTGATGGCGTGTGTCGTGTCCGCGCAGTAGCATGAGCACCGATGGAATGAGCACGCATGCAACCGCGATTGCAGCGAACATCCATGTGTCACGCCAACTGAACTCCCAGATTGACAAGACGACCAGCGTTGGGAAGATCGCTTCGCCCGCGGGGAACCCAAGACTCGCGATACTCATCGCCTTACCGCGACGCACGGTGAAGTACCTTGACATGCTTGTCATAGAGGTGTGACTCAACAATCCCTGCCCAAAGAGACGCAGGCAGAAGAATGCGATACCCAGCGTCATTACGTGGTGTGCGTTCGCCATCAGCACGCACGCAAAGCACACGCCCAGGCAGAGCATCATGGTGAACTTACGCAGATCGGTTGTGTCGATCCTCCGTCCGATCTGGATAATTGTGAGTCCGGAGCACAGCGTTGCAAGTGAGTACGTCAATCCATACTGCGTCTTGGTGAGATCGAACTCAACCTCAAGGTGCTGGCCGAACAAGGAGATGAAAAACGTTTGTCCGAAGGATGAGAAGAGGGTGAGCACGAAGCCGAATGCAAGGAAACGCGGCTCTACGCGAAAGAAGCGGATGTAGTCTTTCATGTTGAGAACTGTATTGTCTCAGTCGCATTATCGGCGACTCGGAGGATAGAGAATCTGGGTGTCTTCGCCTGTCGGTCCTGCCGAGGAGAGAGTCCAGCCAATAGCATCAGTTTCCTGCCACAGCAAATATCCGTCAGAGTAGATGTCTCGTGGAACATCGTCCATGAACGCGGGGACCAGTACACTCAGTTCTATAGGCGTTGAGTTTGTGGCAAGCTTGAACTGTTCAACAGCAAGCATCGTGTCTGCAGCGTTGAGCATTTGTGTTGCCTGCCAGTGCTTCAACACAATCCGTTGCAATGAAGGAAATAGCACGCCGGAGAGTGGGGCCTGGAATGGTACTGCCTTGACGTTATGTTCGTGCCGATGGTCAATCTTGTCAAGCCCTAGTTTTGGCCACGCATATGGTGGAACTGTTGCAGCAAGTTTCGATTCGTGTATATATTGTGATGCAAACTCGATTTCTGATTGGCGTGACCCCATGTGCTCTTTGCCAGCCAATTGTGATTCTTCGGTTGGGCTGTCGCTTGTTATGCGTTCAAACTGTTCGATGCCGATTCGGGGCATGGTACCGTCACCCTTTGAAGTGGTTATGTAGCATTCCTGCAGCATATCAAGGAACATGGCATATTCGCCATCAAGAGCCTCCAGCATCGCTGGTTGGAGCGAGATCATGTGCAGTGCCTCACGAAGCTCATTCAGTTGTCTCGCATTCAAAACGAGTTCCTGCTCAATCGCAGTGAGAAGGATATTTGAGACACTCTCAGCACTTGTTGAAGCGCTGACCGTGGCGATAGTTGTTGGTATTTCGCTCATGTGCCGGATAATGCGACACGCAGAAGTAATGTCTGTGAGGAATCGTTCTGGATCATTTTCGGTAACTGCTACCTTAGCATCGAATGTGAGTATGGCGCATGCGATACGCTCGTCACCAAGTACTCGAAAATCTGAGGTGACCAGCCACGTCTTGTGTGCATCATCCTTCGAGCGATTGGGCAGAATAGAAGCACATAGCTTGTATGCTGCTGCTGCAATAGCCAGTTTCCGAAGGTGGTACGCATCCGATTGATATTCCAGCGAGGCCTGTTGCCATCTTGGATCAGACAAGCCTACATCACGAGTTTTCCACCAAGGCATGTCTTGCAAATGAATCTTGGAACATGCCTCACGAAAAACCAGATAGCTTGGCATTGCACGATCATCAATCGCCACAGAACTGAAGCGGTTGTTGTATTCGGCTATAAAATCTCTTCTGGGGAGTTGCAGTGTAGCGGCAATCTCTTGAGCCTGCGCAAATGAACAACCGGTCAGCATGCAGGCGGATATGCAAAGCATGCATACTACCCAATGCTGACCGGTCGAATGTTTCCTGGGCTTGTTCATAGAGAACAATACAACCGTTTACTTTCCTTCGGCATCATCGCCAGATTCTGTAGTATTTCCGCCAAATCCGGTGCCATAAGGCGGCGCGTCGATTAGTTCTGCGCTATGCCAGACTGGCGGATCAATCGGGCGCTGGTTGTTGACGGGAACTGCTGCAATCTCGCGGATCACATCGAAGCCTCGAACTGTCTGTCCGTACGAGGTGTATCTTCCATCAAGGAAGTTTGTGCCGTCACGCGAGAGGCAGATAAAGATCTGTGAGCCGTTGGAGTTTGGATCGCCGGATCGAGCTGTCGAGAGCACACCGAAGTCGTGGGGGAGTTTCGAGTCTTCAAGATCAAAGTTATAGCCGGGACCACCTGAGCCCATGCCTGTTGGATCGCCAGCCTGGATCACAAAGTTCGGACCGACGATGCGGTGGAAGATGATGTCGGTATAGAACCCGCCCTCGACGAGATGGCGGAAGTTCCAGCATGTGTTGGGTGCCTGGTCAGGACGCAGGCGCAGTTCGATGTCACCCTTGCTTGTGTGCATGATGACGTGCTTATCCACATAGATTCGAAAGCCGGAGAATGTCTGTGGCATTGGCGGAAAGATGGGTGCTGCACGTGGGTCGTTCGGATTCTGGATAACCGCGATCGGTCTTGATAGCAGTGGTTGGATGACAAGAGCCGGGCCAACCTTCTCATCGCCGACAACAAGCTGTGCGTACATAAGTGAGTGTGAATCCGCCTTCCACAGCTCAAACATAGTTGCAAGATCCGCCGTTCCGTCGACAACTGCAGCGGAAATGAGCACCTTTGCGGTTTCGGGTTCGAGCAGATCAATGTGCGCATCGCCTGCTGCTCCTGCAGGGAGTTTGACATTGATGGGTACGGGGCGGTCGACACCATAATACAGGTGCTGTGGCTGGAGCTGCGCGTGTGCGCGTGTGCTGATCATCGCGATTGCAGCAACAACAATCGCTGCAATAACTCGCGAGAAGAAATGCTGTGTTTTCATACTGAACATACTCCCTCGGTGTCTGACGGATGAAACTTTTCTTCTGTGATAACCGCTGGAGCGACACCGTGATTCCATGCGATCCCGGGCAGAGCCGGCGATTATATCAGTGATACCACGGTGTGAATGGGAGTAGAATTGAGATCGCGATAAGTGCGATAATGACCCATTCCAGTGTCTCAAGGCGGCGGGTTGAGGTCGCATCGGACATCTTCTGGTACAAACTCTCGGTCGCGGCGAGCTTTCGCTGGACGCTCTCGTGCCATGCAGGCAGATCGAGCCTGTTTGCGGCAAGCTTGTACACCCGTGCGAGATACTGGTTTCCCAGCAGTTTGATTGCGTTGTTGACACCCTCGAACATGACCGCAGCATCTGTCTGGACTGATGCGAACCTGCCGAGCATCCGTCCAGAGGAGAACCCCGGCCAGAGCTTCGTCTGAATGAGTGCAGACAGTGTCTCGTCGGCATTATCAAGGATCGAGTCGAGTTCCTGATCCAGGATGCGATGCTCAAGGAGTTCGACGTTAGCGTGCTGAAGAACTGCGATCACATCATTTGGTTGCTTGTCGAAGAGAATTGCAGCGTTCCAGTCGATCATGGCGAGATCGCTGACAGCATACGAAATAGTGCCGGCTGTTGAACGCTCAGACTGCTCAACTGACAACTCCTCGCGTTCGGCTTCAATTGCTCGCGCAAAGATCGATCGATACTCATTCACAAGGTGGGATGGTTGCACTGAATCATCCCACGACGTGACAGAAAAGATGACGTAGTCCTCGAATGTATCTGCAAGCCGGGGGCGCTCAATTGCTGGCTTGATCACATCAACGATTCGCTGCGCGCGCTGGCGTGCATCTGAAATGAGGGCTTCGTTGTCATACAGATGGATACTGAGTGCTGGGAGTTCACGCAGCGTATTGGGAAGCGGCAGACGATAGGTTAAAAGGACTGCGCCAAAGTCGTAGATGAGAGCCTCAATCACAGGTTCGGTCGTTTGATCTCCAACAGCTACTGGGCTGCCTTCGACCGCGAGCCGAAGCGGTGGAGGCGAGTAGTCAAACCACGTCGGCGATGGTCTGCGGCCGCGAACCACCCTTGTGCGTGTTGCCTGCTGTACAAACGGTTCTGCTGCATCAAGGTTGATCTGAAACCCAATGTCAAACGCAAAGAGCGCCAGGACATGACCCGTGATGCTGGTTGAACTCTTGGGATTTTGTGTGCCCGTCATGGACACTTCCTCGGCAGATGCGAATGGACAGGATCAGTCGATCGTTGCAATGACTTTGACCTCAACAGCAATAGGTGTCGGCAGAGCGCCAATCTCGATTGTTGTTCGGCACGGCTGGTTCTCGGGAAAGTGTTCCGCCCACATCCGATTGAACGTCGGGAAATCGCGTTTCATGTCTGTGAGAAAGACAAGCACATCGACGATCTTCGACCAGTCGGATCCGGCATCCTCAAGCACGGCTTTGACGTTTGCAAACATGCTTCTGCATTGGGCTTCGATGTCATACTCAATCACGTTTCCCTGGCCGTCGAGCACATTGCCGGGAATCTGCTTGGATCCTCGGACGCGAGGCCCGATGCCTGACAGGTAGAGCATGTTTCCAATCCGTCGCGCGTGTGGGTACAAGCCGACAGGCTCTGGTGCTTTCGTTGAATCAATACGTGAGCTCATACCAGAGCATATGCCTGGCGTGGCACACCGGATGTTGTAGCCGTTATTGTTTTACTTCCTGCTCGGCTTTGCACGGTCTTTGATTCGTATCACAAACCGCAATCCCGACCACACCTCGTTCACAGCACAGACCTTGTTGTCGACAAGGCCTGATTGAAGCCCGAACTCCCGAACAAACGTCTCGTCAATATCTGTCTTGACACCAGAAGCTTTCTTTGGCCAGCACACCCACAACCCCCCGTTTTCAACGAGCCGATCTCTGCACTTGTCAAAGTGTTTTCTGATCGCGGCTTGGTCCTTGCAGAAACACAGGATAACGTCGCACGGTGTCGTTGCACGTAGTGTCGATACAACCACAACTTCCTCTGGCATCGGCACAAGATCATTGTCAATGAAGTCGTTTGGCTCGCTGACCACCAGCACCCGGGCGCCAGCTTTGATCCCGAGTTTCTGGGGAAGTGGCGTTCCAGAGTATCCTGCTGGCATTTGCTCTCCTTGTCTGGTGGAAGTTCAGTGAGCCATCCGTTCAGTGCGCTCGAAGTATGCCTCCAGCCCCTTTGGCGGCTTCACTATCGCACGGGTGACGAGCAGAACGTCAAGCAGAACTGCACACACGCCCGCAACAAACAGAACCGATGAGAACGCGATCACATATCTGCCAAGATTCCAAACAAACTCTGCGGTTCGCTGGGGGAGCGAGAACGAGATCAACTGCATGATGTCGCCGATCGCAGCAAGTACAACAACCAATACCAGTGCGTAGATGGTTTGCCGATCTGCACGTCCCTGCCGGAACAGCAATGATCGTGCTGCGAGCAATCGCAGGTTTTTCCTCCCGCCGACGAGAGCACCAACAAGACACGCTGCAATGATCAAGCGAGCAACAGATCTCATGCGCACGGCTTGAGCAAACGAGATGTACGGTTCAGGGTTCCTGCGATCAAGATATCCAAGGACATACCAGGAACCGAATGCGACGCAGAGCATCAGCATCGCACCAACAAGGGTAGAAATGATATGAAATGATCTGGTGTTTTTGATCGGGCGTGCAAATCCAAACAGAGCAATGCCGGACACGCCGATTGCGATCGTCACGATCTCGGCGCTTCGCTGTGGCGGTATCGAAAGATTCAGCCAGTTGATTGTCTGACAGACGTCAAACAGTCTAAGCCATGCAACGAGCAGTGTCGCAACAACGCCTCCGAGTATCCACAGCCAAAGGCTTACTGCGATCAGGCGCGGCCGAAGTAGCGGACTGAGTCGTTCGGCGTGTGGATCAACCACTGCCAGGATACTCACTTGCACCGGAAGACCGCACTCGGGGCAGATGCCCCGAATCGACAACCCGGAGAGATTGTACCGACATCCCGCGCACCTGAGCCCTTCCCCGAGCATCGCGCCAAGTGAGGCACCCAGTGCGACGGGCTGAGGTTGTGTAGGTTCGTGCTGGTCGGTCATGTGTCCTGCATTGTGCGTGCTGGAAGACGTGTTCGCAAGCAGTTCTATCGGCAGAATGCTGGCGTTTGGTGCTCCTGAGCCTACAGTGCGTTCAGCCGAGCACAAACTCGGCAGTTTCAGCATTCTCACAACCATTTCCGACCTGAAATACGGAGATTTGACCACCATGAGCAGCGCCACAGCCAATCCGTCCACCGTCGGCAAGGGGCTTGAGGGTGTCAGTGCGGGCGAAACCTCGATCTGCGCTGTTGATCAGACATCGCTTATCTACCGTGGCTACGAGATCGCGGATCTTGCGGCGCACGCCACCTTCGAGGAGGTTGCGTACCTTCTTCTCGTCGGTCACAAGCCGAACGCGAACGAACTCCGGTTTTTCAAGGATGAACTCGTTGCCAACCGTGCTGTCTCCCCGCAGGTCATCGCGTACCTGCGCGAGGTTGCTCCGATGCTGCGCAATGGGCCGGCTGTTCCAATGGATGTGCTTCGAACCTGTGTGAGCATCATGGGCAACTACGACGCCGATGCGCAGGACAACTCACCGGAAGCCGAACTCCGCAAGGCAAAGCGTCTGCTCGCACAGATTCCAACCGCGATCGGGCACATGCAGCGTCTTGTTGACAAGAAGGAACTCGTCTCACCCGATATCGGCGGCGATGCGCACCTCTCGCACGCGGGCAATCTGCTCTATCTGATGACTGGCGAGAAGCCGAGCGATGAGTTTGCACGCGTGATCGATGTCTCGCTCATCCTGTACGCTGAGCACGACTTCAACGCATCCACCTTCACCTCGCGCATCATCGCGTCCACCCTCGGCGACATGCACAGCGCTGTCACTGGTGCCATCGGCGCGCTCAAGGGCCCGCTCCACGGTGGTGCGAATGAGGCAGCGATGGACATGCTCAAGGAGATGATGCACGACATGAAGGGAGACATCACGCCAGCGAACGTCCAGGCGTGGATGGACAAAGCCTTTGCAGAGAAGCGCAAGCTCATGGGATTCGGGCATCGCGTGTACAAGAACGGCGATCACCGTGCCCCCATCCTCCACGGGCTGGGTCGCAATATCGCTGCGAAGGACACGAAGAACCCCGACGGGTATTCCGCAACAAAGTGGTTCGAGCTTGGCGAGATGGTCCAGAAGATCATGCTCGAACAGAAGAACATCCATCCGAACGTCGACTTCCCGTGCGGTCTGACGTACTTCACGATGGGAATCCCGGTGCCGCAATACACGCCGATCTTTGTTGCATCGCGCGTCTCAGGATGGGCAGCGCACATCATGGAGCAGCACCAGAACAACCGGCTCATCCGTCCGCGGGCGGACTACACGGGTGAGCCGCTGCGGAAGTGGTAGTGGAATCCAAAGCAGTCATGCAGATTCACAAGCCCGATGCAGAATGCGTCGGGTTTTTTGAGTTTGTCGTAGTCGTAGTTCACTCAAATAGTGTTATGGACAACCATTTGCATATGCATTTCCGAAGCAGATGTAATCAAACAAGTTTAGTTGGCCGTTTGTATCGCAGTCTGCATAGCAGCGATTAATATCAAACACGTATACTGATCCGGAATCGACTCCGTTATCATCATCGTGTGGAACTCCAACAACAACAACTCCATTAAAGATTGCTATCGCAAATTTACACCCCAGCAATCCTCGCCAGCCCCTTCTCGACGCACGCAAAGACGCGCGGCCAGTCGGCCTCGTTCATCACGCCCAGCGGCGGGAGCATGCGCACGTGGTATGGACCGTGGCCGCAGTAGAACACGATCACACCCTCGTCAAAGCACGCTTTGCACGCCTTGATGACCTTCTCCTTGTCGCCTCCGAACGGCGTGAATCGCATCATGCCGCCAGTCCCGGATGCGAAGCTGACGACATCGTCGGTCTTTGGGAACCAGTCGGGGTGCTTTGCTGCAAGGGCATCGACGTGCTTGCGGAACAGCGCGTGGTGTTTCGCGTTTGTCCCGTTTGAGCCGTAGTAGTTTCCGTCGCGAAGGCGCTCGATGATCTGCTGGCCAACGCGAAATGACGCACCCTCACCGGTGAATGTACCCGAGAGCAAGCCGGGCTTGGGGTTGTACTGCGGTGTGAAGAGCGTTGCGCAGGCCTGTGTCATCTTGCCGACACAGAACACGTCGACGTACTTGCCCAGATCGAGCGCGTCGTACGCGAACATGGACTCGGTGCGACCCCATGACTGGATCTCGTCGTCCCAGACGGCGATGCCGTTGGCCTTGCACATCTCCATCAGACGCACAAAGAACTCGCGCGGAGCAACATTAAAACCACCCTCGCCCTGCACGAGTTCGAAGATGAAGCATGCGTGCTGCCCCGGGTACCGGTCGATGTACTCCTGCAACTGTGCTGCGATGTTGTTGATGTGCTTGTCCTGGCCGATGCGCTTGGCTTCTGCCTCGTCGTAGAACGGCATGTAATCCACGAGTGTTGAGAGCGGGATGCCCTGGCGATACGCCGGGCCGTCGCCGATCTGCGCCATGGTGACGCTGCGTCCCATGAAGCAGTTTCGAAACGCGATGACGCGCGACGCGGGCGCGTGCTTCTGGTAGCAGATCTTCAGTGCATTCTCGTTGGACATCGCGCCGGATGTCGAGATGAATCCGTGCTGGAGATTCGATCCCTTCTTCGCTTCTGCGATGAGGACGTCGAGGAACTCGTACGCGCTATTGCCGCCCTGCAGGTTGCCGTGCTTGAGTGTGTCCTCAAGCGAGCCGACGAGCGCCGCGCGGATCAGCCCAGGTTCTGAATGACCGAAGAAATGAACGCCGATCCCGCAGATCATGTCCCACATGACTCTGCCGTCAGCGAGTTCCACGAGTGCGCCGTTGCCGATGCCCGATCCGAGATACGGGTAGTACATGCCACGCCCGCGCAGGTCGCCAGCGTGCTTGAGCAGCGCCTCGTACTCGACCTTCAGATCGTCGTGGGCTGGACGGATGTCGGTGATTTGTGCGCTGGCCTTTTTTACCTCTTCCACGATCGCGTCGATGGACGCGTTCACTGCGGGATTGCTGGCAAACGCAGCGCCGATGGTGCTGGCAGCGGTGGCGGCGGGGGAGTAGCAGATGTGGGCGGCTGGCATGGGACACTCCTGAAAACCGGGTTGCGACGGGCAAGGGTAGCCTCGATGTGCACTGTGTCGGCGAAATGACGGGATTTGCTGGAATCCCGCGAGCGATAAGTGCTGCGGTTTCTGGTCTTAGAAGTGTCGGGTGGGTTCTTGTGTGTAGTACAGTTGCCCAATGATTTCGCAGACGGACGCAGCGATTACGTGAAAGCAGCACCATGACAAAGCCGCTCACAATCACAGTTCATGCCACAACACAAACGAACCCCGGTGTGTTGTGTAACAACATCATCGACATGGAGCAGTGGAAGTCGTTTACAGGCTGGGGACCTTTGCCGGGAATCAGCAACGCATCGTTCGAGCTTAGAACGGACGAGATCGTCGGATCACGCATCCGTGCGCACAATACCGACGGCTCCACGCACATTGAGACGATCACCGTGTGGGATCCAAAGCGATGCATCGAACTGACAATGGGTGAGTTTCCGAAGCCGCTGTCCAGGCTGGCAACTTCGTTCACCGAGCGATGGACCTTCTCGCCGCTGAATGATCCAGCAGCCGGATGGAACGCAACAAGAACACTTGAGATGCATCCACGATCGGGATTGACAAGGGTGCTGCTGATCCCGATCGCGTTCATGATGAAGCGGGCGCTGGTGCGTCACAACCGTACTGTGCTATAACGGAGAGTCCTGAAGCAACCGCTGCAATTATTCGATTGCGTCGAGTCCCTGCATTGCCCTGAGCAGATTGATCTGTCCGAAGTGGTATGCATCGTGCGGAAGAAACCAGAGCAGTGGTTCGTTGTCGTCGTTCCCGCTCCGGAACCGATTGCGGATGTGTTCCTGAGTGACGGCAAGTCTGTTCCGAGCCTCGTCCCACGCGTGCTGCGAGACATCGGTGATTGCGGGCCAGATGTGCGCGGGAAGATCGTGCTTGGGTGTGGTCGGCTGGCCATCGATCCGTCTGAGCCATTCCTCACGCCAGAAGCACATGTGCAGCACATGCTGCCAGATGCTCTTACGTCCCGAGGCTGGTGTCCACGAGGCCTGCTCAGGCGTTAATGTGGCTATCGAGGCGTTCCATCCAGCAGCCCACAGCCCGTCGTCCCACGCCTGTTCCCACCAGAACGCAGCCAGATCGCGTGCCGAACTCGAAAGAAGATTCTTTTCTTCTGTTCCCATGTGGGACTGTATGGAACAAATCCAGGTAGTGGGTCAGTTTGAAATCCGGAATTCCGACCCTCGTTTGGACTGACCATCACGCCCACCGTATCGTAACGGGATGCCAGAGCGATCAAGCAACGACGACAAGAAGCCAGCCTCCCCCAAGCGGGAGAAGTCTGGCGGTATCGACGTAAACAAGATCGCGGCGAGAATACTCAAACAGGCTACGGGCGAGGGGGCAGAGGACGACGGCAAAGACCCTGCGGCTGTTGAACTTGGTCGCAAAGGCGGAAAAGCCCGGGCGGCTAAGCAATCATCTGAACAGCGCCGCGAAAGTGCCCGAAATGCATCGAACGCTCGCCGCAACAAAGACTAGCCTTCTTGTGCAAACGGCAAATACTCGGTGAGCCTAAGCATTGGCGGGACTGGAATGCTTCCAATCTCGTCAGTATACAAAAGCCTGTACATTTCTGTGTCGTCCATTTCCATCTTGTCCTTATGGAGACGTACAAGTGCGTCGAATGCTTCTGGTACTTCCTTCTCAATGGGGAGAGGCTCCACCGCTCTCATGTTTGTAGCGTTCATCTTTGTATAGAATCGACGCTGCTGATCTTGGCTGATGATTCCAAGCTGAAGCGCGCGTTGTATGAGTGCGGCTGCTGATACTCGCCATGTGGCCTTTAGCCGAAGCGCAGTGTTTAGATCGAAGTTGCGAAGGTCTGAACGAATCTCCGATCTTGGCATAAGAAGTTCGCTTGCAAAGACATCTGCTTCTTGGTCTGCGTTCTCAGACACAGACGTGAAGTGCATCACAAGATGTCCTATTTCATGCGCAAGACTAAATATCAAGCGTTCTCCGGAAGATTCCGAGTTCAGAAACAGCAATGGAGGTTCGCCGGGCAGTCGTATGTTTGTGCCATCAATCTGGTTTGTACCAAAGTCACAATGAAAAACAATTGCACCGGCGCGCTCAGCAATACGCGTCAGGTTCCGTATTGGCCCCGACGGGATTCTCAGAATCTTTCGCACTTCTTGTGCGACAACTTCTGGACGACCACCAACTTCGTCAACAGGAATGTGCGGGAACATGTCTGGTGCTAGAACCTCAGATGATCGAAGCAGTCGCTTTACCTGAAGGCGACGGATGTTTGCGTTTGCCTGAGCCTGCCTCTTTAGAGCGGCAGGAACTCGTTTTCTACTTCTATAAAGGAAGTCGCCACCAATTCCGTATATAGACTCGTGCTGGTAGAACAACGATGTGTCATAGCGCAAAACCCTTCCGATGTCGCGTACGACTTGTTCTGGCACTGCAACACTGCCGATTTCATATTTCGACACTGAAGCCTGCGATACACCGAGCGCAGAAGCCAGATCGTTCTGGCTCCAGCCACGCGACTCGCGGGCAAGTGCGATCATCTCTCCATTGACCGCTGTCATGTTGTAACCTCTTCGTTTTACGCTATTTTGGGAACAAGTCTCTGAAGTCTTTCAAAATCGCTGACTCGTTCTCTGATTCTCAACTGCATCTCATCGTCGATGGACCCTGACCGCTGTGGTCGTTCGTATTCACGAACCACACGGATCAGTTCACTGCCCTCAAGTCGTTCTCGTATCAGAACGATGCGGCCAATCCACCATTGTGCGACGCCAGCTTCTGTGTAGTCATCTTCCACCGTGTAGGCGAGCGTGACCATCGGACAATCCGTTCCATTTTCATCAACTTCGTCATCACCACCAAACAAACGCGGCTGCGTACAGATGTGCCCACTGGATTGAATATCGAATGATCGTTTGGTGCTGTTACGACGCACTCCATCACCGTTGTACCGAGCCCACCGAATTGCAACGGGCACTTCGCCGGTACTCAACACCATGTAGTCTAGTCCACGTCCGTCGGGCTCTTCACAAATAGTCAGTGCGGGCATGCCGGCTGCATCAACAAGGTTTGTAAAGTGCCGCCGTCCCGTTGCGTGCATCAAGTTTGCTCGCTCGGTTTTCTTCAGAGAACCGGAGAACGGCAGACATGCTCGAACATCTCGCATGCTCATTTCCAGCGCGAGCGCGAATGCGGGATACCAAGGTTCCGTCACGCAAACGATTTCTCTGTCGTCAATTGGCCTGTGCATCATGATCGCATATGGTAGCACACTATGTGCGCAAAAACAACCCAAAATATTCAAGATTTTATTCATCAAAATGGCCAAAAGTCGAAGCGGTTGGATATAATGGTCAGTATGAATAAGCTTTCCACCGCTGATCGGGTCCGAATCGTGTCCGCACTGGTCGAGGGATGTTCGATCCGTGCGACCTCCCGAATGACCGGCGTTGCCAAGGGAACGGTCCTGAAGCTTCTGACCGACCTCGGCCCGGTATGTGCTGCGTACCACGATGAGCATGTGGTGGGCCTCCAAGCCGAGCGCGTCCAGTGCGACGAACTGTGGGCGTTCTGCTACGCCAAGGACAAGAACCTTCCCGACCGGATGCGCGACGAGCCGGGCGTGGGGAGCATCTGGACATGGACGGCGATTGACGCTGACAGCAAGCTGATTATCTCGTACCACGCTGGCAAGCGTGACTCCGAGGACGCCAAGACGTTCATGCTCGATCTTGCTGGCCGGATCGTGAACCGCATCCAGCTTTCGACCGACGGGCACGCTGCGTACCTTGGCGCAGTTGCTGAGGCGTTCGGAAACAACGTGGACTACGCGCAGCTCGTGAAGATTTACGGCGATGATCGCGGCACACAGGCCCGCTACAGCCCCGGCCAATGCATCGGCACACGCAAGATACCCGTGATGGGACAATCGAACGCTGTGGACGTTTGCACCAGCCACGTCGAGCGCAACAACCTCACGATTCGGATGCACATGCGCCGGTACACCCGTTTGACAAACGCATTCAGCAAGAAGCTCTACAACCTGCAATGCGCGATCTCGATTCACTTCATGTACTACAACTTCTGCCGTGTACATTCGTCGCTGCGAGTGACCCCGGCGATGGAGGCCGGGATCGCCGACCATGTGTGGGACATCGAGGAACTTGTGGGCCTGTTGGAGCGTGTCGAGGCCGAACAGATCGAAGCGGGCGCGATGAAACGCGGTCCTTACAAGAAAAAGGCAGATTCAAACTGACCCACTACCCAAATCCACGGGGTGTATCGTTCTGCCCAAACCTGATTCGACCCGACCCGGTCGATTTCCACGGGGCTTTCCCGTCAGCACAGACAGCGTTGCCTTTCTTTGCGAACATGTGTTCGCCCGGCTTCGCGACATTCACCACACATGCAGGACAAAGGAGATTACCATGGCAGCACCTGTCGTTCACTTTGAGATCGGATGCAAGGACCTCGAAAAGACCCGTGATTTTTACTCGAAACTGCTCGGGTGGGAGTACGCCGAGGGCATGCCCAGCATGGCGATGGTCAACAACCTCGGTCCGTACGCCGAGAAGAAGACCGACGGCATCGGCGGACACATTCAGTCGCTGGGACATGAGCCGCACCAGTACGTCACGTTCTACGCGCTCGTGGACGACATCGAAGCAACGCTCGCAAAGTGCGAATCGCTCGGCGGGAGCACGCTCATCCCCAAGCAGGAAGTCCCGGGCATGGGTTGGTTCGCATGGTTCAGAGATCCCGAGGGCAACTGCATCGGTCTGTGGAAAGCCATGCAGCAGGGATAAGAACACACTCCCTTCGATTCAGCACTGCTGAACTTCAGCACACACATCAACCCGTGGCGGGAGTCGCGGGTTGTTTGTGTATGTGGCCTAGCGTGTGTTAGTTTGTGTAGAGTCACCAAACCAGCGCACACGCATTGCGAGTAGAAATGCTGGTGTCACTGGGAATCCCGATGCTGACCCGATGACTGAGTCAATGCCACAGCGCGGACATTGCGCCGTAAGCGATGGCCCCTCTCGCTCATCAAGAAAATCGTGGACGTCATGTGAAGAGAAGATGCCGCAGCAGTAAAAACATCCACAGAGTTCGCTTGCGAGGATCTCCTTGCGATTGCGTATGCAGTGTGTGTGGGCAATGTCCAGATCGAAGTGTTGTTCCATACCAGTGTTCATTTCTCAGAGAAGACAACTACCAGTGCAGCTGCCTTTCCCTCGGCGGCATACTCGGCGTTGACAATGTTTGTACATGTAAAGAGTTCGTCGCGAAGATCTTTCGGCATCGCTTCGGCGTTGTCGACATAGAGCGTTACCGGCTCTGTGTTTGATGCATGGATCATTGTCATGCCGTCGCCTGGATGGTGGAGCGATCGCATGCAATCAATCCACGCGTCCATGTTTCCTCCATAGAACTTTGGGAAACCGAGTGCATCAGCAAAGACGCGATGGAAAGAACGCCTGCAAGTTATCTTTGCTCCATCGATGCGGACAGTTGGCATGGAGATGAGTGTATACGAAAAACCCTCGTGGATGCGAGGGCTTGTTTCGGCATGAGTTTTTGAATGGGTTATGCATTATCCAGTAGTTCGACAGCATCGAACGGCTTGCCCTCAAGCATTTCAAGCGACGCGCCGCCGCCAGTTGAGACGTGGCTGACCTGATCGGAAAGTCCAAAGTGTTCGATTGCAGCTGCCGAGTCGCCGCCGCCGACGATGGTTGTTGCGCCGTTCTTTGTTGCGTGTGCCATCGCTTTGGCGACTGTCTTGGTGCCGATCGAGAACGGTGTCCACTCGAACACTCCCATCGGCCCGTTCCAGACGACGGTCTTCGCGTTCTCAATGATGTTTGCGTATGTTGCCTGTGTTTGTGGCCCGATGTCGAGCCCCATGAACCCGTCGGCGATCGTGTCGGTGTAGACCTCGATATTCGCAGGCGCGTGATCGAACGAGTCGCCACAGACATGGTCCTCGGGCAGGAAGAGATCTGTGTCGAGCTTTGCCGCCAGATCGATCATGCGTTTGGCGTCATTGATGCGATCAGTCTCGACGCGCGAATCTCCGACGTGTCTGCCGAGCGCTTTCAGGAACGTGTAGGCCATGGCGCCGCCGACGAGCAGCGAATCACATTTAGGCAGCAGGTTCTCGATCGCACCCATTTTGTCCGACACTTTCGCACCGCCGAGGATCACGACAAACGGCTTGGTCGGATTAGCAATGGCTGCGCTGAGATACTTGATCTCCTTCTCAACGAGCATGCCAACAACGCGAGGCTTGCCCTCCATTGCGCGTGGCACCGCAACCATGGATGCGTCCGTGCGATGGCATGTGCCAAACGCGTCATTGACGTAGATGTCACCATACGCGGCCAGTTTCATAGCAAAGTCCATGTCACCCGATTTTTCGCCAGCGTGATGTCGAAGGTTCTCAAGGAGGATCACATCGCCGTCACTCATTGCACTGATCGCGTTTGCTGCACCCGCGTCAATACAGTCGTTCGATGGAAACTCAACAGCAGTGCCAAGGATCTCGCCAAGGCGTTTGGCAGCGGGCGCAAGAGACGAGTCCTGCTCGTATCCCTTGCCCTTCGGCCTGCCGAGATGGCTCATAAGGATTGCCTTCCCGCCGCGATCAATGATCGAGCGGATGGTCGGAACCGCTGCGCGAATGCGCTGGTCGTCCTGAATGGAGCCATTCTCCATGGGGACGTTGAAATCCACGCGAACAAGAACACGTTTGCCTTTGACATCCGTGCGAGCGATGGTCTGTTTATTCATGGCAGCCTCGTGGGTTGAGGATGGATCAGTCGTCGATGTGGCCTTCGATGGCCTTGTTGATATTTGTACGAAGCGAACTCAGGCCTTGTTCTTTAAGCTGATCGCCCATCCGGCGCAGGCGTGTTGCGACAGACGAGTCAATGAGCTGATCACCGATGCGCAGGCGGATGCCACCGATCATGGATGAGTCGGTGTAGGGATGCACAATGACTTCCTTGTTGAGCCGATTTCGCAGTTGTGACTTGAGTGCTTCCAGCGCCTCGGCGCTGATGGTTGCTGGTGTGTACACATCCACTTCTACACGGCCGAAGTGCTCTTGCACGATGACGTCGAGTGCGCGGACAATCGCGGGAAGATTGGAGAGTCGGCCCTTGTCGTTGAGCACAAGGAGGAAGTTGAGCACCAGCGATGAGACATTGCCGGTGAGCATGGTTTTCAGGGATGCCGCACGTTTTTCCGTTGGAAGGGCGAGGCTGGCAAGGAACTCATTGAACTGGGCATCCTTGCGAGCAATCTCCAGCACACCCTCCAACTGGGCAAGGACAGATTCTGCCTCGATCTCGCCACCAGCATCGCGTGCGAGTTCGAACAACGCATTCGCGTAGGTGTTTGCAACAATGTCCGGTTCTGATTCGATCAGTGGCATGGTGAGTTCCGTGAGGTTCGAGGCGTGATCCGAACAACCGAAAGATCAGTTGGTGCGGGATATCGACTGGAGTTCTGCGAGCGACTCATCAACCAGACGCTGATGGTCAGCGGCTGAGAGTTCCCGCTGCAGGATCTTTCCGGCAATCTTCGTTGCGAGTGTTGACGCCTCGTTGTAAATATCCGCGACAGCGGCACGGCGAGCGGAATCGATGTCGCGACGTGCCTTGTCCTTCATCGCAGCGAGTTCCTGATCGGCCTTTGCCTTCAGTTCAGCTGCGTAGGTTGCCTGCTGAGCACGAGTCTCCTCAAGCATCTGCTTTGCTTCAGCACGAGCTTCAGCGAGCGATTTTTCGTACTCAACGAGTGCTTCCTTGGCCTGGATACGCGCGTTCTCAGCCGCCTTGATCTCATCACGGAACTTGGACTCGCGATCGGAAAGTCCCTTTTCGATCTTTGGCCAGATCTTTGTAGCGAATACGAAGAAGACAACGCCGAACGCGATCAACGCGGTGATCGCGGTCCACATGGCTTCCTTGGGCTTTGCAATTGGGCTGGCGGCTCCATGCTCATCGTGCCCGCTGGCAGCGTGCTCGTCATTGTGACCCGATTCTTCCTGATGCCCTGGTTCGGCATGAGCAGGAGTTGATTCGCCGTGGTTTTCCGGTTGAGCGTGTGTGGTTTCTTCACCGTGCTCGCCCTGTGCGGATGCGACTGGCGTGAGGACCACGCTGAGCGTCATTACGCATACGCATGTGAGGAGAAAACGAATGAGTGGAAGACGTTGTGTTGTCATCGAGGACATGGATTTGTGTCTCCGAACGGTGGGACCGACATTCGAGTATGCGATCCAGCTATGTCATAGCTGTCTCGCGATTCGAGCCAAAGCCGACTCGCCCGTGTCCGGACGAATCGGTACGTTGCACATTGTGGCTGAAAGATCATGCGATCTCAGCCCTCGGCTTCAGAGAGCCGCAAGCAGACCGACGACAACTGCGAACAGCGTCGCACCTTCGACGAGAGCCGCTGTCAGAATCATGTTGGTGACGATGGGGCCTGAGGCTTCCGGCTGGCGGGCGATGGATTCGACCGCACCCTTACCGATCAGACCGATGCCAAGACCACCGCCGATGACAGCGAGGCCGGCACCCATTGCGGCGAGACCCTTGCCAACGCCGTCAAACGCGCCTGCCTGCGCCATGGCTGCGACGGGTGCTGCTGCGATTGTGCCGAAGGCGAGCATAAGAGACTTGGTTGTGATCATGGCTTTCTTTCTTCCTTAAACTCAGAACGAACCGTGAACGTGGGACTGTTGTCTGCCGCGAGGAGAACCCAGGGCCCGGTGGCCGAGCGTTCCCGATTGTCGAAAGCACCAACCCCTCCCCGCGGCGAACGGGCCGATCGGTGCGATTGCTGTTTTACGCCGCGTGCGCGTGCGTGTGATGATCGTCATGTTCGTGATCATGATCGCCGTGATGCGACAACATGGAGATGAACACGGCTGTCAGGAACATGAAAACAAATGCCTGCAGGAAGGCAACAAACAACTCAAGGAAATAGATTGCAATCACACCAATCGCTGAGACGAGTGAGATCGGTGCACCGAGCACATTGCCCTTCTCAAGCAGCATGACAATGCCCGCACCAGCGAACATCAGCAGCGTTGCGACAAGTGTGTGGCCAGCTGTCATGTTGGCGAACAAACGAATGGCGAGCGCCACAGGCTTAATGAAGATACCGGCAACCTCAATGGTCACCATAAGCGGCCATAGAGCAACCGGCGCATCGGCAGTCAGATGCTTGAGATACCCACCAATACCAAGTTCCTTGATACCTGCGATGTTGATCACAAGACCGGCGACAAGAGCCAGAATACCCGTGACGTAGATGCTTTGCGTGGCAGTGCCACCGATCCATGCGGTATGCATGTCGCCACCTGTGAAGTGGTTAAAAAGCATATTGAGGTCAAGCAGCGGTACAAGTCCGAGGAGGTTGTTCATCAGGATAAAGAAGAACAACGCCCAAAGGAACGGCATGAACGTCTTTGTGCGTTCCCCGAGCAGCGGCTTGACCATCTCGTCACGCAGATAGATTGCAATGACCTCGATCATTGATGCAAACGAGTTTTTTGCGAGATACCGGTCGTTGCCTTCGGACTCGGGGCCGGTGCCGATCTTGTTCGCGACATACATCCCGAGCACTATAAGAAGGACAGCTGCGATGACGATGTTCGTCTGATTCGCGGTCCACACCCACCAACCGCCTATCTCAAGCGCCTTGTGGTTAATGATGTGTTCGATTGGGCTTGCTGCCAACGTGAACATGCGAAATGGATCCTTCCGAAACGAACAGCCTCAAATCAGGTTCAATCAGGCAGCCTGCTCATCTGCACGCTGTGTGCTGCCAGATTCCGATCGAAACGAACGAACAGCATCATCTTCGGATGGTGCAGCATCAGTGTGTGTGTATGTGTGTGTCGATGTTGTCGGCTGGCTTGACGATGCGGACATCAACATCACTGTCTCTGCGATCAGCATGCACAAACCGGTGACAAGGAATGATGCCCAGAACGGCACCTTGTCTGGCTCAGCAAGCAAATAAACCGCAAGAGCCAGAGCCACCGATGAGAGCATTCGGCTTGCGCCACCAACCAGACAAATTAACGTGAAAGTTCCATGTGAGGTGGCTTGGGCACGGATACCGGTCAGCAGGGTCAAGCCAATAATTGTGCCAACGACTGATGGTGCGATAGCTGCTAATGCGGAAACAGGATCTGCACTCGGCATGGCACCAAGAATGACACCAGCAGTTGCAAGGGGAACTGCAAATGACAGTCCAACCAGCACAAGCGCAAGCTTCCTGATGTTGACCCGACCCGGGCCAGCATGAGGTGTGGAGGGTTGCTGGTGCGATCCTGCTGTCTGCATAACCTCGACTTTCAGGGTGCGTTCACGGTTTTTGTGGGCTTTGAATCCCGTATCAATGACAAACCGGCCAGCCAGAACGGAGGCTCACCGAAGGGCCACAAGGATAGCGTGCAAGCACCCTGACGGCGAGTTTTTCGTCAGGAAAAGGGTGCGGGTCTGACCAACTCAGCGTGCCGAACCGAGTGCAATCCCAGGGAGCCGTCTCAGCCGACAGACTGCCCAGATAAAGAACGAAATCTGTCGGGCAGATTTCACTCAAGGCTGAAACCACACCTACTGTTTTCAAGAATGAGTGAAACTTCCGCCATCCCAGCATCGCCCAGACAGCGGGCCGGATTCGAGGTGCAAGCCCCTTGCTCGTCGCCGGGAGTGGCACTCTCGGACCGAATCGCAGCAGGGCTGGCCCGTGTTTCAGATCTAATGGAAGCAGAACTCGCCTCGACCAGCCCTGTTGTTGGGACGGTGATTGGTCATCTGGCCCGGTACCGAGGCAAGATGCTCCGCCCGACGCTGGTGCTGACTTTCGCCGAACTAGCGGACGATCGCTCGCAGATATCAGAGGACTCAATCCGTCTGGCTGCGGTGTGCGAGATGGTCCATCTGGCGACGCTGGTCCATGACGATGTGCTCGATGCCGCGCAGACACGCCGCGGTGGTCCATCAATCAACGCTCGCCACGGCAACGAGACTGCGGTGCTGCTCGGTGATCTGCTGTTCTCACGCGCATACGCGCTCTGCGCCCGCGTGCAATCACCCGACAGTGAACGCCCTTATGCGGAACTGATGGGTGATATTGCTGCGACCATGTGCGAGGGGGAACTGCTCCAACTCCATCATCGGAACGATCAGCGTGTGGCGCGCGAAACATACTTTGACATTGTCAACGCCAAGACCGCAGGGTTGATCGGGCTGTCGTGCAGATTCGGCGCGGTGGCAGCAATGCCACACGACAGCGAAACATGCGATCGCGTCGAACGCATCGGCAGGTTGCTTGGTGCAGCGTTCCAGATTCAGGATGACATCCTCGATCTGACCAGCACCGAAGATACACTCGGAAAGCCAACAGGCAAGGACCTTGGCTGTGGCACATTCACATTGCCATTGATCCTCTATCTGCACAGTGCATTAGACCACGATCGCAACGTGTGCAACTCACTCATCGAGCGCATGGCAGACGAACCTTCGGTTGCGCATGCGGCACGAACACAACTCGTGTCTTTGCTCGAATCGTCTGGCGCGATGGCCAGCGCCCGCAATGAAGCGCAGAAGCTCGTCACCGAAGCAGCCGCAGACATCAGCAGATTCCCGGTGTCAGAAGCACGCACAGCATTGCTTGCTATGGCACAGCAGGTGCTGGATCGGGCTAGGTAGCTTCATCCTTGATGCATTCCTCGTTTGGTATGTAGCAAGGTGTTTGACCACAGGCCAATATGTTCAACGTGAAGACGTGGGCTATGCGGTCCGTTTGGAATCGGTTGCTCCTAGTACATACAGATTGACAACAGGCGTGTTTTCCAGTACTTTGCTATGGTTCACTAGGGAGCCACACAAGAGAGCGACTCGAAAGTTGAGAGAGATATGATCTCAAAGCAGCTAGTTATCGTCGCCGCACTCGCGGGCTTCACCACCAGTGTCCACGCGCAGTGGACGGTCACAAACCTACACCCACCGGGCTTGTCAAGCGGGTGGCAATCTGAGGCTTTGGCTATCAGTGGCGGACAGCAGGTAGGATTAGTGTTTGGAGGATCTGGGGTCGGTCGTGCCATTCTGTGGAGCGGCTCGGCTGCCTCGTGGATCGACCTGAGTCCGCCTGGTTCGAGTTGGTCACGGGCTGTTGCTGTGAGCGGTGGACAGCAGGTAGGGTCAGCCACTATTGGGAATACTCGCGCCGGCTTGTGGAACGGCACAGCCGCCTCGTGGGTTGACTTACACCCGACCGCGACGACCGGCACGATAAATGCATACTCCGGGGCGATTGCAACTAGCGGCGGGCAGCAAGTGGGCTTTGTCGCTATTCGGAAGGCGGGGGCTCCAGGCATTTCGGGTGTGCCGCACGCCAGCCTGTGGAGCGGGTCGGCCGAGTCGTGGGTTGATCTGCACCCGGCTGGCGCGGATGCGTCTGCTGCCTATGGCATCAGTGGCGGGCAGCAGGCGGGGCTAGTCGCGTTGGGTGGTGTGGTCCGCGCCAGTCTATGGAGCGGGACGGCCGAATCTTGGGTTGACTTGAACCCGACCAACTCGACGTGGTCTAGGGCCGAAGCGATCAGCGACGGGCAGCAGGCGGGCTGGGTCGTGGTGGACGACGTCACCCGCGCCAGTCTGTGGAGTGGGTCGGCCGAATCTTGGGTTGATCTCAATCCTGAAAGTTCGACGCTGTCCCGGGCCTATGCCACCAATGGCGAACATCAAGCGGGGTACGTTGAAGTGGCTGGGGTGTTTCGTGCCAGTCTGTGGAGTGGCACAGCAGCCTCGTGGATCGATCTGCACGCCTTTCTGCCGGTTGAGTTCAGCTCAAGTCAGGCCAGAGGCATCTCCAATGACGGTGTAACACTCTCTGTCGTTGGCTTCGGTTTCAACTCCGTGACTCAACGCGAAGAAGCCCTGCTCTGGACGATGCCACTGCCATCCGCATGCTACGCAGATTGCGATGAGAACGGCACGCTTGACACATTCGATTACATCTGCTTTGGCAATGCTTACGTAGCGAACGAGCCGTACGCAGATTGCGATGGTGATGGCGACTTTGATATCTTCGACTACATCTGCTTCGGCAATGCATATGCGGCCGGGTGTCCGTGACGACGTAGTTCCCAAAGATTTAGCGCCGGGTATTAGGGTGTTCGTGTGGCATGGACATGCTGCATGCTGTTACGTGAACACACTGCACGTCCGACATGCGTAAGATCACGCCCCAAACCACACCCTTTCCATCGGAGCACCCATGGCACGCACCCCACGAAAAGCATCCACACGCAGAACCACAAAGAAGACCACAACCCGCAAAGCACGCGGCAGCGCGTCGCCCGCGAGCGCAGGATCAGCACGCTCGTCGGACCTCAACATCGATCTGCTCCGCAGACTCTGTGAGATGCCCGGCGTGCCCGGGCGCGAGGAACGCGTGCGCGAGTTGATCGAGTCCGAGATCGACGGGCTGTTTGACGAGGTTCGCACCGACGCAATGGGCAACCTCATCTGCACACGCAAATCGCGCAGCAAGTCATCGAAGAACCCCACGCGTGTGATGCTGCTGTGCCACATGGACGAGATCGGGTTCTACGTGTCGTCGATCGATGAGAATGGGTTCCTCTGGCTCAACAACGCGGGCGGGTTCGATCCGCGCAATCTGTTCTCGCGCCGCGTACTTGTGTGCACAAAGCACGGCGACTTCAAGGGTGTGATGAATCCCGGTGGACGACCGATCCACATCTCTGCACCGGAAGAACGCTCGAAGGTGCCGCAGGTCAAGGAGTTCTTTGTCGACATCGGCCGCGACGTGTCCGAGGTGACAAAGCTCGTGCAGGTGGGCGACTTTGTTGTGATGGACGAGCCGTTCATCGAGGTCGGCAAGAAGGTTGTTTCAAAGGCGCTCGACAACAGGTTCGCGTGCTGGATCGGGATCGAGTCTATCCGCAAACTGGTGAACTCGAAGAAATCGCACGCGTGCGAGATCGTCGTCGCGTTCACGACACAGGAAGAGGTTGGCTTGCGCGGCGCAAAGACGAGTTCATTCGCAGTTCAGCCAGATATTGGCCTTGGTCTTGACGTGACTCTGTCATGCGACACGCCCGGCGTTCCAGCGAGCGAAGCGGTGACGAAGCAGGGCTCGGGGTTCGGTCTGCACATCAAGGACGGATCGTTCATCGCGAATGCTGACCTTGTCGACGAGATCGAAGCGTGCGCCATCAAGCACAAGATCACGTACCAGCGGACGATCCTCGCAGCGGGTGGTCAGGATGGCGCAGCTGCGCAGCAGGCCGCGGCAGGTGCGCGCGCGGTTGGCATCACCTGTGGCACGCGGTATATCCACACAGTCACAGAGATGATCGATACACGCGATCTCGGCGCAGCACGTGACGTTGTGACTGCGTATCTCGCTGAGGTGAAGTAAGCGGACGAACCTGTGACATCAACTGGCGAGCACTATCACAGGTTGCCTTTTATGGGCGATCTGCGGTGCGTGATTCTTTCTTTGCCGTCCAGGATTCCTCAGCGGCCAGAGCGTTGTACTTGACGAAGCTCTCCACCTGCTGCTCGGTTGGCTCTGCTTCGAGCCACGCGCGATAGTACAGTCCAGCAAGAACCGATGCTGAGTCGCACATTCTCTTTGCGATAAACACTTTGCCAGGGTCCTGTTGGAGTTCCCCGGACTTTTCAAGATCGTATAACGGCTCGAGCGAGTCGAAGCTTCGTTCGATGAGCGCGAGTGTTGCTTCCCACACGCTGTCGCTGCGAATCGCTGCCATTGGGGTTCGATAGGTATCAAGTCCTGCAAGATTCAGCGCGTGCAACGCGACGACATCGTCATCGATATACCGATGGAACCCAGAATCAGTCGTGTATCCCTTCGGATTGTCGCCAACCCAGCCGTGGTGGTGGATTGTTGTGTGCAATGGCTGGCCAGCATCACCGACGAAGTGGCTGAGTTGTCCCATCTCGCGGAGCACGTTCGCACGCGCAGCTGCGAGTTGACGCTCGCGTGCAGGGTCGGCAAGCGTTTCCAGAATCCGCACGGTGTTCATTGACGACACCAGCTTCGCGTAGTGTTCCATGATGGCGTAGGGCAGGAAACCGATCTTCTCTGGATCGAAACTGATAACACCTCTGCGTTCTGTTCCGGCATCGTTACCGTGAGCGGTTGTTCGAATGAGTGCATCAACATACTGGTACCGCAGTCTCGGGAGTGTGCGCAGCGTCAGCTTGTGATCAGTGAGCAGTTCGAGATCAATGTAATGATCGCCGTTGTTCTCGTGTGCGAGTGCTGGTGTGCGTGTGCCGCGCCAGCGGTCCGGCTCGTTGGACTGGTACGCTGCGATCTCAACAGCATCAGGTTCTCGCAGCCATGCTGGCACGTCATCGGGCAGGAGCGCGATTGCCAGTCGAGTGATGGTGCGATGCCCGGGCGCTGACCATGCGAATGTCATCGCAAGTGGGGCGAGCGCAATAACCAAAACAAATACAGCTCGGAACGATCGTGTGCGATGCAGCATCGTGGAACTCCGTCATGGGGAACATCACAATATGGCTGCTGAAGCCTTGGAGCGAACTCAATCGCTTTACACAAACTTGACATAGCTCAAGCCAGACTGTGTAGTTATGCGCTCGCAGCGTACTGCACCTCGGAAGTCTCCATTGTTTGTTGCGTGATGCAGTCGTGCGATGGTGCGCGGCATCGGGTTTCAGCGTTGGTGTAGAGGAACCGCCAGTGCATCGCCATTGCGGTAAGCACCGCGACGTGCCAGAGTTCGTGCGAGCCGACAACACCCGGGATGAGCACGGGCCATCCAATGCCCATGATGATCGCGCCGATGGTGTATGCGACACCGCCGCCGAGCAGCAGCCGCAGTCTGTGCGTGCCGAGTCTTCGCCACAGCACAATGCCGGAGACGCCCGCCATCCATCCAAGGAACAGATACACCGCGGTGCCGAGCCCGAGTGGAAGCCGGCCATAGAAGATCGTGAACATGGTGATGCCCGTGATGGCAGCTGTCCACATCAACGCGAGCGGCACCCAGCGCGCTTTGCCCCTGAAGAACATGCCTTGCACCGGCGTGTGCGTGCCCGCGATCAGCGTGAAGATCGCCGCGTGATCGAGCCTGCCGAGCACGTCCCGCGCGGTGCTACCCTCGGTGAGCATGTGGTACACGCCGCTCATCGCCAGCAGGAACACGGTGCACACGACGTACACGAGCAGGAACCCGGTGTGCCCGCCAGCGCGATGCGCTTTGCGCACAAGCAGAAACCCGAGCACGGCGAACACGACCGCGCCAAGCAGATGGCTCAGCGCGCTGAAGGGTTCGAAGAATCCGGCGATGGGGTTGATGGGTTCCGTGGGTGGTGCAGACATGACGCGGAGCGTGCCATCCTTTCTGTGTTCTGTTCGAGTAGTGACTCGTTGGTATGACTACTCGTTGGAATCAGTGTAGCGGAGGATCTGGCATGCCCATGTCAGTCCGGCGCCAAAGGCCAGCAGCATGATGAGCTGACCCGGCTCGAACACGCCAGCGGATCGCGCGCGGTTGAGCGCGATTGGCACACTGGCTGCCGACGTGTTGCCCGTTTCTGCGATGTCGTTAACGACGCGGGGGACGGCGATTCCAACCTGCTCGGCAACGGCGGTGAGGATGCGCGCGTTGGCCTGATGCGGTATCACCCACGAGACGTCTGATGCCGACAGCCCCGTTGCGGCGAGCCCTTCGTGCGCGGCTTCGACCATTCTCCGCACGGCCTGCTTGAACACGCGTGTACCATCGAGTTGCAGGAAGTGCTGATGATCTGCAATGGTCTGGCTTGACGCGGGAGTGCGGCTGCCCCCCGCGGGGATCTGAATGAGATCGGCCTGCGAGCCGTCGCTGCGCACCTGCGAGTAGATCAGGTCCATCCTGCCATGATCGGCGATGACGCACGCGCCAGCGCCGTCGCCGAAGAGTACGCACGTGCGTCGATCTGTGTAGTCGGTTATGCGCGTCAGTGTCTCAGACCCGATCGCGAGCACACGCCGCGCCTGTCCGCTGCGCACGAATGCGCACGCGGTGTGGAGTGCGTACAGAAAACCTGAGCAGCCCGCGTTGATGTCCATCGCGCCGGCGTTCGACGCGCCCAGCGCGTTCTGGATAATGCACGCGCTCGATGGCACGGGAAGATCGGGCGTGGCGGTCGCGAGCAGGATCATGTCGATGTCGGCCGCGTCGATGTTCGCATCGTCCAATGCAGCGCGCGAGGCTTCGATCGCAAGATCGCTGGTGGCCTGTCCTGCACCAGCACGCCGCCGGCTGCTGATGCCTGTGCGCGACGTGATCCACGAATCGCTCGTATCGACAAGCGCTTCAAGGTCCTTGTTGGTGATCGTTGTTTCCGGCAGATAGTGCCCGAGCCCCGCGATCGACGCGAGAACTGGCGATGTGTCACGTGTCTGTATTGCGGAAGGCATGCCACGCACTGCTGGCTGAGGGGGGCGGGTTGTGCTCTCATGCACGGTCAACACATCCAATCCCGGCCTGCGAGGGCCGATCCATGCTGGCCCGGTCCCCGTGATTGGGTTGTGCGAGCGCGAGAACGCTCCTTCCGGTCCGGAGCATTGTATGGATCACGAGTCGCTGTTTACCTGTCGCTGGCGAGCGTGGAGATATTGCGAAGAACTCGCAAAGTGGATACTTGATTCGGTGGGTGTCAGGTGATTGAGGGTTTGAACGGCTCCAAAATCCCCCCTGAATCTTCAGAAAAGGGTTGGATAACGGCAAAAGTGAGAGCAAACGTGGCGACGTTTGCTCCAAACAGGGAGAGGTTTGCTCTAAACAAGGCGATGTTTACTCCAAACGTGACCCTGTTTACTCCGAAGATGGCCCGGTTTGCTTCAAAGCTGGACGTGTTTGCTCCAAACAGGATGATCATTGCTCTGAACGTGGACGTGTTTGCTTTGAAGTTGGACCGGTTTGGTCTGAAGATGGCGACCTTTGCTCCGAAGTTGGCACGGTTTGGTCTGCAACTGGACTGATTCGGAATGGAACCACAGAGGACGCGGAGGTTCGCAGAGCGGAGAAAAAGGGCAGGGCGTTAGGCGAGAGACTTCATTCTCGTCATCCCCGCGCAGGCGGGGATCCAGCAAGTTGAATCATGAACTACAAATGAGGATACTGGACAGAGAGCGTAGGGCAATTTCGATATTTACTGAACATTATGGAACTCGGACTTTGGTAAAGGTTCCACCCGACTCCAGAGCGAGTAGTTCTAAGTCACGGTCACTATTTGAGGATCCAATCGAGAAGCAATAGACTGGCACATTGTGAGAAATAGACACAGCCTCAATCCTTTCTATTGCATCTCGTGCCAATCCGCCATCAGTCGAAAGAATTATAGCGTTTGGCAATGGGTCCATGTTAAATGCGCTATCGAAGGATGTTTCAAACGAGAATAGATCTTTGGCACCTTGTTGTATTTTAGACGCAATGCGACGGCTGCTAAACTGATCTGTGCTGGTCCATTCAAGGGGTTTTATGATTCTTGATCCCCAATCATCAAACCAGTACACAGCGTATCCGATTTCCGGCTGAAGATTCTGGATTGTATTAATCAGTTCGGCATTCAGCATTTCAGATTTGTTTCGAGTTGTCATTGAATCAGATACATCGCAGATGAAAACTACTTTTGGCGCATCAATCTTGCAATCAAAGAATGTTATCTGACTTGCTAAAGGGCGCCCTACTCTGATCGCGCGAACTCTCGCCCTACTAAACCAATCATCGGCAACCGACTGTAGTTTGGGAACGCCTCGTCCGTCTTGGTACATGATGCCGAGCATGAACATGGCATCTGGATCCCCGATATCTGCAGCTCGTTGATACCAGCCTGCGGCAATCTCGTAACTTTGGGCAGCAGTGCCGCCTTTGTCATACAGTCGGCCTAACTGATACATTGATGGGGCATGATTAAAAGTCGCTGCTTTTTCAAACCAATCAATTGCGATTTGTGTGGATTGGTTATTCCGAATGGTAGCCTCAATAAACAAGAGACCTAGTCTGTACATGGATTCAACATGCTTGGCTTCGGCTGCAATTGTGTAGAGTTGCTTGGCTCGCTTTGGATCTTTGGGCAACCCGTCACCATAATGAAGCAGTGTTGCGAGTTGAAATGCTGCATCAATGTTGCCATTGTCGGCTGCTTGTTGATACCAAACTGCTGATTCGGCCTTGTCTACGATTGCTCCTTTTCCGTGCTCGAAGCAATTTGCTATGTCGAATAACACGGTCGAATCAGAAGTTGCGCTATGCCGCATTAATGCAATGAAACTATCTCGGTCAGCAAGAACTTCGCTTTCCCAGTATGTGATTCCAGACGATTCAAGTTCTTTAATCACATTTTGAAGAAGTGGATCGCTGTCAAAGCTGTGATTTGTTTGTTTTGTCATCGTGACTACTAGGGGAATGTTTGTTTTGTCTTGCGAATAGTGTGTAGCTAGTGCCGCAAGCCGCCAAATCTTGCCTGCGTCATTGCTGCTCAGGGCGGGATCATTGAGATATGGAGTGAGCTGGTATTGCAAAATATCGCGAGCTTTCTTTGCTTTGATCTCTTCATTTTCAATACTGCTGGTTCGTATAAGCAGTTTTTCTGCTCGTTCAGTGATTTCGGTAATATCTAAAGATGCTTGTTTTCCAAACGATGCTTGGGTAAGTGTAAATAGAAGTGCTGATATAGTAACGAATAGATAAGTACGCATTTAACACCCCATTTCGTAAGCTGACTCTCCACTGGCGAGAGAATGGCATTTACATCGTACAATAAAACACCAGTTAGTACTTCTCAGTATTTTCTCCGCGTCCTCTGCGGTTCATAATTACTGTCTCGACTGGGTCCCCGCCTGCGCGGGGATGACGCTTTGATCTGTTCGCATTATACAGAAAAACACAGAGCAGCACATCTCTGTGCATTCTCTGTGTTCCTCCGTGTCTTCTGTGGTTCAAACTTCCTACAGATTCCCGCGACGCTCCTGCTCGATCTCCAGTGCCTCGAACAGTGCCTTGAAGTTGCCCTTGCCGAACGACTGTGAGCCCCGGCGGCAGATGATCTCGAAGAACAGGGTCGGGCGGTCCTGGAGCGGCTTGGTGAAGAGCTGGAGCAGGTACCCCTCGTCGTCGGCGTCCACGAGGATGCCGAGGTCCTTGATCTTCGTGTGGTCTTCCTTCACAGCCTTGTGACCGTGCTGTGTGAGCATGGTGTTGACGCGATCCCAGACACGCTCGTAGTAGGTGTCCGGGAGTGAGAGGAAGTCCACGCCGCGTCGCCGGAGTTCTGCAACGGACGAAATCTCGTCGTCGGTGCGGAGCGCGAGATGCTGCACGCCGGGCGTCATGTTGTGCCACTCGAGGTATTCGAGGATCTGCGACTTCTTCTTGCCGGGCGCGGGCTCGTTGATGGGCATCTTGATGAGGTTGTTGCCCGATGCCATGACCTTTGACATCAGCGCGGAGTACTCGGTCGAGATGTCGGCATCATCGAAGTGCTTGAACATTTTGAACTCAAGCACGTCCTCGTAGAACTTCACCCAGTGGTTCATCTTGCCCTCTTCGACGTTGCCGACGAGGTGGTCGACGTACTTCAGGCCGCACGGGTTCTTCTTGTTCCACTCGTTGAGCGCGGTGACCTCGGAGCGTTTGAAGGTGGGCATGAACTCTGCGCCCTGCTTGATCTTAGGAAGCGCATACTCGCCCGTGCGCGACACAAATGTGTGGACGCAGCGCCCATAGGTCTTGATGGATGCAACAGTGACGGTGCCGCGAGAGTCTGTGATGACGCGCGGCTCAGCAGCGGACTGGGCACCGTTCTTGATCGCGCGCTCGTAGGCTGCGACCGCATCGTGGACGGTGAACGCGACGTCCTTCACGCCGTCGCCATAGAGCTTGACCTCTTCGGCGGCCGGATGACGATCGTGCAACGGTGTGGTGAGCATGAGACGGATGTTGCCCTGCGTGAGCAGGTAGTCGGCCTCATCGCGCGAGCCTGTGGTGAGGTCGGCGATCTGCTCGATCTGGAATCCGAAGGTGTTGGCGTAGAAGTACGCGGCCTGCTTGGCGTTGCCGACGTAGAACCGCACGTGATCGACATCGATGAGACTGAGCGGATCGGTGGAGGCTGACTTGACGGCGTTTGTTGGCGATGTTGATGCGGTTGTCATAGCAAATCCTCCAAAGACGGAACGCAAACGTGCCCGGATGGGCATCCATCAGAGCGTGCGAAACAACAACAGGATAGGAGCGATTTGAGGATATGTCAGTCCTCAAACCTGTCAGTGGTGGTACAGAGGGGCACTGAAAGTGTTTCAGACCATTGTCAGGCCGCCATCGACGCAGATGGTCTGGCCCGTGAGGAACCCTGCCTCATCGCTGGTTGCGTAGGCGACGGCTTCCGCAATGTCAGCGCCTGTGCCGAGCCTGCGGATGCTCATGAGATTCTTGACGCCGTCCTTCACCGCATCGGGGAGATTCGCGGTCATGTCGGTCTCGATGAATCCCGGTGCAATGACATTGCAGGTGATGCCCTTTGAGCCGATCTCTCGTGCGACCGTTTTGGTCAGCCCAACAAGCCCGCTCTTCGCAGCGGCGTAGTTCGCCTGTCCGGCGTTGCCAACGATGCCAGAGGTCGACGCGATATTGACGATGCGACCAAACTTGCCACGCATCATGGTGCGAGCAACCGCGCGCATGCCAACGAATGCGCTGGTCAGGTTGACGCGGATCACATCGTCCCATTCGTCGTCGCTCATGCGCAGGATGAGATTGTCGCGCGTGATGCCGGCGTTGTTGACGAGGATATCGATGCGACCCAGATCAACAGCGAGTTTCTCGAGTGCGCCAGCCCACGCGGCACGATCGCCAACATCGACAGCGAGTGCTGTTGCCTTGCCGCCGTTTGCGGTGATCTCTGACACAACGTCGTTGAGCGAACCCTCGCTGCGCGCCACACAAACCACATGACGATTACCGCCGCACGGATTCTTTGGATCTGCAAGACGCAGCGCGATGGACTTTCCGATGCCTCGGCTTGCGCCGGTAACAACAGCGACACGTTGATCAGCAGTGGTTTCTGACACGATATCTTCCTCGGGAGACGTGTTGGGAGGACTTCAGGATAGGCTGGAGAACTGCTGGGGTGTGCGAACGACAAACGCCCGCGGCATATAGCCCGGGCGTTGTGTGGTGAGTTTGATGTACTTGGGAAGCTTAGCCGTCGGCTGGGCCAGTGGGGACCTGGATCGGACCGCCTGGCGATGGGACGGACTTGCGCGGAGCATTCTCTTCGATCTGTTTCTGGAGATCTTCCGGGATCTGATCCCGCAACTCCTGCGGAATGCTTTCAAGTAAGTTGTCTATAGATGACGCGGTCGCATGAACAAACGCGTCCTTCCCGATGTTGTCCCATTGCGATGCGCGCGCACGCTGCTCGTCGATGGTGCCGTACCCGCTGAACTTCCACGTGCCAGTATCGTTGTACGCAGCCCAGCCGAGAAGATAGGACGAACCGGGTTCCTGCACAGCCAGAAGCAGTGCACCAGATGGCAGCTTTATATTGCCACCAAAGCTGGTTGGGATTGGCGCGCCGGGCACGCCGCCTTCATTGACCATGATGACACGAACCTGCTCGATTTTTCCAGTTTCGGCGTACCAGTCGTCAGTGTCGATGAGTTGGTCAAGGGTGCTTCCGTCAGGACGCTGCAAGAGACTGCGAAGTCCAGAGTCGTTCCCTCTTGCGATTGCATCAGCAAGTTCAATCGAGGCTTTGGCGAACGATTCATCAAGCACTTCCTGTTCGCCGGCGATCTTGACACGATTATCCGCGCCGATGGACTGGGCGACAGTCTGGACATTGAAGGTTGGCGGCGGTGGGGGCGGAGCATCATTTCGATTCGTCACGGGCGGAGGAGCCGGTTTCTTCTTCTCCTTGCAGCCGGTCATTCCAACGCAGAGAACACTCGACAGTCCGAGGATTGTCGCAACGCCAAGATACCGTGATGTGGCAAATCGCATGAAGAACACTCCGTTTCGACTGGTCGTGACTGTTGACCGCACGCACATTATACGGCAGATCGGGGTGAAATGTGCCAGATTCTGTACTCTGAGCTTTCCGTGGCAAGTGCGTCAAAGGTTGCAGAAAACCCCCGCAGTGACAGAACAGTGACGAAAGAGGGGTCAGTTTGGGCTTTCAGGCTCGTCGTGTGTCATGACTTTCACATCCCGGTTGATCCGTCTCATGAGCCCCATGAGTGTCTTGCCCGGCGCGAGTTCGTGCCAGTCGATGTGCTCCGCTGGCGAGGGATTGTCCTGCTCTCGTGGTCGATTGACAACGCTGGCAAGCCGCATGCACGAGTCAGACCATCTGACGGAACTGGTCAGTTGTCGGGCAAGGAGATCACGCGAAAGTTGGGCAGGATCAGTGGCGGCACGTCCCATGATCGGCCCTTTGGTCGAACCCGGATGTGCCTCAACATCAACATTGGCAAGCACGGTGCATTTGGGGATGCGAAATGTTGTCTGTGCGAGCGCATCTGAGAGTCGGTCTGCGGCAGGTTGCATCAATGGAGAGTGGAACGCGCCAGCGACTGTGAGCGGAGTCGCGCGGAGTTTCATCTCTGTTGCAACATCAACTGCGCGATCGCAGGCTGATTTGTGTCCACTGATGACGATCTGCCCGGGCGCATTGAAGTTTGCGCAGACAAGCACGTCGTCGACACGTGCTTTGTCGCACACTTCGAGCGCCTGCGCTTCGTCCGCGCCGATGAGCGCGACCATGCCTCCTTGTTGCTGCTCTGCAGCGTCCTGCATCGCCCGGCCGCGTAGGAGCACGAGTTCGAGCCCGGATTCGAAGTCGATCGCTCCCGCAATGTGCAGAGCGGTGTATTCGCCAAGGCTTAATCCCATCGCAGCGACAAGCGGTGTGCGCTCAAAGTCGGATCGTTCCATCAGTCCACGCCAGCACGCCACTGCACAGGTGTAGAGCGCGGGTTGCGACACATCGGTATGGTTGAGCACATCAGCAGGGCCTTCAAAGCACAATGTGCTGAGCTTTTCACCGAGACGATTTCCAACAATGCCATCTGCGAGGTCGAACACTGCCTTGGCATTCTGTGATTTTTCGCACCACATCTTCCCCATGCCGACAGCTTGCGCCCCCTGCCCAGGACAGAGCACAATCAATCCAGTAGCTACAGATGTGCTCGACGTGTTCGATGGATGTGTTGTTGTTTCGGTTGTCATGGCTGCCTCCCTGCGATGATGTCAGGCATCTTTTCAGCATCGTAGCTGATCATCGCAATTAGGGTCGGAATGCTGGATCTGTCAAGAAAGCTCACCCGGCAGCAGCGGCCGCTGCTGCGCCACCAGACGAAGCGCCGCCCAATGGGCTTCTGCCATCATCGGTGACGTAGCCGAGCACCACCTCGGGCATGGCAACATTGAGCATGTCCGCAACCTGATCTGCGGGCAGATTCACCTTGATCGTGACGTTCGATCCCCAGCCGCCGCCGTAGGTGAGAAAGATGTCCGTGCGCCCCGGCTTTACTTCGGCGACAACCTTCACATGCACCGGGTTGATCCAGTGCGTTTTTCCCTTGGTGTCTTCGAATCGGACGAGCATGTGAGTTACATCCGGTGTTAGTGAATGGTGTGGTGGTTTGTTATTTCAATGGTATGCCTTCGAGCGTGTGCGCGAGTTCTCTCATTGATTGAGCACGCAAGCGATTGCTTTGTTCAATGCCATGAGCGACCATTCTAAGTTCCCGAGCAAATTGGATATCTCCCTGAAACAGAGCAAGGAGAAGGGGATTGAAAGGTTGATATGCGGCCCACGATTCGATTGATATGTTGCCTTGCACGATTTGATCAATGATCTCTGCGCGAAGGTTTCGTGCGTCGGGGCCAAGTGCGAAAAGGTACATATCGCGAAACTCGGTGCGGCGTTCCTTTGTGAGTTCTGCACGGGCCGCTTCAAGCAGCACTGATGGCCCGTTCTGAATAGTGTTGTCAATAATAGTTGCATTCTCACGGTGCCATGTATCGAGATAAACTTGTTTGTAAGTTTGGAATGCTGTGTGAACAGTATTCTCTTCGCCAGGAGGAATACCGATGGCAATGATGCCAAGAAGTGCCTGGAGAAGAATTTCCACGTCAACTTGCCGATATTTATTTCGATCACGAAGTATCTGGTCCAGAATGCCGCATAGTGCCTGTGCGGCTTCCTGTGTGTGAATGCGACACAATTCCCGCACGATGAGCGTACGATCTCCATTTCGGTTGTACTCGCCATGTAAACCGGATCGAACAATCATAGAGTCAATCGACTGGTTGTCTCCGTAGCTGCTAAGCGCACGATATGTTGACGCTCGGAAGTCCGAGTTGATTACGCCAATCGGCTTTGCGTTGAGCACTTCAAGCAGTGTGTTTCGGCATTGTTCTGTCTGTAACGCACCAAGCGCATGATCGAGTGGTGCTGCAAGGATATGAGTGTGGTCGAACACGAGATCAACATCGTGATCAAACACGGTTGTTGTTGCCATCGTGCTAAGTTCTGGCAGCAGCCCATTGGCAAGATCACATACTGGCTGCTCGAAGTGTTTCGTACTGGGCCATCGAGAGACGTATTTGAGGGCTTCGAAGAAGAATATTTCGTCGTCGCCGAAGGGTGTGTCGTAGTCGTTGTTGTACCTCCTCGGGCCGCGATTGAATATGTTGGCATTTGGAAGATATGATGGAATGGTTGCTTGCAATAACGCAGCAATGTCCTTTGAGAAGGCACTCGAATGTACTGACAAGTGGGACGCGATTCGGACGGGCACGATTGCGTTTGAGAGCGGATCTCCCTCGGATCTGTTGAAATAGACGTGTAATCGCATGAGCAAGAGTTTCTGCTCAATGATGCTTGGTGGTTGGTTGTTTGACACAACGCGCCGCAGGAGTTCGTTGATTACGGGAGCATGTCGGTATGATGCAGGCCCATCAAGAAATCCATTGATACCTTGGTTTTCTATCTTTGTGTAGGGTTGTATGGGCATTGCAAGAATCAGCACAAGATTCGGTGCGACGGTCACCCAGTTCTTTGCTGTAACCATCGGCCACGCGAAGGTCCCCGCGCCAAGCATGACGACAGCGAGTGCTGCTGATGCCCACTTCCAGCGCCTGCGTGGCCTGCGGAGGAGTCTGGGCGGTTTCGTTTTTGAGTCAGGTTTCCATCCATGCACCTGCACATGCCTGCCGCACTCGGGGCAGACCAGTTCGTGCGCAGTGTCCGGCACGAGCCCTTCCATGTTGTACCAGCAGCGCCTTCGCAACGGCCCAACAAGGAGAAATCTTCGCACGCCATGTACAGCAGGACCCGGACAACGCACACGCCCCTTCGCGCGATCGCCAATGAGAACAGCCCACACCATCAGGACCGCGCCCAGTCCGAGGACGCACAATCCGATGATGTACATGTATGCCGGTGTCATGATGTGATTCTGTGTGAGGTATTGCGTGGTTGCGTTATCAAACTGTCACTTAAGTGTTATAGTAAGGCGTGCGATACCTGCGTGCATGTGTGCTTTCAAAGGGCGTTATGCCAGTTCAATCAACAAAGCCTCGAACTCTTGTTGCCCATTGGCGCAGTGAGTTTGCACGAGAAAACAGACCACGTGCCTCAAGGTTATCAGCCATCTTTGACAACGATCGAGCAGTGTTGTTATCATGACCAAAGAGTGCTTCGGTCAGCACGCTTCTCAGCATCGTGCTTGAATCTCTTCCGTCTTGTATTGATCTGAGTATTTCTGGCTTCAGAGGTTCTGCATCAGAACCAAGCACTACGAGCAGAATCGAGAGATCAACTTCGTCTGGGAAGTCACGAAGTTCTTCTCTTGCCTTTTCAAGCACAACTTCTGGACCTTTCTCCATGGATCGATAAAGAAGCAGTGCTGCCCGGCTGGAGAAATCGTTGCCCATTCTTCGCTCGGTTCTGGCTCGAGAAAGGTCGTCTCGATTAAGCGTTGCCTCATCAAGCTTGAGTGTCTCAAGAGCAATCATCACATGTAGTTTTCTCTCGTGAGGGATGCCGTTGAGAGCAAGGCTTGTGCAGCAACAGGCGACAACGGCGTGATATCCTGACTGCATTGCTGACGGGTTGCTTGTATATCGGGCAGCAGTATCTGTCAGAAGATCGCACATAGCATTGATTGCTTCCTTTGATCTATATCGAGATAATCCCAAGGCAATCATGTATCGTGCAACGTCGTTGGTGCGCTCGTCATAGGCGAGATCGCAAGCTGCTGTGACGAGACGTGAATTATCTACGGTTGCGATCCATGACGCGAGATTGAATGGAGAGATAAACCAGGCTGGCATCTTTGGTTCGAGCTCGGAGACTCTGAGCATTGCGTCCACGCTTGCTTCGGTATTCATCCTGATGAGCGCAGATACAAGCCAGCCGGACAGTGGATGCTCGAACGCCCCGTTTCTCCTAGCTGGGATCGGTTGAGAATCAGTATCAAAGTAACTGACAAGAGAGTTGCTGAGTCGAAGAATATCAGCCTCAAAAAGATCAACATCTTTCTTTTTCAAGGTATAACCGATGAGAGACGCGATGAGATAGTCACGCTGATAGAACGGGTCCAGAACGCCCTGGGTCGGTCTGTCTGGTGTGCCCGAATATGGCAGATATTCGTCTACTCGTGCTGATAGAAGAGTTGCGATGCGTCTATGCGTGGATGAGTGTTTGATTCCAGCTAACTCAGCAATCTTGACAACGTATCGCTGTGTCAGAAACTTGTCACTATTAGGATTGAGCAGTGGATTCATGCGCCAGAGCAGTACCCGTTCTTCGAATGGGCTGAGTTTGAACTGTTCCTGCCTGGATCTGAGTTCCTCGTAGATTGCAAACCTTGGTCCGGTTTGATCGATCATGTCCTGATCCGTGATCGACATCGGAAACATCGCGATAAGCACAAGATTCGGCGCGACGGTTACCCAACTCTTTGCTGTGACCATCGGCCATGCGAACGTCGTTATGCCGAGCAGAATGATTGCAAGTGCTGCTGATGCCCACTTCCAGCGCCTGCGTGGCCTGCGGAGGAGTCTGGGCGGTTTCGTTTTTGAGTCAGGTTTCCAATCATGCACTTGCACATGTCTGCCACACTCTGGACACACAAGTTCGTGCTCGGGGTTCGGCACGAGTCCTTTCATGTTATACCAGCAGCGCCTTCGCAACGGCCCAACAAGGAGAAATCTTCGCACGCCATGTACAGCAGGACCCGGACATCGCACACGCCCCCTCGCGCGATCGCCAATGAGTACAGCCCACACCATCAGGATCGCGCCGAATCCGAGGACGCACAATCCGATGATGTAGAAAACGGTTGCTGATAACATACTTCCTGCCGAAAGTTAGCTCGAACATAATTTTGGATACACTTTCAAGGCGATTCGCTCCCTTGCGGCTGCTGCTCCTCACCGGGGATATCCAACGATACGAACATGTTCAATATCGGCGCAAGCGCCTCTTTGATGTCCTTTGGCTGCCCCTCGTGAGAAGGCGCTCCAATCTGCTCGAAAAGAGTGTCAACACTCTCAGAGATTTCGCTGACTACCTTTGTGTAGGCTCTATCAGCACGAAGATTTGCATCATTTGCCCTGAGAATCGCTATTGCAGAAAGCACGATAGCAGTGGCGCTCAGTAGAGATGTTCCAATACACATAACAGAGCACATGCGATTATTCATCATGGCACTCCCTTAACTCATTGATGCTCACTCTCACAACTTCATGTTGAAGGTGTACATTGCCCCACACGATAATGTCATGAAGCTGGCTTAGGCTCCAGCATGCATCGGTGTCGTGTGTTGCGTGCGCAAGCCAGCCTGCTCAGGATTCTGTCCGAGGCTGTGTGTCTGCATGGTGTCACGCTGACGTCGCAGTGAATCGGGCATCTCCGCGAACATGTCGTTGAAGAAGTCGGCTGACTCTGGCTTTTCGATCTCTGTCGCAGCCTTGACAACCTCGTCAACGATCTTCTTCGCACGCTCGTCCATCTGCTGCTGCATCTCGTCGTTCCAGAGATCGCGTTCGGTAAGCCAGTTGCGCGTGCGGATGATCGGATCCTTTGCCTGCCACGCTTCGAGTTCCTTCGCGTCGCGATACCTGCGCGCATCATCGGCGGTGGTGTGATCGCCGAGACGGTACGTGAATGCTTCAATAAGCGTTGGGCCGCCGCCATTGCGTGCACGCTCAATGGCTTCCTTCGCGACCTTGTACACAGCAAAGATGTCGTTGCCGTCACACTGGATACCGGGCATGCCGTAGGCGACAGATTTCTGTGCGATGGTTTCGCAGTTCGTCTGTGTCTCGCGCGGGACGGAGATCGCCCACTGGTTGTTCTGGCAGAAGAACACAACGGGTGCCTGGAACGAGCCAGCAAAGTTCATTGCTTCGTGGAAGTCGCCTTCGGATGTTGCGCCGTCGCCGAAGTATGTCACTGCAACACGCGGCTCCTTGCGGATCTTGAATGCCATCGCCATCCCGGTGGCGTGGAGCATCTGCGTGCCGATGGGGATCGCGATGGGTGTGACGTTCACGCCATCGGGAATCTGATTGCCGCGTTCGTCGCCCATCCAGTGCAGAAGGACGTAGTGCATGGGGAGCCCGTGCAGGAACATCGAACCGTTCTCGCGATAGCACGGGACGATGTAGTCGGAGCCCTTCTTTGCAGCAAACCCGGAGCCGAGCGCTGCTGCCTCCTGTCCCTTGTTCTGCGGGTACGTGCCCATGCGACCCGAACGCTGGAGTTTGAACGCGATCTCGTCGAGCTGGCGGTTGATGATCATCTGCTCGTAGAGGAACTTCACCTCGTCGTCGGTGAGCGTGTCCTTCGCGAGCTTCTTGTCGAAGTTGCCGTGCTCATCAAGGATAGAGACGTGCTCGATCTTTGTTTCATAGACGACTTTGCGTGGCATCTCGATTCCTCTGTGTGTGCCGACTGGTATGCAGACTCGTGTGAACAGTAATCTTACGCGTGGGATGCAGTTCCTGCGTACGAGCGGTTGTCCTGGAACTCCTTGTCGCCAGCGAACTGCTTGATCGCGGTTTGGTTCGGCACGCGTCCGCGACCTCGCTGATCGGTCGGTGTGCGCTCAGGAATGATGAAGAGATCCGGCGGGAACTCGTTGTCGTACGCCATCGCTGCGTCGGCTGCTTTGAGCATTGTCTCGTCCGCGTTCTCGTAGAGATTGCGGAAGTGCTCGTTGATTGCGATCTCGGCAAGATCGAAGAAGTGCATCGCAGCAGCGCGATCGCGCTCATACTTTGGACCCGAAGCGCCGGAGCGAACGAGCTGATCAAGCTTCGAGAGTGAGCACAGCCATGCATGCAGCCAGATTGATGCGAGCGCAAGGCGCGACTGCACGCTCTGGCGCTTCATCATCGCAGCGTCGTAGCGTTTGGAGGTCTGCTTGAACTGGTACGTCAACTCACGAACGCATCGTGATGCGCGCAGGCCTTCCTTTGTCAGCGACGCATGCAGCTTGCCAATGACCGGGGTTCGCTTGCGGATGCCGAGGAACACTTCCATGCCGAGCGGGACCGCCTGCTTCATGAATGATGGCTTGAGTGTACCGATCGGATTCGACTTTGCAGCCTCGCGAATCGAGAGCATCCACTCTGCGAGCTGCTTGCCGCCGTACCCGAAGATGAATGACCACATCAGATCGTTCGATCCTTCAACGATGATGTTGATGCGCGAGTCGCGGAAGATGCGCTCGATCTCGTTCTCGGTCATGTACGATTCGCCGCCCATGATCTGGACCGCGTCGTTGACCACGCGCCATCCCATCTCGGAGCAGAACACCTTGCAGATCGCGGTCTCGACCATGATGTCTTCGTCGCCGCGATCGAGGAACCCGGTTGTCGCATACAGCACGGAGTCCATCGCAAACGTGAGCGCAGCCATGTGTGCGATGCGCTCCTGCACAAGTTCGTTGTCTGATAGTGGTGAGCCAAACTGGTAGCGTGTTTTGCCCCAGCGGATCGCCTGATCCATCGCGCGCTGGGCGCCGCCAAGCATGCCCGCCGAGAGCGTGCACCGACCAAAGTTCAGGCAGGTCAGCGCGACATTGAGTCCGCGTCCTTCCTTGTGGAGCAGGTTTTCCTTGGGAACTTTTACATTGTTGAACTTGATGCGCGCCTGCCATGTGCCGCGGATGCCGCACTTGGATCGGTTCTTCTGGAAGATATCAATGCCGGGCATGTCTGGCGTGCAGACAAGCGCGGTCACCTTCTCCTTGCCGTCAGCCATCTTCTGCTTGCACATGACCGTAAACAATCCAGCGAGCGCACCGGATGTTGCCCACTTCTTTTCACCATTGAGGATGTAGTGCGATCCGTCTTCGACTACTTCGCAGTGTGTCTCCTGCCCGCCTGCATCGCAGCCGACGTTCGGCTCTGACAGACAGAATGCGCTGAGCCAGTCAGCAGCGAGTCTCGGCAGCCAACGCTGCTTCTGCTCTTCAGTGCCGAACAGCATGACCGCCTTGCATCCGATCGATTGATGTGCAGAGACCATCACAGCCGTTGAGCCGCAGTACTTACCGATCATCTGCAGCACGCGGTTGTAGCTGGTGATGCCCATGCCGAGACCGCCGAACTCCTTACCGATGGTGATGCCGAGCACGCCCATCTCGAAGAGACGCTTCACGCACCAGTCGGGGATGTACTGCTCCTGATCGATCTCGATCGATGGATGCTCGGTGCGCAGATAGTCCTCAAGCTTAACGAGCAGTTCGTCGCAGGCTTTCTTCTCTTCGGGCGAGATGATGTCCGGATACGGGAACAGCAGTTCCTCGCGGATGCGACCCCAGTAGAGGTTCTTGGTCAGGCCCATGGTCGAGGGCTCGGGGCCGAGCAGGGTCTCAGCGTCAGCGAGCATCGCCCGTTCCTTCTCGCTCAGGCCCTTCATGCTCTTCAGATCTGCCATCGTGTCGTCTCCAGCCCGTGTTGGGTGTATGGAAATGTTTCTCTTCCAGTTGATGCGAGATCGTATTGACACTTGCTGACAGAATCCAAACGGACTGTCAGCAAAACAACGCCCCATTCCAGCACGGGAGGGGCTTTGGCCGCATCGTCATCTCAAGCATGTATTTATAGCGCGGGCAGAGGCTGAGGGCGCACGTGCAGATGCCTGACAAAGTCTGATCATTTAGGCATTTCTACGCGGCTCCCATGCACATGTGTGTAGCTCAAAACTTGCGCATAAAACTGAAGCTGCGCATCGACGCAAGATGGGGTTGAAGTTAATAGTGCATTGTGTGGTCACGTATGACATGAGTCTTGGGGCAGTTCAGGGTGAGCAATGGACGATATGTGACGAAGCGACACGTCCAGTATGCTGCCAAGCACTCGTCACCGGAGACACCATGAAATCCATCACAGCCTCTGTTGCAGTCGCGCTCTGTGTGATCGCTTGCAGCGCTACTGCCCAGCCCAACTGCCCGGACCCGCAGTGGCAGCCGTTCGATCCGAGCACGGCGTCGTACCCGGGCACGTATGATGGGAGCGTGGGCGCAACCACAATGTGGGATCCGGATGGACCCGGGCCGCAAACACCCAAGCTCGTCGTGGCTGGGGGATTCTCGCTGGCAGGCAACGCGATCGCAAGCAGAGTTGCCCTCTATGACCCGGACACCGGCGACTGGTCGGCCCTTGGTGCGGGGCTTGACGGCGATGTGTACTCGCTGACGGTACTACCCAATGGCGATCTGGTCGCGGGAGGAGAGTTCACAACTGCTGGCGGCGTGCCAGCGAACAACATCGCACGCTGGGACGGCTCGAACTGGTTTGCCCTCGGCACTGGGATGGACGACAGTGTGCGTGCGCTTGCCGTGCTACCCAATGGCGACCTGATCGCGGGAGGTGGGTTTACCACAGCCGGTGGTGCTGATGCGCACTACATTGCACGCTGGGATGGGTCGAGTTGGTCCACCCTCGGCTCTGGGATGGACGACAGTGTGGTGACGCTGGCCGTGCTGCCGAGTGGCGATCTGGTCGCGGGAGGCTACTTTGATACCGCCGGCGGCGTGCCAGCAGCCAACATCGCGCGCTGGGACGGTGCCACCTGGTCCACTCTCGGGTCGGGCATGAACAGCTCGGTAAACTCGTTGATTGTGCTATCCAATGGTGACCTGATCGCGGGAGGCCAGTTCTATTACGCAGGTGGCATCTACGCGAAGCACATCGCACGTTGGGATGGTGCCGGATGGTCCCCCCTCGGGCCGGGGTTGAATGGCGGCTCTATTGTGTTTTCACTGGCCGTGCGGCCAAACGGCGACCTGATCGCGGGAGGCCACTTCTTTACCTCTGGCGGCGTCAGCACGAACTATATTGCACGCTGGGATGGCACCAGTTGGTCCAACATGGGGTCGGGAATGAACAACGACGTGAGCTCGCTGGCTGTATTGCCAAACGGTGACCTGGTTGCGGGAGGCAGCTTCAGCACAGCCGGCGGTGTGCCAGCTGTTCGCATCGCACGATGGAACGGGTCGAGTTGGTCTCCCCTCGCAATGGGGATAGACGGCCCGTGGGTGCTATCGCTGGCCACGCTGCCCAATGGCGGCCTGATTATGGGGGGCTGGTTCACTACAGCCGGCGGTGTGCCTGCGAACTCGATTGCCAGCTGGGACGGCACTCTCTGGTCCGCCCTGGGATCGGGGATGGGCGGGACGGAGATTCCGGAGGTGGGCTCACTTGCCATGCTGCCTAATGGCGACCTCGTCGCGGGAGGCCATTTCACCACTGCTGGCGGTGTCAGCGCGAAACATATCGCACGTTGGGACGGCACCAGTTGGTTCCCCCTCGGGTCAGGAATGTCTGGGGAAAACTATGCGGCTGTGGGCTCATTGGCCGTGCTCCCCAATGGCGACCTGGTTGCGGGAGGCAGGTTCACCCGTGCCGGCGGTGTCATCGTTCACCACATCGCCCGCTGGGACGGCAGCAGTTGGTCCTCCCTGGGGTCAGGGATAAGTGGGACGAGTTCGGCGGGTGTGGGGGCGCTGGCCCTATTACCCAATGGCGACCTGGTCGTCGGTGGTGTCTTCGATACTGCTGGCGGCATCAGCGCGAATCGCATTGCTCGTTGGGACGGTTCGAGTTGGTCCGCCCTGGGGTCGGGTTTCACCTGGGGTTATGTGAACTCGTTGGTCGTCTTGCCCAATGGAGACCTTGTCGTGGGTGGCGAGTTCAACAATGCTGGGGGCGTTCCAGCAAAGTCCATCGCTCGGTGGGACGGTTCAACTTGGTCTCCCCTCGGGTCGGGGTTGACCGACTGGACTGGGTCTTTGCCAGGGGAGGCTTACTCGCTCGCTGTGCTGCCGAGCGGCGGTCTGGTTGTAGGAGGCCGGTTCAGCTTCGCTGGCGGCGTGCCCGCGAACAACATCGTCCACTGGGACGGCGCCAAGTGGTCCGCCCTCGGGTCGGGGATTGTCGGGACGGAGTTTTCGGAAGTGCACTCAGTGGCCATGCTGCCCAATGGTGATCTAGTCGCGGGGGGCAGGTTCACCACCATCGGTGGTATCGTCGCACCGTACATTGCGCGCTGGGGCTGCGTGCCAACCGCGTGCTACGCCGATTGCGACGAATCTGGCGCACTGGACATCCTCGACTACATTTGCTTTGGCAACGCCTATGCAGCGAACGATCCGTACGCCGACTGCGACAGCAACAGCACGTTGAACATTCTCGATTACATCTGCTTCGGCAATGCGTATGCAGTTGGCTGCCCCTAATCATGTATGGTGCAGAGTACGGCAACAACACCCCAAGGATTCAGGGTGTGTTCTTCTCTGCTGCCTCGTCGTCAGACACGCCTGATCACAGTATTCAGTGGTCACATCGTCGTTGTAAATCTTTATTGTTATTTAGTACGAGATAGAGCGCGAGCTCATGTCCTGACAGGATGGACGCGATGAGCTAGCGTTGCTCGTCTGGATCTGCGAAAAAGTGATATTCCACCAGCGAGAACAAGAATACCGCAACCCGGGGAAGGAACCACAGTGATTGTGCATGTCACGTATTGAAATGCTTCCGAGGCGAAATATGGATCTAGGGCCCATGACTCCACGTCATTATCCACAAACACCGAATACGTCCCTGATTCAAGAGTCAGTCGTGTTGGAAGAACTGTGCCCTCCCATGTGAAGTTATATCCCGGTCCAAAGAATGAACCATTTGATCTGCACTGGCCACCGTTCAGCGTTGCGGATGAAACGCCGATCGAGAGATCCACTTCGGTCGATGTAGTGACAGAGAACGTTATTGAAATAACTGACTTTGCGTGATTGGAACTTCCCCCTTGCGGTGTAAGCGCGTCAGCATACGTCGTAACTCTCAACTCACTTGGTTCAAAGTATCGTTGTTGGTTTGCCAAAGTGTATTGACACGAAGTTTGAAACGCGTTCACGAAAGGGGGGTCGGCATAGACGATGCTGCAAGCTTGGACATAGCTGCTGTCTGTAAGATATGCCAAATCTGCATTCACACTTGCGCAGTAGAAGGCGGCACATGCAACGGCATACAGGCTTGATCTCATCGTTATGTTTCCCATGCAAACTCAACTATGCTACACACAAACACTGTCGAAGAGAATGTTGCAATGATATACACTCTATAATATCCACATTCATCAGTTGCGCCACTATTAATGATAACTGTATTTATCAGATCCTACTCATTCCTCGCAGCGGTCGCGAATCCAACGGGTGAGCGATAGCCGTGGATGTCGTACGCTCGAACGCCGAAGAAGCACATGTCCTTGTTGGCTTTGATCTCGGCTTCGGTTGCTTTGCCAACGTCAAGCACGTTGTCCCACGAGTTGCTGGTCGTGTCGCGCCAGACAACCTCGTACCCCGCAACATCGGGCTCGGGCGAGGGCTCCCAGCGGACGAGCGTGTCGTAGCTGAGTTCCGCTGTCACGATGCGCGGGTTGCCCGGCACACTCGGCGCGTTCGCAAGATGGATCAATATCGCAGCATTCAGGCGAGTGGTATTTGCGAGATAATCGGCGTCGACATACTCGGGCAGATCACCGAACTGCACTTCCTTCCCGTCGACCATCTCCTTGCGCACGTCCTGATGCTGATGGTCGTAGTTCTCCCACATATCGACGATGCGGATCGCGGTGAATCCCTGCTCGTTGAACCCGGTGTGATCGCCGCCTCGAAGGAACCGGTCGGGGCGATGGATCAGTGTCGGCTGGATCACAAGACTGTGCTGCTTTGCGACCTCTGCAACGAAGCGCGCAAGCTGGCGTGACGGGGCATCGCTCTCCGATGAGATCGATCGGATTGTTTGCATCGCACGCCCCATGCGATCGGAGTCAGAGTTCACCGCGTCGAGCGGCAAACCTTCGGAATACACCCGGATGGTGTTGTGCGATGTCTCGCCGCGCGGCCCGACGGGCGTGCCGATCATGTCATTGTTGAGTACGCCCGCGATGTTGCGGTTCGCCTTGCGTGCTGCTTCTGCGTGCATGCGCGCGCCGATCAATCCCTGTTCCTCACCGGTGGTTGCCATGAAAACGATCGTTGCGTCGAGCGGCACATTCGCGAGCACGCGCGCCAGTTCCATCAATGCAGCCACACCTGATGCGTCGTCGTTTGCGCCGGGCGCATCACTCTCTGCATCCATTGCGTCGGAAGCTCGACTATCGAGATGCCCGAGGATGTAGTAGTACCGGTCCTTTGCTTCGGGCATGGTGCCGGGGAGTGTCGCGATGACGTTGACGACTTCAGCGCCATCCGGAATCCGGCGTGAGGGTGGGGCCTGATGCGGATCGAATGCTGGCTCAAGGCGACCGCCATAGCTGGTAAACTGATCATGGACCCATCGCCTCGCTGCGCCGATCCCACGCGTGTCGGACTCTGTGTTCGAGAGTGTGTGGCGCGTGCCGAACCCGACGAGGGAGTTGATGGTTGACATCAGGCGTTCGGCACTGATCTGTCTGTTGATCCGTGCGACGGTCTCGACTGGTGCTTCTTGTGCGAGTGTGGGCATAGCAAAGCCTCCAATCACGACGGCGAAGAGCGAAGTGATGCGTGCGTGTGGCATGGTGGATTCTCCGGGAAGTGGGAAGAACAGCCTGAACTGTACTCAACGGAGCAAAGACAGGGTTTGTTCCGAGTGACAGCTGTATGCAAGACTGGTCTACCACGCCAATGATCCTGCAATGGAACGAGTGCTCATACAGAATGGCCGGGTGATTGATCCAGCGTCCGGACGCGACGAGATCTGCGATGTTGCTGTTGCGGATGGAAAGATCGTCGAGATCGGCACGGGGCTTTCTGCTTCGGCTGCTGACACTGTCATCAATGCGGATGGTCTGATCGTCGCGCCGGGGTTGATCGACCCGCACGTGCATCTGCGCGAGCCCGGGCAGACGCACAAGGAAACGATCGAGACCGGATCACACGCAGCTGTTGCTGGTGGATTCACGACTGTCTGCTGCATGCCCAACACATCACCCGCACTCGACTCGGTTGAGCAGATCGAGTTTGTCAGTGCGCGTGCGAAAGCCGCACAGTGTCGCGTCTTTCCTGTTGCAGCGGGCACCGTCGGACGCAAGGGCATGCAATCGACGGATGTTGCTGCACTCGTGAAGGCTGGCGCAGTCGCGATCTCTGACGATGGCGATGCGATCGCGAGCGAACGCATGATGCTGGCAGTGTTCGAGCAGTGTGCATCAAGCGATGTCGTGTTCATGCAGCACTGTCAAGATCCAGCGATGACTGTCGGAGCGCAGATGCATCAGGGAAGTGTCTCTGCTGCACTCGGTTTGACTGGCTGGCCCCGCGAAGCGGAAGAAACGATCATTGATCGCGACATCGCGCTCGCACGCAAGACCAACGCAAGGTACCACGTTCAGCATCTCTCCAGTGCGGGCTCGATCGAACTGATCCGTGATGCTCGCAAGGAAAAACTCCATGTGAGTGCCGAAGCATCGCCGCACCATCTGCTTTTGACACATCATGTGATTGACCGCGGACCGGACGGAAACGCGTTCGGCGCGGGGCCGTGGCCGATCGCAAAGGTAAACCCACCGATCCGTGAAGCGACCGATCGTGCTGCGATTGTGCGTGCTGTTGGGGCGGGTGTGATTACTGTGCTGGCGACCGATCACGCGCCGCACACCATGGACGAGAAGGACGTGCCGTACGAACACGCGCCGATGGGCATGATCGGTCTTGAGTTCGCATTGGGGCTTTACGGCAGGGCCCTCATCGCGTCGGGTGCGATCGACTGGCCGAGGCTTCTCGCGATGATGACGATTGAGCCTGCGAAGCTCTGCAATCTGGACCGTTCAGGACTGGGTACGTTGCAGGAAGGCGGGATCCCAGACATCACGATCATCGATCCAAGCGCCGAGTGGAAGCCATCGCGCGACGACTGCAAAGGCAAGAGCTGGAACACGCCGTTCATTGAGCCAAGCCTTGGCATCTCGTGCCTGGGTCGTGCTGTGCTGACAATGGTGGGGGGCGAGATTCGGCATCGCATGATTCCCTAAGTAAGTCTCATGAGTGACGAACCGACGCAATCCCGACGATTCCTTCGCGTGCTCGTGGTCTGCCCGTCGTGGGTGGGCGATGTCGTCATGGCGACACCCGCGTTGCGATTGATCCGCGATTCAATGCCGGGTGTGTTTCTTGGCGCGCTGGTCAGGCCCGGGATCGATCAGGTGCTGTCGGGGACCACGTTCTTTGACGAGATCCACGTTGATCGCGCTGCGGGTGTCATGGGCCCGAAGATGGCTGGCGCAAAGATCAGGCCGCGCAAGTACGACGCAGCGCTGTTATTTTCGAACTCCTTGCGGACAGCGCTCGTGACACGCATCGCAGGGATACCGCGACGGATTGGATACGCCCGCGACGGGCGCGGCGTGCTTCTAACAGATCGACTAACTGCGCCGCAGCGCGACGATGATGCGCCGGGTTCTGGCAAGTGGGCGATTGTGCCCGCGTGCATGTACTACTGGCACGCTGCGCAGTATCTGTGCGATGTTGCTGCGAACAACTCGTCAAAGACCGACACACTTCGAAATGTGAACACTGTGCTGCAAGCAGATACGCCACTTCCTGCGCACGCGCGCATAGAACTCGGTACAACAGACGAGGATGAGAGCGCAGCAAACGAGGTGCTTCGCAGTGCTGGGGTTGAGCCAGACGACACGTATGTGATACTTAATCCGGGCGGCAACAACGAAGCAAAGCGATGGCCTGCGGATCGATTCGCTGCGATCGGTTCGTACATCCACGACACGTTCGGGTTGCGTGTGCTGGTCTCGGGCGCGCCGAACGAACGCGAGTTGTGCGATGCAATTGCACAGCAGGTCGGCGACGGCGCAGTGTCACTTCCTGCGCATGGTCTGACGCTGGGCTCACTCAAATCGATCATCAGGCGGAGCGAATTAATGCTGACGAACGACACGGGGCCGCGTCATATGGCTGCGGCGTTCGATGTGCCGTTGATCAGCCTGTTCGGGCCGACGGACCATCGCTGGACAACCATCCCTGCACCCGCTGGCGAGCGGATCATCGTTGCGGATCCCACGCTCGATCCGAAGGAATCTTCCAACGATCATCCGGACCGCTGCGCTATCGACAGGATTACGGTCGAAGCGGTACGGGATGAAGTGGGCGAGATGCTCGCGACACGGCTGGCGAACTGATAATCGGACGCTGATCATGGGGCATGGTTTGACCGTCCGGGGCTTACTCCTACAGTTTGGGCCCGGGTCAGCCGACTGCCTGTGCTCGGGGTAAGACATTCTTTGCGGGGGCGTAGCTCAGCTTTGGTAGAGCGCTTCCATGGCATGGAAGAGGTCGAGAGTTCGAGTCTCTTCGCCTCCACGTGATGAGCACGGGTCGGACCAGCCTCCGACCCGTGTCTTTGATTTTCGGTGCTGTTCTTCCTTGATTCTGTGTCCGGATTTGGCCTCTGTGGGTCATGCGTCTACACTCTCCGCCCACAACAGCCGATGCATTTCGGCTGCTGTGAGGAAACCCCGCGGGGCGGTAACTCAATTTGGTAGAGTGCCAGCTTTGCAAGCTGGAAGTTGAGGGTTCGAGTCCCTTCCGCTCCATTTCTCACCATCTTCACAGCAGCGACATCTCAGAGACGAAAGGACGCAGCATGGCTGGCGCACATTACGACGTGGTCGTTATTGGTGGAGGGCCGGCCGGCTACGTCGGCGCGATCCGGGCTGCCCAGCTCGGATTCAAAGTCGCCTGCGTCGAGCGTGCAAAGCTCGGCGGCGTGTGTCTTAACTGGGGCTGCATCCCGTCCAAATCACTGCTCTCAAATGCCGAGTTGATGGAGAAACTCCACAAGCCCGATTTCTGGGGGCTCAAGATCGGCGGCAAGGTTGATCTCGACTGGGACAAGATCATCGGTCGCAGCCGCGATGTCGCTGGTAAACTCAACAACGGCATCGGATTCCTCTTCAAGAAGAACAAGATCACCCACATCGAGGGCAACGCGAAGATCGTTGCTGCTCGCAAGGGAAGTTCGCCCTGCAAGATCGAGATCCAGGATTGTGCTGTCCAGGAAGAGTTGACCAGCGCGCCAGCAAAGCCCGGCAAGACGCGCGAGACGATCACTGCGGATCATGTCATTGTCGCGACAGGTTCGGTCGCGCGCGATCTGCCGTTTGCAAAGTTTGATGGCAAAATGATCTGGGGCGCTCGCGAGGCGATGTACAACAAGGAACAGCCCAAGAGCCTTATCGTTGTCGGCGCTGGCGCAATCGGGATGGAGTTCGGCTACTTCTACCACCAGATGGGGACGAAGGTCACCATCATTGAGATGCAGGATCGCATCCTGCCAGTCGAAGATGGCGAGGTCTCCAAGGCGATGGATCGCGTCTACAAAAAGGAAGGCTACGACATCCGCACGTCCACGATGACGATGAACATCGAGACGACGAAGACGGGTGTCAAGGTCACCGTCGCGCCCATGAAGGATGGCAAGGCTGACGAATCGAAGAAGGAAGTGCTCAGTGCTGACCGCGTGCTGCTCGCGATCGGTGTGAAGGGACGCACAGACGGCCTGTGCGATCCGTCGCTTGGACTCAAGATCGAGCGTGATCACATCGTGACCGACTTTGTGCCCGGCAAGACACGCAACGAAGCGATCGATTACAAGACAAATCTTGAGGGCATTTACGCGGTGGGGGATGTGATTGGCCCGCCGTGGCTCGCGCATGTGGCGAGTGAGGAAGCGATCCTGTGCGTCGAGCGCATCGCGTGGCGCAAGGATCCGAAGAAGCACCACGAGCCATACCCGATGGACTACACGATCATCCCCGGCTGCACATACTGCCAGCCGCAGGTTGCCAGTGTCGGGTTCACCGAGGAAGCGCTCAAGGCGCAGGGGCTCAAGGCCGGCGAGGATTACCAGGTCGGCAAGTATGGGTTCACTGCGCACGGCAAGGCGATTGCAGCAGCGCACACAGACGGATTCGTCAAGATCATCCGCGGCCTTCCCCGTGGTGAGATTCTCGGCGCGCACATCATGGGCGATCAGGCGACCGAGCTCATTGCTGAGATGAGCCTTGCGCGTCGACTTGAAGCAACCAGCGAGGAACTCATCGCAACCGTTCACGCGCACCCAACGATGCACGAGGCGATCCACGAAGCGGCTCTCGCGTCAGAAGGTCGCGTTATTCACGCGTAAAGTTGAACCATAAGTTGGCACGCATACACAGGAGCAGAACTATGGTTCCCAGAAGAGTGGCTTCGCTGCGTTCAAAGTTCATTCCCACCATCACACTCGGCGCGATTCTGTGTATTGCAGGCTGCGCTCAGGACGAGTCACACACTATGTCACACACACGCACGGGCCTTGTTACACTCCGCGGGAATGCGATGACACTCGAGGGTGATGGTGTGAGGGTCGGCCAGACCGCGCCCGATTTCACCGTGCTCGGTAACGACATGTCGCCGGTCAAGCTCAGCGACTATCGCGGTAAGACCGTCATTGTCAGCTCCGTTCCGTCCCTTGATACGCCTGTGTGCGATCTTGAGACGCGCACATTCAACGAGAAGGCGTCGGCGCTTGGCGACAATGTCGTGGTCCTGACGATCTCCATGGACCTGCCCATGGCACAGAAACGCTGGTGCGGTGCGCACGGCGTTGAGCGGATTGTGACCGCGAGCGACTTCAAGGATCGCGACTTCGCGCACGCGTTCGGGCTTCGCATGAGCGAGAACGGTCTGCTCGCACGGGCAGTGTACGTCGTCGATCCAAGTGGCGTGATTAGATATGAGCAGATCGTGTCGGAGATCGCCAGCGAGCCTGATTACGACGCGGTGCTCGCTGCTGCAAAGTAAACAATAATCGATCGTGACTGAGACACCGAACCATCACGAGCGCGCGGCTGGCGGGCTGGTTGTGCCAATGACGTCGCGCGATCCGCACGAGCAGCATCGCGCAGCGACGCCGCTCGAACTGCTCTACGACCTCTGCTTTGTCGTCGCGATTGCGCAGGCGGCAGCAGGATTGCATCACGCGATCGCGCACGGTCAGGGGTTCGGGCCGGTGCTCTCGTTTGGGCTCGTGTTCTTTGCGATCTGGTGGGCTTGGATGGGGTTTGCCTGGTTCGCATCCGCGTTTGATACTGACGACGTGGTGTATCGATTGAAGGTGCTGGTGCAGATGGTGGGGGTGCTGGTGCTTGCGGCGGGTGTGCCTCGCGCGTTCGAGCACACGGACTACAGGCTTATCACAGCCGGGTATGTCATTATGCGCCTCGGGCTTGTTGCGCAGTGGCTGCGTGCTGCAAAGGCGTCGCCGGAGTATCGCACAACCGCGCTTCGATACGCGATCGGTATTGTGATGTGCCAGGTCGGCTGGGTGCTGTTGCTTCTTCTTCCTCATGATCAATGGATGTATGGCTGGCTAGTGTGCGCGCCGCTCGAACTGTGCGTACCAGCGTGGGCAGAGCGCGCAAAGCCGACAAGCTGGCATCCGCATCACATCGTGGAACGCTATGGGCTCCTGACGATCATCGTGATCGGTGAATCCGTCCTTGCTGCGACAATGGCAATCGAGCAGGCGCTCGATGCCCACGGCATCTCGGCATCATTGTGGGTTGTGATCGTGTCGGCACCGGTCATCATCTTCTCGATGTGGTGGTTGTACTTTGCACGGCCCCAGCACACGATCCTGACAACGTCCCGGCGCGCATTCCTCTGGGGATATTCGCACTACTTCGTGTTCGCTTCAGCGGTAGCGGTTGGTGCGGGGATCGGGGTCTCGGTTGACGACGCAACGCATCACACCGAGCACCTGTCCGGACTGTGGGCCGGTTACGCGGTGTCGATTCCTGTGGCGGTCTATCTGCTGAGTCTGTGGTTTGCACAGTCGAGGTGCATGCCGCTCAAGCACGTCGTGTCGGTCGCGTACTTTGGAGCGATTGCTCTTGTGCTGCTCGCGCCGTTCACTTCGATCAGCGTCGCGATCGTCGCGGGAACGCTGGCTGCATTAACAATGGCGGTGGTGGTTGTGTATCACAATGCAGTCGAATGACGCTGCGGCTGGATTAGCAGTACTCACCGCACGAGCTTACGAGTGGCACCCATACCTGAAGCTCTCGAAAACCTCGCTGCTTTTACTGGTCCGGAATATCCGCTTCAATAAGCAACGCCAGAAGCGTGAGCGATTCCTGCCAACCCGAGTAGCAGAACTCGACCGGTATCTGCGGTGGCACGTTTTCCTGCACGATGTTCAGCTCCGTGCCGCACGCAACGGGCCTGAGTTGTATCGTCACCGACATCTCGTTTGACAGTTCGGGATTGTCGAACGCGTCAACGTATCGGATCGTCGAATGCGGCGTGAGCTCCACGTACGTTCCGCCGAACGAGTGCGACGTGCCGGTACGGAAGTTCGTGAACGACATCTTGTATGTGCCGCCGACGCGCGCGTCTATGTGATGAACGGTTCCCACAAAGCCGTGCGGCGCCATCCACTTGCACAGAGCCGCGGGATCGAGGAACGCCTTGTACACGTGCTCGGCGGGCGCACGAAGGATGCGGTGCAACCGAACGGTATTGCCTGATGCGGTATCTGCCATTGGTGGGTCCTGTGTAAGTGTGTGTTGCGGCGATTATTTCGGTTTACTCACTGTATTCCGGAGCTTCATTGATGGGCGGGATGACGGCGGGGCGAAGATACAATAGTGGCAATGAAAAACACGATGGTGTCCCTTCTTCGCTTCACCATAGTGCCGGGAGTGCTCGCTCTCGTCCTCACGTTTGCATGTGCGTTTGCTTCGGTGCTCATCCTAGATTCAAGGATTGGCACATGGATGATGCCACGTCTACAAGCCTACGCGCTGCATTCCAAGGACAGGCCGGAGTGGTATATACGTGAACTCTCATGGACGATTGGAGGTGCATACGACGGAAACACAATCAAGGATGACAGTTGGTTCCTGCCCGATGAGAATGGCAACACGGCGTGGGATGTTCTGAACATACGTCGTGCCGACGCATATCCCGATCGCATCATTGCATTGCATGAAAAGCGGCGATACTTTGTGTTTGAGATCAAGTCGTATGGCTTTCCATTGCCGTGTGTCTATCGGATCGACTATGCAATGCTTGGCGGCCCCAAGAAGGGGCGGGACAAGACGTATGCGCGACGAATCCATGTCCCGATGTATGGCTCTGTTCACGTACCCGTTGGTGTCTATCCCCTTGCGCTGGCCGTCAACGTGCTTTGTATGTTTGGATGTGTCATCGGCGCAAGGTGGTTCGTTACAAGAAGAAAAAGAACATGGAGGCGAAAACGGGGTCGTTGTGTGAAGTGCGGATACGACATGAGCGGTCTCGAGTCTGATCGCTGTCCAGAGTGCAATACAGAGTTAGATTGCGACCGTGTTCACAGCGGTTCAAACGGAACATCTGGATCATAGCTACTTTCTCACGCGAGGAATGAAAGTGGGGCTCCTGCAGCATCTTGCTTCTCTGTGTGCTCCGTGCCCTCTGTAGTTCACTTCTCCTGCATCGGAATCTTCACATTGCACTTTGCTGCGCACGCGTTCGCTTCGTCATACCCAGCGTCGACGTGTCTGAAGATGCCCATCATCGGATCGTTCGTCAGCACGCGTTCGAGCCTGCTTCGAGCTTCGGGTGTGCCGTCGGCAACGATCACCTGACCCGCGTGCTGCGAGTACCCGATGCCAACGCCGCCGCCGTGATGGAAACTTACCCACGACGCGCCCGACGCGATGTTCACGCCGAAGTTCAGGAGCGGCCAATCGCTCACCGCATCGGTGCCGTCCTTCATTGCTTCGGTCTCGCGGTTTGGTGACGCGACCGAGCCGCAGTCGAGATGATCGCGACCGATGACGATGGGGGCGCTGACGGTGCCGTCTGCAACCATGTCGTTGAACATGACGCCGGCCTTGTCTCGTTCGCCGAGCCCGAGCCAGCAGATGCGCGACGGGAGGCCCTGCCAGCCGAAGCGCGGCGCGCAACTAGCAAAGTCGCCCGCGAGCAGCGCGTCCGGATTCGCATGGCAACCAAGCAGCCAGCGACGCAGGCCCTCGTGGTTCGGGAAGAGATCAAGCAGCGCCTTGTCGGTCTTGAAGATGTCGACTGGATCGCCCGAGAGCGCAACCCAGCGGAACGGCCCGCGTCCCTCGCAGAACTGCGGCCTGATGTACGCGGGCACGAACCCGGGGAACGCGAACGCGCCAGAGTACCCGTTCTCCTTGGCGCGCTGGCGGATGTTGTTGCCATAGTCGAACGCCTTCGCGCCGCGCTGCTGGAGCTGCACCATCTGCTGCACGTGCTTTGTCATCGTGTCGATGCTTCTGCGTTGGTACTCGTTGGCATCGCGTGTGCGAAGCTCAGCAGCATCGTCCATGGACATCCCTTCGGGGACGTAGCCTTCGAGTGGATCGTGTGCGCTTGTCTGGTCCGTCAGAGCATCAGGCGTGATGTTTCGATCGATGAGCGCTTGCAACAGTTCGACGGCGTTGCAGCACACGCCGACACTGCGCGCGGTTCCTGACTTTGTGTACTGCAAGCTCGCGTCGATTGCCGCGTCGATAGTGGGGGCAATCTCGTCGAGATAGTTGTCATGGAGGCGACGGTCGAGGCGCGTCTGATCGACGTCCGCGATCAAGCACACGCCGCCATTGAGCGTGACAGAGAGCGGCTGCGCGCCGCCCATCCCGCCGCACCCGGCCGTAACGCAGAGTCTGCCTTTGAGCGTGCCACCGAAGTGCTGGCGTGCGCACTCGGCGAACGTCTCGTACGTCCCTTGCAGAATGCCCTGCGTGCCAATGTAGATCCACGATCCCGCGGTCATCTGCCCGTACATCATCAATCCGCGTGCTGCGAGATCGTCAAAGTGCTTCTGCGTTGCCCAGTGGGGGACCAGATTCGAGTTCGCGATCATGACGCGAGGCGCATCAACGTGCGTTTTGACAATGCCGACCGGTTTGCCCGACTGCACAAGCAGTGTTTCGTCGGCAGCGAGTGATTTCAGGCTCGCAACAATCGCGTCAAACGCGGCCCATGACCGTGCCGCCTGCCCGCGTCCGCCGTAGACAACAAGCTTGTCGGGGTGCTCAGCGACCTCCGGATCGAGGTTGTTCATAAGCATGCGCATCGCGGCTTCGGCCTGCCATGTTGCGCACTGCTTTGTTGTGCCGCGAGGAGCGCGAACGGTGCGCGCGCCGGGAAGAGCGTCCGTGTGTGCTGTTGTGTGTGTCGTCATGCGAAACTATAGCGTTTTCATCACGAACACTGGTGCAGTTCAGTCGATCGGGAATGCCGATTTGGGAAGAGCCTCTGCAAACGTGCCGTCGCGGATCATCGATGCGATGGCTTCGATGTCCGGGCTCGGCGAGCGGTCAGCGTCATAGGGGGGGATGACGCTATTGAGCAACTCGACAGCCTGTTCGACGCCAGTGCCGCTGCGCAGTGGACGATGTCTGCGGATGCCCTCAAGCGAGCACAGCATCTCGATCGCGATGACACGCTCTGCCAGTTCGACAGCGCGGTCCGCCTTCGCTGCAGCGCGCGGCCCGAACGAGTTGTAATCCTCGATCCCCGCGCTCGTTGAAATGTTCGCAACGCTTGCAGGGTTCGCGAGCCCGATGATCTCGTTGCAGCACGCAGCCGCCGTGTACTGTGCGATCATGAGTCCCGAGTGCAAGCCGGGCGACGCACTCAGATACGCGGGCAGTTCCATCTCTGCTTCACGTGCAGCAAGTGTCCAGAAGGTGCGGCGCTCCGAGATGCCAGCGATGTGCGACACAGCGACGGAGATCATGTCGAGCGGAATCGCGATCGGCATCCCGTGGAAGTTGCCAGCTGAGACGATATCGCCATTGTCGAACACCAATGGATTGTCTGTGACCGCGTTGATCTCGCGTTTGACAACATCGCGCACATACCCGAGTGTGTCGATCGCTGCGCCGAGCACAGCAGGGGAGCAACGGAACGAATAGGGATCCTGCACACGCGAGTCGTTTGTCTCATGCGATGTGATGATCCCGCTCCCATCGAGCACAGATGTCAAAAGTTCAGCAACCAACGCAGGGCCGGGCTGGTTGCGAGCAACATAGACACGCGAATCAAGGAATGAGTCTGTTGCCTTGCACGAATCGATTGCCATGGCGTTTGCAATCACTGCTGCATCCGTGAGTCTTTGGAGGCGATTGCACAAGAGAGCTGCGCGAGCAGCCATGAGATGCGTGCCGTTGATGAGTGCGAGCCCTTCCTTGGCCTGCAATGAGATGCGTTCAATGCCCGATTGCTTAAGTGCTTCAGCACCGTCAACAATGGAGTTGTTCAAGTATGCTCTTCCCTCACCACACAGCACGAGCGCGAGATGCGCAAGCGGCGCAAGATCACCCGATGCGCCGACGGATCCGACGGAGGGAACAACAGGGGTGATCTGAGCGTCGAGCAGTTTGATAATCTGATCGATGACAACAGGACGAACACCAGATACTGCGCGAGCAAGCGATGCAGCAAGCAAGGCCATCATTGCGCGAACGACTGGAATCGGGAGCGGATCACCAATACCTGCTGCGTGTGACCTGAGCAGGTTGATCTGGAGATCGCCGAGTTGATCGTTCGAGATGCGCTGCTTTGAGAGTGAGCCAAATCCCGTGTTGACGCCATAGATCGGCTCGGGACGCTTCATCGACTGTTCGAGTGTGTTCCGGCACGCTTGAATGCGGTCGCGCGTGGCTGAGTCAAAGTCCAGGTGTGCGGTGCTATTCGCGACCGCCACGATGTCGTGAATCTGGAGTGGATGATCGAGTCGAACGAGATGCTGATGTGTCATGTGCAATCCGGTGTTTGAGCCAGAGAGATATTGCTGTCAGAGTGTGAGCGTCGATGATAGAGAAGATGCGTCGCAATTCGATACAACCGCTTTGGGCTCCCTGTGGAGTATGTGCCAGCCGAATCCTCTGCCAGTTGCAGCGTATCGCACATAAGGTCCTATAATGTATATTATGTAGCGTATTGATGATTTCTGCAATCCTGGCTCTCATGGCAAATGCCAGAGAATCGTTTTTCGCACAACGTTCGGCATACGCTTTCACACTAAAATTTATGAGAGGCGTGCAGTTGTTGCGAGAGGATTGAACGCGTGAATTTGATGGATCTCATCCAACCCGAGTGTGTCAAGGTGCCTCTGGTCTCTACAGAGAAGCGCGAGATTATCGATGAACTCGTTGGCGTCCTGAGTGAAGCGGGCCTTGTCAACGATTCCAAAGCACTTGCAGATGCTGTCTGGAGTCGCGAATGCACGCGCACGACCGGCATCGGGCTTGGGCTTGCTATCCCACATGGCAAGACCGCCTCGCAGGAGCGCGTTGTGCTTGCAATTGGCAAACCAAAGGAGCCTGTCGACTTTGAAGCGCTCGATGGTCAAATGGTGAAGTTGGTTGTGCTGCTTGCCAGTCCGGTTGACAAGAACAGTGAGCATATCTCGACGCTTGCTGCGATCAGCAGAATGATGACTGTTCCCGAGTTCCGCGAGCAGATGTACGAGGCGGCAACCAGCGAACAGATCATTGATCTGATCCGCGGACAAAGTGCGGCCGTGTGACATGAATGGCTTGCGAGTCAGTGCTGTGCCAGATCATGATGTGAATCTTGAGCGATCGGATCAGCAATTGCACGCGTTTGTTGTGTTGTGTCGTGATCGTGTTGATACGTATCTTCGACGATTGGTAGCCGATTCCGGGATACACCACACGTTACTCCGTGAAGCTGCTGAGTATGCTGTTTTTTCTGGAGGAAAACGGTTGCGTCCAGTTCTGGCGCAGCTGATCTGCGGTGCGTGCGGCGGTTCAGCAGAGAGGGCTCTGCACGCCGCGGCAGGTGTCGAACTGGTGCATTGTTTCAGTCTGGTTCATGATGATCTGCCTGCACTTGATAATGACATACTGCGTCGTGGCAAACCCACAGTCCATGTGAAGTTTGGTGAACCATTGGCGATCCTCGTTGGCGATCTCTTGCTGAGCCTTGCGCACGAGACGATTGCTGCCGATACAAACTCAGCACAACTTTCGCGTGAGTTGGCCATCGCAACCCGTGAAATGATCGACGGACAGGTGATCGACACATTAGGTGACGCTGAGCCTGATGCAGAGCCACTCGCCTCGCTTGAGCGAATGCACGCGAAGAAGACAGGTGCTCTGCTGACTGCTGCTGCACGGATGGGTGCCATTTCAGCGCAGGCATCGCCAGACTATCTCGAAGCTGCGACCTCGTACGCGCGATCGATCGGCTTGATGTTCCAGATTGTTGACGATCTTCTGGACGTTGAGTGTTCGACCGATGAACTCGGCAAGACAGCTGGGAAGGACGAAGCCATGGGCAAGCTGACATTTCCGAGGCTGATTGGGATTGACGCGTCAAGGAAACGGGTCGACGCGCTGCTCGCTGACGCGATTCGAGAAACAACTCGGTTGCCCTGCATGCAGGAAGAACTCTCGGACTTTGCTCAGATGCTTGCGACACGCACGCGTTAGGTTGGCAAGCCAACTCGGGAATCTCCGAATAGAATGATGGGCGAATCTGCTTTGTGCCGAACACAGACAGTCCGGAGAGCGAAACAGTTTCGGTTGACGTACTTTGAGCAAACAGATTTTCACTCGACTTTGAAGACATGAGGTAAGACGCGTTGGGCCTGCTTGAAACCATCAACTCCCCTGCTGATCTTCGTAAGCTGAGTGTTGAGCAACTGCCGCAGGTCGCGCAGGAGATCCGCGAGAAGATTATCGCGCAGGTATCAAAGTCCGGCGGACATCTTGCGCCGAATCTTGGTGTTGTTGAGTTGACCATCGCGCTCCATTATGTCTTTGACTTTGGGCACGATCGTTTGCTGTTTGATGTCGGGCATCAGTGCTATCCGCACAAACTGCTCACCGGTCGTCAGCACTTGCTTAAGGATCTTCGCACACGCAAGGGCATGTCGGGGTTTCCGGCACCGTCAGAATCCCCCTACGACCTGTTCAGCGTCGGGCATGCTGGTACAGCGATCTCGACTGCGGTAGGCATTGCCCGTGGGGACAGCCTTGCTGGTCAGGCCTACGACGCGAAAGACAATCCGGATGGACGGCGGGTGGTGTCATTGATTGGTGACGCATCGATTGTGAACGGCGTTGCAATGGAAGGGCTCAACAACGCGGGCACATTGAAACGCCAGTTTCTGGTTGTGCTCAACGACAACTCGATGTCGATCTCCAAGCCGCAGGGTGCGGTGTCGCAGTACTTCGATCGACTCCGCATCTCCCCCACGTACGCCGATTTCAAAAAGGGCGCACGATCGGTGCTCAAGCATGTGCCGGGTGGATCATTGCTTCGTGAGGCATACCACCAGGTTGGCGAGATGACGAAGGCTATCATCGCTGAGGACGCATGGTTCGAGCGGTTTGGTCTCGTGACTGCGGGACCCATCGACGGGCACAACATCCAGCAGTTGATCGGATTCCTGTCGGAGGCTCGCGATCTTGAGCGTCCCATGGTCTTGTGGGTCAAGACAACCAAGGGCAAAGGTCTCGACGTTGCGGAGAATGACGCGACAAAGTTCCACTCCCCCGCTGCGTTCAAACTCGAGGGCAACACCGCGACAATGAAATCGTCCGGCCGCTCTTTCACAGCAGCGTTCGGTGATGCGCTTGTCGATCTGATGCAGCGTGACGAATCTGTCGTTGCGTGCACAGCTGCGATGCCCGATGGCACCGGTGTTGTCAAAGCAATCGAGACATTCCCGACCCGCACGTGGGACACAGGCATTTGCGAATCGCACGCGATGGACATGATGGCCGGGCTCGCATTTGCCGGGTACAAGCCGTTCTTCGCAGTGTACTCGACCTTCCTCCAGCGGGCATTCGATCAGGCGTTCCAGGAATCCTCGCTCCAGTCGCTTCCTGTTCGTTTGTGTCTTGACCGCGCAGGCTTGGTTGGTGGTGACGGCGCAGTCCACCATGGATTCTGCGATATCGCGCTCCTTCGCACTCTCCCAGCTTCGTGTCTGATGGCAGCAATAGATGAGCCCTCGCTCAAGGCTTCGCTCGCATTCATGGCCGGGTATGACGAGGGACTCTCGGCAGTTCGCTATCCGCGCGACAATGTGTCAGGCATGTTTGCAAGTGAGTCATGCCCCGCGTTTGAAATCGGCAGAGCACGATTGCTGACTTCCGACGTTGATCCTTCAGACGCATCACACAATGTGGATGTTGTGGTGCTGGCGTATGGCACGTGCGCAATCGACGCAATGCACGCAGCACACACACTTGCCACCCATCAGGTTGCAGTCTACGACGCACGATTTGCTAAGCCGGTTGATGTAGAACTGATCAGAACACTCGTCGAACGACAGACCCCCATTGTGACGATCGAGGATCACTCTGTCGTTGGTGGATTTGGCGCAGCTGTGACCGACGCTGTGCAGGAGATCGTGAACACGTCAGAAAAGCCAGCGCCACGTGTGCTCAGGCTCGGTTTGCCCGATCGATGGGTCCATCAGAACTCGCGGAATGAACAACTGGCCGAGGTCGGGCTCGATGCAGGCGGCATCGCGTCGTCGATAGCACACTTCCTTGCGGAGCACCACGACGCGCCTGCTTCCGGAAGCCAGGCAAAGATCGAACCAAAGCTGATACCAGCCCAGCACACCCAGGATCAGAAACTACGCTGACTGTGACAATGCCCAACCACACACATGCCCTGCTGCTTGTGAACCACGAGCGACCGGCGGTCGGCGCTATCACATCGCGCGTGCGTGATGCGCTCGATTCGCTCGGTGTGAAGCACACGCAGATCAGTGATGGGCCGCATGAGACCTCGCTGGTTGAGCCGAATGGCGCGACCATCATCATTGCAGTTGGTGGCGATGGCACGATCCTTTCGACCGCTCGACGCACCGCGCACACAAAGCTGCCGATCCTCGGCATAAACGCTGGCAGGCTCGGCTTTCTTGCCCAGTTCGATGTTGATTCGTTTGTTTCGCAGGCAAAGTCGATCCTGCATGATAACACATACGAGACAACATCGCACATCATGATCGAAGCATCGATCTCTTCAAAGATGCATCCGCAGAAGTATCTGGGGACAGCATTGAACGAAGCGGTGATCACCGCAGGCCCGCCCTATCGGATGATCGAACTGGACATCGAACTTGACGGCCAGCCTGGACCGCAGCTTTCAGGTGATGGCTTACTCGTATCCACGCCAACCGGCTCGACCGCATACAACGTCAGCGCGGGCGGACCGATCATCGGGCCGGGATCCGATGTCTTTGCGATCACACCGATCGCAGCACACTCGCTCGCGTACAGACCCATCGTTGTGCCGGGTTCGTGTAGTGTCGTGATCGAGGTGCTGCGCGCGAACGACAGCAACGATTCAAACCCGGATGCGGGCACCGCACTCGTGCTCGATGGGCACATCGTCTCGTCGGTACATGTGGGTGATCGGATTACCATCAAGCGAGCCGACAATGCCGCGACGATTGTCGAGAACCCGCAATCAAACTACTGGGAGACGCTCACAACGAAGCTCCACTGGGGACACGAGCCCCGTGTTGATGCCCAGCGCCGCAACGGCGAGGCGGGCAAGTGATGGCATCAGACAACGGACACACAGAACCTGTAGCATGGCACGCGCCCGACCCATTTTCGTTGACGCACAATCAGTTTGTTGACGCGTGGGACGGGAAGCTCATCGGCGGAAAGCCGCGCGCAACAGAGATCTTCTCCCGATTACATCGTGAGGGTATTGTGCCGACGGATGTTGTGCTCCGCGATGGCATTCCGTATCAGATCAACATGCCGGATGTTGTACGCACACTCCGTGAAACAACATCCGAGGGCGACGTGGTCAAGTTTCTGACGCGCGTCAAGGGCACCGGCAGACTGAAACCTTCAACTACGTCTTCATTGAATGTACTCAACAGTGATGCCGACTCACTTGAGGTGGAATCTGTCTGCATTCCGATGCTTGCGCGCATGCAGCATCGGTTTTACACCCTGTGCGTGTCGAGCCAGGTCGGCTGCGCGATGGGATGCACGTTCTGCGAGACAGCACAGATGGGGCTGATCCGCTCGCTCACCGTGCGGGAGATTGTCCACCAGTGGTTTGCTGCGACGTACCACGTCGGCATCCGTCCAAAGAATATCGTGTTCATGGGCATGGGCGAGCCCATGGACAATCTCGACAACGTGATTGATTCGATTGCAGTGCTGACTGATCATCGTGGGCCGGCTGTCGCGATGAGCAACATCACTGTCTCGACCGTCGGCAGGGTTGAGGGGATCGAGAGGCTCTCGCGTCACGCGAAGCAACCGGGCTGGCACAGGCTCGGGCTTGCGATCTCACTCAACGCGCCCAACGACGAGATTCGTTCCTCGATCATGCCAATCAACCGTGCATCACCGATGGAGGATCTCCGTCAGGCGATGATCGACTGGCCACAGAAGGGTAACACAAAGCTGTGTGTCGAGTACGTGTTGATTCCAGGTGTAAACAACGAGCGTGAGCACGCGCGAGAACTGGCAAACTATCTCAGGCCGCTCTCGTCACCCAAGCCGCACGTGATGCTGAACGTCATACCCTACAACCCGCGCCGCAACTCGCCCTGGCCAGCCCCCACAGAAGAACAGACCGAGCAGTTCATCGACTGGATGATTGAGGAGTCGATCCCCACGCGCAGGCGCAGAACCAAGGGGCGCACACTCATGGGCGCGTGCGGGCAGCTCGGCAACGAAAAAATTCGCAACCGGACACTTGTCGAAGCTGAGTCCTAAATCTGATTCAGGAACCGGAGATCGTTCTCGAACAGCATGCGGATGTCGGGGATGTTGTACTTGCCCATCGCAAGTCGTTCAATTCCAAACCCGAACGCGAATCCTGTCCATCGCTCGGGATCAATCCCGCACGCGTCGAGCACGAGCGGATCAACCATGCCGCAACCGCCCAGTTCGATCCACTTTGGAGGATCGCCCGGTCGCAACGCAATCTTCATGTCAAACTCTGCGCTGACCTCGGTGAACGGGAAGTAGCTCGGGCGCAGGCGCACGTCGGCACCCTCACCAAAGTACGCTCTCGCAAAGTGAAGCAATGTGCTCTTCAGATCGGCCATAGACACGTCGTGGTCGATGTACAATCCTTCGAGCTGATGGAACATGAACGAGTGCGTCGCGTCGACCGTGTCAGGCCGGTATACGCGTCCCGGCGAGATGATCTTGATCGGTGGCCCCCACCCTTCACGCACTGCGCGCTCCATGGTGCGGATCTGCACTGTACTCGTCTGCGAGCGGAGCATACGTGGTGTTGCAGTCTTCGCAGGATCATCGACGTAGAAGTTGTCGATCGGGTCGCGCGCCGGATGGTCCGATGGGATGTTCAGCTTGACAAAGTTGTGCTCGTCGTCTTCAAGCTCCGGGCCCTGTGCAACATCAAACCCCATGCGAGCAAAGACATCGACGAGTTCTTCCCGCACGCGACTCAGGACATGACGTCTGCCCAACTGATACATTTCAACAATGCCCGGCTCAGTGAGATCAAGCATCTCTCTCACCTTCGCAGATCCCCCGCCGCTCGCCCCCAGAGACGATCGTCGGTGTTCAAAGGCTTCGATCAGCGTCTTATTGATCTCGTTGGCTCGCTGACCGAACGCTTTGCGATGCTCGGGTGCCACGTCTTTCACACCAGCAAGTGCCTGCTTGACCCTGCCCTTCGGTCCTAAAAATGAGGATTTCCACATATCAAGCCCGGTCGCATCCTGTACCTGCGCCAGTTGTTCGAGCGCGTGTGATTCCATGGTGTCGAGCATTTCCGTCGGCATGGGCGATCGTAGGAGGTCCCCATCGTCTCCTGAAGCCGGAGAAGCGCAGGATCTGGTCAGAGCAGCCGTCAGAACTGCAAAGAAATACACAAGGTGAGTGCATTCGACCGAAAACATGATTGGATTTTCAGGTTCTGGTCTATACTGATGCTCGCCCAACGTGGGCAGACATCAAGCCCAGAAGTTCGAACAAGGAGACTGAGTATCGCAGGCCAGCGCAACTTTCGGACCCCAGCGGGGATGGCGCCCAAGCGCACCCGCGTGAATGACATGATTCGCATGAGCCCGATCAGGCTCATCGGTGCCGATAACGAGCAGATCGGTGTTGTTGATACGCGCGATGCAATTCGCATGGCGCAGGATCAGGGACTCGATCTCGTTGAAATGGTGCCGGATGCACGTCCACCTGTCTGCAAGATCATGGACTATGGCAAGTACAAGTACGAGCTCTCAAAGAAAGAGCAGAAGAATCGTGCTGCAAGCAAACAACAGGAAATGAAGGAAGTGCGTCTTGGACGATCTGCCAAGATCGATCCGCACGATGTACAGATTCGCATTGAGCAGGCCCGCAAGTTCCTGCTGGCTGGTCACAAGGTACTCTTCGTGCAAAGGTTCAAGGGACGCGAGATTGTTCACAAGGAACTCGGGCTTGAGCATCTCGATATTGCTGCGAAGGAACTCGAGGATATCTCAAAGGTAGAAGCGCCGGCCAAGATGGCTGGGCGTGCCGCGTCCATGGTTCTCGCACCAGATAAAGCGAAGATCGAATCAATCAGGCGCAAGCAGGAAAACGAGCACGCAAAGTCACAAGATGAATCCGCAGTGGCGGAACCCGCTGAAGAGCCTGCAACTCAGGCCGATTAATGCGATAAACGAGAAGGCTTCACGCACCGGGCTCACATTCAGCCCGGTGTTTTCATTGCAATCTATTCAGTTTGCAGTGTGCCAACAAGGTCGGAAATCGAGTCTGCATTCAGAGATCGTCGCCACTGATCCAGGCCTCTTACAACACGTTGCGGGATCTTTGGATTGACAAAGAGCCCTGTCCCGATCTGCACAGCGTTTGCGCCTGCAACGATAAACTGCGCCGCATCCTGCCAGTTCAGCACGCCGCCAGCACCAACAATCGGTGTGCGTGTTGCTCCGCACACACCCTGACGCAGCACGTGAATCAGTCGCACGACAACCGGATGGAGCGCAGGACCGGAAAGGCCACCTGTTGTGTTCGCAAGGAGGGGTTTGCGTGTTTTCACATCGATCTGCATTGCGGGCATCGTGTTTGACACGCAAAGAACATCTGCGCCAGGCCTATTGTTTGGGCCACCAGTTGGGCCAAGTCCCTCAATCGCCGCCCGCGCAACATCTTCAACTGTAACCGCTCCAACTGCAATCGGGCTCAGTTTGACTGACAGATGCGTTCGTGTCAGTACTGGACGAACAGCTGCAATCAATGATCGGAGCGCCTTCTCGTCGGCACCAAACTCTGTGCCACCATGCACATTCGGGCATGATACGTTGAGTTCAACAGCCTTGATATCATCGGTGTCGTCCATCATCGCTGCAACAGTGACATAATCGTCAATAGAGAACCCCGCGATTGAGCCGATGACCGTCGTCGGCACCGATCGGATCCGTGGCACAATATGCTCGTGGAATGCTTCCATCCCGATGTTGGCAAGCCCTACTGCGTTGAGCATACCAGCCCGGTTCGGCCTCACCCTCCATGTTGGATTGCCTTCACGAGGGTGACGAGTGATCGATTTAGTTACAACGGCGCCGATCGCGTCGAGGCTCAGCACCTCTGACATCTCATCAAGATACCCTGCGGTTCCAGCTGCCAGCATCACAGGATTTCTCAGCGTCAGTCCTGCCAGATCGACCTCCATCGGTGAAACTGGCGCGGATTGGGATACATCTGGCTGGATCTGTGGGTCTGGATCGGGCACAACAAACTGTATCACTTCAGGCTGAAATGACGACCCGAACCGACTGGGTTGACAGGTATTCGCTCTCAATCAGAGACGCAGTGTTGCCCCTCGTCAGAGACCGCCTAGCCTACACAACATTATTTGAGTGCCATCGCATCCAGCCCTCTGGAGTACCGCATGAACATCGACGAACGGATCGCTCAGTTTGAGAATATGGCTCGAGAGGACAGCACCAACGAGATGGCGCACTTCTCACTGGGAAACGCATACTCGCAGGCAGGCAGGTTTGCAGAGGCGACAGCCAGCTTTGAGGAGTGCATCAGGCTCAACGAAAACCTTTCCAAAGCATATCAGCTTTGCGGGGCTGCGTATCTTGCCCAGGGAGAGGATGACAAGGCTGCTGATATCCTGACGCGCGGATATACCATTGCTGCCTTGCGGGGTGATCTCATGCCGAAGAAGGCGATGGAGGAACTGCTCCACAAACTGGGCAGGCCGATCCCCGATGTGGCTCCACCACCCTCGGCTACGCCGGATTCACCTACAGGCTCCTTTACATGCCAGCGGACAGGAAGACCTGGACACAAGATGGATCGTCCGCCGTTCCGCGGTCCTGTCGGGCAATGGATCTATGAGAACATTTCTCGGGAAACATTCGACGCATGGATCCGTCAGGGTACGAAGGTCATCAATGAACTGCGTCTCGATCTCTCACGTGAAGAGGATGCAGACACGTACGACCTGCACATGCGCGAGTATCTCGGGATTGACAATGATGTGCTGGCACAGATCGGGGCATCGTAAGCAGGTTTAGCTGTTACGCCAGAAGTGCGGGCTGAACAGGCACGCGATTGCGAAGACTTCAAGACGTCCAAGCAGCATCAGAACACACATAACAATCTTGGATGCATCACCAAAGAACGCATAGTTCTGGGTTGCTCCAACGCGCGCAAGACCTGGACCTGTGGTGCAGAGTGTTGCGAGCGAAGCTGTTGCGCCGGTCTGAATACCAACTGACGGCTCTAGAAGCATGATGGTGATCGTGCCAGCTGCAAACAGCAGCACAACCCCCATTGCGTACGAGATCACAGCGAGTCGCATGTCCTGATCGACTACACCACCCTCACCTGTGCGGAGCGGGCGTATGACGTTGGGTCGAACGACTCGATCCACCTCTGAGAACATAGTGCGGAACACAATCCAAATGCGGATAACCTTGATGCCACCGCCAGTCGATCCCGCACAACCACCTATAAATGTCAGCGCTATGAGAATCGACTTTGCCAGCGTTGGCCATTGGTCAAAGTCCGCGGTACAGAAACCAGTGGTCGTCTGGATGGAAATACACGTAAACATCGACTGAAGTGCTGCATCCCCCGGCGACGCGTTCGTTATCTCTCTGCCATTCGTCAGGTTGAATGTCTGGCCGACCAGCGAAAAGGCGACAACTGTCGCAGCAACAACAACGATCCCAAGATAGGCTCGAAACTCGGTGTCCTGGATAACTTTTTTCCACTTTCCCTTGGATATGTGATAGAAGAGATTGAAGTTCATCCCTGCAAAGAACATGAACACGATGATGAGCATCATTGCTGCGCCGGAGTTGTATTGTGCGACGCTCGCATCATCAGTGGAGAACCCGCCTGTCGCAAGTGTTGCAAAAGAATGACACACCGCGTCCATCGGTGAAAGACCTGAGAGCATCAGGCCAACTGCCAGTACCGCTGTGAGCACTGAGTAAATAACAAACAATGTCCGCGCTGTTTCCCTGATATGTGGGTGCAGGCCCGACTTATCCGGTCCCGGCGCCTCAAAGCTGAACAGACGCCTGCCACCTATACCAATGCCGGGAAGCACAGCAACAAACAGCACAACGATACCAAGCCCGCCAAGCCAGTGTGTAGTTGCGCGCCACAGCAGCAGACCCTTTGGTATAGTGCTGAGTTCGGTCAGCACGGTTGCGCCCGTCGTCGTGAGGCCGGAGAGTGATTCGAAATACACGTTGACAGGCGATTCCATTGCGACACGTGCAGCGTGATCGTTATCAGAAATCATTGCCCATACAAAGTACGGAACGGCGCATACTGCAGCACCAATGATCCATGACAACGAGACAAGCACAACCGCCTCGCGACGCTCAAGGCGCGTCGCCTTGCTTTTGGAGGTAAGCCATATCAATGTGCCTAGAGCTCCACAGCATACAGCACTGACAGCCAGAGCCGCAGTTGTATCCTGTTCTTCGGTGAGTCCCATGAACTGCCAGCGAATCAGCGTGATTCCTGCATGCAATGCAATGACACCCGAGAGCGCGAGTATCAACAAACCGAGTCGATGGACGACGAACTTCATGTTCATGCGTGACATTCCCCTGACGTGTACCGACTTCAGCCGGCATGTCACTATCGGCCCGTGAGTGTTTTTCTCAGCTTCGATTCAATTGCAGGAGGCCCAACGACGATGAGCCGGTCGCCCACGGAGAATGTTGCTGTTCTATCGGGCACCGAGACATGATCGTTGTGTTCGATCGCAGCGACAATCCATCCTGGGAAATCAGTGATCTCAAAGAGAGGTGTGCCACAGAGCGAGCAGCTTGCACCTATGCGCATCGCATAGGCTTCAAGCACGCCCTCTTCGATCACAGCTATTCGTCTAAATCCGCTGTCGTCCAGCATGCCAATCACCTGCTTGGCAGCCACCAGTCGGGGCGAAAACGCCTCGTCGATTGCAACGTGCTCAAGCAGATGCAGATATCTACGCTTCTGCACAATGGCGTATGCTGAAGGCAGTCCCCTGCTCTTTGCGAATGCGCACGCGAGGATGTTGTCCTCGTCATCATGTGTCAATGCGACAAAGGCGTGGTATTCACGGAGGTTCTCTTCTTCAAAGATAGCGGGATCAGTTGGGTCCGCATTGACAACAGTGACCCATGACAACTGTTGCGCCAGTTCCTCGGCACGATCACGACTTGTCACAAAGAGCTTGACAGCAAAGGCACGTTCGCGCAGTGCACGCGCAAGCCAGATCGTGGTTGCATCGGCCCCGAGTATCGCAATACGTTTGCGTGGTATCTTGTCCTTGTAAAAAAGCTTTCGAGCCGCACTGAACGTGTCGGAGTTGGCAACCAGCACAACGGTGTCGCCCTGGTGGAATGTTGTCTGCGCAGTCGGAGAACTTGCTCGTCCGTCATGAATCACCGCGAGCAGTCTCGATCCAGCCGGAAGGCGCAGCTCCGAGAGCGGCTTGCCGATCGCCTCGACACCCGGGCTGACAGGGATCTCGTGCATTTCTATCTGCCCGCGCCCGAATGTTTCGATCGCGTGTGCTCCAGGATTTCTGAGTGTGTTGGCAATTGCTTCTGCAGCGGCGCTTTCAGGACAGATCAAACCATCGATATGGAAGTGGGCACCGTAATCAAGTCCGATACTTTCATAGAACACGCTCGAATGGACACGGGCAATCGTGCGTTTGGTTCCGATCGATTTCGCAATGGATGAGGTCAGCAGATTGACCTCATCAGATGTCGTTGCAGCGAGCAGGAGATCTGCCTTGGCCGCTCCGGCTTCTCGCAGGATGCTCGCGTTCACACCGTTTCCTTCAAAGATCGATACATCAAGCGTATCACCAAGCGTTCGAAGACGCGCCTTGTCAACATCAATCACAGTGATCGAGTGTCCCTGATGCGCCAGAATCTCGGCGGCGAAACCGCCAACCTGACCAGCCCCACAGACAATAACATGCATCGACATCGCGAACATCCTCCACAGGCGAAGCGGTGTCGCCAAGCGTATGCGTCGGCTTTGTGTGTGGCTCCGGTCCTTCAGCCGTATGTCGGGTATCGACCGGAAAGAAGCAAATGAAAGAAAGCAACCCCGAGCATAGTGCCCGGGGTTGCAGATTTCAGCACAATGGCGATCTTGTGGCTTACTGGCAGCCTGCCGCGTATGCGTTGCCGAAGCAGATGTAGTCGAACACGTTCAGTGAGCCACTATTGTCGCAGTCAGCATACGTACCGCCTGAAGCGTACGCATTGCCGAAGCAGATATAGTCGAACACGTTGAGCGTTGTGTTGCCATCGCAATCTGCATAGCACGAGGGGCAGACTGGCTCGTTGCCAACGATCTCAATGCCATCAACAACGAACCCAAGCGTATCGTTGTACAAGCCATCAATCGTATCAAATGTGATTTCAATGACAATCGTCTCATTGTGGTAGTTTGAGAGATTGATGCTGGCTTCGCTCCAGTTAAAGAAGCTGTCCTCAAGATCAGCAACAGCAAACCCATTCACTTTTACCTGAGCAAGGTCATACTGGCTGACCCCCTCTGTCTCAAGCATGTAGCAGAACTTCAGCGTTGTGGTTTCACCGACAACATCGATGGGCGGCAGCACAATGGAGCCAGTGTTCTGTGCGCCGGTGTTGTAGTCGCATGTTGCATCCTGCCCATAGTACATGAAGTTGCCACCGTCGCAGGATTCAGGTGCGCAACCTCCGGATGCATCGGCAATGTGCCAAAGACCCGACGCCACCCAGCCAGCAGGCAGACCGGATTCAAAGGATTCCTGCAATATTGTTGTTGGCACAACGGACGGTGCACTCAGCGCGCCGTATGTCAGTGTTGGAGGGTTGCGAGGATCTGAATATGTATTCTCATCCGATGCTTCAGAAGTGACGTAGTACTTCACAACGGAGCCACACGGTATCGATCCGAAGTTTGCGGAATACAACCCCTGACCAATTGGCGACATTGGCGTCATGTGCCATGTCGAACCATCAAAGAAGTGCAGCATCTGTGTGCCGGGTACAGGAGTTGCAGCCAGCGAGACAATCTCAACAACGAACGATTCACCCGATGGTGAGATCAAATCAGGCAGACCATTTGGGTAGAAGAAGTCAATTGCATCAGGAATGCAGACACCTTGTGGGTTCGCTAGATATTGCTGCAGTTCCGGATGTTCCATCGCTGTACCAGAGTTTTCGCCACCCCCAGCAGTGCATCCTCCGTGTGTATGGATACCAAACGCAACCTGTGTTGACTCAAAGAAAACAGGAGATCCGGAGTTTCCGCCGGTTGTGTCCGTGTCATAACCAAGCCTAAATACATCATGTGTGAGGTACGCACCCACGTGTGTTTTCTGGGCCAGAAACCATTCAGGAGGCACGCTTCCGTCGGTCACTCCATAGCCAGTAATGCGGGTTGCCTGACCGGTTGCAGATGGAGCTGAAGAAGTCTCGAAGAATACGCCTTGTGCTTCAAACGGTGTTTTGCCGGTGTTTGCGTTTTCAAAGCAACCGAAGTATGCAAAGTCATTGCCCGGCCCAATACCGCCGTTTGACTGAATGGACGATTGGTCGATCGGATACTGGTCGTGCGGTGCAGCTGCGACCGGAACACCGCTGCTCGTTGAAAGCGGGACGTTAAACTCGACAATAGCGCCAGCAGTACCCGAATCAACGCAGTGACCAGCCGTGAGGAAGGTGTGGTTGTAGTCGTCAAACAGCCATGCTGTACATCCAATTGGCATGATTCTGCCCGCACGCGGATCCTCAGAGGGCACCCGATCGTCGGTAGCACCGCAAATAGTGTCAATGATGTTCATGTTCTCAACCGCCATGACTGAACTCATGGTGATTCTGCTGTGCCCGGTGTTTGGATGTGCAACAAGATCGATGACAACCTCATCACCGTTGAAGAAGGCGGATGTATTGCGCCAGTGACGAATGCTTGTCGCATTCAGATACTGCACGTTGCCGTCCTTTGTAGAGGTAATGCGCAGGAATGCGCCTGTCCCTGCGTCCACATCACCCGCCAGCACAACATCATCAAATCGCAGTCTGAGAATGTGCGCGTTTGGTACGTTGACTGTTTGCGAAAACACAGTCATCGGCTCGGTGCCGGTGTTGACAACGTTCCCTGAATCCAACTGGTACGCAAGATCAATGATGGGCAATGGTGCAGTGATTGCAGACTGTGCGTGTGCAACGCCAGCGCACAACAGTCCGGCTGCGATCGCGATGCCAAGTGCCTTTGCTTGTCTCATGTCTTCTGCCTCCGAGCAAAGTCCGCCGATGAGCGAACGTGTTATTTTGCAATATATTGTACCGTTCCATGACCAATACCGAAACGAAAAATATGCGATACACCGCTTCACAATTCTCAATGCAGCGGGGGTATGCCACAAACACAAAGACCGAGAACCCTGCGAACTGCCCTGTGCTTGATTATTCAGTCTCGTCAGGATCGGCGCTTGATGTGATCGGCATCACACCATTCTCACGAATTTCAGTGAGTTGGGCGTTCAGCCGCGTTAAGGCTTCGTCAACAATTTGGCGGACACGCTCCCGGCTCAGTCCAACATGCTCAGCGACCTGCTTGAGTGTCAATGGAGCTTGACCGTCCAGCCCGAACCTTCGGCGGAGGATGTCGGCCTCGCGATCGTCGATCGAATCGAGCAGTTTCCGAAGCGTGCCTAGCTCATCCTGATGCAATACCTCGTCAGCCGGCTCAGTCTGACGCGTGTCTGCAAGAATTTCGGTCAACTCGACCAACTCGCCGTCAACACTGCGAAGTCCTTGTGACGCCGACTGCATCGCCTTGATGGCTCGTCGAACAACCCGAATCTTGCGTGGAGGCAGGTCCATAGCGGTCGCCATGTCCTGAGTGCTGGGTTTGTAGCCAAGTTCTGCTTCCAGCGTGCGATATGTTGCGCGCCAACGAGCGATGAGTTCGACCATGTACGCCGGCACATGAACAGGTTGTGCAGCATTCATGAGCGCACGCTTGATCGCCTGCTTGATCCACCACGATGCATATGTGCTGAATCGGGCGCCTTGATCTGGATCGAACCCATCGACAGCACGTACTAGACCGATGTTCCCTTCTTCAATGAGGTCACTCAATGGAAGTCCACGGTTGGCATACCGCTTTGCAATCGATACGACCAGCCGAAGATTCGATCGGATCATCTCATCGCGAGCATGCGGGCAACCATCTCGCATGATCTGATACCCGAGTTCGCGTTCGCGCTCTGCTGAGAGCAACGGATACCTGCTCATCTCGCGCATGTAGAGTTGCAACTCGTTGCGCACAGGGGCTGAGGTCGTTGCACGACGACGCACACTGGTACCGACAGCGGATTCAGCAGTGAAACCATGAACTGATTCTGGTTCTATTGTCGATGTGCCAACATGTGCGGCATCTTCCGCTGGTACACCAGCGATCTTTGCATCGGTCTGCGCGGATTGCACACCGACGGACCGGCACAGCCGGTCATCTCTTTCTCTAACACTCATTGTCTCCACCCGCCTTCGCTAACGCCAAAAAAACTGCGGGAAACGTCTCTTTCGAGCCGTCTGGTGTGGGGCACCACCCACACGCACAAGTTCATTCGTGCAAAGACCATAACAGGTTCCATCGATCCAGGTCTTCCACCCCTTCACAATGGTCAAGGTTGTTGCACGAACTTGGCTCAGCTTTGTATGGTTTGGAACAACGGAACTGCACCAGTTTGTTGTTCCCGGACGAGTTTGCCCAAGATACGCTGCTTTGCCGACAATGAGCATATCGTCCTTCGTCCACAAACGCAAGAGGTTTTCATGGGACCTGACCTGTCAAACTTGCTGAAAGACTGGCCTTTTCAGCCGAATCGCATGAATGTTCGGATTTTGGAAGCGCAGGATGGCGAGCCACGACTTCAAGTGAGACTCCCGCTTGGGTTGCTACAGATGCATGTAGAGGGACGACCAGACGGGCTGCACCCTGCTGAGTATCCCCAGTTCACGACCCTGCTTGAAGCCCTCGAAGCAGAGCGGGATCTCGCCGAGCGTGACGCACGGTCAGACTTTGGAGTTGAGGACGACCAGGGTGTTGAAGATCCATCAGACTATGGTGGTGCGCTTGCAGACCGAGATGAAGAGGATGGAGAACCGTCACTTGATGGCAACAGGTTTGCTCTCTCGCCGGAGCATTGCCAGCAGCTACGTGAAGAAGCCATGCTCTTTTATCAGCGATACGTTGCGCTCCAGGCAGTTGGTGACTTTGATGCCGTGTATCGTGACACACAGCGAAACCTTCGAGCGATTGATTTTTGCGCGCAGTTCGCCCGCGAACAACGTGACAGAACAATGCTGGAACGCCATCGCCCATTTACGCTCATGATGCGAGCGCGTGCAGTCGCAGGCATGATGCTTCGAACAAATGAAAACTCAGCCGCAGTCCTTGCGATGCAGGCTGGAATCGATCAGATCAAGGCGTATCTGATGGCACAAGACCGAGAGGATGCGATTGAAAACTCGCCGGAAATACGCGCGATGGAAGCGATGGTGCAGTCACTCACACCGAAGCCCACACTCACGCAGCACGAGGAACTGCAGCGCAGACTTGATGAAGCGCTTGCAACGGAAAACTACGAGCTTGCTGCTATTTTGCGCGATGAGCTGAAATCGATGAGTCAGATGCAGAGCTTTCAGCAACAAATCAGCAGTTCTGAGAACGAGAATGAGCCCGATTCTCTTGACTCGATTACCGATTGAAAACTCGACTGATACCTCAACCGACGATTGATCGTTGTACGGTTGCCGGGAAACGCCCCTTTGTTGTTCTGAGCAGTTGGCTGCGGAGTTCAGTTCGCATCTGATTGATGTGATCGTGCAGCCATGCAAGCGCATCGCCACCGCTTTGTTCAAGGAGTTGCTCGTACGTCATCGGTGCCGAGACACGCATCGCCATCCTGCAACCAAAGAAACGAGGGAGTTTTTTATGCTTTGGCCACGTGTCGTAAAACCCCTCAATAGCAACGGGCACAATAGGACAGTTTGCTCTTTTCAATAGCAGGAGAATGCCACGCTGGAACTCCACCATCCCGCCGTCCTTTGTCCGTGCTCCCTCGGGAAACACGAGAATCGGCCATCCATCTTCGAGCAGTCGCAGCATCTCCCGCATCGCACGTGTCTCGTTGCCGTCGCCGCTGAGCGGCTTGGCGTTGAGTGCGCTGATTAACCACCCAAATCCTGGAATCTTAAACAAGCCTGCCCTTGCAAGAAATGCGAAGATACGGGTATTCAGCATCGATCCGATGATTGGAGGATCGTAGTACGATTGATGATTTGCAATAACCAGCACCCCGCCATGCTCCGGGAAATGCTCTCGCCCCTCAACCTGAATTCGATAAAAAATGGTCGCAATGAACGTGTTCAAGAGGACACCAATGCGATACAACACTCGCGTTGTCAACGTGACTCGTGCTGTTCCGGAATCAATGGTGTTGGGCTCGATTCTCTGAGACGTATTGGCTCTCATTTCACTGCTCATGGCAACCTTTATCGTCATCGTGCCTTTTCTGAGCGATCGTTGCCCTGACAACTCGAACGAGATGATCGATCACTTCGCGTTCTGTCATGTCCGATGTGTCAACAACAACTGCGCCCTCAGGACACACAAGAGGGCCGTCGGATCTGCTCTGATCGAGATGATCCCGAGTGAGAATCTCTTCCTGCGTTGCTGCAATAATCTTTGCGGCTTCCTCGGGGAGCGTGTCACGACTGAGCCGCTTTGACTGGATTGCTCGTCGCTTTGCACGTACCGCCGGATCTGCGTCAAGGTAAAACTTGACAAGGGCATCGGGAAATACAACCGAGCCTTGGTCCCGACCTTCCGAGACCAGTCGAGGATGCTGATACGCGATAATGCGCTGCTTGAGCACAAGATGCTGGCGGAGTTCCCTGACACTCGCAAGTTGCGAGACGTTTGCGGTGACATCCTTGTCTCGGAGTCGATGATCAATGGGTTGAAGCCACGCGAGCAGCGCAGGAGGCGTGGTTCGCCAGTCAAAGTGCAGGTCTGCTTCAGCAACCTTTTCGACGATCGCCTTTGGGTCGTGCGGGTCTATGCCATAATCGAGCACGATTGCCGTTGCAGCCCGATACATTGCACCAGTATCGAGAAAATCAAGCCCAAGTTCTTTCGCCACCTTTTCAGCAACAGTGCTCTTGCCGGTACCAGCTGGACCATCAATCGTTACAATGATGGCTCCGTCGAAGTCATGCATGTTCTTGTGCTTGCCCATGCAACGCTCCGGAGCTTCGACGTGCTGCACTGCCAACTGGCTCGAGGTCATGATTTCTCAACCTCCGCTCGGACAGCATCCTCCAGGGCATAGATGCAGTTCTGTACGCCATCAGCAGGATTGCCCTTTCCACGATAGTCGATGATCAGTGCGCCGTCATATCCGACAGCAAGCACAGCCCCCACCATCGGCTGAATGTCAAAGGCGGTATGGACCGGTGGCTCCCACATTTCGTCCAGTTCATCGAGGAACTCATCCAGTTCATCCAGCGCTTCATCGGTCTCTTTGACCGAATCCGTTGGAACCTCAGACTCATCAGTTTGAGCAGCACTCTTTGCTGGGGCCTTTGTCTTCTTTGTGGGCTTCTTTCGCTCTGGTTCAGATTCTGGAACGACGAAGTCGAGCATTGATGCGCTGATAGCCGACGCGTACGGGCACATCTTCTTGAGATATCCGGCAGGGTCATCAAAGGTGCTCGCATACTCAAAGTCAGGAAATGTGCCAACGCGGAAGCCACCAACACGTTTCAGGAGGTTCGTGACATCATCGGGTGTTGATGTCAGCCCCTGTGCAGGGTAGATCAGCAGATTCATCTCGTGCTTCTCAGCCAGTCCCATGGCTCGTTTGATTGCTTCTGCTGTGAAATCAAGTTCGTCCTCGTCCTTCCCGGCTGCCGGCGTGAATGCGACAGAGTTCGTCCCGAGGAACCGTCCTGCATGCAGGATGCGGTCCAATCTATCGCACGCCTGCTCAGCAACTGCCTCATTGAGTGAGCCGAGTTCAAGGGGGGTCGTTTCATGGAGCAGTAGACAGGCACACCCAGCTCGATCAGAACGTTCACGAAATGCTTCAAGGTCGCGGCGATTGCTTCCTGCTAGCAGATCAGCACTTAACGCAAGCCCGTTCAACCCAAACTCCTCTTTGATGAACTGTGGCACCTCAGGGAGGGTGAGCGAGGGGTCTTTCCCGCGTTTGGGATTGAGCAGTGATTTCAGTGAGTTGACATTCAGTGCAAGCAGCAAACGGCTTCTCCCGGGGACCAGCACAGCAACAGCATGACAGTAAGCCACCTGATCGGCAGATGCGGGCTCTGTCGGCAAGAAACCCCTCCCCAACTACCACATCCACGATGGGTGCTCTATCATCGGCACACCGTTCGCACATATCACTCAGGACAGCGAGGAGTTTGCATTTATGGCAGCATCCGACACCCCCACCGACCGTGTCTACAGCGAAACCCACGAATGGCACAAGCTTGATGGTGATGTCGTTACGATCGGACTAACCAGGTTTGCTGTCGATAATCTCACAGATGTGACCTATGCCGAGATGCGGCCTGCTGGCACGAGTGTTGCCGCATCTGATGTCATTGGCGAGGTCGAATCTGTCAAGACAACAAGCGATGTCTATTCCGCTGTCTCTGGTGAGATCATCGAGATCAATAGCACTCTTGCGGATGATCCGGGATGCATCAACTCGGACCCATACGGGGCTGGCTGGCTTGTAAAGGTCAAAGCGACCAATGCTGGCGAACTGGACGCACTAAAAAGTGCGGCGGATTACGATGCCAGCCTGTAACCGGAACAGGCTTTCTCCCATTATGTACAGTCGGAAGGAAACGCAGGAACTGTCATTGCAATGATCCACTGCCGAGACGTTCACAAGGAGTACGCACTTGCAGGGCGATCGGTGCAGGCGCTTCGTGGCGTGACACTAGATATCCCTGACAAGGGGTATCACGCGATCATGGGTCAGTCGGGGTCTGGCAAGTCAACGCTCTTGCACCTGCTCTCTGCACTGGATCGACCAACATCCGGCGAGATTGAGGTTGCTGGTAAACGCGTCGATCTGATGTCAGAACGTGAAGCAACGCAGTATCGTCAGCACACGGTCAGCCTGGTGTTCCAGCAGTTCAACCTTATTTCGACGTTGACTGCCCAGGAAAATGTTGAGCTCCCGGGTCTGCTGGCAGGTGAGCCGGTCTCGAAGCTGCGCACACGCAGTGCTGAACTGCTTGAACGACTGGGGATTGGCGATCGTGGAAACCATCGCCCCGAAGCCCTCTCCGGTGGCGAGCAGCAGCGCGTCGCAATTGCACGCGCCCTGTTCTTTCATCCGCCTGTCCTGCTGGCCGATGAACCAACGGGCAATCTCGATTCGGCATCCAGCGAGCGCTTATGGGCGTTGCTGGGGGACATCGCTCGCGAGCACGACATGACGGTGCTGCTCGTGACACACGAACCTGTTGCTGCAGCACACTGCCAGACCGTGCACGTGATGCGTGACGGACAGATCTGTGGAACCATTAACTCGGAGACTCTTGATGCGGCCGGCGTGGCATCTCGTTACCAGCAGCTTATCGTCGCGGCGTAGGCGCACGGCGCTATTGTCGGGTGCGATTGCTGTTGCGACTGCATTGGTGGTCGCGGTCGCGTCGCTCATGTCGTCGATCAACCGCATGATCGAGAGCCAGCTCGGCTTCATGTTTGGCTCTGGAGACGTGCAGATCCGGCATCAGCATCCACGAGGTTCGGTCTCTCAAGCCCAATACGATGCAACGAAACAGTGGCCCGAAGTTGCACTGAGTGTTGGCAGTGTCGAAGCTGATATCGCACTCGTTATTACGCGTCCGATCTGGGTGCACGATGAAACAACGCAGCAGGATGTACAAAGGCCAACGCAGCTGCGCGCAACCGCACACGGAAACGGGCTCGATTTTCGAGCTATTCAACCTATCAGATCAATCGAACTTGTTGCAGGTCGACTTCCATCATCAGATGATGAGATCGTTGTCGATGAGGGGCTTGTTGCAGCGTTAAGCTGGGATGCCAATGCAAAGCGTCGCGGCATCTTCTCAGTCATTCCGGGTATTCGCAGATCCAATCCGGACGAGAAGCTGTCCGATGAGCACCTCAATGCAAACCGACAGCAGCGCGTTGGAATTGGCGAGACAGTGGTTATCCAGAAACTGCGCCAGAACATCGCAGAACTGACTGTTGTCGGAGTTGCCGCTGCCCCCCCGCTTGGTGGACGTGCTCAGGCATACGCAACCATTCAAAGCATGCGCACGCTCGCCGGGTACACAAAGGAACAAGCCGATCACTACACGCAGGTTGATCTTGTGCTTCGAGACGATGTTGTTCCTGAGGACGTGGTCAACACGTACAAAGCTATGCTTGGCGACGAGATCATGCTTCGCAGCACAGCCAAGGCAACATCTGGATTGACCGACAACATGAGATCATCAGAGTTGGGATTGATCCTGATTCTTGTGCTCGCAAGCATGTCGGCTGCCTTTATCATCGTGACGGGTCTGAATACATCGGTAGCCCAGCAGCAGCGTGAGCTTGCAATTGTACGATGCATTGGAGGCACGCGATTCCATCTCGCGCAGACGCAGCTTCTGCTTGGTGTTGTGCTCTCGATTGCCGGAGCGGCAGTTGGCATTCCACTCGGCATTGCAGTCGTGTTGCTGCTTGGTGTCGTTGCGAGCGATGTTCTTACAACGGGTGTAGTTATTCCATGGACAGGGCCTGTGCTTGGTCTTGCGTGCGCGTTCTTTGCGGGTATCGGCGGCGCACTCTGGCCTGCGTTGCGTGCTGCTCAGCTTCAGCCATTGCGCTCACTTACTCCAAACGCACAACCGGTTTCACGCAATGCTGTTGGTATCACTTCGCTGATTGCCCTCTGCTTCCTGCTGGTGCCAGCCATCATGGTAACAGCTATCCACGATGGACAGATGATGTTCTGGACTTACTCAACAACAGGACTCCCGCTACTGTTTCTTGGGTACTTCCTGCTCGGTGTTCCAGTAACGTACATCGTTGCGACGTGTATCGGTCCGCTACTCGCCCATGTGTTCAGACTTCCAAAGCACATGCTGGTGCGATCAATCGAGTCAACACCGTTCCGCCATGGGTTGACCGCGGGAGCACTGATGGCGGGGCTCGCGCTGATGGTCTCGATCTGGACGAGCGGCGACAGCATACTCCGTGACTGGCTTGGCAAGCTCCAGTTCCCGGATGCCTTTGTCAGCGGTATCGCACTGATGCCGGAACATCAGCGCATGATCGAGGATCTCCCGTTTGTCACCGAAACGTGTGCGCTCTCGCTGACCCGAGTCGAAACTGATGTCTTTGGCATCAAGGCGCTGCAGGACCTCAAGACGACGTTTGTCGCGTTTGAGCCAGAGCCATTTTTTCGCATGACGAATGTCAAGTGGATCCAGGGTGATGAGGAGACCGCGATTCGTCGGCTCAACGAGGGTGGAGCGGTGATCGTCGCGAAAGAGTTCCTGCTCGCAAAGGGGCTCGGTGTCGGTGACACATTCAAATGCACGTTTGAAGACCACGATGACACGTTTGAAATAGTCGGTGTCGTTGCTTCGCCGGGGCTGGAACTCGCAAGCCGGTTTTTTAACATCGGTGCAGATTTCCATGAGCAGGCGATGCACGCGGTGTTCGGCTCAATGGCAGACGCTCGTACAAAGTTCAATGTTGAAGCAAGCCAGCTCATCCAGGTGACATTTACGGACGATGTTGACGATGACATTGCTGTCGCAACACTCCGCGAGTCGTTGTTTGATGCTGGTATCATTGACGCGGGCAGTGGTCGGCGTATCAAGGAGACAATCACGACGTTTGCATCAACAACAGTGCTTGCGTTCTCTGTTGTTGCGGTTGTGTCGATGTTTGTCGCCTGCTTTGGTGTTGCGAACATTGTTATGGCGAGCATCGAATCACGCAAGTTCGAGTTCGGCATTCTGCGTGCTGTCGGTGCGATGCAGGCTGTGCTATTGCGATTGGTGCTCTGCGAAGCAGTATTGATCGCAATCGCTGCTTCTATCCTCGGCACCGCGATGGGTTTGCAAGCCTCGTGGGCTGCGACGCGTGTCCATCGGCTGCTGCACGGACTCGAACTTCAGGTCCGGATACCTGTGCTCGCAATTCTCATTGGAAGTACAATCCTGCTGACACTGACACTGGTGGCTGCAATGCCAGCGATTTCCCGGCTCGGGAAGACACCCCCGCGTGAGCTTCTCGCATCCGGCCGTGGGTAATGAACAACCACGTCCCTACCATCCGCTTGCATGGAACAACAGATCCGCGACACAGCAGTCTATCTTGAAACGTTCGGATGCCAGATGAACGAGCTTGATTCGGAGCTCGTTGCTGGTGAACTCGGGCGTTTGGGATATCGATTCACGGATAATCCGAAGTCTGCGGATGTTGTGCTCTACAACACATGCTCGGTCCGTGAGCAGGCAGAGCAGAAGGTTTGGTCCCGTCTTGGCGAACTTGCCAAGCGCAAGGCAACGCAGCCAAATCTGGTTGTTGGCGTGCTCGGATGTCTGGCAGAACGCGACGGTGTTGATCTCATCAATCGAATGCCGGTCGTTGATATTCTGTGTGGCCCCGCAGAACTCGACAAGCTCCCGGCATTGCTCGATAACGCTTGCCGCACACGACTAAGCATGACTTCGCATCCGGTACAGGATCCACACGTATCCGAAAGATCCGCGAGCGAAGTTGCGCTCCAGGGAAGCGCGAGCCGTCGCAGCAGCACGCTCGCTGCGGCTGAGGACTCGCTCGAACTGCTTGATCTTTCCCGGTCGATATCACCAGTCGATACAACCCGATCGTTTTCGCGCAGCGCATATGTTCGCATCACGCGAGGCTGCAACAAGTTCTGTACCTATTGCGTTGTTCCGTTCACACGGGGTGCCGAGATCCATCGGCCGCCGGAGCACATTATCGACGAGTGCCGAAAGCTCGCCGATGCTGGTGTCGTTGAGATCACACTGCTTGGCCAGACGGTAAACCACTATCGGTTCGAGCACGGTGCTGCCGTGGCAGTGAACGGCGTGACCCAGCCGCAGAAGGGGCGCACATACAAGGGCAGCCACAATCGTGATGCACTTGCAGGCGATCGTGTAACGACCTTTGCAGATCTGCTGCACCAGATCCACGAGAGTGTGCCCGAGATCAAACGCCTGCGATTTGTCACGAGCTATCCGCGCGACTTCGGCGATGATGTACTTGAAGTGATGCGTGACAGCCCGCGTATCTGCCGATACCTGCATGTGCCTGCACAATCGGGTTCGAACCGCATCCTCCAGAAGATGAATCGCGGATACACGATCGAAGAATACGACGAGTTCCTTGATCGCGCACGTTCGTTCCTGCATCAACCCGAGATCGGACGACCGCTGATGGTGTCCGGCGACATCATTGTCGGATTTCCAACCGAGACCGACGAGGACTACGAAAAGACTGTACAACTTGTGCAACGCGCGAGATACAAGAACTGCTTCATCTTCAAGTACTCGCCGCGTCCAGGTACCGTCGCCTTTGACAGAATCCCTGACGATGTGCCCGATCAGATCAAACGCAAGCGAAACAATCATCTGCTCGCATTACAGAGCATGATCTCTGACGAGATCAGCAAAGAGCAGATCGGGCTTCACTTCGACATTCTTGTCGAGGGCATTTCAAAGCAGGCACGCAAGGCCGCTGGCATGACAAACACACAGATCAGAAACCTGAATGCAGTGTCACTGACTGTGAACGGCGAATCAATGCGAGCATCCACACCAGAGCAGACATTCCCTGCAGACGGGATTTTGCAACTCTCCGGGCGCACGGATGGCGACCAGATTGTGTTCTTTGATGCTCCTGCCGCCGACGTTGAAAGCACAGTCGGGAGTATCGTCAGCGTCACAATATGTTCTGCCGACAAACTGTCTCTCCACGGCACACTGAATCAGCCAGCACTGATTTGATTAGTCAGATTCGTTTTCCTCAAATCGTTGCATTGCACGTCGTTTCGCCGCGAGCAGCCCGGATGACTCTGCACTCGATTCGTCGGACGATATATCACTGGCCATCGTTTCTATAGGAGCAGCTTGTGAGTCGGGACGTTGCGTGCGGGATGCACGAAGTTGCTCAATAACACTCTCCCGTCTGGACTGCTGCTGCTTCGCGACGACCCGTGCAGCATCTAGGTCTGACAATGCTGAGGTTGATTCCATAGATCTGTGTGTCTCGCGTGAAGCCAGAGAAGTGAGCGATCCCGTTGAAGACAGTGTAACCGATGCCATTGTTCTCTCACCGAGTCCGAGCAGTCGATCCCACGCAATCCGACGGGTTGCAATATCGCACATGTATATGCCAAGCGCAATCCACACAAGCAACTGCCACAGGGAAGACCTCGCTCTGGCAGGTTCGATACCTTCACGTGAGAACATGTCAATCTGACCGGGTGAATCTAGATCAAGCACACGGCCATTGGATTGCTTCGCAATCTCGGCAACAAGCAGATTGTTCGATTTCAAATCATCCAGTTCGCGTTCGTTTTCAACAATCTGGGCGGCCAGTGCTGTGCCAATCATCGTTTGGCCACGATACGCACGGATTGCTGCAACGTACGCCCCCTGCTCTTCAACCGGAGTCGATGTTTCGTACACACCAGGAGCAACCTGCCAAAGTTCCACGACACGTTCTTTTCCATCTGGTCCGATGACGTTTGCTTCCACACGAAGGTCAACGATTGGCTCTGCATCATCAGCCAGCGTTTCAAGTGTCAGCGTGAGTGTGTCTGTTTCATGGGCAATCGTCGCAATAAAGCCGGGAGACTGCGCCGGCTTGCTTACCCGCTGAACAATCTGGGACCAGAACTTGCGATATCCATCCCACGTGAGCCAGCGCGATGACCAGCGATCTGAATCCGATGTGAATGCAACAACACGGCCGAGTTCGACCTGCCATTCGGCAAGCAGCGGCAGATTGTCTGGGCCACGCGCAATTAAAATCGCTCGAGGATCGGGGCGCTCACGTGTCAGTACAAGGCCATCGAGTAGTGGAAGCGAGGGAAAGCCCGCAAGTATCGGCGATGATCCAAAGACAAGCTGGGGCACAAACTGCTGCTCAAGCACCCGTGGTGAACGTTCAACACGCACCGCATCAATAAACACGCGCGGCAGTCTGTCGGGGTGGACAACCTCAAAGAAAGTGCCATCAGTGATCTCAGCGATCTCGCGCATTTTGGGCGCAGCACTTCCATCACCAACAGAAATCGATGTGATGGTGACGCCCTTCGCAGCAACTTCGCGCGCAATGTCCGGCAGTGTTTCCTCTGCCTGGGATCGACCGTCGGACAGGACAACAATGTGCTTCTTCTCAGCGTCAACCTTCTCAAGATCGCTCAGTGCAGCCTTGAGGGCAGGCCCAAGATTTGTGCCCCCGTCTGCCCGTATGCTGCGTATCTTTTTCGAGGTTTCACGCGGCTCCTTATTCGGCGCAAGAGGAACAACACGCGAATAGGAGTTGTCAAACGCGATGACACCGACAAGATCGGTTGGTTCAAGACGCGACACTGCAATCGCTGCAGCCTCATTCGCGATATCCTGCTGCGATCGAACAGATCCGAGCACACTCTGAGCCATCGAGCCGGATCGGTCAAGCACAATCATGATCGCGACGTCCGGTCTGATGAGTCTGTCTGGAATATCGAGAAGCAGCGGCACCAGATGTTCCAGTTCGGTGCCCCGGTATCCACCTGGACCAAACGAGTTCATTCCTCCAACGACAATCAGACCTCCACCGAGCGATCGAACATACTGGTCGAGTGCCGCACGTGTTTCATCAATCAAACTGTCAGCTGAAACATCATCGAGCACGACCGTGTCGTACTCCGCAAAGCCCGCCAGACCGACTGGGAGTGCGCTCGGCACTCGAACATCTGTCGAGTATCCAGTACTCTCCACCGCGTCTGTCAATGGTGTTCGTTGCGATCCCATCGTGTCAGTCACCACCAGCACACGACCACGCCCCGGCGAGAGCGTAATCGCACGGGCGATGTTGTTCTCGAGAAACAGATCAGCAGATGAGACTCCCGCGCTTGATTGCGTCGGTGGCTCGAACGCAATGCGGAGATCGTGCAGTCGTCGATCAGACCCCGGCACAGTCAGAGGGACAACTGTCTGTCCAGCATTGATCGAAACAGGCAACGCAGCACCGGGCTCATCTCCGTTTAGATCGATCTCATCGTCACCGTCAAATAGCCGGATCTCACCCTGCAGGGGTGTTGATGACTGGAGAAATGCGCGAACGGGGATATCTGCACCCTGTTGTACAAACCCCGGAGCGTCAAGCCGTGTGACCGCAACCTCGTTGTCAAGCGAGTATCGAATCGGTACAACGTCGATCGGGACGCTCCCAGTGTCCCCACGAGAAGCCACTGAGCCGAGAGCATCGCCGATCGTCTCATTCCCATCGGTGACAAGCAGGATTCTTCCCTGCGTCTGGGCAGGAAGCATTGCCCTTGCAACAGCTATCGCCTGTTCGATATTCGTTCCCTCTCGTGAAGGGATCTCTAACTGCACATCGCCTACACGAGAGCGTGTTGGTGTCTGTACTACAATTGCCCGACCATCAAAGGCAACGACACCGAGCAGGTCGTCAGTGTGTTTCTGTTGATCGACTGCCTCCAGCCACGCTTCGATATGATTGCGCACAAACGTGTTGTTGTTTCCAGCGTTTGCAAGCACGTGTGCTGATCGCGACATATCAACAACCGCAACGACAGCGACGCGGTCAACAGTTCGAACAGAGCTCAGCCCCGCAAGCGCCAGCCCGATTGCTGCGAGCAGGAGAGTTCGCGCAACAATCGCAGTGGACCGTCGCTGCCACGCCATTGCTCCAAGCAATCGCCATGACGTCAGGGCTGCAACAACAAGTACGGCAGCACAGACCAGCCAGAATGTGCTGTCAATGCTCAACTGCACATTGCGGCTCCGGTTTCAGGGAACATCATTTGCGGGAACAGTCTCGGGGTTTGCGTTTGTTCGATTGGAGAAACGACCAAAGACTCGCTGGATGAGATCACGGTGGCGGATTGGCACGCGCCCCGATTCGATTGCTCGATCAGCTGCGTTCGAAGCAGCGCGCCATTGTCCAGCACTTGCTCGCTCAACCGCGGGAGCATGCTGATCGGGCTTCCAGTCTGAAGGAAGTTGAAACTGCTGCTGGCTTCCATTGGTATCCTTCTGCCCGCCAGTTTCCGATGAATCCACCTTCTCTGTTGTGTAGTCCCATGGCTGTTGCTGTGCATTGTGTGGTTCTGTTGAAGCTGGACCCTGTGATGCAAATCGACCGCCATCACCGTGTTGCTCGGAATCGTTCTCATCTCCGGATGCAAACCCGTTTTCCGAAGGCTCATATGGCGGGGTTTGGTCGGTATCAAGCACATCACGCGCTTGCTGCTGGTACCGTTCTGCCTGCCTGATCTGCTCCTGCGCGTTCTGCTGTCGCTGCTGCAACTTCTTCATCGCGTTCCGCAGTTTATCTGATGCGCCCGGAGCAGGCTGCTGCGTTGTTTCTATCTCGCCCTGCGTTCCCTCACGCTGTTCGGACTGTTCGGATGGTTTCCCTTCCGTTGGTTCGGAACCCTGTTGCGAATCGGGTTGCTGACCGAACTGAGAAGCCGATGGTTTTGCTCCTTGTTCGTTCTGTTCTTTCCCCTGCTGAGAAGCAGGCTGGTTTGTTTGCTCATTGCCGGGACTGTTTGGATCAGGCTTGGTCTGAGGCGATGTTGCAGGCTGTTCAGTTCCATCACCCTGAGTAGGCTTTGCCTGCTGTTCAGATGAGTTTCCCGGCTGGTTCTGTTTGTCTCCGGACGGCTGCCCCTGTGTGTTGTCTGATGTCTTTTCAGGAGATTGTTGTTCGCTTTGCGTGCCTGGCGAGTTTTGCTGCTGACCCTCGGTTTGACTCGGTTGCGAGATCTCTTTTTCTCCGGTCTTCTCAGCACCACCTTCATTCTTGTCAGGACTGGTCTCATCCTGCTTGTTTGGTTGTGTCTGGTTCTCCTGCGCAGAAGCGGGTTGATTGGGTTGCTGCGTGTTACGTTGCTCGTTTGTAGATGATGGAGTGGGGTTGGTATCCGGCGATGGGTTCGGTTGCTCCTGATTCTTCTGATTCTCCTGAGACATGTTTGGTTGTTCAGGTGTTGCAGGATCGGTCGGAGGAATCGGTTCGTTCGTATCAGGCGCAGCATTCTCCTGATTCTGTGAATTAGGATGTTCGTTCTGATTCGATGCTTGCTCCGTTTCGAGTTGCTGGTGCTCAAGTTTTTCCTGCGCCTGATTCAGCGCCTCGTCAAGCGAAGACGCGAGCGATTCAAGCAACGCCTCGTCGGCTGGCGTGAGCTCTGACGGATCGAGTTGTTCCATCTCGAGGGCAGCCTGCGCGAAGTCACCCTGCGAAAATGATTCGGCGATTTTCTTCACAGCATCCGAGATGTCCGCTTCCGGCATTGATTCCGTAAAGTTCCCGGTCTCGTCCAGACTGCCAAGCTTCTCTCGCAGTTCCTGCGCACTCATTGCCGCATCGAGCTTTGCCTTGTCGAGCGCATCGAGTTGCTGCTCCGCCTGTGTGCGAAGCTCGTCGGCGTGCTCCTGCACCGCAGATGCAGCCCGTGCACGCGCCTCGTCGGGTGATTGCTGCTTCGCTGCAAGCTGGCCGCGGATTTCATCGAGTGTCGATTGCAACCGCGTGTCCGCATCAGCAGCGTGTTGCTCGCTGATCGAGGATGCGGCAGAATCACGATTGGTTTCGGCTTGATGGTTCGCAGCGATCTGTTGCGACAGCTCGTCTATCTGCTGCTGTGCTGCATGTCGCTGCTGGGCATCTTCGATGTCAGCTCTGTTTCGCGACGGAACAAAAGAGAGTAACGACAGCGACAGGCCGAGTGCGCACAACGGCACAACCCATGCTCCCCATTGATGCTTTGGCAATGCTGCGTGTGCTGATTGTAAAAACGACTCGCTCCTGCACAACTGCTCAGCGTCGGCCCTCGCGAGGGACTCGAATGGTGCGTCTGGTGCATTCTCAAACGCAAGCCCCGCAGCAAATCGTCCCTTGAGTTTCAGCGCATCATCAAGCCGAAGCGCAGCTGCATCGCGATGCTGGCGTGCACGAACAACGTAGTGCATCCAAAGAGCACCAGCAATCAGCAGTACAAGTCCGCCCAGGCTGGAAGCAGTGATTGCCCGTGTCAGCACGTCTGCTTGCGTGTCGAACACTGAAACGATCGAGTCGATCGGTCCACGATCTATCAGGCCGAAGAACCAGAGACCGCCCCAGACAAGTGCTGCTGCAAGGGCAGTAACCCCGCACCACAGGACAATCCGCCGAGCGACTGATGCACCGCGGACAGAGCCCTCGCGCGTTGCAGCAAGTGTTGCCCATGACGCAACATCACGCACCTTGCTGGGTCGTGGCGGTGCTTCCGGTGTTGTTTCAGTGGTTTTCGCCATCACACCAACTATTATACGAAAATCAACCCGCTCAGTTCATCACGATTCTGTCACAACCATCGGCATTTTCACGAAATCCAGCATGACGCACATTCTCGGCATCGAAACCTCGTGCGATGAGACCGCAGCATCGGTCGTGAAACACCCGTGGCGGGTACTCTCGTCCGTCGTTGCGTCGCAGGTGGACATCCACGCGGAGTATGGCGGTGTTGTGCCAGAGATCGCCAGCCGTCATCACGCAGAACGGATCCTGCCGGTTGTTAAGCGTGCAATCAGTGACGCTGGCATCTCGCAGGGTGATGTTTCCGTTGTTGCGATCGGACATCGTCCAGGCCTGATCGGATGCCTGCTGGTTGGCACGTCAGCTGCCAAGTCGATCGCGTGGTCGCTGGGTGTGCCGATCGTTGGTGTGGACCATGTCCACGCGCATGTGCTCAGTGGCTTGCTCGATCAGGATACACACGAGCAGTTGTATCCGGCGCTCGGACTCGTTGTCAGCGGCGGACACACCGCGATGTATGTCTGCACATCCTCGACGCAGATGCGACGGATCGGGACCACAATCGATGATGCGCTCGGTGAGGCGTACGACAAGGCAGCCACCATGCTGGGGTTGAGTTATCCCGGCGGTCCGAATCTCGACACGCTCGCCCATTCAGAACTTGCGGGACCATCGGGAAGAAACTTTCCCATCAGCCGGCTCAGTCCGGATTCGCTCGACTTCTCGTTCTCCGGGTTGAAGACTGCGCTCTTGTACGCGATCCGTGGCACGCCAAATCGTGATGGTACATTCCCGCGCGACTTCGGTGATCTCATAGACAGGGATCGCGCGGAACTCGCATGGGCGTTCCAGGGCGCAGCAGTGCAGGCTGTGATTCTCAAGCTCTCACGCGCCCACCAGCAACTGCGCGAGCAAGGTATCAACCTCCGCACGCTCTTTGTTGGCGGCGGTGTCAGTTCGAACTCACTGCTGCGCGTTGAGCTCAAGCTCTGGGCAGACGAGCACGATCTCCGGCTGGTGATCCCACCGATGCGGTATTGCGTTGACAACGCAGCGATGATCGCAGGGCTCGGTGGCGAGATGTTCGGCGCGGGTGTTGCAGATGATCTGTCACTGCGAGCCCATCCACAGTCTGCCTACTAATCTCCCACGCATGCGCCAGCAACCCGTCCAACGCGAACAACCCACACGCCCGGTCCACCCGGCTGCGTTGCCGATGGATGTGTTGCGAAGACAGTGCGAGATGACGCGCGGGAAAACAACCGGTCCGGGCGGGCAGCACAGAAACAAGGTCTCTACCGCGGTCCAGCTCACACACACACCAACGGGACTTACCGCGAGCGCATCAGAGCGGCGCAGCCCTGCTGAGAACGAGCGTGTCGCGCTCAAACGCCTGAGATTTGTCCTTGCGATCAACCACCGCATTGGTGTGCCCGTCGGCGATCAACGAACCGATCTCTGGAAGCAGCGATGCACCAAAGGGCAGGTCCGCTGCAGCGCATCGCATGCCGACTTCCCATCGCTGATCGCAGAAGCACTCGACATGCTTGATGCGTGCGGATGGGATCACAACCGGGCATCGCTGCGACTCGATGTCACGCCATCGCAGCTGACCAAGCTCGTTGCAAAGCACACTGCAACATTCGCGCATGTAAACGATCAGCGTGCACATCACGGAATGCGCAAGCTCCACGCCTGACGAGAGTTGTATTCCTCAGTCGTTGTGCAACTGGCGGAGCTTTCCCGAGAGCCTGCACATCAGATGCACGCGTTCGAGCTCGTTGAGCCAGTCTTGCGTCATCCCCGCGAGCTGGTCTGGTGGCAACCCCGCGCCGGGCAATGGGCACGCCGGACCGAGTTGTGCTGCTGCGAGCGCTCGGAACCGCGTCAATGTCTTGTCACCAAAAACCGACACAAAGTCGAAGAGTTCTGTTGCAAACACAACCGCTGGAACGCGCCCACCACCACAGATCTTGACGTGCGATGAAAACTCGGGATGCTCATCCCGATCAACAAGACGCAGGCACACTCTCTCTGGATTGGACTGCTCGAACGCACGAAGGATCGGTACCTGCTGCACGCAGTCGCCGCACCACGTCCCCGAACTGACAATCAGATTCACACGTCGAGTGAACCCTGCGATGAGCTGTGTCTGTTCAAAAGCGAGCGAGACCTTCTGCTCTGATGTGTTCCAGTTTTCCTGCTCGCTGGCAGAGCCTGTTGCGACATACTGGTCGTATGCAAGACCCGCCTCGAAGGTTGCTTTGAGAAGTTCGGGTGTCAGCACGGTTGTTCCTCGTTTCAGTTCGCGTGTGTGTTGGCAGGCTTGGTCAGCTGCTCGACATTCCATGTCATCTCGTCGCCATCGCAGTCGATGTGCACCGCGAAGAACCCCGGCTCGTCCGTGAGCGCGTCCGGCGCGACCTCCCGCACCAGCGGCCAGATGACCTTTCGATCACTCTCGGGCAGATCAAGTGACTCGATCTGGGACGGCTCGACCCAGAAGAGTTCGCCCTCGCGCGTCATGCCTGTTTTCACCGACACGCTTCCCAGCACGCGATAGACAAACATCAGCCAGTGTGTTTTGCCCTCGTACGCCCGTTCCGAGACCATACCGATAAGTCGAATTCGGTCAATTGGCACGTCGATCTCAGCTTCCTCCGCGATCTCGCGGACCGCACACTGCGCGGGCGATTCCCCGGTGTGCGTATCGAGCTTGCCTCCGATTGGCGAGCAGAGCCCGAAGTTGGGGTGTTTGAGACGCTTCAGCATTAGCACGCGTCCCTGCTCATCGCGAAGATCGCACAAACAGGCGATCTTGTACGGCAAGGAGTTCGGCTCACTGGGTGGAACAGGTATCGACATGGGCACACAGGGTAGTCAGCCGGGGTTGTCAGGATAAAGTTTGTACACACGATTCCAGGACAGCGAGGACCATCTGTGCCAACCGACCACAACGCAAGCAAAGCACCGAGTGTCGGGATCATCATGGGCTCGACCTCCGACTGGGACACGATGTCTCATGCTGCCGAGATGCTCCAGAACCTTGTTATCCCCTTTGAGGCTAAGGTCGTCTCGGCCCATCGCACGCCAGACTGGCTGTTCGAGTACGCAAGCACCGCGGAGTCACGTGGACTCAGGGTCATCATCGCAGGTGCGGGCGGTGCAGCCCATCTGCCGGGAATGTGCGCGAGCAAGACAGTACTGCCGGTGATAGGCGTTCCAGTAAAGTCCAGCATCCTCAACGGTGTCGATTCGCTGCTCTCGATCGTGCAGATGCCCGCTGGCGTGCCCGTGGCGACCACTGCAATCGGGAAGGCTGGCGCAATCAACGCAGCACTACTTGCAGCACGAATACTGGGTGTGTCTGATTCCACGATTCGCGACACAGTCAGAACACATCAGGCCGATCAGACAAGCACAGTGCTGAACTCGCGTGATCTGCCAATTCCATCGCGAAAGGATGATGGCGCGTGACTCCGCACGCACGCGTTGGGATTCTCGGTGGCGGCCAACTGGCACAGATGCTCGCTGATGCGGGCAATCGCATCGGTATCGCATCGACCGCGTACGACCCAACGCCGGACGCGTGTGCGCAAACAGCGTGCCCCGTCATGCACCAGCCCTTCGATGATGTCGATGCGCTGACTGCTTTTGCGAAGTCTGTTGATGTCGTGACGTGCGAGTTTGAGAATGTGCCGATGATCGCGCTGGAAACATGCGCAAAGGTGTGCCCTGTCAGGCCCGGACCACACAGCTTCTATGTGGCGCGCAATCGAATCAGAGAAAAACACGCACTGCGTGATGCAGGCTGGGCCACCGCAGACTTTGTCGAGATTCGTACCGATGACGATCTCACGCTGGCAGCTGAAACATTGGGATTTCCGTGCATCATCAAATCTGCAGAGGGTGGATACGACGGATACGGGCAGCAGCGCGTGCATTCACTCGACAAGCTTCGCCAGGCGTGGATACAGATGAACGTCTCTCAGGCGATTGTTGAGAAACTGGTCGAGTTCTCGCGCGAACTCTCCATCATCGGATGCCGCGCGCCCGATGGCACGCATATCACCTGGCCCATCGTGCATAACCATCACGATGATGGCATCCTACTCTGGACGATTGCTCCTGCACAGAACGTCAGCGAAGCACTCGAAACCGATGCAGCACAACGGCTGGTTGCGCTCATGGAGCAGCTTGACCATATCGGCGTGCTGACGCTGGAGATGTTCGATACGCCCGATGGACTCGTTGTAAACGAGATCGCGCCCCGCGTGCACAACTCGGGACACTGGTCGATCGAGGGTACATCTGCCAGCCAGTTCGAGAACCACATGCGCGCGATGGTCGGTCGCCATCTCGTTATCCCGGAACTGGCGCATACCAGCGTCATGGTCAATCTGCTCGGGTCGATCCCCGATCTGGCTTCGCTCCGCGCTGTCTCTGACACACATATTCACGAGTATGGGAAAGCCCCGCGAGGCAGGCGAAAGATCGGTCATGTGACATCGCTGTGTCATTCCAGTTCAGATGTTGCATCTCGTCGCGATAAACTGCTTTCTGTCATTCGTCCCGATCTGGTTGCTGTTCAGTAACACTCGTATTTCAACGGAAAACAACACATGAAACCGGTTCTTCTTGCAATCATGGCGGGCGTGTGCTGGGGTGTGGGCGAGGTGTTTACCCGTTCCGTGCTGCACTCAGGGAAGATCGGCCCGATGACCGCGGTGATGATCCGCACAGCGATTGCATTGCCCGTCATGATCGCTGCGTGGGTTGTGGCGGTCCATGTACTCAAGTCAAAGTCCGAGCCAGCCGGATGGACGCACGCTCCCGCCGATGTATGGGCAAAGCTGTTGTTGGGATCGGGGGTTGTGGCTGGCGGACTCGCATTGATCTTTTTCTACTGGGCCCTCTCACTTGCTGAGGTGTCACGCATCAAGCCAATCGCGTTCGGCACTGCCCCTGCGCTCGCTGTCATCCTCGGGTGGTTGTTCCTCGGCGAGGGTTTGACACTGAAAAAGTGTATCGCAGTCGCGTTCATTGTGACAGGCATTGTGCTGCTGACGGGCGGATCCCACACAACCTCAACGAGTACGGACACCGTCACAAACCATGTCTGAACATTCGCCTCAACAACCGCTTCTTCCGGATCACCAGCTCTTTGCAGTGCTGGGTGAGGAAGGCTTCGCGCGCATCGTGTACCTGTTCTATGAAAAAGTGAAACAGGACGACATCCTCGGCCCCATGTATCGCGCCAGCCCTGAGGCTGCGCACGCACCAGACATGGAAACACATATGCATGATGCCGAAGTCCGCTTGCGAGATTTTCTCGTTGGCCGCTTCGGTGGTCCCCAGCGGTACGTGCAAATGCGAGGACACCCGCGTCTTCGAATGCGCCACATGCCGTTTCGGATCGATGTGAACGCACGCAACCGCTGGGTAGAGCTGATATCAGAATCGATCAACGAAGCACAACTTGATGAGAACGCGTCAGCATCGCTTGCGCACTATCTGGCACAGATTGCAACGTTTCTGATCAACGCCGACGAGCCGGATGAGCAGGGCTCGGTGGTTGACCTTCCGATCTCAAGATAACACGACACTCAATAGTTTGGTGTTGGCGCACGGAACGATGCGATATTTATGTGCTTGAAGTACTCGATCGTCTTCTGTAATCCCTCACGAAGCGAAACAGTCGGCTCCCAGTCAAGATGCTTTTTCGCGAGGGTGATGTCGGGTCGTCGTTGTGTCGGATCATCCTGCGGGAGTGGCTTATGCACAATATTTGATGTGCTGCCTGTCAGTTCTACGACCATCTCAGCAAGTTGTTTGATGGTGAACTCGCCAGGGTTGCCGATATTGACAGGACCGAAGAAGCCGGAGTTGTTCTCCATCAAACGCACGAATCCCTCGATCATATCGTCCACATAACAGAAGGCCCGCGTCTGTGAGCCATCGCCAAAGAGCGTGATGTCATCTCCCTGTATTGCCTGACGCACAAAGTTTGACACGACCCGTCCATCGAATGGGTGCATGCGAGGTCCATAGGTATTAAAGATGCGCACGACGCGAACATCGACATTGTTCGATCGACGATAATCAAAGCACAGCGTCTCAGCCGCGCGCTTGCCCTCGTCATAGCACGCGCGCGGTCCGATGGGGTTCACATTGCCCCAGTAGCTTTCTGTCTGTGGATGTACCTTCGGATCGCCATAGATCTCACTGGTCGAGGCGTGCATGACCTTTGCACGGCATCGCTTTGCCATGCCGAGCACATTGATGATCCCGATGACAGATGTCTTCATCGTTTTGATCGGGTTGTACTGATAGTGACCTGGCGCTGCGGGGCACGCGAGGTTGTAGATCTGGTCAACCTCAAGCCACATCGGATGGGTGATGTCGTGGCGAATCAGTTCGAAGTTGCGATGGTCGAGCAGATGCTCGACGTTGGACTTCTGGCTCGTAAAGAAGTTGTCAAGACAGATGACATCGTGCCCTATTGCGACAAGACGCTCGCACAAGTGCGAGCCGAGAAACCCTGCCCCGCCGGTCACCAGAACTCGTTGAATCGTTCCCACAAAGCCTCCGTGCCCGATGACATACGCATCTCTGCTGACAGATGTTCAGCCATGCTGATTGTCGGCAAGAACTGCCGACGCGGTTCGAACATTCTGCCTGAGATGGTCCGGGTTTATCGTACCAAGCACAATACTCCCAACGCCCGATGTTGAGAGCGCAAACTCCAGCGCATCCCGCACCGGATCGTGCGCTGTACCCCGCGAAAAATGCCCGCTTGCAAACGCTTTCTTGACAAGCACACCCACGCCTCGAGCTTTGGCTGCATCAATCACCGGGAGTTCATCGGTATGCAGGGCATTGAGCGTGACCATCACGACATCTCCCAGTTCGACCGCCCGCATGCCGCCTTCTACCGTTTTGGTGGATGCACCGATCGCTTTAATGATGCCAGCCGACTTCAGATCTGCAAGTGCCCCCATGGCATCATCGAACTGTGGTGTCGTTTCTACCTGCCCATCAGAATGAAGCAGCACAATGTCGAGCCGATCCGTGTGCAACCGCTGCAGACTTGTATGGACGCTTCGGGTGATTCCATCAGCAGAAAAGTCAAAGTGTGACTGGTTTCCATCAAACTGCTCGCCACCTTTCGTGCAGATGAGCCACGAATCTCGCTGATCCTTCTCCTTGATAGCTTTTCCAATTCGTTCTTCAGCAACGCCATACGCTGGTGCGGTATCGAGCAGGTTGATACCCGAGTCACGAGCGATCTCAAGGAGATGCGATATCTCGTCATCTGTCGGCAGTGCAAACTGCGATGGATACTTGAGCTGCGCAGTCCTCCCAAACTTCACAGTACCAAGCCCGAGCGGACTGATGTGCAACCCGGTATTGCCGAGCGAACGCAACGGAAGACAACCTATTTCCATTGCACGTCCTCCCGATGCCATGGATAGGGCGCAACAACGACATCTTGTCCATTACTTGCCGCTATCTGTTTCGATGTATTTCGCTCCACGTTCGCACACACGGTATCAACAACCTGCTGTGCTGCGACCGGGGCGAGCACCAGTTTGGTTGGCCACACAACCGCAAGTCCGTCAAGGAGATGTACGATCGGCCCGTCGGGACGAGACCCATTCGGTGTCACGCCTTCGGCCCGGTTGATTCTGCAGGTTGCCAGTTCAATATCTTTAAGATTCAGCCAAGGCAGGCATGCTTTCAGTTCCTTACGGGCAAACGCTCGCTGGGTTTCCTCGGTTCGTTCAATCCCGGTTTCGGCGATCTGTCCGCCTATCCACCACGTGTGGACACCATCAGCATCTGTTGATGTCGTAATAGTCAGCCGTGGCACGGTTGAGAGCTTCAGACAATGCCCGTGCAGCACACAAGGAGCATGACGGGCCATCACCATGTGCAGCGGCCGTCTTTGCATCTGCGGTGGATGTTGTACTCCAGCGAGTTTCAGCAGAGCCTCGTTCCCCTCACCCGCAGCAAAGATGCAGTACTGTGCAACAACCTCGTGTTCAATCCCATCGCGTTCCAGAGCCGAGATTGACCACGTGGAGTCAGCATTGCGTTGTATCGATGTCACGGACGCATGTGTCAGTATCGGATCGGCTGAAGCTTTCGCCATCTCTCGCACGAGCGAGTGCGCATCAATAACACGCTCACCGACCGTATACCGCGAGATGTTCCCCGGTGCGCCGGCAAAGGCATCTGATGAAACATTAACAACGTTGGGTTTGTCTGAACCCGAGACATGCGATCGCATCGCACGAGCAGCACCTGCTGCAGCAATCTTCGAGCGCAGATCTGTTGTTGTCCAGATCGACATATGCTCCGCAAGCACACGGACACCGGACAAATCAGGGCATGATGTCCCTGCAAGGCATTCGCTCCAGATGGGCTGCACTGATTCTGCCATCTCAGCGGCTCTGGTTCGTTCGCCGCTTAGTGCATATTTCACGCCTGCGTGCAGAATCCCCTGGCTTGCAACTGTCTGCCCAGCGCCCAGTTCGGCTCTCTCAATGAGAAAGGTGCGTATGCTGCTATGAGTGAACAATGCACGCATCCACAGCCCGACAATACCACCACCGATGAGAAGAACATCGGTTTGAATGACATCAGCGGGACTACAGGTCACTCGGTTGGATCCTTTGCCATGAACTCGCGATACTCGTGTTCAATAGTCTCGCGATCGGGGATGTAGATCACCTGACCTGGACGGATCAACTCCAGTTTGTCGATGTCAAGCTGCGCCTTGTTGCGTTCAAAGAGAACTTGCGCATACTTGATCGTTCTGTATTCTCTCAACGAGATTCGAGAGAGCACGTCATTTTTCCGTATTCGATAGGGCTTCCCGGATGGAATCTGCTGCTGTGTGGTGTCAACAACGGGTGGTGCATCGGCTGGACTCGATTGTGCATTAATGATTGCGCCGCCATCGCCTGGTCCCATTCCTGCCGGAGCGCCCTGTACGTTGTAAGGATCTGCAGGAATCAGAATTACATCGCCCTCACGCAACATCCGAGGATCCTTAAAAGGGTTCGCACGAACAAGCGAAGTTGAAAGCGAGCGATCACCAAAGAACCGTTGAGCGATGGATGCCCACGTTTCGCCATGCTCGACAACGTGCGGAGCAAATGGCGGCTTTGAAGGCACAGAATCATCGGAGAGATGCACCTGTGTGGGGTGCGATTCAACTGGAGAGTTTCCAACAGCATCTAGTGTTGATGCAAAGCCTGCTGGCTGTGGCGGACGATCGATACGTTTCACATCGCGCCAATGTACTTCGGGCTCTTCACGGGTTGCAATCATCGCGCCGCCGGCAGGAACACGGGGTCCAGCATCCCATATCCAGTACACAACAACCCACAGTGCTGCAAGAGCACACAGGGCTGTGAGAAATCTGGCATGACGTGTCGTTGGCATGGCCATACCCGCTGAACACTCCGATACCCCAGACATCAGCACAATTGAACCACCGACTGGAGTATGCAGAGATTATAGGGGCTGCTACGACGGCTCGGCCTCGATCATTTGAGATGTCGGAGTTGCCGGGACCTCAGGCTCGTCCTTGGAGCCTCGGCTCCCAACCACCAACTGTGCAGCCACCGCGATGGACGAATACGTCCCCACGGCGACACCCACGAGCAGTGCGAACGCAAACCCGCGAATGCCCGCACCGCCGAAGAGGTACAGAATAATCACAGCGAGCAGGGTCGTGCCAGACGTAATAATTGTTCGGCTGATCGTCTGGTTTACCGAGAGATTGACAATTGGAACCGTTGCGACCGGACGCTTGCCTTTGTTTTCGCGAATACGGTCCATCACAATAATCGTGTCATTTAGTGAGTACCCGATGATTGTCAGAATCGCAGCAACCATGTCAAGGTTGATCTTGAACGGTTGCAGACCGATCGCCTGTGCAAATCTTTGAACACCCGGTGTGTCACAGAGGATTTCCGCAAGTGCAACAAGCCCGACCACGGTCAGCACATCATGGAACAGACATGCAACTGCAGCGATGCTGTATCGCATGTTACCAAAGCGTACCCAGATATAGATAGTGATCATCAGCAGGCTAAGTATGATCGCGATGATCGCCTGAGCAGCAAATGTTCGTGCGACTGCTGGCGAGAAACTCTGCACACCGGCAACCTGTGCAGGACGCTGCAGCGCCTCGGTCACAAGTTCCCACTCGCGACCTGCAACTTGCGTTGTCCATCCGTCGGGATTCTCATGGTTATTGATTGCGCTGTCATGAACGAGAATAACTGCACTTGTGACTGCATCATCCGAACCCGAAAGAACACGAACCTCCCACTTTCTGCCCGAGATATCAGAGAAGTCCTGCTGTTCTCGCATCTCGCCGAGCCGTGTCTCAAGATCGACCTTTGTTGGAGCAGGATCAAGGTTATTCAGCACAATCACCGCGCCACCGAGCCAGTCGCGCACGTCCTGAAGAAACTCGGGCTTGTCAAAGTTTGCTCCCAGACGGGGCTTATTGACTGGATACACCGGGATTGGCGTGTTCTCGTCGGTGTCCAGTCCATCCGCTGAGAGGGGTTGACGTGAATCAAGCACGTCAGCAAACGTCTCAACGAGCGAGTTCACAACCGCATCCTTATCCGTGGCGAATGTCTTGATAATGAATGTATCCGATGTGATTCCGTCATTCTGCGGATTCAACGGCATGATTTCAGCGGTTCGTAATGCCTTGACAGCTGACTCGTTCTCAGCAGTGTTGCCGATCTCGTGGACACGATCCTCAACTTCCTGACGGGTCAGCATGACACGCTGCTCAGACTCAGGCTGTTCCTGTTTCATTTGCAGGGTCACCTGTGTTCCAGAGCGGAAGTCGATATCGAGCATCTTCACGTTCTGCCCGAACACCATGACAAGTCCGATCGCAACGTATGTCAGCGAGATCGGGAGGAACACCCACTTCATCTTGATCCAGTTGACACGTGGAGTGAGCAGGCGGTCGATCGCTGGCACAGACATCGGCAGCATCGAGATCCGCTTCCACCCGAAGACCTGGAACAATGTCCCGAACATGATGCGGCCGAGGAACAGGGCAGCGATCATGGTCATCACGACACCTGTGCCAAGTGTCAGCGCAAAACCACGAACCTCGGGAGTTGCAACATTCGGCAGCAGCAGCACAAGACACACAATCAGGTTCGTCACGTTGCCGTCAACAATACTCGACAGCGCCTTTGAGTATCCGAGCCTGATGGCGTCACGTACATCAGCGCCTCCATTCAGTTCTTCGCGCATGCGTTCGTAGATCAGCACATTCGCATCGACCGCCATACCGAATGTCAGCACGATACCGGCAATACCTGGCATTGTGAATGTCCACTGGTTCAGTGCCATCCAGATGAGAATCATGGCAGCAGTAAACACAAGACTCACAACTGCAACGCCACCGCACGTCGGGAAGTAGTAGACAAGCATGAACACTGCAACGATCGCGATCGAAATAAGTCCGGCTTCGATGCCACGATCCAGGTTGTCCTGCCCAAGATCCGGGCCAATCTCGTTGACACTGATTGGCTGTGGCGAGAGCTTTGCCTGCAATGAGCCCGCGTTGAGTGTGCGGATGATGTAGTTCAACTCGTCGACCGGGAAGTCGCCGGAGATCTGTCCGCTGGATGTGATGTTGCCGTTGAGTGTTGGTGCTGTGATGACCTCATCGTCAAGAATCACCGCCATCGGCTTTCCGATGTTGGCGCCAGTCAACTTACCGAGCAGCGAAGCGCCACTCGGATTCATTGTGAAGTTAATCGCAGGACGCTGGATCTCGTCAATCCCACGGAATGCGCTCGCAACCTTCCACGTGCCCTCGTTCTTGGTCAACCGTTTGCCACGAACATCCCAGCAAAGCATGTAATACGCCCCGCGATATTCCTCGACGACAAAGCCGGGTGGGCGGCTGCGAAAAAACGAAGCGGGATCTGCTCGCAGATTCTCACTCTCACTTAAACTATCAAACCAGTTCTCGATACGGTTGATCTTGTACCAACCAGCATCGCGGGTATTTGCAAACTGTGGCCCGCTTTCGTGCAACTGCTCGCGTATCTCAGCCTCATTCGGCAACTCGCCGGGGTCAACAGTGATACGAAAACTGAGCACGCCAGCGCCACGCAGCATGCGGATCAGATCATCAGGATCATCCAGAGTTTTGCGGTTCTTTTCGTAGTCCTCATAGGCCGCGCGAATTCGCTTGATGTCATCAACCCTGTCAGGATATTGCTCTTGCAATGTCTCAAACGCGCGATCCCGTTCACTCTTCAGTTCGATCACCTGCTTTTGATCGCGATCGTACTTCCTGCTGACCTGATTGTTTGTGCGTAAGGCAGTCCGAATCTGGTCAGCAGTGATGGTTTGTGCCTGCGCTGTTGCACGAGCATCGTCATACGCGATCGCCGTCTTTGAAGCAACAGCTGCGAGTTCATCGAGCTTTGCATCGGGCTCACCAGCCTCGACCCCTTGCTGGTACTCATTCATCGCCGCAACAGCAGCATCCGATGCCGTCGAAACAGCCTTCAACAGGTCCTGGAGTTGAGTGTTTGAAACGCTCGACTCAATCACCGTCAGGCGCCCCTCCGCATCAGCTGCAAGCACCTGATCAATAATGGCATCAGTCAGTGCCGATTGCTCAATCGAGTCGATAGTCGCGTTCACATCACGCCGCTGTAAGAGAATCTTCTCGCTCGGAGCTGGCATCGTGATCTCAAGGCGATCGTTGCCCTGTCGCACCATCGTGATATCGAGCTGGCCGTTCGGATCGATACGTGACTTGAGCACCTCGATCATCGCAGGAATCACGACAGATGGATCCTCGCCCGGATCGATACGAACGCCATAGGTGACGCTCACACCACCGCGCAGGTCTTTACCGAAGCGAAGCTTCTCTGCAGGTGGGAATACCGCCAGCCAGAACAGCACAGCGATCAACACAACAGAAATCGCAAGAAGTCGACCAGAGTGTTTCAGCATTCGAAGCGTTCTCTTTCTTCACAAGAACAGTTCTACAGACAAGCAATGAATCAACAACAGGGCGTATGTCGTTACGACGCAGCAGCAATCTCCACTTCCTTGGGAGCATCGGACTTGCTGGCATGAGACCGGATCACATGCTGAATCGATGACTTTGCAAAGCGAACCCGCGATGGGCTGGCTTCATCAATCTTCAGGAGAACCTCGTTGTCACGAATCTCGCTGATGGTTCCGATGATCCCGCCCGTGGTCTGCACGACATCGTGCTTGCCAAGACTACCCAGCATTGTCTGACGCTGCTTGCGTTCCTTCCGCTGTCCGCCCCCGCTCATGACCATCAGAAGAATTAGCATGATCGGGATGATCCAGATCATGGGACCGAATGGATTCCCTGTTGGTTGGCCACCATTCTGCGGAGAAGTGCTGCTTGGTTGTGAAGTCACAGGGGCGACCTCAGCACCTGCGCCGTCGCTCGGACCGATGCCGGATGTTTGCATCACGCCAACCGGGGGCACAAACACATATGTGGAAAACTGTGTGAGATGGAGATCGAAGGATGTGGACACGAGCAGTCTACTCCTGAGGGAAAACAACGGACGCGAAGCACGACAGCGTCACACCATGAGCAACAACACGGAACCCCAAGGATAGGTCGGCACTGCCAAAAAACCCGCGCTGACCGGTATCTGATTGGGATTTGACTACATGGGAAAATACGAGATCAGATTGCAGGAGATTTACTCATCCAGCGAAGATGCCGTTTCTCGAAAAGCCACTGGCCACTTGGCTTCTATACCCGACCAGTTTGACGTTGGAATAGCACCCCGAACATCAGCCATAAATCGCTGAAAATGCCTGAGATTGTGCAAACTTACCAGAACTGGGCCAAGCATCTCACCCACCATAAAAAGATGGCGCAGATACGAGCGTGAGAACGACCAACCAGCCTCATTCAGTCTGCATGCTGGGCAATCACACCCTGGCTCAATCGGGGATGTGTCCGCCGCGTACTTCGCGTTCCTGAGCCGAATCTGTCCAGTCGAAGTGAACGCATTGGCATTTCGGCCATTTCGCGTGGGAAGCACACAGTCAAACATATCCACGCCAGCACGCACAGCTGTCAGTAGATCGGCCTCGTACCCAACGCCCATCAGGTAGCGAGGCTTGTCCTCGGGCATCTGCGGTGCAGCAAACTGAACGACACGTGCAATCTGCTCAGGCGATTCACCGACTGCGACTCCGCCAATCGCGTACCCCGGCAAATCAATCGCACAGATGCGCTCGATCGACCACAATCGCTCGTCAAGATCCACGCCACCCTGCACAATCCCAAAGAGGGCCTGTTCCTCTGGCCGAGCGTGGGCTGACTTGCATCGCTCGAGCCAGCGCACGGTTCGCTCATTGGCGATGCGTAACCGCTCACGATGGTCGTATGTCTTCCGGGCACTGCGAGTATCCCGCTGAACAGCCTGCGCAAGGCGCGGCTGATGATGCGGTTGTACGCCGGGATCAATCGATGGTGGACAATCATCAAATGCCATGATGATGTCCGCACCGAGCGCGTTCTGCACCTCGATCGCACGTTCCGGCGAAAGATGGATCATCGACCCATCTACAACCGATTTGAATGTGACACCGTCGTCGTTAATGGTATTTGTGTCTGCCAGTGAGTACGCCTGATACCCGCCTGAATCTGTGAGGATCGGCGCGTTCCAGTTCATGAACTTGTGAACGCCCCCCATCGTCCGGACAAGCTCGTGCCCTGGACGCAGCAGCAGGTGGTATGTGTTATTGAGCAGGATCTGAGCACCGGTCTGTGCGACCAACTCGGGAAGAATGCCCTTGACAGTCCCGCGCGTGCCAACGGGCATGAACGCAGGCGTATCGAACGCTCCGTGCGGTGTCTGCACACGTCCGACTCTTGCGTGCGTGGTCGTGTCCTTTGCAAGTATGTCAAATGTCAGCGCTGGCATGAGCGGACATTATCCGCTTGATGATTGCCTGCGGGCGGATTCCTTCTGAAGAAACTCGCGTTCCGAGTCAGTCAGCGAGCCAACGCCGGACTCAGATACTTTCGCAAGCAGGCGATCCAGTTCTTTCTCATCAGATGTTGTTGCCCGCGAGGCGCCGATCTTACCGACCGGCTCGGTTTGTTTGAACCCTCCCCGAGGCTTTTTCTGCTTGGGAGGGCGCGTTGGAGCGCCAGAGTTCCTTGGTTTTCGGCTGTCCTCGAACACATCGAAGAAATCACGAAGCAGATGCGAGTTCCTGATGAAGAAAAAGCCTGCGATCGCTCCACCCAGATGGGCCGCCTCTCCTCCTGCGTTCGCTCCACCACGAATCAAGTTATACATTGCAAGCGCAACATACCCATAGGCCATCCAGCTCATCTTCATCGGGATCGGCGGAAAGATCAGTGTGACGCGCTGGTTTGGCATCAGATACGCGCACGCAACGATTACACCAAACACACCCGCACTCGCGCCAACAAGCGGTGTAGATGGGTTTCCGAAGTTTCCAGGTACGTTGATATGAAAAACAGCTTCAAGCAGGTTCAACAGCATGTAGGCAAGACCACCGAAGATGCCGCAGACAAGGTAATACGCAACATACTTGCGACGCCCCAGATGCTGTTCGACAATTGCTCCGAAGATAAACAATCCGAACATGTTGAAGAACACGTGCATGAAGTTCGCATGGAGGAACTGAAACGTGACGAGTCTCCACACTTCTATCTTCGGCCAAAATCCAAGATAGGTCGAAAAGTGTCCCCATGCGTACAGCATTGGACCATTGTGTTTGCCTCCTCCATCAACAGGGTATTCGCCGCCCAGTTGCATACTGAGCAGCGCTCTGTCGAGCAGGAACACAGCAACATTGATAATGATGATCCACGTATTTGCGCTAACAAACCGGAACGAGGCCATCCCAGTCCGGCTGCCCCCGAATCCGCGTCCCCCGCCTCGACCTGCGTCGGCCCCGTAGTAATCACGATCAGCAATGCCCATACCGTGGTATTCCGATCTGCTGCTGGCGGTATTTCACAACCGCACCCGAACACATACTGAAATCTCTCATGCCCCGCGTCGTCGTTTGGTGTCGCGCTCGAGGAACGCTTTCTCTTTTCGGGTAAGCGCGTCCATTCCGTCCCGTTTTATTTTGGCCAGAATCCGATCAAGTTCTGCCTGCTGTTGTTCTGCGGATTCCTGCAGCTTCTGACGAGCTTTCTCGGCAGCATGTGCACGTCGTCTTTCTGCGTTTGTTTGTTTCGGTTCATCCTCTGCATATCCAGTGTCATAGTTATACAGACCCCGCCCATCGCCGGGACCCGAGGGTTGCCAGCCACCGGCTGGCGCAAACACGTCGTCGTTGTATACGCCAGCTTTGACCTTCTGCTTTTCTTGCCAGCAGACAAACCCACCGAGGATTGCAATGGTGACGAGCAGACTCTTTTCGTTGCTCAGTCCATACACCACAACTGCACCCGCAGCGATCAGTCCGACCGTTGCTGCAATATCGCGCGATCGTCGCTCTCCAAGTCTCCACCAGAGGACGCACTGGAGCACACGTCCAGCATCCATTGGGTACATCACCAGCAGCATGTTGAACAAAAACAGCAGAATGTTGATGAAATAGGCAAAGTACAACAACCCGTGCGGGATGTCTGCGATTGCAAGCCCCGCCCAGGGATCGAACAGCGGGAACAGCAATGAACCACTCTTTGTGAAATACACCGCCGCTGCAAGAATCGGCCACAAGAATACATGCACAATCGGACCACCAACCACAGTGATCAACTCATCACGCCAGTTGTGTGGGGGCTTACACATGGCAAGCCCGCCGAGCGGCCAGAGCAGAATATCGTCTGCTTGTCCCCCCACCTTCCGGCATGCGATGCAATGCCCGAACTCATGGATAAGCACTATTCCAAAGATGATCCCGTAGCTTGCCAGTTGGAGCAGGTACTCGGGCTGATCATGCTGAGATTCGCGGTACATCGACAACGCAATCCACGCGATAAACAGCCAGTGGACCGAGACACGAATCCCCCACAATGTGAACAGTGGCAGTGACCAGCCCATTGGGTTTGATGGTTGATCTTTATATCCACTCACCCGCATGTCTCCTGCACAAAGACCCGCACAGCATACTTCAACATGACACGGTTCCGATCGGTTGAAGCAAATGACTCATATCAGTCAGATGCACCCATTCTGCGTCATCATAGTTGCAAACAGTTTTCGGTCCTGAACTCAACACGAACTCACTCCACTTTCTTCCATGTGATCTGATAGGGGTCTGATCTGGTACCATTTTTCTGACGATGTGAGATGGATACCGTCTCTGAGCAGAGATGTCCTTTCTGACACACCCCGGAGGGTTTGGCACATGATCTGTGCGCACAAATCGCTCGTCAACTCGGCTTCCTTTCGGTGCCTGCGCGCTGCGGCACTGTTCGCCTGTCTAAGCGCCCTCGTCGGTTGCCAGACTCACAATGTCGCGGGCACAGCGATCGTCTCCGAGCCTTCTGGAGCAGCGATCAGCGTGAACAATGCGATCATTGGTCTGTCGCCGGTGCTGCACGAGTTTGACTTCTCGCTCGGTCGTTCTCAGACAATCACTGCGAGCGTGCCCGGGTACTTCGATACCGTGATGAAGGTCACTTCCAGCACGCCAGACATCAATCATGGCAAGATCAAACTGATTCTTCACGCAGACAGCGCGTATTCGCGCACCGTTGAAAGCGATGCAGCAAATCACTGGATTACCGTGCCCGTCGATCCGCGATATACATCCGATGACGCATGGCGTCGCGTTGTGGATGCTGTTTCAGGCAGATACACTGGAATCGAGACCATGGACAAGGAGTCGGGCTATATCCGTTCCTCCAGCGCGATCGAAACATTCCAGCACCCACAGTTTGGTCCGTACCGTGTTCGTACACGTGTCGTGACGGCGTTGTCGCAGGCTCACCCCCCGATGTACAAAGTCAAACTTGTTGCAGAAACCGATGGTGGTCGTGACCAATGGGCACCATACGACCGGGTGTTTACCGAGGATGCTGCGTTCATCGAGGAACTGCTCATTCGGCTGAGCGAAAAGCAGTAACTTCCGATCAGTGTGCGCCTGCTGGCTTGAGAACCGAGTGTGCGAATCGATACCATGCCAGCGACCGCTGGGAGGTGTCGCATGAAGGCCGAAGTGCTGCTCGCTGAGTTAAATCGTCTTCGCAAGGATATGCCCGAAGATAAAGCTGACGTGGAGTGGTTAACGCTGCACCATATCTTCTGCTTTGTCTCATATCAGATGGGCAAACTGCAGGAATATCTCGACGAACAGGAAGAAGCTGGTGAGTTCGACGAGTATCACGAGGAGCATGCGTGAACACAAAGCATGCACTCTCTGTTACGTTTGATGACGTTCTGGCTGCACGCGATCGCATCTCTCCCCACATCAACCATCCCCCACAGTTGCGTCTTCCAGCCTTGTGTGATATCTTCGGTATAGACGTTGTTCTCCAGTGCGAAAACCTGCAACAAACAGGCTCGTTCAAGTTCCGTGGTGCAAGTAATGCAATGGAACTGCTTTTGCCGGATCAGCGATCGCGGGGTGTCATCACATACTCGTCCGGCAATCACGCGCAGGCGATAGCAAGGGCAGCTCAGATCAGAAATACTGCTGCCACAGTTGTGATGCCCGACAACGCGCCAGCTGTCAAGGTGGCCGGAGTGCGGCGTGCTGGTGCAACAATTGTGCAGTACAACCCAGCTACAGAGGATCGTGAATCAATCTGCAATCAGATCGCTCGCGATACGGGGAAGACAGTCATTCCACCCTACAACCATCCACATGTCATTGCTGGTCAGGGAACTGCTGCACTGGAGTTGATAGAGAACGCAGGCTCGTTTGATGCGATTCTGGCACCATGCGGTGGCGGCGGATTGCTCTCTGGGACAGCGATTTCTACAAAGTCGTTGCTGCCACACTGCAAGGTGTATGGAGTAGAGCCATCGCAAGCAGATGATGCCGCGCGCAGTTTCGCGACAAGGACGCTGTGTTCTGTTCATCATCCCCAGACGATCGCTGACGGCGCACGCACGCCTTCACTTGGCGAGCACACATTCCCAGTCGTCATGGAGTTGGTTGACGGGTTCTACACGGTGACTGAGCCACAAATAGCGCACGCGATGCGTATGCTGATTGAGATGTGCAAGCTCGTTGTTGAACCGACCGGCGCGGTGTCTCTTGCAGGTCTCATCGCGCAGAGAGCACACTGGCAGGGTAAGCGTGTCGGCATTGTTGTCAGCGGCGGAAATGTAGATCTTGCAAAGCTGCCGGAGTACTTCGCACTCGCTGATCAGTACCGCGAGACTTAAACCTGATATCGTGCCGGTATATCACCGAACTCAGCGCGCACAATCGACCAGATACCGCCACGTCCCTTCCATCGGGAGTGGATCTGGAGCCATGCAGGCTGCATAAGTTTGACAAGATCGTCCCGCATGCGATTTGTCGCAGCCTCGTAGAAGGTGCCCTCGTTGCGGAATGACTGCAGGTACAGCTTGAGAGATTTCAGCTCAACGCACACACCACCGTTACTTGATGTGCGAGGTTCAAACCGGAGTGTGATCTGTGCAAAGTCGGGATGGCCTGTGATTGGGCACACAGACGTGAACTCCTCCATGACATGCTCGATGACGAACGGCGTGTCGCTGGGAGTTTCAAATGCTTCAAGGAATGCGGGATCGGGCATACGGGACTGTAAGTCGTTGCCCCGACAATGCCTAGTTGTACCGAGTGATCAGTTCAATGATTCTCGGTTGGGATGGATTAATTTGGAGCGAACGACGGAATGCGGTGATCGCCTCGTTCATCGCACTGCGGTCGCGCTTGTCACTCCACAAATACACGTTGAGTTTGTACACGCCAAGCCCATTGAGCGCGGGGTAATGATCTGGATCAAACTCAAGTGCCCGCTGGAACTGGTCATATGAGGCCTGATATTCCGCATTGCGGAACAGCGCTGCTCCAAGACGTTCATGGGCAACCGCCGACGGACTGACTGCGACAAGCTGCTTGAGCGTATTAAAGACCTCTTCCTCGCGACCGAGTTTGCGCAGGCTCTCGGCAAGATTCAGCAGCAACTCGGGTGAGAGTTCCATCAGTTCTGCTGCTTGCTGGTACTCCACCACTGCGTTCCGGTCATCGCCGAGCGCAGCATAGATCGCGCCGAGATTCACACGAGCAGGACCCGATGTCGGGTTCAACTCTACTGCACGAACCGCGTATGGAAGTCCCTGTCGTGGCTCATTCAGTTGCAGATAGGTGATGCCGAGGTTCTTATTGGTCTCAAAGTCGTCCGGTCGGATTGTCAGCGCGACAAGATAGGTTCGGACCGCCTCTGAGAGCCTGTTCATAAGGTGGAGTGTCAGACCAAGACCGAAGTTATTGTCAAAGTCGCGAGGATTCTTGCGAACACCCTCGCGGTATGATTTTTCTGCTTGCTGGTACTCTCCCAAATCGCGGTAGATATCGCCAGCCTGTGCGTAGGCTGCCGGAAGTTCCGGATTCAGCGCAATCGCTCGCTGGAGCTCGCGAAGCGCGTCCTGATAGAACCCCTGCTGACGCAACGAGTTGGCGTTTTCCATTGCGAACTCAGCAAACTCCTTGTTTGTCAGTTGTGGGCTTGGGGTGTTGTTACCGGTCGGCTTTGCGTTGTTCGAGGATTCGCTGCCCCCCAAACCAAGCCAGCGACCGGTTCCGCACCCAGTTGTACCAAGCAATGTCAGACTCACTGCGCAGAGCAATGCTGGCTTCATCTGCAAGCCCGAACGATGTGCGATCGTGTTGCTCATGCGATGTGGTACTCCAAAAGAACAGACCCAAGATACGCGAAAGACGTGTCCGATGTTCAGCAACCACGCTGTTTGTGCGCATGTCCAGCTCAAGTGCGAGAGCCAAGCCTAGCGCCGGTCGCTCGACTTTGCCTGCAAGCATGGTTTCGTACCGGACCATCGGCTGAGCCAAACATAAATCTTGACCATCAACCGAACATCCTCGGATCACACGCGTTCTGGTCCGGATAGCAGAACTGGTTGGAAGTTGTCAGCCGGTGTATCCTGCCGGTTCAGTTCGAGGATCAAACTCAGAAATCAGGAGATACAACATGCCTTCAGAAGCCGACTTTTCCGATCGAATCGGCGTTATCACGGGAGCAAGCGCTGGAATTGGCCAGGCACTAGTAGAGCAACTCCACGCTGCAGGCGCGAGGCTTGTTATCAATGCGCGTCGGAGAGACCGGCTTCAGGATATTGCGCGTCGACTGGGAGAGGATCGGATCGCGGTTTTTGCGGGCAATGCCGGTGACCAGCATGTCATTGATCAGATGCTTGATTCGGCTGCGAACAGATATGGTCGGCAGGCTGATCTTATTGTGGCCAATGCTGGACGAGGACTTCGTGGCGATGTGCTGGATTCTGATGCGTCAGTCTGGGAGGATCTTTTTCATGTGCTGACGATTGGTGCAGCACGACTCATGCGAGACGGAACGAAACGGATGGAAAGTCTCGCACCAACCCACGGCAATGAGGGTGAACCACCAAAGCTGCCACGAGATCTGGTTGTCATCGGCTCAACAGTTGGACGCAATCTCTCACCGTTTTCGTCCTTCTATGGATCGGCAAAGGCAGCAACGCACATGCTGACAGAATCATTGCGCCGTGTTGCTGCGCCGAAGGGCATCCGCGTGTCACTCATCGAACCGGGGATTGTCAAAACAGAGTTTCAGGGTGCGGCAGGTTACGACCCGGTGTCATTTGGACAGTTCATGGAAACAATCAGCCCGCCACTCTCAGCAGATGATGTTGCACGCTCGATCATGTTCCTGCTCTCGCAACCGCCGGGCGTTCACATCAATGAGTTGATGATCAGGCCGACTCGCCAGCAATACCCCTGATGTGATACGACTAAATAAAAACAACGCACGCCATATGGCGTGCGTCTTTGCTCAAACATCGAAGTGGCGTGCGGCTCAGCCTTCCGACTTTGCCTCAGCTGGAGTTGAAGCGGTTTTTTCGATGAGATTACCCTCGTTATCAAACTCCATGTCTTCTGTCTTGTCATCAAGATCAATTTCACGATCCGGCACGACGTGAACCTTGATTGTTGCCAAGAGATCATTCGCAAACTTCACCTGCACGTCGTAGTTATCGATCCGTTTGATGGCGTAAGGCAGGCGAACTTCGCGAGGCTTGATCTGATATCCAAGTGTCTTCAGTCCAGATGCGATATCGTTCTGTGTGACCGCACCATAGAGGATGCCCTGCTCGTTGCACGAGCGGCTCATTGTCATCTCGAAGCCTTCGAGTTTCCCGATGACCTGCTCGCGCTGCTTGCGGAGCTCCGCCATCATCTTCTCAGCTTCGGCACGCTTGGCGGCGAGCGCTTCAATCGCTTCCTTCGAGGGTTGCATCGCCATGCTGCGAGGCAGCAGATAGTTACGGGCATATCCGAGACGGACGTTCACGACATCGCCAACAATTCCGAGATTGTCGACGTTCTCTGTCAAGAGCAGTTTGATGTTCTTTGTTGCCATGATCTTACCTTTCGCTGTCCTGCCAGCAGTTGGAGTGCTGCTGGAGTTGAGGAGCAGAGCACCCTGCCCCAACGGTTCCCGCATGTGCGGGGCCACGATGTTATGTCACACACACGCTGTATTCGAGTGTTTGATCAAACACAACGCGTTAGAATGGGATGTCATCATCCGAGAACGAGTCACTGCCGGAAGATGCAGACGCGTAGGACTGCTCGCGCGATCCACTGCTCCCGCCACCTCCCTTTGAATCAACAAAGGTCCAGTTCTCAACGACAACTCCAAGTTTGGAACGCTTTGATCCGTCCTTATCCTGCCACTGGTCGAGTTTGAGGCGTCCCTCAATGAAGATTGGGCTGCCCTTTGAGAAGTACTTTGCGATGTTCTCGGCTGAGCGTCCCCACGCCTCGCAATCGATGTAGTCGACGCTTTCCTTCCACTCGCCGTCCTGCCCCTTCCACTTGCGATTTACAGCAATCGCAAACTTCGCGACGGCGTTGCCGCCCTGAAGCTGGCGAACCTCGGCATCGCGCGTGAGGTTACCCATGAGTATCACTTTGTTGAAGCTGCCTGCCATGTTTTACTTCCTCGCGAGACGTTGTGCGGGCTGGTCAATACCCGAGATCATCCTGGATCGCTCCGGTGGAATGACCCCAAACAAAGACCTATACACCGAATGATACCCGATTCATCGACTGGTGCAACATGGCATGGACTGACGGTTTCAGCCGAAACCCGATCTGAAGCAGACAAGCGGTTAATCCTCGTCAGATTCTTCCGTACCGGCTGCAACGACCTCTGGCTCCTCCTGCTGTTCTGGGGCACCTGCGACAACGGCCTCGCCTCGCCGTGTCTGCTCCTCGGCCTGCGTTGCACGGAGTTTGGCCTCGGTTGCCAGTTCGGTTCGCCCATCCTGCGCCTTCATCTCTTCGAGTGACAGATGATCCGCACGAACGATGAGCATGCGCATGATCTTGTCCGAGATAGCAACGTCACGCTCAAGCTTTGTCACCATCTCACGAGGAGCCTTGACGTACGCAAGGATGTAAATGCCCCGCTTCTGCTTCTCAATAGGGAAGGCGAGACGGCGTTCGTCCCACTTGCGCATTGAGATGACTTCCGCATTTGCACGACCGAGCAGGTAGTCGATGTGCTCGATCAGACCCGCGAAGTCTGCTGCGGTTGCCTGGCTTGCAAGAAACATGCACTCATACATTCCAAATCGTTGTTCCATATCACTCTTCCTTTGGGTTCGTTCTCATTCTCTGAACGTGTGTGATCTCTGCTCAGCAGACGACTGCACGTCGCTGCACTATGTGTTTGCTGTATCCGATGTCTGATCTTCGGATACCTGACTTTTTTTTTGAGATGGGCGAGGTTCTAGCGCAGGTGCATTGAACTTGTTCATCGCCATTGTGATGCCCTGGGAGACAAAGCACTGGATGGCTTTGATCGACGACTCGATTGAGTCCTGAAGCAACGCCCATTGCTCATCGGTGAATCGCCCGGTGACGTACGCCGCTTGATCCATGAAATCCGGCTTTGCATCGATACCGACACGAAGACGCGGGTAGTTCTGTGTACCAAGTACACGATCTATGTCCGACAGTCCGTTGTGCCCGCCGGAACCGCCCGACGCACGCAGACGGATTTTGCCTGACGGAAGGGCAAGATCATCGACGACGACAAGCACGTCCTTCGCAGGATCAAGCTTGTAGAACCGGGCCGCTTCAGCAACTGACTGGCCAGACCGGTTCATGTATGTCAGCGGTTTGAGCAGCAGGCATTTCTCGCCCCCGATCATCGCATCGAGCACTGCGCCATGAAACTTTGACTTGACAATACCCCCACTCGCATGCTTTGCAGCGAGCGCATCGAGCACGAGAAAACCCGCGTTGTGACGCGTCTTTTCGTATTCATGCCCGGGATTGCCAAGACCAACAATCAGTTTCACAATGGGAACCCCATCTGATGGATCCATATTACTGGTGGCCACACTCGCACTTCGTGACGATGACGCAAGAAGTTGGGTCAGCCAACGCAGCATTGATTCTCTGTGACAGTACTCTTAGGACTTTGCTTCAGGCTTGGCTGCATCTGCAGCGGCTTCACCCGTTGCTTCCGTTGCCTCTCCCGTCTTTTCTTCGCCCTGAACAACGATGTGCGCAACAACACCATCGCCATCAGAGAGCATCTTCATCGTGGGCAGAGGCAACGTAATGTCTCGGACGTGGATTGATGCGCCGACCTCAAGGCTGCTGATATCAACAATCACCTCGTCGGGCAGATTTGCCACCTTGCACTCAATATCGAGTTCTGTGACCGGATGGATGAGAATCGCACCAGCGGACTTCAGCCCGATTGCATCGCCCTTCAGACGAACGTGCACACGTGTGTGGATCCGTTCTTCGAGATCCACGCGTGAGAAGTCAGCATGAATGATGTTGTTACCGAGGTAGTCGAACTGCAGATCACGAAGCAGTACTGTCTGGTCGCCGCCCGTCATCTTCAGGGTGAAGAGCTTTTCCCCCTTGCTGATGTGTGACAGTGTCTCTGCCGCGTCCATTGTGATGGAAACAGGATCTTGCCCGTGACCATACATGACAGCGGGCAGTTTGCCGTTCTGGCGAAGGCGCTGTGCGTACTTCGAGCCCGGTCGCTCCCGGACATCTGCATTCAGTGTTGGAATATGTGCTTCCATTCTTTCTATCCTTTCATCTCAACACGACTGTGTTGTAACCTTCCCTTGAGTGTCGCATCGCTTACCGTTTCATCTCGCCAGCACCGCGGAAGAGCGCGCTGACCGAGAGATTGTTGTGGATTCGTCCGATTGCCTGGCCGAGCAGTTTGCCAACGCAGAGCTCAACCAGTTTGTTCTTGATTTTTTCGCACCGGTTATCGCAGGGGATCGAGTTCGTCACGATGACCTGTGAGATCGATTCACCAGCCAGGCGATCCGTTGCAGGATCAACAAGCACCGCGTGCGTGGCAGCTGCGATGACGCGCTTTGCGCCCGACTGCAGCACGACCTTCGCAGCTTCGGTGATTGTGCCCGCGGTCGAGATCATGTCGTCGAACATCAGCACGGTCTTTCCCTCGACTGTGCCGATGAGATGTCCCGTCACGACTTCCGAGCCGGTGAGCCTGCGTTTGTTGATGATCGCAAGGTCACCATTGAGAAGGTTCGCCATCTTTTCAGCGACCTTGACATTCCCCACGTCCGGGCTGACGAGGCATAGATCCCCCAGTTCCTCGCGATGCTCGCGGAAGTAATCAAGAAACACCGGCGTCGCGCTGAGATGGTCCACTGGGATATCAAAGAACCCCTGGATCTGCGCGGCATGGAGATCAAGTGTGAGCACGCGATCCGCGCCAGCTGCAGTAATCAGGTTTGCGACGAGCTTCGCTGTGATCGGCACGCGCCCCTCGTCCTTGCGGTCCTGCCTGCCGTATCCGAAGTATGGCATCACGACTGTCACACGCGATGCGCTGGCACGGCGCAGGCAGTCGATGAAGATCAACAGCTCCATCAGGTTGTCATTAACAGGATCACAGGTCGATGTAATAACAAAGCAGTCGCGTCCACGCACATCCTCGTCGAGTTTGACCAGCAGTTCGCCATCGGGGAACGGCGTTGTGCGAGCGCGGCCGAGCTCGATGCCGATGTGGTCGCAGCATCGGATCGCAAGATCGCGGCTGTGTCGGCCTGCAAACACACGAAGTTCGCCAACAAATCCGTTGCTCATGCGTTCCCCCCACAGCATGATGTCTGATCACCGCACGCGCACGATGCGTTGCGTGCTCGCAATGCATGGTCAACAACCGCGAGTTGCTCGGGTGTGTTGATCGAGAGCACGTCCTCGGGCGGGACCGCATCGATCACCTCAACCGGCTTGCCATCGTTTTTCAGGAGCTCGAGCGTGTCGGTCAGGTAGTATTCGCCCGACACATCATTCCGCTCAACACGATCGAGCGCAGAAAAGAGTTCCCTGGGCTGGAAGCAGTAATAGCTCGGGTTCACCTCGCGGATCGCAAGCTGATCGTCATCCAGATGCTTCTGCTCGACGATCGCTTTGAATGTGCCATCGAGATTTCGCACGATGCGTCCGTACCCGGTCGGATCATCAATGATGGATGTCGCGAGTGTTGCAGCTGCGCCTGTCTCGCGATGACGCGCGAGCATCGTTTTCAGTGTTTCTGCACGAATGAGTGGACCGTCGCCACACAGCACAAATGTGTCGCACTTTGCTGCGATCGTGTCGGCAAGTTCCGATTGTGCGCACACAACCGCATGCCCCGTGCCGAGCTGCTGATCCTGCACAGCAAATCGAATCTGGGGATAGTCCTTGAGTGCTGCTTCGACGAGTTCGCGTTTGTATCCAACCACGACGACGATGGTTTCGCATCCAACTTTGATGCACGCATCGACAACATGGCAGACCATGGGTCGGTCTGCGACTTCGTGCAGTACCTTTGGTAGATCGCTCTTCATGCGCGTGCCTTTGCCAGCAGCAAGGATGACCGCGGATGGCGCGTGTGTTGTTGTCTGGTGTGATTCCAAACGTATCTCCGTGTCGGACTCTGGCGGAACGCAAAGAGAAAAGTTACCCGGCCAAGATTCGAACTTGGACAAACAGTACCAAAAACTGTCGTGCTACCGTTACACTACCGGGTAATCATGAATGCACTCAGGCAAATAATGCTCACCGTGCATTTCCGGCTCTCAATATGTTCCGCTCAAACCTCTTTCACAATCAAACTGCTCAAAGCCAATCGTCACGCGAACTGACGCGGTCCGATCGGTCCCGGGCAGGATCGCACGAAGCGAGCCGACACGAAAACGATGACCGCGGCACAAGGGACCAGCGCGCGCACTGCCCGCTGGCTGAAGCGGAATCTTCCCGGTGCCGCGATGAAGACCGACAGACGATCCTCGTTGCGGGGAAGACCCATGCTGCGCCTCAGCTGAGAGGTCGGAGACCTGCCAGCATCCGTCACAGACGGCTCCGACGCGAAGCCCGACCAGAGCCGGACTCGCGTGAGGGCAATGTTAGAGCCGGGGGCTGACAAGTCAACGATTGTGCCAATCGCTTAGGTCCAAGAGCGATGACGTTTCGATCTGATTCAGACTGCTTTTCTTGATGCTCTGTGCCCCTGTCTCAACAATCGCAGCCACACCGGTTGTACCCACTCTTTCTTTTTCCCGACCGTCAAAGGATTCCATGGCACGACTGCACGAATACCAGGCAAAGGCGCTGCTCTCGCGTGGCGGCATCACTGTTCCCCGTGGGAATCCGGCCGATTCGCCCGAAGTTGCTGCGAAAGTGGCGAGCGATCTTGGATGCCCCGTCGTCGTCAAGATCCAAGCGTGGACCACCGGCCGGGCAGCACTCGGTGGTGTCGGGTTTGCTGATACTCCCGAGGAAGCCGCTGCACTCGCGCAGAAGATGCTCGACATGAAGGTCGGGCAGTTCCCGGTCGAGCAGGTACTTATCGAGGAGCAGATGCCTCCGAAGCGGGAGTTGTTTGTCTCATTAACCATCGATGGCAAGAACCGGCAGCCCATGCTGTTGATCTCGACCGCAGGTGGATCGGGCGTCGAGGATCGTGCCGGGCAGGTTGCGACAGTTCCGTGCGATGTGCACACCGGGCCGGACCGTGACACGATCACAACGTTTCTTGCAAGGACCGATCTTGGGAAGGACGTGCAGAACCGCATCACCGACACACTCGCGCAGGTGTTCGATGTTGCAAAGACGGTCGAAGCGACATCGCTTGAGATAAATCCACTGGCGGTAATGGACGATGGGTCGATTGTTGCGCTCGACTGTCGATGCACGATCGATGACTACGCGGTGTTCCGACATCCGGAACTTGGTATTGAGATCGCGCGCGAACTCGATCATCCACCAACGAAGCTGGAACGCATCGCGTATACCGTCGAGCAGGACGATCATCGCGGCACGTTCTTCTTCGCGCAGATGGCGACAACTGCGAAGCCCGGGTCCAAGGGACTCGCTGGGTTTCATGGTGCGGGCGGTGGCGGGTCCATGATGTCCATGGACGCAATCACGAACGAAGGATTCACGATCGCGAACTTCACCGACACCTCAGGCAACCCGTCGGCTGCCAAGGTGTACCGCGCAGCGAGGATCATTCTGTCCCAGCCCGATCTGTGCGGATACTTCGGCTCGGGTTCCGGCGTTGCAAGCCAGGAGCAGTTCTGGTCCGCCTACGGGCTCGCTAAAGCGTTCTTGGAACTCGATATCACGATCCCGGTTGTCGTGCGGCTTGGTGGCAATGCTGAAGATCGCGCGGTCGATATCCTGCACGCTGCTGCGAAGTCGCTCCGCGTGCCCGTCGAAGGATACAAAAAAACAGACCCGCCCGCAAAGATCGCCCAGCGGTTCGCGTCGCTTGTCGCAGAGAACGACGCAACGATCTGGACACCGCGCAAGCCGCGCGTCCCCGAGTTTGTTGAATCGAATCACGCCATGTCGTTCCCGATCACCGGCGGCATGGTGTGGATCGACACGAATGCGTGGCCAGCGTCGAAGGACGCGATCATGCAGCACTCGTCTGGTTTATTCAAGGACGACAATGGCACACCTGCACTGACTATTGAAGCGGAAGACTTCAAATCGAAAGACTCCGAGTGCGTGATGTGCGAGGTGGAGTGTCGAAACGCGGGTGTTGATGGGTTCTTTGTGCAGCTTGATGTGCTTGGGCTCTGAGAAAATCAACTTATCTGAAAGCAAATCATGGCAATACTCATAGACCAAACCAAGCGTGTCATCATTCAGGGCATCACCGGCCGGGAAGGTCAGGCGCGGGCGAAGCTCATGCTCGGGTACGGCACCAACGTCGTTGGTGGTTGCACGCCGGGCAAGGGCGGGCAGGAAGTGCTCGGCGTGCCCGTGTTTGATGCTGTCGCAGACGCGATGCAGCACTCGCGCGAGCACTGCGGGGGCGACGTTGATATCTCTGTCGTTCTTGTGCCCGCAAGGTTCGTCAAGGGTGCCGCGATCGAAGCGATCGAGGCTGGTGTGAAACTGCTCCTGCTCGTGCCCGATCGTGTGCCTGTGTGGGACGCAATGGAGATCGCAGCAGCAGCAAAGCATCACGGCGCGTCGTTTGTCGGACCCAACACGCTTGGCATCATCAGCCCCGGCAAAGCGGTCGTCGGCATGATCGGCGGGCGCGCCGAGAGCGCAAAGGCGTGGTTCAAACCCGGCAACGTCGGCGTCATCAGCAGGTCCGGCGGCATGTCCAGTTCCACTGCGTACTACCTTGGGCAGGCAGGCATCGGCACAAGCACCATCTGCCACGTCGGTGGCGACTCTGTGCTCGGATTGCGTTTCCCCGACGTTGCGCTGATGTTCCAGAACGATCCCGAGACCGATGCCATTGTGCTCTTTGGTGAGATCGGCGGGTCCATGGAAGAGGATCTCGCGCAGCTCATGCAGGAGAAGAAAGTAACAAAGCCGGTCGTCGCGTACATCGGCGGCAAGGCTGCGACCGAGGGCACGCGTTTCAGCCACGCTGGCGCGATCATCGAGGGCAACCGTGGCACGCACGCGGGCAAGGTGAAAGCCTTGCGCGATGCGGGAGCAACAGTTGTTGAGAGCTTTGGCGATCTGCCCGAAGCAACGCAGCGCGTGCTGGCGACAAAGAACTGAACCACAGAGGCACCGAGACACAGAGTAGAAACTTATTGGCGTCATCCCCGCGCAGGCGGGGATCCAGTAGAACATCTAGCGATTTGGGTTCAGAATCGCATTCAGGTGCATTCGTAGCCCTTCTTCAAACTGACGTTTTCCCGCAATTGTATTGTCGTAGAAGAGTGTTCGAAATGGTGAAACATCAAATGGCAGCTTCTTACCATGCTCTGCTGTAAGGATCGTGGGTTTTCCAATTGCATGGGCATATCCAAGCTCATAGAACACATTCTCATTTTGTGGAGTGATGTCAGCAATTACAATATCAGATTCTAGAAGCTTGCGTTCAATGTCGGCAATAATAACGCCCGGCCCAGCGACTTCGTCTGCTCGCTCAGCTACAAGACCGCACTCGGAAACTATTGGTTTGATTACTTCAGCGTACAACTCATTGAATGGAGTACTGAACTCCATCACAACAAAGACTTTGGGTCTTATTGCTGCAACACGAAAGTTACGAATACGCACTTCGGTTTTACTTTGACAAAACACGCCACATTGTGTAGGTGGCAGCGAAATTGGCATCCGATGTCGCAATACAATAATCCCATCCACTTGGATTTCAATAATTGATGCATGCTTTTCGACTTCAAGTCTATAGGATCGTCCTCGCTCTCTGATCTTTGAGCCGGTGCCATTTAGCTTGTTCCAACCCTGTTTTCCACCTAGAAGAGGTTTTAGAATAAACTCATTTACAGTGAAGTTGTCATCCCACTCGCTACTGCTAAATCCCGCTGTTAGTCTATTGTCTGCAGATGGATCTCTGAAGAGAACCGCTTGCACTGCAGGTATGTATTCGGCATGATCTGACTCAACCTCCATTGATATGAGTCCACCGCCATATTTAATGTCACATATAGCAAGACCCGTCTTAGCAGTTGTACTTGCGGGGCCTTCGCTCGACTCTGGTACTGGAATCTCTCCACCGTTAAAACGAATTAGCTCTGGCTCAAATGTAAAATCTCCAAAGACTGAATACCAGCTTGTGGGGCTTGCAAACTCTTCCATGAAGCGATTGTATGGCAAATCTCTGATTAAGCACTTCTCAGGATTATTCAAATTCTATTGCACAGTCGCTTCCTATCTCTGTGCACCTCTGCGTCCTCTGTGGTTCCATTCCTGCTTCTTTCTCTGGGTTCCCGCTTTCGCGGGAATGACGAGTGAGACATCGTGGATGACGGAAACGGGATACAGGAATGACGCTGGTGTTGTCGGTCGGCAATGACCCGTCGCCCACATACCATCCCGTCTGTCCCTATCGGGCAGGGTTGTTGACCTCTGCAAAGAGAGAAAACGAAGAACGAAGCACGAAAAACCCACTGGAGCCCGCATGAGCGCTGGTACTGCCCCCAAACAAGACACCTGGCCCACAGCCATCACCGACATCAAGCCCAACGCTGTCCGCGTTCGCGGGCATGACATCGCCGACCTGATGGGCAATGTCTCGTTCGGCAGCGCGGTCTATCTGATCCTGCGGGGCGAACTGCCCTCAGCTGCGATCGGCAGGCTCATGGACGCGATCATCGTCTCGTCGATCGACCACGGAGCGACGCCGCCCAGTGTGCTCGCAGCTCGCACCGTCGCGTCGACCGGCGCGTCGCTCTCCCAGTCGGTCGCTGCTGGGATCATGTCGATCAACAAACACCACGGCGGCGCCATCGAGAACTGCGCCAGACAACTGGGCGCGATCATCGAGCGCGCTGGTGGTGACGCTTCTCCTCTTGATGCAGCCAAGTTTGATGATGCAGTGAAGGACGAACTCGCTGCCATGAAGACCCGAGGCGAGCGGTTCTCAGGGTTCGGGCATCGCATCCACACCAACGATCCTCGCACCGCGAGACTGTTCGAGCTTGCAGAGCAGGCGGGCGTGACCGGCAACCACGTCGCAGCGGCGCGAGCTGTCGAGCGGGCGTTCGCGGATGCTGGCAAGCCATTGCCCATCAACGTGGACGGCGCGATCGGCGCGATCCTCGCCGACATGGGTTTTGCGCCCGAGGTCATGAATGGGCTCTTCATGATCGCTCGTGTGCCGGGATTGGTCGCGCACGTGACCGAGGAGCAGACGCGGATGAAGCCGATGCGCAGGGTCGTCGCGGGCGCGCACGAGTACGACGGCCCGGCGGCCCGGTCGCTACCCCACTCGCTACCATCTGGGCGATGACCAGAGCCCAACCATTCTCACCAGAGCTTGCGGCAAAGATCGATGCGGCGCTCCCGATCCGCACCGAGCGTCTTGTGCTGCGCAGGTATGTCGAGGCGGACATCCCGACAATTCAGGAGCTGTGCAACGACGAGCGGATCAACGTGACCACGCTGAGCTTGCCGTTCCCGTACACGATCGAGCATGCGACGGACTGGTATGAGCGTCAGGCAAAGGGCTGGACCGAGGGCGCAAGCTGCTGCCTCGGGATCACACTCGCGGACACCGGCGAACTGATCGGCGATGTCAGCCTGAACCTGTGGCTCAAGCACAAGACCGCGATGATCGGGTTTTATATCGGCGTGCCGTACTGGGGCAATGGGTACATGACCGAAGCGGCCCACGCGATGCTGGGCTTCGGGTTTGGTGTGCTCGATCTCAACCGCATCGAGGCTGGGCACTTCGCGGGCAACCACGCCTCGGGCAAGGTCCAGCGGAAGATCGGGCTTGTTTACGAGGGCACACGCAGATCCTACTTTGTTGTCAGGGGCGAGCGGACGGACGATATCCTTCACGCGATCGTGCGCGAGGACTTTGAGCCGGACCTCGCAAAGTCCATCGCGCGTGCGAAGGCGAACGAACACATATACGCGGGTCCACGTTGAACTGAACTTACATCGGACACACACGGAGTTGTTTCATGAGCATGAGCGTCGAGCAGGTTGCGAGCCTCTTTCCCAACATCATGGACATCAAGAATACAGATCTGCGAACCAAGGTGGCAGCGGTCTGGAACGAGGCGATTACGACGGGGTGCGGCGGTCGCGGCTGGACGACCGACGAGCTTCGCGCGGTGCCTTTCACACTGCTCGCGGGTGATATCGACCTTCGGTACATCGAGCATCTCAACTCGTGCTGCAAACAGTGCATCGCGATCGCGAAAGTACTCAACGAGGTCTTCGGCGATCGCATCCCGATCAATCTTGACTATCTCATCGCGGGGTCATTGCTCGCCGACGTGGGCAAGCCTCTGGAGTTTGACAAGGACGCCAATGGCAATGTCATCAAGGGGCACTATGGCGAGATGCTGCGTCATCCGTTCTCGGGTGTAGCGATGTGCTACAAGCACGGGATTCCGCCGGAGGTGATGCACATCGTCGCGACGCACTCTCACGAAGGCGACAAGGTGCAGCGGTCGATCGAGAGCATCATCTTCCACCACGCCGACTTTGTCGACTTTGATATCGCAAAGTATCTCGGGAAGAAGTAAATCAGTCTGCATCTCTACGCATGAATTGGAGCGCGCGTGTCACTCACACTTGTTGAAAAGATTGCTACCAGGTTCGCTGTCGGACTGCCAAGTGGCGCAAGCGCCCGGCAGGGACAGATCATCCGCATCCGTCCCAAGCACGTGATGACGCACGACAACACGGGCGCTGTCATCCCGAAGTTTGCGAGCATCTTTGGCGGCACAGGCAAGGATCCGAAGATCTTCGATCCGTCGCAGCCGGTGTTCGCGATTGACCACGACATCCAGAACACAACCGAGATCAATCTCGGCAAGTACGCGAAGATCACAGGGTTTGCGACCAAGCACGGGATCGATCACTATCCGGCGGGGACGGGCATCAGCCATCAGGTGATGGTCGAGCAGGGGTACGCTGTGCCCGGCACGCTCATTGTCGGCTCGGACTCACACTCGAACATGTACGGCGGTGTCGGCGCGCTCGGCACGCCCGTTGTCCGCACAGATGCGGCGTGCATCTGGGCGACCGGGCAGACGTGGTGGCAAGTCCCGCGCGTCGCGCGATGCACACTGACCGGGAAACTCCAGCCCGGCGTGAGCGGCAAGGATGTCATCATCACCCTGTGCGGGCTCTTCAATGAGGACCAGGTGCTCAACTGCGCTGTCGAGTTTGTCGGCGAGGGTGTGAAGCACCTGAGCATGGACCATCGCCTGACCATTGCGAACATGACAACCGAATGGGGAGCACTCGCTGGTGTGTTTCCGTTTGATGAAACACTCAAAGCCTATCTCGAAGCAAGAGCGGATTACTTTGCTGCAGACAAGCGTCCCGGCGATCGCAAGACCGGGAGCAAGGGGTCGTACACGCGAGAGGACGTTGCACGCTGGTCCAGCGAGAAACTCGCTGCCGATGACGAAGCGCAGTACGCTGTCGATCTCACGCTTGATCTCTCGACTGTGACACCGTATGTCTCCGGGCCGAACCATGTGAAGGTGATGCACTCCGTCGGTGAGATGGAAGCAAAGCAACTCAAGATCCAGAAAGCGTACCTGCTCTCATGCACCAATGCGCGCTTTGCAGACATCGCAGAAGCCGCGTCGGTCGTGAAAGACAAGAAAGTCGCGTCCGGCGTGTCGTTCTACGTTGCAGCCGCATCGGCAGACGTACAGAAGCAGGCAGAGGACGCGGGTCACTGGCAGACATTGCTTTCTGCTGGCGCAAAGCCACTTCCCAGCGGATGCGGGCCGTGCATTGGGCTCGGCACTGGGCTTGTCGAGGACGGCGAGGTTGCGATTAGTGCAACAAACCGCAACTTCAAGGGACGCATGGGCAGCCGCGACGCAGAGGTCTATCTCGGGTCGCCAACTGTTGTCGCAGCGAGCGCAGTCGCGGGATACATCTGCAGTCCGACGAAATCCAATGGCGCAAAGCCCGTTGGTTCTGTGCGCATCAATCCCGCTGGCAAGAAAGACTCACAGAATGCCGAACTGCTCGACGGGTTCCCCGCGACGGTCACAGGCCGCGCGCTCTACATGCACGCCGACAACATGAATACCGACGGCATCTACGCTGGCAAGCACACATACAACGACGCGCTGACACCTGAGCAGATGAAGGATCTGATCTTCGAGAACTACGACCCGAACTTCAACTCGCTGTACCAGTCTGGCGACATCATCATCGGCGGACGGAACTTCGGCACGGGGTCGAGTCGCGAGCAGGCCGCAACAGCATTGAAGTACCGGGACATTCCGTGCGTCATTGCTGCATCATTCAGCGAGACGTACCTGCGCAACGCGTTCAACAACGGGTTCCTGTGCATCCAGTGTGCCGAACTCGTCGACCATCTGAAGTCGTCGCTTGCTTCGGCAGGTACCTCGTCCCCCACCGTTGCCGGGCCCTCACTGACGATTGACTTTGCAGCGTCCGAGATACGCACTGACGGGCAGGTGTTCTCGTTCACGCCACTCTCGCCGGTTGCGCAGGAACTGATCGTCGCAGGCGGGGCTGAAGCGATTGCTCAGGGGAAGATTTAGGCCCTAAATCACCCTCCACAACACGATCTCGGCATCCTATCCTCCGTTCCACGTATCTCGGATCAGAACCACGTTTTCACATTCCACGGAGCCACAATGGCCAAGTACAAGATTGCATGGATGCCCGGTGACGGGATCGGTAACGATGTCATGGAAGGCGCACGTCTCGTGCTCGACGCGCTCAAACTTGATGCAGAGTACATCCACGCCGACATCGGGTGGGAGTTCTGGTGCAAGGAAGGCAATCCATTGCCAGATCGCACCGTCGAGATTCTCAAGGACACCACCTGCGCACTGTTCGGCGCGATCACATCAAAGCCAAACGCCGAAGCAATCAAGGAACTCGCCCCGGAACTGAAGGACAAGGGGCTGGTGTACTTCTCCCCCATCGTCAAGCTGCGCCAGATGTTCAACCTACACACAAACCTCCGCCCGTGCAAGAGCTACGAGGGCAACCCGCTCAACTATCGCGGCACGCGCAAGAGCAACCCGGGTGGTGGCGATGTTGATATTGACCTGACTGTCTTCCGCGAGAACACCGAGGGCAGCTATGGCGGCGTTGAGTTCTACCCGCTCCCTGAGTCGGTCTACGACGCGTTGTGCCTCAACCCGAAGATGAAGCCGTGGAAGAACAAAGGGTTTGAGAATGTTGCGCTCTCCACTCGCATTATGTCTGAGCAGGGATGCCGCAGCATCGTCACGCAGGCGTTCGAGTACGCGAAGAAGCACAACCGCAAGTCGGTCACGCTCGTCGAGAAGCCGAACGTGCTTCGCGAGACCGGCGGCCTGATGACGCGCGTCTTCCACGAGGTGGCGAAGAACTATCCCAACATCCAGGCGTGGGAAGCGAACATCGACGCGATCTGCATGTGGATGCTTAAGAATCCAGAAGACTACGACGTGCTCGTGGCTGAGAACATGTTCGGTGACATTGTTTCCGATCTGTGCGCAGGACTTGTTGGCGGTCTCGGGTTCGCGCCCGCAGCAAACATCGGTGACAAATACGCTGTGTTTGAGCCGACGCATGGATCGGCCCCGAAGTACGCTGGCCAGTACAAGGTCAATCCGATCGCGATGCTCCTGACGAGCCGGCTTATGCTGGAATGGCTGGGTGAGATGGACATGGCGTCGCGTCTTGAGTCAGCGATAGCCCGCGTTATCAAGGAAGGCAAGGTTAAGACCTATGACATGGGCGGGTCCAACACCACGCTGGAGGTCTGCGAGGAGATCGCCAAGTACGTCTGATCCCCATTCCGGGAATGCAATCAGACCACGAGCAAACGTCCCATCATGTGTCCTGCTATAGTCGGGCAGCACGCGATGCGATGGTGGATCGCGCGGTGCCACATTCACTCGCGACTGGGGAGGAAACACATGGGCATTCTCGACACAATCATGGGTCACGGGCAGAACGCAGCCGTTGAAGCGCTCGCAAAGAAGTTCGGCATCGGCGGCGATCAGGCAGCAGCTGTTATGAAGCATCTCACTCCTGCGCTCGGTGCTGGAGTGAAGAAGAACACACAGTCAGATGATGGCTTGCAGTCGCTCATGGGCGCTCTGTCCAACGGCAATCACGCTCGCTATCTGGAAAATCCAGCCGAGCTTTTCGGCAAGGCAGAGACGGAAGCCGAGGGCAACGCAATTCTCGGACACATCTTCGGCAGCAAGGAAGTGTCGCGCGAGGTTGCTGCAAACGCTGCTGCAAAGACCGGTGTTGACATCGGCACCATCAAGAAGATGCTTCCGATGGCCGCCACACTCTTCATGGGCGGGCTTGGTAAGCAGCAGCAACAGGGCGGGCTCGGCAACTTTGTTTCAGGTCTTATTGGCGGCGGTGGAACACCCGCACCGGAACCAAAGCAGTCACGCTCCATGCTCTCAAGTCTGCTCGATCAGGACGGTGATGGCAGTGTCATGGACGATGTGCTGGGCATGGCTAAGAAGTTCTTCTGAATTCAGTTCTGTTCACTTTCTCGCACCCCGTTCCATCAGGAATGGGGTGCATTTTTATGCTGAGGGAGGAACTTGTGTCAGCAGCATTGACGCGAACGTCAATGCGAGCAGGAACCCGCACATGTCGGTGACCGTTGTCAGGATGGGTCCCGACGCGAGCGCGGGATCGAGCTTGAAGCGTTTCAGTACCAGTGGAATCGACCCGCCAATACATACAGCAACCACAGTGTTAATCATGAGCGCACCGCCAACGACAACGCCAAGCATCGGACTGCCCTGCCAGATTGATGCGACGCACCCGATCAGCACGCCAAGGACAACGCCGTTGATCAGTCCGACAGAACTCTCCTTCATAAGCACACGCAGGAGATCCTGCGGCCGAGTCACACCGAGCGTCAGCTCACGCATGCTGACAGCAACCGCCTGATTCCCAGAGCATCCACTCATGTCTGAGATCATCGGAAGGAACACCGCGAGCGCGATGACCGCGCTAAGCGTGTCCTGGTGCATCGCGATCACGCTTGCTGCGATCATGTTCAGGACAATGTTTGCCGACAACCACGCGAGTCTTCTGCGGGAGCGAAGCATCAATGGCATTGATCTGAGCTCTTCACCGCCCACAATGCCCTGCGACTGGCGATACAGATCGTCTGCTTCTTCGGTCAGCGCGTGCTCGACTGCGCTGCGTTCGACAACACCTCGCAGCACACCGTCCAGCGTTGTAACGGGCAACCCCATGTACGGATGCTCACGAAACACAGATGCGAGCGGCTGGAGCTCCATTTGATCAACGACAGAGACAGGGTTTGCGATCATCACTTCGCGCAGCAGCGTGTTGCGCCCAGCAAGCAACAGCCGACGCAACGGCACAACGCCCATGAGCTTTGCTTCTTTATCGACAACATATGTGTACTGGATATTGTACTTTGCGTACTTTTCCGCGTTGGTTGTTAAATCGGCAATAACGTCTGCAACGGTTTGAGTTTCCACGAATGCCAGATACTCGGTCAGCATCAAGCCGCCAGCTGATTCCTCGTCGTATGCAACCAGTCTGCGAAGATCATCCGCCACGGCTGCATCAAGCTTATCGAGAATCGCACTCGCGGCTGCTTCATCGAGTTCGCTGATGATGTCGGCGCATTCATCACTTGGGAGCACTTCCAGAATCTGTGCAGCAGCGGAAGGCTCAAGCTCTTCAAGCACGTCTGTTGTTTGCGAGAATGGCAGTTGCTCAACGATTTCCGCAGCGGACTCCGTTGGCAACAGCGCAAGCAGCTTTGTCCGCTGGTGAGTCGATAGTGCAGCGACATCATGGACGATGTCAGCCATCGGCGATGCATCAAACCACGCAATGCAGTCATCTGCCGACTGTGATTCAATCGCGCGAATGATGGCAGCCTTGTTCTGTGCTGATGTGTGCGATGGTGTCTGCTCGTTCATTCACTTCCACCAAAGAAAAGCAAGCGGTGACGAAGACGCCGTGTCTGTCGTCACATCGCTTGCATAGTGTGCATTCAGGGATTGTATTCACCTGCCGATGCAGGCCAATGGCATTCTCCGGTTAGTGGCAGCCCGCCGCATACGCGTTGCCGAAACAGATGTAGTCGAAGATGTTCAGCGTGTTGTTTCCATCGCAATCTGCGTATGGATCCTGGGCGCTATACACGTTCCCGAAGCAGATATAGTCAAAGATGTTCAGCACGCCGTTGTAATCGCAATCCGCGTAGCATGGCACCGGTTCGGGGATGTGGAACCAGAATCCCCCGGAGATTGCGAGCGACCCGGCTGTCATGACTTCCGGATCGGGCTGGCCGATTGTGCCGTGTGCGCGGAGCGAGCCGTTCTGAGCGATGCCACCACCTCCGTCGATTGTCTGCCACGAGATTGCAACCTGAGCGGAAGCGGTATCTGCACAGACAAGCAGCAATAGGCTGGGCAATACAATATGGGAAGCAGTTGTTTTCATGTGTGCCTCCCCCTTACTGTGCTGACTCGTAGTCAAACGAGAATGACATGATACCGACTCGCTGGGAGTTGGGATCAGACGTTGTATTGCCACCCCGACGTGCGACTGTGAGCACGACTGTCTGGCCAGCGGTCCACGATGTCAGTGACCCCTCCGATGTGCTCCATACGTCACCGGATTCTGGAATAACAACGACCGATGGAACCGCCTCTTCCAAGTCGGGGCATAGTGCTGCGCTTGCGCCAGCAGCGTCTCCTGAGATGTTGTATCGCAAGAGATTGGCACCTGCAGACAAGGTGAGTTGAGACAACTCTGCGAAACTGAAATCGAGGTCTGCGGCTCCGTTGTTTGCAGCCTGCTCATCAGAAGCAAGAACGAATCGCAGGCGTGGTGTCTGAAGACCGGGATTTGCTGACAGATCCGAAGCAGTCGGACCAACGTAATCGTCCGGAACCCTGAATGTCAGTGTCATGTATCCATCGTTGTTCGCACCAGCGAATGAGACGACACGCACCCGGCGATACAAGCTAACCGAGTTATCCAGATCGAATGTTGAAGTGCTGCTGGGTGTAAAGTTGCTTCCTGAATACATCACTGTACGAGTGATGTTTGCAATCTCAGTTGCTGTTACTCCGCCTGCGGGGATTGAGAACGTTGTTCCGGCCAGTTGAAGTCCGGTTCCAGCCGAGTACATCGTGTCATTATCAATGTTGTCTGCGAAACCTGCAGGTACGTTCGTGAGTCCGTTCCAATCGGTTGTTCCTGCGGGACCTGTTGCGCCCGTTGCGCCAGTTGGTCCCTGCGGACCAACCGGGCCTGTTGCACCCGTCGCACCGGTTGGTCCCTGCGGACCGGCGGGACCCTGTGGACCTTGCGGACCAGCAGGGCCGGTTGGACCCGAGCCGGGGAGTAGTGTTGCTGCAACGGGCATGGTCTGCAACGGGTTGGTGTATGTCAGCAGCCCGTAGTAGAAGTTACCATTCGAGTTTACCACATCGCCTGTCAGCGATGGATCGGGCTGGACGAAGACATCGAGCATCTTCATACCACCACTGCTGGTTTCATCGATTGCAACGCCGTTGCCGCAACGGATCTGGCTCGACACAAGGTCAAGCACAGCGCCGGTCGGTGGGACTGCAGGTCCGTCAGCAACGATCTTGCCGAACACGTCCGAGTCTCTGATCCATGCGCGACCGTAGTCGCCACCAACACCGCCATAGGTCAGTTCGATCGCAGCGGTTGTTGCCGATTGCGGCCAGAACGTGCCGTGGGCACCTTGGATGGTGCCGCTGATGACACGCACGGGGATGCCAGTGCCGCCGACATTGCGGAAGTTGACGTTGTTGAATGTCACGCCGGACGAGCCGCCCTGTTCAACGTCGATATAGACGCTGGAGTTTGCGCCACCGGAGTAGACGACCGAGTCAGTAAGATAGACCTGCGTGGCTGCGTTTGTGCCGGTGATGATAAGTGCGTCGCCAGCGCCACCCTGATTCGAAATGTCGATGCCGACGAGCGAGACCACACCGGATGTGTGTGTGACCTGACCAGTGATCTGAGTGGCAAACGACTTCACGCCGACAACGCCTGTAAGGTGGATTCCGCCAACAAGGTTCACATTGCCAACATAGTTGCCGGGACGAACGAGAATCGTGGTCGGGTTGCCCGAGCCGTATCCAGCAGTGACAGCGTCGTTTATCGCTGAC